>DWXE01000015.1 GCA_019119355.1 Candidatus Eisenbergiella merdigallinarum
GCCAGCGTTCATCCTGAGCCAGGATCAAACTCTCATGTTCAAGTTTCCTTCCCGGTCAAAATCGTCTGGCTGATTTCTACCGTTTTACTGTTTTTAGGTTTGCTTTGTTCTCTGAAATTTCTCTTGAATTTTCAGGGTTGCATTACTGTTTATTTGTCAAGGTGCTTTTCCGTCTCTCAGACAGCTCATCTAATTTATCACAGATATTCGCGTCTGTCAACAGTTTTTTTACTTTTTTTGCACGGCCCGCGCCGTGCAAAACGGAGAAGGAGGGATTTGAACCCTCGCGCCGCTATTAACGACCTGCACCCTTTCCAGGGGTGTCCCTTCAGCCATCTTGGGTACTTCTCCAAATGTGCTGATCCTCTGATCAACGATTCTGTTTTGACGGATTCCAATCACAGCCGCGCTCCGCAGGCTGCAGATAAAATCCAGCGGAGAGGGTGGGATTCGAACCCACGCGCCCTTTCGGACAAACGGTTTTCAAGACCGCCTCGTTATGACCGCTTCGATACCTCTCCGGGCCATATACAACGTCTTTTGTATTTCTGCGCTTCATCAGCGCAAGATGTATTGTAGCAAAAACCCATCGCGCTGTCAACCAATTTTTTGAAATAATTTTTTTAACTTTCAGCGGGGTGCCCTGAGCCCCAGAAACGTCTCAACCATTCCCAGGTCTTCCGGCGTGGTCACCTTGATATTTTCGTAGGATCCCTCCACCAGTTTTACCTTTTTATCGGTAAAGGTTTCCACCACCATGGCGTCGTCCGTGATCCGGATGCCCTCCTGCTCCAGCCGCTGCACGCTGTTTTTCATCCTCCGGTAAGCCCCGTAGATCAGGGGGAATTCGAACGCCTGAGGGGTCTGGACGATCCACACCCGGTCCCTGGGGGGCGTGACCGCTGCAAAGCCGTTTTCATCCGCCAGCTTGACCGTATCTTTGGAAGGCACGGCCGCCACACAGGCCCCGTCCCGTTTCGCCGACTCCAGGCATCTGGAGATAATCCCCTCGTCCACCGCCGGCCGGGCCCCGTCGTGAATCAGGACATACCCCTCCCGCGCGGCCGGATCCATTCCCCGGGCGATCTCCGTCAGGGCGCAGAATACGGAATCATACCGTTCTTTTCCGCCCGGTATGATCCTTCCCACTTTTTTGAATCCGTATGCGTCCACGATTTCGGTCCGGCAATAGGAAACCTGCTCCCCGCTTCCCACCACCAGCACGATGGCGTCCACCAGCGGGGAACGTTCGAAGGCTTCCAGGGCGTAATACAGCAGAGGCCTGCCGCCGATCTCCAGGTATTGCTTGGCCACCTTCGTTCCCATCCGTTTTCCCTGTCCCGCCGCCAATACCACCGCGGTGCAGAATTTCTTTTCCATGCGGTTTCCTCCCGTCAGACTCTGTCCCCCAGTTTGAGATTCGGCACGGCGTTGAGGTCCCAGCCATGCCGGACGCCCTTTCGGTATTCATGGTAAGCGGCCACGCCGATCATGGCCGCGTTGTCCGTGCAATACACCGGGGAGGGCCGATAGAAGCGGACGCCCTGCTCCCTGCAGGCTTCTTCCAGCGCAGCCCGCAAATGGGAATTGGAAGCCACCCCTCCCGCCACGGCGAACCGGTCCACCCCATAACGGCGAACCGCCTCCATGGAATGTTCCACCAGCACATCCACCACCGCTTTTTGAAAGGAGGCCGCCACATCGGCCTGATTGACCTCGATTCCCTTCATCTGACAGCCGTTTAAGTAGTTGAGCACGGCGGATTTCAGGCCGCTGAAGCTGAAATCGTAAACGTTGTCCACGATTTTGGCCCGCGGGAAGGCGATGGCTTCCGGATCGCCCTGATCCGAGACGCGGTCGATTTTCGGGCCGCCCGGATAGCCCAGGCCGATGGCCCTGGCCACCTTGTCGAAAGCTTCTCCGGCCGCGTCGTCCCTGGTCCGTCCCAGGATTTCATATTCGCCGTAGTCCTTCACCATCACCAGATGGGAATGTCCGCCAGACACCACCAGGCACAAAAAGGGCGGTTCCAGATCCCTGTTTTCGATAAAATTGGCGCAGATGTGCCCTTCGATATGGTGCACGCCGACCAGGGGCTTGCCGGCGGCGAAAGCGATGGCCTTCGCCGCGGAAACGCCCACCAGCAGCGCGCCCACCAGACCGGGGCCGCAGGTCACCGCCACGGCCGTGATCTCCTCCAGGGAAAGGCCGGCGTCCGCCAGCGCCTTTTTTACCACCTGATTGATTTTTTCAATATGCTTGCGGGATGCGATTTCCGGCACCACTCCTCCGTATAAGGTGTGCAGATCGATCTGGGAATAAATCACATTGGACAGCACATCCCGCCCGTTTTCCACCACGGCCGCCGCGGTTTCGTCGCAGGAGCTTTCGATGGCCAGGATCCTGACATCCCGGATTTCTTCTTTCGTATTCATGTTTCCGATTCGTCCTCTTCGAATTTCAGATCTTCCGTCCGCCCGTCTTTGGCCGCAATCGCTCCGGGGAAAATCCTGCGCACGCCGCCCATGAAATCTTCCGGACGGACCACAGACGGGCTGTAATGCGTCAACCACAGCCGTTTTACCCCTGCCCGGCGCGCCATCTCCGCCGCCTCCAGAAAGGTCATGTGTTTGTTCTCTTTCGCCTTTTCCTTCTTCTCCGGCTCTCCGTACATGCCCTCGCAGATGAACAGGTCCGCGTCCCGGGCGTTTCTGACGATCCCCTCCGTGGGTCGGGTGTCCGTGCAGTAAGTGACCTTAAGCCCCTTGCGGGCCTGTCCCATCACCATATCCGGCGTATAAACCGCTCCGTCCACTTCCACCGTTTCGCCCTTCTGCAGCCGGTTCCAGTAACGCTTTTCGATCCCCAGCGCTTCCGCGCGCTCCAGCTGGAACCTGCCGGCCCGGTCCACGGCGATGCTGTAGCCGTAGCAGGGAACATTGTGATGCACCCGAAACGTTTCGATCCGCATCCCGCCGATCTCAAACTGCTGCTCCGCTTCCGAAATTTCCAGACACTGAATCGGAAAGGGCAGCTCCGGAGCGATCACCCGCAGCGCGCCCACCACCTTCGTCAGCCCTTTGGGGCCAATGAGAAGAAGCGGCTCCGTCCGTTCCGCGTTCCCCATGGTGAGGAGCATGCCCGGCAGGCCGCTGATATGATCCGCATGAAAATGGGTAAAACAGATGACGTCGATGGGCTTGGGGCTCCACCCTTTCTCCTTCATGGCGATCTGCGTTCCTTCCCCGCAGTCGATCAGAACGCTCTTCCCGTTATACCGAACCATCAGGGACGTGAGCCACCTGTACGGCAGCGGCATCATCCCCCCGGTTCCCAAAAGACAAACTTCCAGCATGTTTCCTCTCATTCCTCCGCGCGCAGAAGCGCCCTGCCGTCAGCCGTCCAGCTCCGGCAGCTCCCTTTTCGTCACGGGCACCAAAAACCGCGCGATCATTTTTTGATAACATTCCTCGCACAGGTCGAAGCGGTGCTCCTGCCCGTCCATGGAACTGAAATATCCGAAAACCTGTTTTCCTTCAAAACAGCCCTCTTTCAAGATGCCGCCTTCCACCTTCAGCGCCCTGCCGCAGCCGTTGCAGATCACCCCGGAAAGCTCCTTTTGGCCTTCTGTCCAGTTTCTCACAGCGATCACTCCTTTTTGCGATGTATCTGCAGTATACCGGATTTTCACGACAGAAAAAAGCGGAAATTTGTTACAATCCGCCGCGCTTCCACAAAATCAGGGCGTCCTCCGTTGGATTGGAATAAAATCCCTTCCGGACTCCTTCCTTTATAAATCCCAGTTTTTCATAGAGGGCCACGGCGGCGCGATTGCCGCTTCTTACTTCCAGCGTAAAGTTGCGGATCCCGTTCCGGACAGCGCAGCGCATCAGCTCCAAAAGCATGGATTCCCCGATTCCCCGCCGGCGGCAGCTCTCTTTCACCGCCACGTTGCAGATATCCCCGTCCTCGAAAGACTGCCAGATTCCGCAGCAGCCCACGATCCCGCCGTCCTCTTCCGCCACCAGATACAGGGCGTTGGGGTCGCAGGCCGCCGAAGCGAAAGCCCGTTCGGACCAGGCTTCCCGGGAGCAGGCCGCCTCCAGAGCGGCAGCGGCGGCGGCGTCCTCTTCTCTCATCCTGCGAAATATCACGTTCCGGCTCACAGCAGATCCTCCCGTCAGGACGGCCTCCTTTGGGCCCCTGCGGCCTCCTTTTGCGAGTCAGCCGCTTCCATCCTCTCGCGCTCCGCCTGGGACATGCGCAGATATTCCGGCGCGAAGCGGTCCGCGTCCACCAGCTTTCCTTCCCGCGCATAAACCGCTCCCAGGCAGGCCACCAGCGCGGCCCTCTGCCGGTTGCAGCAGGCCGGGGCGAAGGAAAACGGCACTTTCACCCGCTCTGCGAGCAGCTCCCGGTAGACGGGCACGCCGTCTCCCAGAAAAATGACTTCCCTTCCCAGACCGTTCAGCCGTCCGGCCACTTCCTCCACGGAAAGGGCGCACTGCTCCAGCAGGGTATTCTGCCGGCATCCCCCCGCTTCATCCCGTTCAAAGGCGTAGATCCCCGTATAGACCTGATTTCTCCTCGCGTCCATCAGCGGGCAGACCAGCCGGTCGCTGCCGTAAAGGTTCCAGGCCAGCGCGTCCACCGTGGGCACCGGGGCGATGGGCGCGTTCAGCGCCAGACCGAGCCCCTTCGCGGTGGCCGCGCCGATCCGCAGCCCGGTAAAGGAGCCGGGGCCCGCCGCCACGGCGATGACGTCCACCGTATGCAGATCCAGCTCCACCATCCGCTTCAGCTCATCCAGCATGGGCAAAAGCGTCTGAGAGTGTGTTTTTTTATAATTCGTCGTATATTCCGCAACCAGGACATCGTCGTCCGTCAGGGCCACGGAGGCCACCAGTCCGGAACTGTCCAGCGCCAGGATCTTCAAGCGATCACCTTCCCTTTTCCGTCATCGTTATCTTTCTGTAATCGAATCCCTTTTCGGGATCCTTTTCAATCTCGATTTCCCAGTAATGATCCGGCAGGATTTCCCGGATCAGACCGGCCCATTCGATCAGGCACAGGCCGCTGCCGTAAAAGCAGTCCTCGTAGCCGATTTCCTCCATTTCCTCCACGTCCCCGATGCGGTAGAC
Organism: Candidatus Eisenbergiella merdigallinarum; assembly: GCA_019119355.1. Taxonomy (GTDB): domain Bacteria; phylum Bacillota; class Clostridia; order Lachnospirales; family Lachnospiraceae; genus Gallintestinimicrobium; species Gallintestinimicrobium merdigallinarum. The sequence continues at coordinate 5,142 of DWXE01000015.1, forward strand.
GTCAAAATGGTAGAAAGGCATTCGTCCCCCTTCATAGATCTGCAGGATGGTGAACGTGGGGCTGTTGACCGGTTCCGAAATCCCCAGCCCTGCGGCCACTCCCTGCGTCAGGACGGTCTTTCCCACGCCGAGATCTCCGATCAGCGTGTACACCTGCCCCGGCTGCGCCGCTTCCCCGATCTTTTTGCCGAAGGCGAACGTGTCCTCCGCGCACAAGCTTTCCACAATCATCTCCACTTCTCCTGTCTCACATCCGGATCTGAACTTTTTTGGGCGGCATATGTTTTGAGATCATGGCGATCACCTCCGCCTGCTTCTCTCCCAGATCCTTCCGCGGAAAAATGCTGGCATTGACCCTGCCCGTATATAAAATCAGGCTTCTCCCCGTGGAAACCGCCCGATGCATGAGCTCCCAGCGCTGAAACTGCTCTTCTCCCCCCTGGGAAACCGCGACCCCTTCTTCGGTCATCCGGTAATGGAGGGGTTTTGAAAACGTGGGGTTTTGCGCCTGCTTTTTCGCCCGCAGCCAGAGGGAAACGGGCTGATATACCAGAAGAAATCCGCCGAAAATCAGATACAGCGGATACCCGTTCATGAGAAACATCACGATTCCCAGCGCTCCCACGGCGGTCCCCAGAATGCCGGCTGCCGAACTGTACGTATGCCGGAGCATGTAATCGTAGAGCGCGCCCGCGTCGATTTTTACATCAAATTCAACTTCCATCCGTTCCTCCCGCGGCCTTTTCGGCCGTCTCTTCACATTCCGGCTGTCGCCACTAACAGACTACAACAGAAATCCCCTGCGGTCAAGAAAAAACGGGCCGGTCAGCCGCAAAAGGGGTTCCTTTCCGGCGTCCCGCCCGTCTTTTCCATTTCGTTTTTTCGTTTTCTATTCGTGCCGCAGCGCGTCGATGGGGCTCATCTTCGCCGCCTTTCTGGCCGGATAAATCCCGAAGAAAATCCCCACCGCGGAGGAAAACAGCGACGCCCCCAGCACGGTGCTCACCCTCACCTGCGCGGAGAACCCGATGGCCGAGCAGATCGCCCCGGCGCCCAGGGCTCCCAGCAGGATGCCGATCAGGCCTCCCAGCAGGGTGATGATGGCCGCTTCCGACAGAAACTGCAGGAGGATGGACGCCGTTCTGGCTCCCAGGGATTTTCGGATGCCGATTTCCCGGGTCCGCTCCGTCACGGACACCAGCATGATGTTCATCACGCCGATTCCTCCCACCAGCAGGGAAATCGCGGCTACCAGCACCACAAAGGCCGTGATATAGCCCAGGATGGAGTTGACCTGCGCCAGCGCGTCGTTGAAGCTCTCCACCAGGATTGCCCCCTCTCCCCTGACATTGTGCCGTTTCTCCATCAGGCTGACGCTCTCCTGCGCGATCTGCGACGCGTATTCGTTGCTCTCCCCGATGATGTAAAACTGCTCGAAATCGCTCAAATAGAAGCCGAAGGTTTCCAGCACGGACAGCGGCGCTTCCATGGACAGCATCCCTCCGCTGCCCATGTTGATCAGGCTGGAAGCGCTGTCCTGGCGGATTCCGATGATTTCGAACTCCTGGGAAACCCCATATATGTCCACTTCCAGCGTCATGCCCACCACATCCGTGGTCCCGAACAGCTGTCTGGCCGTGCTCTCCGGGATGATGCAGACCCGTCTGGCCGAATCATAGTCGCTGGCCGAATAGAATCTTCCCCGGATGACCGGGTCTTTGGAATAGTATTCCATTCCGGCCGTGCCGCAGGAGAGGATGAGGTCGAAGTTTCCTTTTCTGGTAGCCGTCGTGGCATACACCGAGTAGAGCGGTGTCACCCCTTTGACGTGATCCACCTTTTCCTCGATGGCCTCGAAATCCTCTTCCGTAAAATAGATGGGTTCCGCGTTGTGGCTGTTGTCCGTATACACCGCCACCTGACCGCCCGCCATCTGGTTCAGTTCCCCGTTGACCTCCGCTTTGATCCCGTTGCCCACGGAAATGATCATGATGACAGAAGAGATGCCGATGATAATTCCCAGCATGGTCAGAAACGACCGCCCTTTGTTGCTCTTGATATTCATCAGGGCAATTTTCAGATATTCCCAAAACTGTGACATATTGCCCTCCTTCCGATTTTCACGTCGTTTCGCCCTGATGCCTTACTGGGTAATGGGCACGACCTGCATCCCTTCCGTCAGGTTCGCCCCCGTGCCGGTTACCACCATGTCCCCGGCCTGAATTCCTTCCCTGATTTCCACGTCCGTATCGTCGGAAATTCCCGTTACGACCGGCTGCTTCACGATCACGCCGTCTTTGACCAGGTAGCAGAAATCGCCGTCCTTGTCCGTGTTGACCGCCTCATAGGGCACCAGCACAGCGCCCTCCGCTTTCGCCGTATGGATATCGGCTTTTCCCTCCACTCCCAGAAATACGTTTCCATCCGGATTTTCGATCCGGATATCCGCTTTCACCACGGGGGTGTTCTGGGCGTTGTTCTCGGCCATCCGGCTGATTTTCTCCACCTTGCCCCGATAGGCGGCTCCGGCTATGGTCACATCGGCTTCCTGCCCTTCCGTCACCTTTTCCAGGTCGTATTTGCTCAGCTCCACCGTCACCTTCACTTCCCGGTTGCTCTGCACGGTGAACAGCTGGGCTCCTTTCGTCACGCTGGCCCCTTCCACGGCGGAAACCTCCGTCACGATTCCGGAAAATTCCGCCGTGACGCCCTGACTGGCTACGGCCAGATCCTCGGCGGCCTGCTGTGCGGACAGGTTCGCGGATTCCACGGAAATCCTCTTTTCCGCCTGCGCGTATCCGTTCAGGATGCCGGACTCCGAAGAGGTCTGTTTGGATTCCCTTCTGGAAATTTCCTCTTCCATGTCGCTCAGCTTTTTCTCCTCCAGATCGATCAGGCGCTGCTTCTGCTTGAGATTTTCATCGTTTTCCAGCATTTCCAGCTCGTTTTGCACATCGTAGAGCTGCCCCTGCACGCTTTCGATCACTTCCTCTGTGTTTTCCGTATCCCTGCCGGCCGCCTGCTTTTCCGCCAGCTTCCGGTTCTGATAATCCAGCTCCTTCTGCAGCTGCGTGCTCCACTGCTTCAAGTCTTCCTTCTTTTCGCTGGTATCGTCCTCCAGCTCGTACTTGAGCCCCTGGACATACTGTTCCTGATTCGCCTTCATCTGTTTGAGTTCGTCCAGGCCGATGGTCGCGTCGGAATATTCGTTCTGGTTTTCATTGCTCTCCTGCATGGCGCTCTGATAGCTGTTGGCGGCCTGGGAAGCTTCCAGATCCGCTTTCTGCTTGTTCTGCTCCAGCTCCGAGGTATCGAAGGTCAAAAGCAGGTCGCCTTCTTTGACTTCGTCGCCGACGGATACGTTCAGCTCCGCAATCGTCGCGCCGGCCGGAGCGAAATACGTCTTCGCATTGGCGCTCTGCACCTTGCCGCTGGCGGAAATATTCTCCTCCACGTCCCCGGTCATGGCCGCCGTGCAGGTCACCGGAAGGGCCGCCTTGCCGGACATGGCGTTGCTGTAAACGAAGGCTCCCAGCGCCAGCACCGCTACCAGGCCGAGGGCCACGTACCTCTTCTTCAGCCTGCGCTTTCCCGTTTTGGGTGCCGGCTTTTGACGCTTTTTCGTTAATTCACTCATCTCTTTCTCCTTTTTTTACGAAATCTTCCTCTATTTTTCCGTCCCTGATCCGAATCACCCGTTCCGCCTGGGCCGCGATCTCATTGTCATGGGTGATCAGGATCACGGTGTGCCCGCCTTTATGTAGCTTTTTCAGGATTCCCATGATCTCCTGACTGGAGTGGGAGTCCAGATTGCCTGTGGGTTCGTCCGCCAGAATGATGGGCGGAGCCTGCGCGATGGCCCTGGCGATGGCCACCCTTTGCTGCTGCCCGCCGGACATTTCCGAAGGCTTGTGGTGCATTCTGTGGGAGAGCCCCACCTTCTCCAGCGCGCTCTGCGCCAGCTGCTTTCTCTCCCTTCTGCCCACTCCGCGATAGATCAGGGGGAGTTCCACGTTTTCCTCCGCCGTCAGGTTGGGAATCAGGTTAAATCCCTGAAAGATGAACCCGATCTCCCTGTTGCGGATATCGGAAAGCTCATCGTCGCTCATGGAAGCCACATCCTGCCCGTGCAGAAAATAGTCCCCGCTGGTAGGCACGTCCAAACACCCCAGCATATTCATCAGCGTGGATTTTCCGGAACCGGAATGCCCGATAATGGCCACGAATTCGTTCTCGTCGATGGTCACGTCCACATGATCCAGGGCCCGCACTTCGTTTTCCCCTGGGTTATAGATCTTGCAGATGTCCTTCACTTCAACCAAAGCGCCCATAGTGTCCGCCTCCTGTATTAGTATATTAGTACAATAATGCTGTGTGCGCCTTTTGTCAAGCACTATCTCCTTGAAAAGCCTGTTTTATTTTATACGACAGACCTTTCAAAAATCCCGTCACGTTCTTAAAACTTTTCTTAAAATTTTCAAAAGGAAACCCCTGCGTCAGGGCTTCCGTTTCGGCTGAATGAACGAAATGCCGGGACGCAGGGGCTGTGAAAAGCCTGCGGACAGCGGTCCTTTATTTTTCCTTTTTGGCGGCGGCTTTGAGCACCGGGCTGAGCTTTTTGTAAATCAGCACCGTGATCAGCGATACCAGCCCGCCTTTGAGCAGGTTCAGCGGCGCTACGCACAGGACGACTAGGCCGGTGATGTCATGGATGGACGGGTTGATGGCCGTTCCCATGGCGATGATGGAATCCAGCGGCATCCCGTAGAGCTGGGCGAACTTCGGAATCAGGTAAACGGCGTTGAACGCGGTTCCGAACACGGCCATCAGAAGCGTTCCCACCACCGTGCCGATGATGGCGTTTCTGCGGGTCTTTTTCACGAGATAGATCACCGAAGCGGGCAGTACCAGCACGCAGGCGATGACGAAATTGGCCAGTTCTCCCACGAACGCCGTGGAGGAGGGCTTTAAGAAAATCTTGATGACGATCTTGCAGAATTCGATCATCACGCCCGCCACGGGCCCGTAGGCGAAGGCTCCGATCAGGGCCGGGAGCTCGGAGAAATCCAGGCCGTAGAAGGACGGGGCGAAGGGCACCGGAAATTCCAGCACCATCAGCACGGCCGCCATGGCGGAAAAGACGCCGATCATAACGATTTTTCTGGTCGCCAGAACCCGCTCGGAATCGCCCCGTTTCCTTTTGACCGCCTTTTCGACGGCATAGGCGATGAGAAACATCAGGACTACCAGCCCCAGAAACTGGAGGACGAAAACCAGGTTTTCAGATACGGTTTGCATGACTGCGCTCATTTGTAGAATCTCCCTTCAATTCGAAAAATTTGAAAGAGGAAAAGTCTTCTTTTATGAAATAAAAAACCCGGAAGAGAATATCTTCCGGGCGCCTTTTCGTATGAAACGCAGCGCCCACCTCCCTGAAAAGAGACGGGCTGCCGCCGTTCATGCGCTATGGTTTCTTCTTTCATCCAGACTGTACTGTCGGCCTCGGAGTTTCACCGAATCTGCCCCGCCAACGCAGTTGACGGCGCTCGTGGGCTATACCACCGGTTGGGACTTTCACCCGACCCTGAAGAACTTTACCTGATTCATTTTACCTGCTTATCTTAATACACTCCCGCCGATCTGTCAATGCCCGTTTTCCTGGTCCAGCCGCATGGTCAGGCTGATCCTCTTTTTCACCGGATCCACATCCAGAACCTTAACGTCCACGATATCCCCCACGCTGACGGCCTCCAGGGGATGTCGGATGAACCGGTCCGTGATCCGGGAAATGTGGACGAGGCCGTCCTGATGGACGCCGATGTCCACGAAGGCGCCGAAGTCGATGACGTTTCGCACGGTACCCTTCAAAATCATTCCGGGCTTTAAGTCCTTCATGTCCAGCACGTCGCTGCGCAGGATGGGCGCAGGGCAATCCAGCCTGGGATCCCTCGCCGGTTTTTCCAGCTCCGTCAGGATATCGTTCAGGGTGATTTCTCCGATTCCCAGCTCCGCCGCCAGCTCCTTTTTATTCCGGATCTTTCTCTCCAGCGCTGCGAAAGCCGTCTCCCCTCTCTGAGACCCGTTCCGGGAAACGGATCCCTTCGCTTCCCGCTTCGTTTCCTCCTGAGGAGCCTGCTCCATCTGCGCCATGGCCGCTGCCAGCGCCTTCCCCATGGCTGTGTTGGTATTGCGGATGACGATCTGTTTTCCTCTTCTGTCCTCCCGGTTCCTTCTGTCCTTCCCGGGCTCCTCCTGCTTTTTCGCCCCTCCCGCAGGTTTTTCCTTCGCTTCCTTCTGCAGGCGGCGCACGTCCTCCATGGTCATATCCAGCTTTTGCAGAAGCTGCCGGGCGGCCTCATAGGATTCCGGATGCACGCTGGTGGCGTCCAGAGGATTATCCCCGTCCGCGATGCGCAAAAATCCCGCGCACTGTTCGAAGGCCTTCGGCCCCAGCTTGGGCACTTTCAAAAGCTGCTTCCTGTCGGTAAAACGTCCGTTTTCCTCCCGGTATTCCACGATGTTTTTCGCCACCGCCTTCGATACCCCGGAGATATATTCCAGCAGAGAAGCGGAAGCCGTGTTCAGGTCCACGCCCACCCGGTTGACGCAGTCTTCCACCACGCCCGTGAGGGCTTCTCCCAGCTTTTTCTGATTCATGTCGTGCTGATACTGCCCCACGCCGATGGACTTCGGGTCGATCTTCACCAGCTCCGCCAGCGGATCCTGCAGACGGCGGGCGATGGAAGCCGCGCTCCTCTGCCCCACGTCGAAATTCGGGAACTCCTCCGTCGCCAGCTTGCTGGCGGAATACACCGATGCGCCCGCTTCGCTGACGATCACGTACTGAACGGGCTTTTTGAGCTCTTTGATCAGGTCCACGATCACCTGCTCCGACTCCCTGGACGCGGTTCCGTTCCCCAGGGAAATCAGGGAGACGCCGTAGGTATCGATGAGCTTTTTCAGCTCCCGCTTCGACTCCTCCACCCGGTTTTGGGGCGCGGTGGGATAGATCACCTTTGTGGCCAGCACCTTTCCGGTGGGATCCACCACCGCCAGCTTGCAGCCCGTGCGGAAAGCCGGATCCCATCCCAGCACCACCCTGCCCGCGATGGGCGGCTGCATGAGAAGCTGCTGCAGATTTTTGCCGAATACGCTGATCGCCCCTTCCTCCGCCTTTTCCGTCAGCCCGTTGCGGATCTCCCTCTCGATGGCTGGAGCGATGAGACGGGAATAGCTGTCCGCCAGGGCTTCCTTCAGCGCGGGACCGGTATGGGGATTCTCCCGGACGATCACCTTCTTTTCCAGATACTGCAGGATCCTCTCCTGGGGCGCTTCGATTTTCACCGTGAGGAACTTTTCCGCTTCTCCCCGGTTGATGGCCAGAATCCGGTGGCCCGCGGCCTTTTTCACAGGTTCCTCATAGGCGTAGTACATCTCGTAGACGCTGGACGCCTTCTCATCCCTGGCCGCGCTCACGATCTTTCCTTCCGCTTCCGTCAGGCTGCGGATGAAGATCCGGTAATCCGCGTCGTCCGAAACGGCCTCCGCGATGATATCCAGCGCGCCCTGCAGAGCTTCCGCCGCGTCGGCCACCCCCTTCCCTTCGTCCACATATTTCTGCGCTTCTTCCTGAAGCGGACGGTCCGTCTCCTGAAGGAGGATGAAGTCCGCCAGTCCCTGAAGCCCCTTCTCCTTCGCCACGCTGGCCCTCGTCCTCCTTTTGGGGCGGTACGGGCGGTACAGGTCGTCCACCACCACCTGCGTTTCCGCCGCCAGGATCTTCTCCCGCAGCTCGTCCGTCAGCTTTCCCTGCTCCTCTATGCTGCTCAACACGGTTTCCTTTTTCTCTTCCAGATTGCGCAGATAGGTCAGCCGTTCCAGCAGGTTGCGCAGCACTTCGTCGTTTAAGGATCCCGTCACTTCCTTGCGGTACCGGGCGATAAAGGGGATCGTATTCCCTTCGTCGATGAGCTTCACGGCGGCTTCCACCTGCCAGCGCTCCACCTTGAGTTCTTCCTTCAGTCTGTTTAAAATGTCCATTTCAATCTCCATTCCGGAGCGTAAGCGACGGGGCGAAGAGAAATCACGAATGTGATTTCTCTTCTGCCAACAAAGCTATTTGTGACGCTCCGGAACAAATAGCTGTGTGACAAATAAGCCATCGGGCTTATTTGTCACACTATACCTCTGTCTTTCTGTTTTACCGTTCCAGTATAGTCGATTCTTCTCCCCTTTTTCAAGCCCCTGGCGAAAACTCGCCATTCCCATTTTTTCATGCCCATCCGCCCGCTGAGGGGTATTTGACTTGTCTCTCCTGTCAAAACGTGATAAAATGGCGGAAAGTGTATGGAAGGGGATTTCCTATGGATCATATGGAACTGGAAAACGGAATCAATCAGGCGCGCCGGCCTGAGCCGGGCAGGGGATTTGCCGTCGCATCCCTGGCCCTGGGCGCCGCCGCCTTTCTCTGCATCTTCACCATGACGCTGCTCCCCACGATTTTTCTGGGCTGTCTGTCCATCCTGTTCGGGATTTTATCCAGAGGGAATCAAAGGAAGCCCGGGAACTACGCGCTGACCGGGATTATCGTGTCCTCCTGCGCGCTGGTCATCAATTTCGCCATGGGGGCGCTCTCCTTTTACACCGTTTTCTCCAATCCGGAGATGACGGCTCAATACTGGCAGATGGTGGATGATACCTATGAACAGATGACGGGAATGGGCATCGAAGAAATTCTGGAGAGCTACGGGGTGGATCCCGCGGATCTTCGCTGAGGAGGAATGAAAATTTTTATGAAGGCACATACAACGAGCGCAGCGCTGAAGGCGCAGGCCAGAGGCGCCCTTCTGGGTCACTATCTGCCCCTTTCCGGCGCCTATTTTACCCTGGCGCTGTTTCGCTATCTCATCGCCGTCCCCAGCGGACTGTATTCGATCCGTCCCCCCTTCGGCACGATCCTCTATTACGGGATCGCTTTCGGGCTGGACGTCTTTTTCGGCATTTTCAGCGCGGGGATCGCTTTTCTGTTTCTGAGCAACGCCTGCGGCCATCCGGTTTCCGCCCCGGGGATCTTCGCCGGATTTTCGCGCGAGCCGGGGAAGGCCATGCGGATTCAGCTCCTGCCCTCCCTGCTGCTGTTGATTCCCAATTCGGTCGCCGACGCCCTTTTGACCCAATATCTGGCAACTCTGCAGGATCGCTGGCTGTATGCCGGACTGTTCTGCTCCCTGATCTTTCTGCCCTTCGTCCTCTATGTAAAAATCCTGTATTCCCAGGTCTATTTCATCATGCTGGACTTCCCCGAAATGAGCGCTTCGGAATGCCTTCGCTACTCCAGGCGGCTGATGAAGGGCAATAAGATCCGCTATCTGTATCTGATGCTCAGTTTTATCCCCCTGATGCTGCTGGGCTTTCTCACCTGCGGAATCGGCCTGCTGTACGTCTATCCCTACCGCCAGCAGACCTACGCCGCTTTCTATCTGGATCTGATGTCCCGGCAGCAGAGGCGGTGACGCTCTCCCGCCCGGGCGCGACCGGACGGACGGAAAGGCTGATAAACGATGGCTGAATCATGAAAGCCGCTGGTTATCAGTCTTTTTTTATCCGACAGGAAAGTTCCTTTCCTGTCGGATAAAAACCTCCGGTAGATCGCACTGCGGCGGGAAGGAAGATGTCGCTTTCGCGACCCGCCGCAGGCGGAGAAATCCCGCAAGCGGGATTCTTTGTTCTCCGAAACAGTAAAACGTTCAACGAAGAGGTACGAAATGATTTACCGGCTTGACAAACTGTCCGAAAGCAAAATAAATCCCGTCACAAAGCAGGCTTACGACAGTTCGTGGATCATTCTAATGCTCACTGACAGCCCTGATTATCGCCAGATATGCGGGAGCAGCAACGGCTGTGCTTATACGATAAAGACGAGCCGGAGCAACTGTCAGAACTGGATGATGGCGGTCGGAGACTTCCTCGGCTTTTGTGAAGAAAATGAGAAAAATGCCGTTTTAGTAATGTCCGAGGCGGATTTCAAAACTGCGAAAAACCATTATGAAGGTCACAGCTATAAGGAAGCGTTCCTCCGCGAAGACGAGCCCCCTGTCTTAATACACAGCACGCCGATGAACAGCTGGGAACAGATCAGGAATGACGGAATGCTAAAGAGCTGGAATATCCTGAAATCCGAAAAAGCCGTCAATGAAAAACAGCCTGTCGGGATCAGCCTCGGAGATCCGGCAGACTTTCGCGATTACATCATGTTCGGTGGCGGCATCACCGGAGAAATTGTTGTGAATTCAAGACAAAAGGGGGAAATTGTCATGGACCCGGATGCAGAATACCTTACCGGAGCAAGGCTGTATTTCGATGCGAAACGAATGGCTCAGGACGGATTGCTCGTCCGGGATGGCTGCCATTTGAAGGTAAAAGACAGATTACCCCTTGAACCGTATCTGATCTGGACCGCGACATGGAAGACGCTCGGATTCGCAAGCCAGGTATCCACTCCGAAAATCTTTGCGGAGCAGGCCGACGAACAATTTCATGCTTTTCTGCAGCTTCGCAATCGTGCGAATGATTTATACTAATACGGAGCGGCAAACTCATAACCGTTTACCGCCCCGCAACATTTCTTATTTCCGTTTTGAGAAGACAGCCTCACTCCGCCTGCTGGTCCGATTTTTTCGTCTGAATCCATTTCAGGTAGGCGTTGATGAAGGGATCCAGCCCGCCGTCCAGGACGGCGTCCGCATTTGCCACTTCCTGATTGGTCCGCAGATCCTTCACCAGCTTATAGGGCTGGAGCACGTAGGAACGGATCTGGTTGCCCCAGGCGATATCCTTCACCTCTCCCCGGATATCCGAAAGCTTTTCCGCATTGGCTTCCTGCTTGAGCATATACAGCTTGGCTTTCAGCATCTGCATCGCTTTGTCCTTATTCTGGAACTGGGAGCGCTCGTTCTGGCACTGCACCACGATTCCGGTGGGCAGATGCGTGATCCGGATGGCGGAAGAGGTCTTGTTGATATGCTGTCCGCCCGCGCCGCTGCTTCGATAAGTATCGATGCGCAGATCTTCCGGGTTGATTTCGATATCCAGATCCTCCTCGATCTCCGGCATGACGTCCAGGGAAACGAAAGAGGTCTGCCTCTTTCCCTGGGCGTTGAACGGCGAAATCCGCACGAGACGGTGCACGCCCTTCTCGGATTTCAGATAGCCGTAAGCGTTCATTCCGTTCACCTGGAAGGTAACGGATTTGATGCCGGCTTCTTCTCCGTCCAGATAGTCCAGCACTTCCACCGCAAATCCCCTTTTCTCCGCCCAGCGGGTGTACATCCGGTACAGCATGCTGCACCAGTCGCAGCTCTCCGTACCGCCCGCTCCCGCGTTGAGCTTCAAGATCGCGTTGTTTTTGTCGTACTCTCCGGAGAGGAGCGTTTCGATCCGGAGGGCGTCCAGCTCCGCGATAAATTCATCCAGTTCCGACCGGATCTCGGAAGCCAGCTCCGAATCCTCCTCCTCATATCCCATCTCGATGAGCGTCTCGATGTCGGAATACTGGGTCTCCAGCTTTTCGCACAGTTCCTTCGTGTCCTTCAGATTTTTCAGTTCCTTCATCTTGCGGTTCGAGGCATCCGGATCATCCCAGAATCCGGGCGCTTCCATTTCCATCTCCAGCTCCTCAATCCGCTTGCTCTTTCCTTCCAGATCCAGAGAATCCTTCACTTCTTCCAGCGTGCTCTCGTATCCGGAAAGCTCGGTTTTCATCTGATCCAATTCAACGATTGCCATTGATTTTTTCCACCTTCTTACCGATTGCGTCCGCAGCAGTTTTTGTATTTTTTCCCGCTGCCGCAGGGACAGGGATCGTTGGGATAAATCTTCACATTCTCCCGCTTCACCGGCTTTCTGGGACCGGATTCGTCCTTGTTCGTTCCGGTCACCTTCGCCACCTGTTCCCGCTCCACCTTCTGTTCGATGCGGATGTGGTAGAGGACGCGAACCGTATCCTCCTTGATGCTCTGCGTCATGTTTTCGAACATCTCATATCCGCTCATCTTATATTCCACGAGAGGATCCCTCTGCCCGTACGCCTGCAGGCCGATGCCCTGGCGCAGCTGATCCATATCGTCGATGTGGGTCATCCACTTGCGGTCGATGACCTTCAGCAAAATCACGCGTTCCGCTTCCCGGATCATCTCCGCTTCCGGGAATTCCGCTTCCTTCGCCTCATACAGCTTCACAGCCTCTTCTTTCAGCTGCTGTTTCAGGCTGTTTTTCTTCGGTTTGCTGACCCGTTCTTTGGTGATTGGAGCCAGCGGAATGATGGGCAGAAGCAGGTTGTTGAGCTCGTTGAAGTTCCAGTCGTCGATATCCGAATCCTCGCCGATCACCATGTCCACCGTGCTGTCCACGATATCCGTAATCATCTTGTAAATCACGTCGCGCATGCTCTCGCCGTCCAGAACCCGGCGGCGCTCCGCGTAGATGATTTCCCTCTGCTCGTTCATCACCTGGTCGTATTCCAGCAGGTTCTTTCTGATGCCGAAGTTGTTTCCTTCGATCTTCTTCTGCGCGTTTTCGATGGCTTTGGTCAGCATCTTGTGCTCGATCTCCTGGCCCTCCGGAATCCCCAGCGCATTGAACATGGAAATCATCTTCTCGGATCCGAACAGGCGCATCAGATCGTCTTCCAGGGAAATATAGAATTTGGATTCGCCCGGATCCCCCTGCCGTCCCGAACGGCCGCGCAGCTGGTTATCGATTCGCCTGGATTCGTGGCGCTCCGTGCCGATAATCTTCAGGCCTCCGGCTGCCTTCGCCTCGTCGTCCAGCTTGATATCCGTACCGCGGCCCGCCATGTTGGTGGCGATGGTCACCGCGCCGTGGATACCGGCGTCAGCCACGATTTCCGCTTCCAGCTCATGGAACTTCGCGTTGAGCACCTTGTGCTGGATGCCCTCGCGGCGCAGCATGCCGGAGAGCTCTTCGGAAGCCTCGATGGTAATGGTGCCAACCAGGACGGGCTGGCCCTTGGCGTGCGCCTCCTTCACCGACTCCACGATGGCGCGCAGCTTTTCCTTTCTCGTCTTATAAACCGCGTCGTGGTGGTCGGTCCGGATCACGGGGCGGTTGGTGGGGATCTCCACCACGTCCATTCCGTAAATATCCCTAAATTCCTTCTCTTCCGTCAGCGCGGTACCGGTCATGCCGGATTTCTTCTCGAATTTGTTGAAGAAGTTCTGGAACGTGATGGTGGCCAGCGTTTTGCTCTCGCGCTTCACCTTCACGTGTTCCTTCGCTTCGATGGCCTGGTGCAGGCCGTCGGAATACCGGCGTCCCGGCATGATGCGTCCCGTAAATTCGTCCACGATCAAAACCTGATCGTCCTTTACCACGTAGTCCTTGTCCCTGTGCATCAGGTTGTGCGCGCGCAGCGCCAGGATAATGTTGTTCTGGATTTCCAGGTTCTCCGGATCCGCCAGATTCTCGATGTGGAAGAATTTCTCCACCTTGCTGATGCCCTCCGCGGTGAGGTTCACCACCTTATCCTTCTCGTTGACGACGAAATCCCCCGTCTCCTCCTGCTCCACGCCCATGATGGCGTCGATTTTGGACAGGTCGGCCACATCTTCGCCGCGTTTGAGCTGCCGGGCCAGAATGTCGCAGGCTTCGTAAAGGCTGGTGGATTTTCCGCTCTGCCCGGAAATAATCAGCGGCGTGCGGGCTTCGTCGATCAGGACGGAGTCCACCTCGTCGATGATGGCGTAATGCAGATCCCGCAGCACCAGCTGCTCCTTATAAATGGCCATATTATCCCGCAGATAATCGAAGCCCAGCTCATTGTTGGTCACATAAGTGATATCGCAGGCGTAGGCCGCCTTTCTTTCTTCCGGCTTCATGCTGTTGAGCACGACGCCTACCTTCAGCCCCAGGAACTCGTGCACCGCTCCCATCCATTCCGCGTCGCGGGCCGCCAGGTAATCGTTTACCGTAACCACATGGACGCCCCGTCCTTCCAGAGCGTTCAGGTAGGCGGGCAGGGTGGAAACCAGGGTCTTTCCTTCGCCGGTCTTCATCTCCGCGATACGGCCCTGATGCAGGATGATGCCGCCGATCAGCTGAACCCGGAAATGCTCCATGTTCAAAACCCTGCGCGCCGCCTCGCGGACGGTGGCAAACGCTTCCGGCAGCAGATCGTCCAGCGTTTCTCCTGCAGCCAGACGGTTCTTATATTCCCGGGTCTTTTCCCGAAGCTGCTCGTCGCTGAGCTCCTGCATCGTGGGACGAAGCTTCTCGATCCGCTCCACGATGGGCGCGATCCGCTTCAGTTCCCGTTCACTGTGAGTGCCAAAAACCTTTTCAATAACGTTCATGAATTTATTCTCCAATCAGTCCAAAACATACATCCAGACAAATCCGAAGTATATTCTAGCAGATAACCCCCCAAAAAGCAAGGCGCGCTCCCCCTCCCCTCCCCTCTTGTAACAAAATGTTAACATTTTTCCAACAATGAGCCGGGCAAAAGGGAGAAGTCGCATAGCGAGGAAGCGCCCTGGCGCTTTCGAGCCTGCACGGCGGGCTTTGGCAAAAGACGATGCCGCCGGCTGCACGGCAGGCTTTGGTTGTCACCTCCTATCTTTCGCCGCATAGTTTTAATAAGAGGTGATCCCATGAATCCGTGCGAACTGACGATGAGCGTAACGGCGCTGGCCAATGCGATGGCCTGCCGCCTGTCCGATGACGAGCTCGACCTGGCAGCGGCGCTTTTTTCTCAACTGGGGGATACTCTGGCGACTATTTCCACCCGGCGTTTATCGGCATTTCCCAGCATTTCCTGCCGTGTTCTCATGCCCCGTTCCGGTAAACTTTCTGACATTTCACACTAAATTCAAAGTTCAGATTCTCCGTTGTTTCGCTCTGATGATTCGCTTTTTAATAAGAAATTTTAAGATATTTAAAAATTTTCCATGTATCTTGCACGCGATCCCTGCATATGCTATAATGCCGATAGGCAAACGAAATAAGTGTTCCACATGAGCACATGAAAACCCCAGAGCGGCTACTCTGGGGTTTTCTATTCCTGATTTTCGGGAAGGCTTAGACCCGCAGGCTGGTTACCGGTCAGTCATCGCTGTCCAACCATTTGATGATGTAGTGGCAGGCTACACCAGCCGCAACAGCGACCAAAAACGAAATAAGTTCATTCATTATAGCATGGTCAGGATTATCCCGCAATCTGCGGTTTCAGATTCCTTTCTTCCTGTTTCACAGATGGATCCATTTTCCCAGCTCATTTTCATTCCCTTTTCTCCTTCCTGATAGAAGATATTTTCCCACCCCAAATATGTTCCGGCACAAAAAGAAGAACGCCGACAAACCCAGCGTTTATCGGCATTCCCCGTCTTTTCCCTGTTCTGTTAGGCAGTGGAGACAACAGGACTCGAACCTGCGACCCTTTACACGTCAAGCAAATGCTCTCCCAGCTGAGCTATGTCTCCCTGTTGCCTATTATACCAAAATATGATCCGATTACAAGAGAAATTTTTATTTTTTGATGGAATTCTCCTCCCGCTTCCCGAATTCCGTTTCCAGCAGGGGGATCTCTTCCCATTTTCCCGACTTCGGTTCCAGAAGGAACGTTCTGATTTCAAAAGGTCCGAAGGGAACCGTGACGCTTCTCCCCATTTCCGGGAAATCGACCCGGGCCAAAACGTTTCTCCCCTCGGATTCATAGAGGCGCAAAACATATCCGTCCCCTTTCTCCGCCTTTTTCATGGCGGACAGGACGATGTTGTCCGAATCGATCCTCAACGCCGGCTTTCGCAGCCGCCCGCTGCCCGGCGGGCAATATGCGAGGCACATCGGCGCTTCGTTCCGGACGAGAGCCCTGTTTTCCAGGCCGCCCATCACTTCCCGTTCAGGCCCTAAATGCAGCCACAGGCGGTAATTGCGTTCCCCCTGATCCATGCGGTCAGTCATCCTTCCCGGTTTGAGGGCGATTTTCCCGTCGCAGTCCGACATTCCATATCCCGGGGAACGCACCAGCGTAATCCGGAGTTCTCCCCGCCGGCAATTAAACCCATAGAGGCCGTCGTCGATACAGGCTGCCGCCATTCCTCCGCTCTCCGTCAGGGCGCACCATTTCTGGGAAACGACCTCCGTCCCATCCTGCGGCAGCTCCTCCCTTCCGAACGCTGTCTGCCCCAGGCAGGTTCCTCCTTCCAGAAAAGTCGGAACGCACAGCTTCAGCAATCTATCCTTTTCCTGCCACTGCAGCTGAAGTTCCAGACCGATTTCCGTCCCTTCTTTCGGCAGGCAAAGCCGCATCCTGAGGGCGGAACGTCTGTATTCAAACAGGCTTTCTATCACGGTCCTGACCTCTCCGTCTTCAATCACTCTGACGGAAGGCGTTTCCGAATCCTTAAGCCCGCTGTATCGGCTTCCCTCTTCCGGGGACATCAGGGTAAAATATCCCTCTACATCGTCGAAATCCCGATATCCTACGCCCCAGGAATTATAGCAGTCCCGCATCACGGCCAGCCGCAGCGCATGAGATTTTAAACAGGGGATCCCGTCCGCCGTCACCTCATCCAGAAGTCCCGTTTCGCAGTTTATCACTGCCCGGAGCCGTCCGTTCTCAAAAACGATTTTCCCTTGCGACGGCCGCAGCCCCACGGGCGGCTTTCGATCGCAGCGGATAAAGCGGCAGTCGAACCTGTTCATGGACGCCGCTTCCAGACGTGCCCTGAAAACGCATCTTTTCCTCCAGTCGATTTCAAAACTGCTGGACTCCTTTTCCACCTGACAGGGCACTTTCTTTTCTTCCCGATAAACTTCCGGAACCATGTAATCCTTCTCCCAGTTCTGCTCCGGCAGCACGACCTCGCAGTCGATCACGGTTTCCACCGCAAACGGATGCGGGTTGTAGACCAGAATCGGTGAGGTATCCGCCCTGACCTGAGGCTGGCCCGCGCACAGCGCGAAGAATGCCCTGGCCTTACATCTCTCCGCCAGCTCCTGACCATATCCCAGCCAGTCCAGAGTGTCCTCTTCCGCTTCCCGGATCGCGCTTCCCGGAAGGGCGTCGTGAAACTGCGCCTTCATCAGGGCTTTCTGCGCTTCCCGGAATTCTTCGGAAGGGTAATCGCACAGACCGGCGCAGGCGGCCTGGGACATCATCTTTTCTCCCAGATAAATGGCGTTTTCCAGTTTCCTGTGCTTTTGCTTGATCCGGATCTGGGACGTATAACATCCCTCCGACACCGGCCCCAGAGAATGAGTCCATTTCGGCAGTTCTTTTTTGGAGAGCTTCGAAAAATACTCTTCCGGGACGGATTCCGAAAAGCGGCATTCTTTCCTTTCCCCGAAAAAATTCCTCAGCGACAGGATATCCTTTCTGGAAGGGCCGCCGCCGTGATCTCCAACGCCCCACAGAAACAGGCCCGTCTCCTCTTCCCGATGCTTTTCCATCCATCGCTCCAGCTCTTTTGCCGCCATCCCTTTCACCGAATTATAATTCTCGTCCGAATAGTGAGCCGTGATCCGGCTGCCGTCCAGGCCGATCCATTCAAAATCGTTTCCCGGAAGTTCCTCCGCCCTTCCTGCCCTGCAAACGACATAAGAATCGTACTCCGCTTTCTTCAAAATCTGCACCAGCCCCACGCTGTGTCCGAAGGAATCGAAATTTACGGCCGTGGCAGGAACAACATGAAACCTGTTATAAAAATAGTTCCTGCCATACAGGATTTGCCGCACCAGCGACTCCCCCGAAACCATCACGCAGTCCGGCTGCAGATACCAGCCGCCCATAACGTGCCACTTCCCCTGTTTTACCAGCCTTTGAATCCTTCGGAACAGTTCCGGATCGTATTCCTCCACCCACTCATACAGCAGCGCTTCATTATGATTAAAGACGAATCCCCCGAAGGTTTCACAGAAATCCGCCGCCGTCCGAAACGTGGACAGCGCCTCTCCCGCGCCCTCCTGCCATCTCCACAGCCAGACCGGATCCAGATGCGCATTGCACACAAGAATGAGCTTTTTCATTTCAATCACCCCTTTACGGCTCCCGCAGCGAGCCCCTTGATATAATACTTTTGAAACGCCAGGAAAACGGTTACCACCGGAATCAGCGCAACCAGAGCCGCGGCGGCCATCAGTTCCCAGTCCGCCCCATATTTCTGGATAAACAGGGAGATCGACAACGGCATGGTATAAACGCTCTGTTTCTGCAAAAAGAATACAGCTCTCCCGTATTCGTTCCAGAAGGTGACCGCGTTGAGCAAAATCACGGTCGAAGTCACCGGTTTCATAATGGGGAAAAGCACCCGAAAAAAACATCCGGCAGCGGAACAGCCATCGATTTTCGCCGCTTCCTCCATGTCCCTGGCCATGCTTTTGATAAAACTGGTATACAGAAATATGGCGAACGGCATGGCAAAAGCCGTATTCAACAGAATCATTCCCCAGAGCGTGTTAATCGCTCCGAGTTTCCTCATCAGGATATACAGGGGCACCGTACTGATGATGGACGGGATGGCCATGCTGAACAGAAACAGCACATAGGCCGTATTGTTGAGCTTTGAAGGGAATCTGGCGATTTCATAGGAAGCTGCGGAAGCGAATAACACGGTCAATAACAGCGATGCCGCCGCAATTCGGGCCGAATTGATCATCCCCAAAAACAGGTTGGAGCTCTCAAACGCCAGCCCAAAATTCTGAAGCGTCATTCCCTGAAGGGAAAAGAATCCGTTTTGTGTCAGCTGAGACGGTTGATGAAAGGCCAGCTGTAAAAGCACCATCAGCGGTATGAGGGAGATATACGCCATGACCGCCGCTACTGCCGCGAGCGCCGCCCGCCTTCCTTTGTTTTTGAACTGTTCCCGCATGTTTTCCTCACATTTCCACATCCATTTTCCGCATCATCCAGAAGGCGGCGCCCGCCGGAATCAGCACGATGATGAACATAAGCATCGACACCGCCGCTGTATAGCCGGCCTGACTGGACGCGCTCAGCCGGTAGATATACACGCTCAAAGACTCCGTATAGTGTCCCGGCCCTCCATTGGTAAGGGACATGATCACATCGAACATGGACATCGCTCCGATGATATTGGTCACGATATTGATCTGAAAAGAAGGGCCCAGCAGGGGCAGTTTGATGCTGAAAATCTGCTTCACTCCCCCTGCTCCGTCCATTTTGGCGGATTCCAGAAGATCTCCGGGTATATTCTGAAGCCCTGCCAGGTAAATGATCATGTTGCCGCCCAGATACTGCCATACGTGCACGACGATGATGACGCAAAGCGCGCTTGCCGGATCTGCCAGAAGATCCCGAAAGGCATCTTCCGCCCCAATTATTGTCATCCATTCCAGCAAAACGCCGTTTTCAGAAGACAGGATGATCGACCAGATGTATCCGATAATCAGGGGGCTGATAATGGCGGGAAGATATACGATGGTCCGGATCAGGCCCTTCATCCGCAGCCCCGAATCCAGGATCAGCGCATAGAGCAGGCCTGCCAGATTCAGCAAAAGCGTTCCCCCCGCACCGAAGAGCAGGGTGTTTTTCACAGCCGTAAGCGCCTGATCGTCCGAAAAAAATCTCAGGAAATTATCCATTCCCGTAAAAGCGGGAGCATGATATCCATCCCAATCCGTAAAGGCAAGCACCATACCTTCTCCGATCGGCACGATCACAAACAGCAGAAACACGCTCAACGCCGGAAGGATCATCAGCCGATGCCATTCCCGCTTTTTTTTGCTTCTCATTTTTCGCTGCACCTCTTACTTTTTCCTGTCACTGGCTGATGGACTCGTAAGCCTCGCTCCATCTCTTCAGATATTCTTCCGCAAATTCCACCGTGTTTCCATATTTGCCCACCATCAGTTCCTGTACCAGCCGCCCTCTTTCGTCCCCGTTAAACGCCCCCGGCAGATTCTGGGTAAACGTCACTTTTGCCGCATCGCCGCCGAGTACGGCCGCCACATCGTCCTTGATGATCGACCAGTCCGCGTCCACGGACGGATTTGCGGGGATCGCGCTTCTGGTTTCGCACAGCGACTGAATGGCTTCCGGTTCCAGCATCGCTTCCGCCACCTTCTTTGCCGCGTCGATGTGCTGGCTGGATGCGGAAATCGAAATGTATGAATCCAGCGTATTTCCGACGATCTTTGTGCTGTCGGAAAGCATGGCCGGATACGCCGCAAAACCGATGGATTCAAAGTCCGGAGCCTTCTTCTGCATATCCGCCAGAGACCACACCCCCTGGCTGATCACGGCCGCTTTTCCGCTGACGAACGCTTCGATTTGATTGTCATAGGACGCCGTAATCACGTTTTCGTTTAACAGTCCTTCCTCCTGCATCTGCAAAAGATCCCGGGCGAAGATGAACAAAATCCCGTCTTCCTGCGCGTTCCACCCCAACGTTTCCAGATCGTTTTGGCTGGCAGCCGTTTCGAAACCGGAATACCCCAGTTTCTCTTTCGCCACTCCGTCCACCATAAAATCGATCATATGGCCGAAGGTATAAGCTTCTTTTCCGCAGATATAGAAGGGAACCATGTCCGGCTTTTCATCCCGTATAACCCTCAGGTTATCCATCAGTTCCTCCCACGTTTCCGCCTCTTTAAGCCCCAGTTCTTCAAAAACATCCCTGTTGTAAAACAGGCCTACCGCGCCCATACACATCGGCACAAAATAATTTTTCCCGCTTTTGACGTCTACGGAAAGCTCTTTTGCGGAAGGATTCAGATCGTCCCACCAGCTCTCCTCCGATAAATCCAGGAATTTCCCCTGATCCACCATCTCCTGCGGAAGGCCTGTGCTGACCATGTCCGGGATTTCCCCCGCCGCCGATTTCACCTGCAGCACCTGATTCGCTTCCTTCTGATATTCCACTTCCACCGTAATTCCATCCGCATTATCCCCGCTGATGTACTCCGGAAAGTATTCGCAGAACCAGTCCATCATCACCGCATCGCCGAACAGAAATGTCAGCGTCACCGGTTCGGTTCCGCTCCCGGATCCCGTTTCCTGACCGCTTCCCGCCGTTTTCTCCCCACATCCCGTCAACAGCGTCCCCAAAAGCAGCAGCCCCGTCAGTATCGCACAGATACTCCTCTTTGCCATATTCTCGATTCCTCCTCTGATTTTCTTTCAGGCAACCGGCCGGTTTTCTGTATTTTGAGTATACCCCGTCAGATTTCTCTTTCCTATTCCTATTTTCTGCGATGAGGGTTCGATTTTATGTCCTCTTCTGTCCATACTAAAACGGATATGATATGATCGAAGAAAAGGCTGAACAGATATTTCATCTGGAGGGTGATACGAAAATGAACGGGCGCTCATCTCAAAAAAGATCCATAAAATTCCGGCTGCTTTCCATCATGATCCTCATGCTGTCCGGATCCATCCTCCTGGTATCTTCCCTGTCGTATTCCCAGTATACGCAGGACTTTCACCGTCAGTCCGTTCAGAATATTCTGCAGATTACGGAACAGGTGTCCTACAATATCAGCACCTATCTGGATGAAATTTTCCGCCTGGCACAGGCCCCTTACTATAACGATGCGCTGATGGATCTTCTGTCCTCTCCCGGGCCGGACACGGAGCTCGGAAGGCTTGAAAAGCGACGCGAAATCGAAGAATATTTAAATGAAATGATGATTACGCCGCGGCAGGATATCATCAGCGCCTTCCTGATCGCCGATGAAATCTATCACGGAGGGCGCTATTCCGTCAGCACGGACGATTCCGTATCCCCGTCCGAATACGGCTGGTATCAGGAAGCGCTGTCCTCCAATCGCGCCGTATTCGTTCCCGCCCATACGGAACAACTCATAAAAAATCCGAAATTCAAGGTTTTTTCCTTCGCCAAAAGGCTCAACAAAATCTCCAATCCCTCCGTCAGCGTGGGCGTTATTAAAGTGGACGCCAACTATAACGGAATCGAAAACGTGATGAAAAAAGTCGATCTCGGGCCGGGCGGATCTATTTTTATCATCGACCGGAACGAAAATATCGTATTCCAAAGCGATCCCTCTCCGGATCCGCTGCATTTCTATCGAATCAGTCAGACGGCCTCCGACCACGCCCTGACCGTCACGCTGGACGACCGGGAATGGCTGTTGACCTTTTCCGACGTTTCCCCTGCGGACTGGACGGTATTGACCGTAAACGCCATCAGCGACCTGAATCGAAATGCGCTGAAAACCAGGAATTTTACTTTTCTGATCGCTTTTGTCTGCGCAGCGTTCGCCAGCATCATCCTTCTCCTGTACTGCAACAGCTTTCTCAATCCTCTGATGCGCATCATTTCTCTGATGAAGGAAGTGCGGCAGGGGAATATGCAAGTCTCCTTTCCGGAAACGCGGGAAGATGAAATCGGGGAGCTGGGATCTACGTTCAATCAGATGCTCGGAAAAATTAACCGGATGGTGAGAGAGGTATACGAGGCGAAACTTTTGCAGAACGAAGCGCAGATGAACGCTTTCTACAGCCAGATTCGCCCGCATTTCCTCTTCAACACGCTGAACATGATCAGCATGATGATTCAGACGTCAAAATACGAAATGGCAGTGGACAACATCGATCGCCTGAGCGATCTGCTGCGCCAGATGGCCCATCTGAACCAGGAAATCACCGTAAAGCAGGAGCTCTCCCTTCTGGAGGATTATCTTTCCATCCAGGCAAACCGTTATCGGGACCGGCTGTTTTACACCTTCGCCGTGGATCCTTCCCTTTATGCGTACAAAATCCCCGTACTCATATTCCAGCCCATCGTAGAAAATACCATCCTTCACGGCTGTGAAAAGAAAAAAGGAGCCACGCATATCCTCATCGAATCCACGGCGGAAAAAGAGTTCCTCCTGTTTCGGATCCAGGACGACGCCGGAGGGATTTCCCCCGCAAAGCTCCTGGAAATTCAGAAAATGCTGGACGCTTCCGCTCCAGGCCTGTTCTCCCAGGAATCCGGAAACGGAAGGAAGTCCAGCATCGGCCTGGTGAACGTACAGCAGCGGATCAGGATCAAATACGGGAGTTCCTTTGGATTGTCCATCATCAGTTCTCCCGGAAAGGGGACTTCCGTTATGATCAAACTGCCGCCATATGGCGGGAAAGGAGCCTGAATGACATACCGCGTTTTACTCGTCGATGATGAACCCCTGACTCTTGAATACCTTTCCTGCGCGATTCCCGCAGCCAGCGATTCCTGGACAGTTGCGGGCGCGGTCCAAAACGGGGACGACGCGCTGGCGTTTCTCGGGGAAACGCCGGTTCATCTGGTGATCACCGATATCAAAATGCCCGGAATGAACGGCCTGAAACTGGCCCAGATTCTGAAACGCCGAGATCCGCTTCAGGAAATCGTCATCCTCTCCGGATACGATGAATTCCCTCTGGCACAGCAGGCCCTGAAAATCGGCGTATCCGAGTATCTGCTAAAACCCATCAAAAAGAAAGAATTATCCGAAGTGTTGGAAAAAATAGAAAGACGGATACGCGATCTCGTACGCCAGAAAGAGCAGCGACAGATGCTGGAACAGCTCACAGATACCTATCAGAAACCGCTGATGGCAGATTATCTGAAGGCCGCTTTTCGCAATTCCGGACAGGAAATGGAGTTTTACGGCGAAATGATTTCCCGCGTTCTCCCCGATTTTCAAACGATTTCCGGGAGTATTCTCATCGTAAAGGTGGATGAAGACTGCCTTTACGAGCTTTCGTCCCGCGAGCTCGCCCTGGTTTCGCCCATGCTCCAAAGGGCAGCAGATTCGGTCTCCCGAACCTTCCCCGGCTGTTTTCTTCTGACGGAATCCGAAAACGAGCTGGTTTTCTGTTTACTCAAAGGGCGGACCGCCGCCCTCTGCGCTCCGCCCCTCGGTATATTTCATGAAATTTCTTCGCGTCTCCGGCAGAAACTCCCCCTCACGGCATCCGCCGGCCTGGGAGACCCGGCAGATCCTGCGCGCTGCCTGTCCCGCTCCTGTCGTCAGGCCCGGGAACGGTTATCCGGATGGCTTTTCCACGGGGGACAGCGCCTCTTTTCAAAGGCGCCCGATCCCGGCGCGAAAAAGCTCATGGAACAAATCGGAGAAATCGCATCGTTGACAACCGCCCCGCCAAAAGGCGACCCGGCCGTTCCATCGCCGGATTCCCTCATGGGCGACCTGATCCGCACCCTTCCGGATTCCCCCGAAATCATCTTCCGCTGTCTGATCCTCTTTTGCAGCGAATTGTGCAAAAAGGATGCGGGGAGATTTCGGACGCCCTGTCTCTTACTGCTGCAGCTGATTCGTCCCCTGCTTTCCAAACCGGCTCCTCTGATGAAATCGGAATCGCTGCATCAGATGAAACGGCTTCTTTTCGCTCCCAGTCAAGTACAGGAATGCGTTTCGGAGTCCGCCAGCCTTCTCGTGCAAAACGCTGTTTCCTATATCCATGAACACTTTTCAGAATCGATCGCGCTGTCCCAGATCGCGGATGCCCTGGAGGTTTCCCCCAATTACCTGAGCAGGCAGTTTCATGAGCAAACCGGAGAAAGCTATATCAAATTTCTGACACGGATCCGAATGGAATACGCTGCGGAGCTGCTAAAAAAGTACCCTGACGCTAAGATTTCCGCCGTTGCGGAGCAGTCAGGGTACTTTAATCTGAAACATTTTAATTACGCTTTCCGGGAATTTTACCATACTACGCCCGGAAATTTTCAAAAATCCTTTCTTCCGAAAGAATAAAGACTCCCTTTTTCGATCAGTATTCCTTCGCCTCTTCTTCGCCGTTCATCACGCGCAGCGCGCCCTGCACCAGTGCGAGCAGCTCGTCTTCCCCGGGATAGATCGTAAAGGGAGCGATCCAGCCGATCTTCTCCTGCAGTTTCGCGACGGTGACGGGCGAGTAGGCGATGCCGCCCGTGAGGATGATCTGATCCACCTTCCCGTTCAGGACCGCGGCCATCGCTCCCGCGTCCTTGGCGATCTGGTAGTAGAACGCGCTCTGGATCAGCTTCGCGTTCTCGTCCCCTTCGTCCACCATCTTCTGAACCACTCTGGCGTCGTTGGTCCCCAGATATGCGTTGTAACCGCCGTTGCCGCAGATCTTTTTGTAAATTTCCTTCTCCGCATATTTGCCGGAATAGCAAAGGCGAATCAGGTCGCCCACCGGAACGGTTCCCGCTCTCTCCGGGGAGAAGGCGCCCTCGCCGTCCAGAATGTTGTTGACGTCCACAACCTTGCCGCCGCAGTGCGCCCCGACGGACACGCCGCCTCCCATGTGGATGACAATCAGGTTGAGATCCTCATAGCGAACTCCCTTTTCCCTTGCGTATCTTCTGGCAACCGCCTTCTGATTGAGCGCGTGGAAAATGCTCCTTCTGGGGAGCTCCGGCATGCCGGAAATCCGCGCCACGGGCTCCAGCTCGTCCACCACCACGGGGTCCACGATATAGGAAGGGACGCCGATCTCATCGCCGATCTCCCGCGCCAGAATGCCGCCCAGGTTGGACGCATGCTGTCCCTGTACGCCGGCCTTAAGATCCTCCAGCAGCGCGTCGCTCACCCGGTAGGTGCCGCCCGGAATGGGCTTTAACAGCCCGCCCCTGCCTACGATCACATCGAAGAAACGCACGTCGCAGTCCTTCTCCTGTAAGAAATCCACGATGATCTTCTTCCGGAAATCCTTCTGATCGATGATCGAAGCGTACTTCGCGATCTCCTCCGTGGGATGGCGAAGAGTCTCTTCGAACAAAAGCGTCTCGTCCTCGAAAACGCCGATTTTGGTGGATGTCGATCCGGGATTGATAATTAAGCTTTTAATCGCCATTTCGCGTTTCTCTCCTTTATGTTATGTTTCAGGCTTTCTTCAGCCCTTCCGCCACAACCGCCGCCAGCGCGATGGAGTTCACCTTCGTCTGGAAGCTGTCGGAACGGCTCGTCAGGATCGCGGGCACCTTCGTGCCGGTGAGAATACAGCCGTTCTCCACCGTAGCGGTATGCACCAGCGTCTTATAAACCAGGTTGCCCGCATGGATATCCGGGAACAGAAGGATATCCGCGTCGCCCACGATCTTTCTGTCGGAAGCGCCCTTGTGCGCGGCAGCGGCCGGATCGATGGCCAGATCCATGGACAGAGGGCCGTCCACGATGCAGCCCGTGATCTTTCCCTCGTCGTTCATCTTCGTCAGCTCCGCGGCTTCCACCGTAGCCGGCATCTTGGGGTTCACCACTTCCACCGCCGCCAGCGGGGCCACCTTCGGGCACTCCAGGCCGCAGGCATGGGCGACTTCTACCGTATTCTCGATGATATGTACCTTGTCCTCCAGCGTGGGATAGGTGATGAACGCCACGTCCGTCAGAAACAGCAGCTGCCGGATCCCCTTCACCTCAAAAACAGCCACATGGGAAAGAGGTCTTCCGGTGCGGAGTCCCACTTCCTTGTCCAGAATGCTCTTCAGGAACGACTTCGTATCCAGAAGCCCTTTCATGTACATGTCCGCCACGCCGTCATGGGCCAGCTTCACGGCCTTCAGCGCAGCCTGCCAGTGATCCGGTTCGTCGATGATCTGATACTCATCCATGTTCATGTTCAGGGATGCGCCGATCTCACGGATCTTCGCTTCGTCGCCCACCAGGATCGCGTCCGCGATTCCCTGATCCCTGGCCGCCTGTACGGCTTCCAGAACCGCATCGTCTTCCGCGACGGCTACCGATACCGTTTTCTTGCTGCATTCCTTCACTTTGGAAATCAGCCCCTCAAAATTTGTAATCATCTTTTCCTCCATTCCGAAGCGCCTTTGCGCTGAGGAACGCGCGCCAAATCTCAAATTTGGCGCCACGATCCACGGATTTGTGACGCTTCGGCACAAATCCCGATTGAAAAATAGGCCATCAGGCTTATTTTCCAATCTAAGCACCTCTTTTGTTATTTTACCGGACTGCCCGGCACTTTTTTGCTCACTGTTAAAATAATAACACTTCGCCCCATACGGGTCAAGGGGAAGGACGCCCAAAAGTCGGCTTCGTTCCGCCTGTTCCGCGTTCCCGGAGCGGCTCAGCCCTTCTCCTTCTCTTTCCTGGCGAAAATCTCCCGCAGCGACTCCGTATACGGCGCTCTGGCGATCCCGTATTCGGTCACGATGCCGTCGATGAGGTCGCTGTCCGTCACATCGAAGGCAGGATTGTACACCTTTACGCCTTCCGGCGCCATCCTCTCCCGGTACCACATTTCCGTCACCTCTTCGGCTGGCCGCTGCTCGATCCGGATGTCCGCCCCGGTCGCCGTCTCCAGATCGATGGTGGAAGTCGGCGCGCACACATAGAACGGAACGCCGTAGCGCTTCGCCACCGCCGCCACCACGCTGGTCCCGATCTTATTGGCCGTATCGCCGTTGGCCGCCACCCGGTCGCAGCCCACGAAGACCGCGTTCACCCATCCGTTTCTCATCACCGCCGCGGACATGTTGTCGCAGATCAGGGTCACATCCACCCCTGCGGAATGGAGCTCGTAGGACGTCAGCCGCGCGCCCTGCAAAAGCGGGCGGGTTTCGTCCGCAAAGACCTTAAAGCCATAGCCCTTTTCCTGCCCCAGATAGATGGGCGCCGTGGCGGTACCGTATTTGCACGTAGCCAGCTGGCCGGCGTTGCAGTGCGTCAAAATCCCGTCTCCGGGCTTCACCAGCGTCAGTCCGTACTCCCCGATGGCCCGGCAGACCCGGATATCTTCTTCTTTGATTTCAACGGCTTCCCGTTTCAGCAGTTCCTTGATCCGGCTCACCGGGAGATTCGCGTTGTCCTCCACCACCTTTTCCATCCGCCTTAACGCCCAGGAAAGGTTCACCGCGGTGGGCCTTGCGGAGTCCAGATACTCCTTCTGCTTCCGGAACTGCTCCAGAAAGGTGCCGTAATCCTCCGTCCCGATGGCGTCCGCCAGGATATAGATTCCGAAAGCCGCCGCCACCCCGATGGCGGGCGCACCGCGCACTTTCAGCAAATAGATGGCATCCCAGATTTCCTCCGCGCTCTTTAACCGGATCAGCTCCGCCCTTCCGGGGAGCTTCGTCTGATCCAGGATCACCACTTCCCCCCGCTCTTCGTCCAGAGCCACCGTTTCATATTCCATGATGTTCTTCTGCTCGTTCATTCGAATCTCCATTCTTCCGATTTTCCTGATTTTTTGCGGCTCCGGCACTCTTCCCCCGCCCGGAGGGCCGCCGACAGAAGGCAGACCGCGAAGCAGGCCGCGATCAGGCAGAAATCCAGCCCCTTTTCCACCTTCCGATATCGCTTCGATTTTACGCGTCCTCTCATCCCGCATCCTCCGCACAGACGGGCGCAAACCGGGCGCCCGACGCTTTGGCCAGATCGCCCGGCGCCAGTTCGATCTGGGATCCGATCCTGCCGCCGCTGACCACGATCGTTTCCCAGCCTTCGGCCGAGGAATCGATGACCGTCGCATACTGCTTTTTCATGCCCACGGCGGTGCAGCCTCCCCGGATGTAACCGGTGACCTGATTGATTTCCCGAACATGGATCATGGCCAGGGACTTCTGCCCTGCGGCTTTGGCGGCTTTCTTCAAATCCAGTTCAGCGGCAACCGGGATCACAAAGACAAAATATTCGTCCGCCGCCGAGCGGGTCACCAGCGTCTTATAGACCCGCCGGGGATCCAGGCCCAGCATTTCCACGATCTGCATCCCGTCCACGAACTCCCCGCATTCATAGGTGTGGTGCGCATACGGTATTTTCATCCGGTCCAGGATCCGCATCGCGTTGGTCTTTATCTCCCTGCTCCTGGCCATTTCCGCCTCTCCTCCTGCCCGAAACGGCGTCTCACTTCTTCACAAAAGCCGATTTGGGCTGCCTGCAAACGGGACAGACGAAGCTGTCCGGAAGCTGCTCAAAAGGCGTTTCCCCGTCATAAACATAGCCGCAGACGCTGCAGACCCACCGCGCTTCCTGCGCCTTTTCTTCTTCCGGAAGGTACGTGGGCGCGTTCTTCGGGCTCTTTCCCCGGATTACCTTATGATAATAGGCGTAGGTCATGGGCTCCCCGGCGCCCTGCTCGTCAGCGTCCACCACTTTCCCCAGAAAAACGGTGTGCGTGGCGGTCTCCATGCGGTCGATGACCTCGCAGACGATCCAGGCGCAGCTGTCCTTCACCACCGGAAGGTTCGCCTTTTGCTCATATTCCACCGAGTCGAATTTGTTCACCGTTTTCCCCGACTGGAAGCCGAAGGTCCCGATGATGGAGGGATCCGATGTTTCGGACAAAACAGAGACCGCGAAGCGGCCGCTGCGGGAAATGCAGCCGTTGGTGTAGTTGTCATGGTTGATGCTGACGGCCACCGTAGCCGGCTCCGAGGTGATCTGCATCACGCTGTTGGCCGTACAGCCCGTGGGCCTTCCCTCGTCCCAGGACGAAATCACATAGACCCCGTAAGAAAGTTTTCGAAACGCGTTTGGATTCATAGAGTCCTCCTTTCAATGAAAACGGCGGTTCCTTTTTGTCGCTTATGAAGGTTCCCCTTCCTGCAAAAGCGCCTCCGCCGCAAGGCGCATCCCGATCTGAAACCCTTTGATAAAGCCGTCCCGGTGCAGGATTTCGTCCGATTTCATCTCCTCTTCACACAGGCCGTCAAATTCCTCTCTCAGTTCTTCGGGAAGCTTCTCCCGAAACCGGTCCGCCTTTCCGATCAGGGAATTGCCGTGCTTTTTGTACTCTTCCTTCTCGATCATATCCATATCATCCGGCTTCAGATTTCCGTAGTAAAGTTCCAGAATCGTACTGTGTTTCATGGTGTGTCTCCTTCCTTTTTCCACTTTTTGTTATGATCCCCAAAAAACGGTTTTCCATTCTATTATACCCCGTATATGGGGATCGTTCAAGCTTCCTCTTCAGAACCTTATGCCCCGTATACGGGGAATTATTTTCAATTTATGTATTTGAGATGATTAGCTTGCCAAACTAAATGCAGGCCCATAACGCCTGTCTGAGAAGAGGAAATCCTATGATAAAATTCGATAAGCTG
Organism: Candidatus Eisenbergiella merdigallinarum; assembly: GCA_019119355.1. Taxonomy (GTDB): domain Bacteria; phylum Bacillota; class Clostridia; order Lachnospirales; family Lachnospiraceae; genus Gallintestinimicrobium; species Gallintestinimicrobium merdigallinarum. The sequence continues at coordinate 35,165 of DWXE01000015.1, forward strand.
TGGAGTATGCTGAAAGCCCGGGATATTTCCCAGTATCAGCTCATTCACGATTACGGAATCAGCAAGGGACAGCTGGACCGGATCAAAAAGAATGAAAACATCACCACCAACACGCTCGACATCCTGTGCAATATCCTGGACTGCGAGATCGGAGATATCAGCGAACATGTAAAGGACGGCAATAACCGGTTCAAACCGGACGACTATTCTTACTGACTGCTCACAGCTTCTTTACTTTACAGATCACTGCCAGCGCCGCCGTAAAAGCGCACAGCGCGCATCCCGGGATCCAGAAATCCCCAGTCAGCAAAAACAGATCCGCAGCCAGCAGCACCGCGATGGCCACCCGTACCGGAGAGACGGGCACTTCTCCTCCGGCCTTCCCGCTCTGGCCGTTTACCATAAAATGATAGATTTTTCCTTCATATCGATAGGAAGAAAGCCACACGGGCAGCAGAAGATATTTGAACGTGACGTCAGAATATCCTGTATCCATCCGCTTGATCCGCACATGATCCGCGCCGTGAGCCCGCTTTACCTGATCCTCTACTCCGGCTTCCAGCCTTCCCGAAATCAACTGCTTCGCCCTTTCCCACGCCTGCCCGAGCCCCACGGAATATCGCTCCGCGATAAACCCCGCCACATATTCCGGCCGATATGCCAGGTTGTCCGAAGTGCGAAAGGGTTCCACCCGGCGCAGCAGCCCATCGTCATACCGGGAAGAGCCCAGCACCAGCGCGTCGTCGATCTTTTCCCGGTATCGTCCTCCCGTGGAACGCCATACCGTTTCCGTCTGCATCTGATTCCCCCGCTTCACCCTTCGGTCGATTCCGTATTCCGCTTCATATTCGCTCACCGTATCGGCATCGAACGTCCAGTACGGCAGATACACCCCTTTGAAGGCCTCCGGCCGCGCGCTCTCTTTTGCCGCGCCAGGACAGAATATCTTCCTCCTGATCCAGGAAGAAAAGCGGCCGGCCGCTTCCTTTGCCGTGACGGCGAAGGGAACCACGCCGCCGGGAGCCATGGTCTTCTCCCCCTTTTCTTCCATCACCTGATTGGAGCCGCAATAAGGGCACTCGCTGGCCAGCTCCAGCTCATCGTAAATGGACTGGGCCCCGCAGGATTTGCAGATTACAACCTTCTTTTGCGCGCCCCAGTCGCAGTCGGCCTTTTCCTGAGCAGCCTCAAAATCCAGTTCCGGCGCCGTCTGCGCGCCCGCTTCCCCGTTCACGATCTTTTCCCGATGGCCGCAATAGGGACAGCGCAGTCCGCCCGTTGGGGGATCGAAATCCATCACCCCTCCGCAGTCAGGACATTTCCGGTCCGTTTCCTCCCGGGTTCTCTCCCACCCGGCCCCTTCGTCAAAATCCCGTTTCCCTTCCATACCGTTTCCCGCTCTCTTTCGTAAGCCGTCGATCTTTCCTTTCAGGCCATCCTCCCTTAAAAAGGCGCGCCGCAGTCAGGGCAAAAACGCACGGGACCCTGGCCCTCTTTTGCCTCCCAGCCGCAGCGGGAGCACGTTTGGGCCCGCGATGCCGGACGGGGGCTTCCGCATTCGCTGCAGAACTTCCCCGCATTTTTCGTCCCGCAGGAACAGATCCACTCCTCCCTGCCGGCCTCCGGCCTTTTCCTGCCGCACTCGCCGCAGAATTTTCCCGTATTCTGCCTTGCTCCGCAGACGCAGTCCCAGCCTCCGCCCGGGCTGTCGGTCTGCCGCTCCATCCGCTCCTGCCGGCGCCTGCGGTTCTCCTGATCCATCCCGTACAGGCTCGCGGCATCCATTCCTCCGGCCTGCGCGGCCATGTTCATCCCGGCGAACGCCATCATGGAGCCGCCCGGGTTGGAGGCGGCCGCCCGCATGGCCTCGGCCTGCGCCCCGGTCAACGCCGCAGCCGCCATCCCCGGATCCCGCAGCACCGCGCTGCGCTGCAGCTGCCTGATCATCTCCTCATCCTCTTCCGGGGCCTTGACGCCGCTGATCCCGAAAGAAACGATCTCGATTCCCCTGGTCCGACCCCACTTTTCAGAGAGCTCGCGATTCAGCCGTCCGGCCATCTCTTCCGTATGTCCGGTGAGTTCGTAATAGCGGATCCCCTGCCGGGCGATCCCGGCGAATACCGTCTGCAGCGCGGTCAAAAGCTCGGAGCGCATCTGCCCTTCCAGCTCCTGCCTGCGGTACTCCCTTTCGGCGTTTCCGCACACGTTCGTATAAAACAGAACCGGATCCACAATCCGATAGGAGTACTCGCCGTGGCAGCGGATGGAGATCTCCAGATCCAGCCCGATATGATCGTCCACGATCCGCCAGGGGATCGGGTTTGCCGTGCCGTATTTATTCCCGGGAATCTCCTTCAGATTGATGAAATAGACCCTCTGATCCCTTCCGGGATCCCCTCCGAAGGAAAATCGTCTCCCCAGCGCCTCGAACGAACGCTCCACGCTCTCCCCCAGGTCCTGGCAGAAAACGGACGGTTCGCTGGAAGCGTCGTAGATGAACTCCCCCGCTTCATCGCACACCTCGGCGATCCGTCCCTGATCCACGATGATCATGCACTGCCCTTCGTTCACCGCGATCACGGACCCGTCCGAAATCAGGTTGTCGGAACCTTTCGTATTGGAGCTGCGCCGTCCGGCCCGCTTCGCTCCCTTCGTTAGCAGCACATCCGCGTCCATGGCCCTGCAGTAAAAATACTCCCTCCACTGATCCGCAAAAATCCCCTTCACGCTCTCCGCCGCAGCTCTGATTAAGCCCATCCCGTATTCCTCCTCCGCCGCTCTTCTGGACTCCGCTCCCGGACGTCCCGCGGCCTTTCGTTCAGTATAACCGTTTTTTCTTTCCATGGCAATGGGCTTTGACGGGCAAGAAAATCTTAAGAATTTTTTATCGGGGATCTTTCCTTTTCCCGGATAAAATAAAATAAAAAAAGCGCCCTGCCGCAATCTGCGCCCGCGCACTCTTTATATGGGAGGAAAAAATGCTGTTCGTCTGCTACCTGTTTCTGCTGTTTCTTCTGCTGTACGGAGCCAGGGTCGCCCCTGCCGGACAGTTTTTCGGGGACGCGCTGTCCTATGAATCGGATCTGCCCCTGAGGGGATTCTTCATGCTGCTCATCGTATTCCATCACCTCTCCCAGCTGCTGACGGATCCCGGCAGTCTGGAAGCCCTCCAGGGCATCGGCATCCTGTGCGTCTCCTTCTTTTTCTTTCAGTCCGGGTACGGGCTGATGAAGAATACGCTTCGCAAAACGGGCTATCTCCGCGGCTTCCTCCACCGCCGCTTCTGCAAGCTCCTCCTGCCCTTTTTTCTCTGCAACCTGATCTTTGTGTGCGTCAATATCTCCCTGGGGACCGTCTATTCCCCCGTCCGCCTGTTCAAATGTCTGACCGGCCTGGAACTGGTCAACACCCACGCCTGGTTCATCCTGACCTCAGCCCTCTTTCAGGCGGTCTTTTTCTTCATCTTCCGGTTCGTCCGCGGGCAGGGAACCCGGTACTTTCTCCTGCTGTCCTTTCAGATCGCCTACGCCTGCTTCTGCATGAGGAAGGGGTCCGGGCTGCAGCTGTTCGAAGGTCCCTGGTGGTTCAATTCCAGCAGTCTCTTCTTCATCGGCGTCCTCTTCGCCGGGTATGAAGCCCCCGCAGTGGCGTTCTTCCGAAAGAATTACCGCCTTCTGGCAGGCCTGTGCCCGCCCGTGTTCCTTCTATTTTATAACGTCTCTGTCTTCGCGATTCACGCCTTCCCCTATCCGTCCGGAGAAATCTCCGCCCTGTCGGCCGGCATGCTCAAAAGCTGGTTCGATCTGGGATGGCAGACGCTGGCCGTCACGTCCTTCTGCCTGGCCGTGACGCTCTTTACCCTGAAGGTAAAATGCTCCAACCGCATCCTGCTGTTTCTGGGAAAAATTTCCCCGGAGCTGTACCTCATCCACGGCCTGTTCATCCAGCTCTTCCACGGACAGCTGATCCTGCTGGAAAACGAAATGCTCTTCATCCTGTCCGTCCTCGTCTGTTCCATCGCGGCCGCAGCCGTCCTGCACATCCCATGCGGTGCCGCAGTCCGGTTCCTGCAGACAGCAGCCGTCCCAGCGCGCTTCGCCCTCCCTCCAGGGACAAAAAAGGGCTGAACAGCGTCTGGACCGGCTTTGCGGACAGGATGGCTATGAGGGCGCAGGATGCCAGGAAGGCGATTCCCGTGGGATGCTCCACCTTCGAAAACAGCTCTTCTTCTTTCAGGAAGCGGATGAAAAAGCCGTGGAGAAGGTAAACGGTCATGGTATGCGATCCCGCCGCAGAAATCAGCGGAATCCTCCGCACCGGAATCACCGTCAGAAAAAAGACGAGCCAGGATGCGGCCACAGCCATGCAGATGGCTCTCAGCTTCCATCCGTAATCGCCGTTGTCATAGGAGCTGGAACCATACAGCCAGACGGAACGGATGTCTTCCTCGTTGGAACTGATCACCCCTACCGCCAGACAGATGAACAACGTGCAGAACACGGCCAGAAAAATTTTCAGCCGGTGGCTCTGTACGATTCCGATGAGCCGCTTCGTGTCCTCCCGCATCCCTTTGCAGTAATATCCCATGAGGAAAAAGGGAAAGAATTCCACGATCCGGGATACGGAGAGGTAATAACCCGCTCTGTTGTCGAAACCGATCATCACCGCGGCCGCAAAGGCCAGCAGAAGCATGACCGCCTTCGTTTTCCCGTTTTTGGCCCCGGCCAGCGGGAGAGCCAGATTCCAGGCCACCATGGCGAACAGATACCACAACAGCCAGTAAGGCGTAGTATACTGCAGATCCGTCTCCCTGCCCAGAACGGCGTTTGCATACCAGATATACAGAGTCTGAAAAATCAGATAGGGATAAACCATCCTCCCGCGGATCCGGCCCGGATCGAACTTCGCAAAAACGCCGGAAACGAACGCGAACAACGGCATATGAAAGGAGTAGATGGTCAGATACAGGATCCTGTCCAGCCCCTGGCTGCCCATGAACAGCTCCAGCAAGTGCCCGAACACCACCGAAAAAATCAGCAGGCACCGGAGATTATCCATCTGATAATTGCGTCCTTCCGTCACCTTTTTCCCTTCCCCTACTTATCGCAGTTGGCCGCATCGATGGCGATCACCAGAAGCAGGCACATCAGCTCATCCGCCGGATTCTGGAAATCGATGACATAGGTATCCCCCCAGTGCAGCAGTTCCTTGCTGATATGGGCCACGGCACAACAGCCTTCCATCACGTCGTAGTCCCATCCCAGGAAGTCGCCCTCCACGCGCCAGCCCCGATAGTCCAGCTCGTATCTGGGAGAAAAGAGCGAAAACTGCTTTTCGATCCGCCCCAGCTCTTCTCCGCCCGCTTCCACATCGAAGGAAGGCAGCAGAGAGGGCCATTTCTGCCGGACCGCCCCCACCTCGCGATCGCTTCCGTCGTATACGTGGATCTGATGGCCCAGGGTGAAGAACTCCGCTTTTACAAAATATTTTGGATTTTCCTGTTCATCGTAAACGTCATAACTGTCCGTCCAGGAAAATACCCGCTGTTTGATCAGAAGTTTCATAGTCTACTCCTCCTTCTTTTGCGCCTCGTGCTGAGGTTTTGGCAAATCCCAGCAAAAACGGCTGGCCAGAATCCGGATCAGGACGATGACGCAGGCTCCGGCCGCCATGGACAGATAGATATGCCGCCGGATCAGCATCGTGCAGACAAAAGCCCCGATCAGGGCCGCCACCGCGTAGATGTGTTTGTGCAGGATGAAGGGCATGGTGTCCGCCAGGACATCCCGGATCACGCCTCCGCCGATCCCCGTCAGCATCCCCAGGAAAATGAGGAAGAATTTCTGCCGGTACCCCAGGCAATAGGCGTTGTAAACGCCAACCACCGTAAAGATGCCCAGCCCCACCGCATCGCAGTAATTCATCACTTTCTCATAGACAGCCAGATATCTGCTGTTCAGAATCTCCTGCTTCGCATACACCACGCAAAACAGGAGCACCGAGGTCCCCAGCGCCACCAGGGAATAGCTCGGGTCCCTGAAGGCTCCCGGAGGCACCAGCCCCAGAATGATATCCCGCAGGATCCCTCCCCCCACGGCTACGCACAGCCCGAGGACGATCACCCCGAACAGATCCAGATTCTTCCGGATGCCCAGCATCGCCCCGGAAGAAGCGAACGCCACCGTCCCCACGATTTCCGCTATGAATACGATCGAACTGTCCATGAAAACGAGTCCCTCCCCGCGTTGAATGCCTTCGGCGCGCCAAAGGGACGCATGCCCTGCCCGCCGGAGTAACCACATTTTAATATAAACGGGCAGGATTGTACATCGCTTTTTCGAATTATTTTACTCCTTGACAACGGACTGTCCGCTTTATATAATGAATTCGATATCGCACATCAAAAATCAGAAAGGGAATCAATTTCATGAGCGACGCGGACCCGGACGGGGAAACGAATCATAATCAGATGGAATCAGGATAAAGGGAGACATGGTCTGTTCGTATTTCTTACAGGCTATGTCTTTTTGTGTTTCCATTTATTGTATCCTGCGCTGACGGGCTGCGGGCCTGCGGCGCATCCATATCATCATCCATCTCCCGGCTGCGGGAGAAAACCGAACACGAACAAAAGGAGAGAATACACTTGAGTACAATTATCCGACAACTGTTGATACAGGTCATTTTGATCCTGATAAACGCCTTTTTTGCCGCCACGGAAATCGCGGTGGTATCCTTAAACGGCGCGAAACTGCGCAAGCTGGAAGAAGAAGGGGATCCGAAGGCCGCCAAACTGCTGAAGCTGGTGGAATCGCCCTCCGCCTTCCTGTCCACGATCCAGGTCGCCATCACTCTGGCCGGCTTTCTGGGCAGCGCGTTCGCGGCCGACACCTTCGCGGGATACCTGGTCAGCTGGATCTATGAAGATCTGGGCTTCACCTCGATCCCGCTCAACGTGCTGAACACCCTTTCCGTCATCGTCATCACGGTGATTTTGTCCTACTTCACCCTGATTTTCGGCGAGCTGGTTCCCAAGCGGATCGCCATGCAGAAATCCCTGGAAATGGCCAAACTGGCCTGCGGGGTGGTTTCCGCCATCGCGTCCGTGATGAAACCGGTCATCTGGTTCCTTTCCTTTTCCACCAACTCCGTGCTTCGCCTTCTGCACATGAAGACCGAAGCGGAAGAGGAACAGGTCACGGAGGAAGAAATCCGCATGATGCTGGCCCGGGGCGGACAGACCGGCACCATCGATCAGGAGGAGCAGGAATGGATCGAGAACGTGTTCCAGTTCGACGATATCTCCGTGAAGGAGGCCATGACCGTTACCGCCGATATCGAAGCCTTCCCCCTGGACGCCACGGATGAAGAAATCCTGCAGACCATCCGCGAAACCGGCCTGTCCAGATTCCCCGTCTATGAGGAAGATATCAACGACATCGTCGGCATCCTCTACACCCGCGATTTCCTGATCGACCGGATGTCCGAACAGCACAGCGACTTAAGGTCCCTCGCCCGCAGCGCCTATTTCGTCCCGGATACCATTCACGCGGACGATCTGTTCCAGGATCTGCAGAAGAAGAAAATCCACATCGCCATCGTGGTGGACGAATACGGCCAGACCGCCGGCATCATCACCATCGAGGACCTGCTGGAGGAAATTGTCGGCAACATTTACGACGAATACGATCCCGTAGAAGCTCCCGAAATCGAGAAGCTGGAGGAAAACCTCTGGCGGGTGACCGGAGGCGCTTACATCGAAGACCTGGCGGAAGCGCTGGATATGGAGCTGCCGGAGAGCGAGGACTACGACACCGTAGGCGGCATGATTTTCAGTTGCCTCAACTGGATCCCGGAGGACGGCAGCCAGTTCGACGTGCAGGTCAACGGCCTGGAAATCCACGTGGAGGATATCGAAGACCGCAGAATCGAAAAGGCGCTGATCAAAAAACTGCCTCCGAAAGAGGAAAACGAAGAAGAACAGAAAGAGGATTGACGTTTTCGTCCCTCCCCCCGCAAAGAGCGACGGGACTGCCGCAATACCGGCAGTCCCGTTTTTGATACGATGGAAAACTTTTCGTTCTTTTCTCCGCCTCACCGGCCGGCCCGTTCCAGATCCGCCTGCGCTCTCCGGAGGTCCTCCCGAATGGAAAGCTTCTGCGGACAGAGGCTCTCGCACTTCCCGCATTTCACGCAGCGGTTCGCCCGCTCCTCATCTTTCAGCTCGACTTCCCAGGCCCGCCGCACGTGTTCATAGGTTCCGTACATATGGTATCTGTTCCAGATGGCAAAGTTCTGCGGGATATTCACGCCGGCCGGACAGGGCATGCAGTACCGGCAGCCCGTGCAGCCGTTCTGTACCCGGGACCTGAGGACGGTCACAATCTCCTCCACCGCCTTTTTCTCCCTCTCGTCCAGGGGCTCGAACTGTCCGAAGGTCTTCAGGTTGTCATGCACCTGTTCCTCCGTGGACATGCCGCTCAAAACCACCTTCACGTTGGGGTGGCTGCCCACCCAGCGCAGCGCCCAGGAAGCGATGCTCTGGTCAGGCCGGATGCCCCGGAACCTGTCGTTAATATCTTCCGAAAAATTCGCCAGGCTTCCTCCCTTTACGGGCTCCATGATCACCAGCGGAATCCCCAGACTCTCGGCCAGCGCATATCCCCTGTCCCCTGCCTGTTCTTCCGTATCCATATAATTGTACTGAATCTGGCAGAAATCCCAGTCCCGGTATCTCAGGATTTCTTCGAATACCTCATAGCTGTCGTGGAAAGAAAAACCGTAGTTTCTGATCTTTCCTTCCGCCTTCAGCTGCGCGCAATAGTCCACGACCCCCAGCTCCTTCATGGCCTCCCATTTCTCCCGGTTCACCGCGTGGAGCAGATAAAAGTCGAAATAGTCCGTGCGCAGGCGTTCCTGCTGTTCTGCGAAAATCCGTTTCGCATCCTCCAGGGAATTCACCGCCCACAGCGGGAGCTTGGTCGCCAGATAAAAGGAACTCCTGTCGTATTTGGCCAGCACCTTACCCACGAAGGGTTCGCTCTCCCCGTTGTGATAGGGATATGCGGTGTCGATGTAATTGACGCCGGCCGCGATGGCCTCGTCCAGCATCTTCTCCGCCCTCTCCTCATCGATCTTCCCGTCCGGACGGGTGGGAAAACGCATACAGCCAAATCCCAGCAGCGACGTCTGAATTCCCGTCTTATCCCATGTTCTCCGTATCATTTTTCTCATGCACATCCTTTCTGTCCGCCCCCTTTTTGCAGGGCTTTCCTGTCGTTTTCCATTGTAGCAAATCCCATTTCATATCGCAAGCCGCAGGGGACGAAAGCCTCCGCCGCAGTGCGATCCACCGGAGGTTTTTATACGGCAGGAAAGGAACTTTCCTACCGCACAAAAAATGCCCGGGAACGATTTCTCGTCCCGGGCATCCCGTGCACTTCTTCGCTGTGCAATTCGATACCAGGCTGATTATTCAGCAGCGGTCTCGGTCGCAGCTTCGGTGGTCGCTTCCTCGGTCGCAGCCTCAGTGGTGGCTTCTTCGGTAGTCGCTTCCTCGGTGGTCGCTTCTTCCGTCGCAGCTTCCTCGGTGGTCGCTTCTTCGGTCGCAGCCTCGGTGGTCACTTCTTCAGTCGCGGCCTCGGTGGTCGCTTCTACAGTGCTCTCTTCTACGGTCTCCGCTACGGAGCTCTCTTCTACAGAGGCTTCTACAGTCGCTTCAACTGTAGCTGCCGTGGTCTCTTCCGTTGTTCCGCCGCAAGCTACCAGAGATGCGGTCATAACTACTGCGGTTAATACTGCTACCAGATTTTTCTTCATAATAATTCTCCTCCTACTAAATACGGAACCTGACAGTTGCAAATGTGAAGTTTGGTTCCTTAGTACGAGAATGAGGATAGCATGTTTCCCCGTGATTGTAAATAGATTTTATATTTTCTTTAAACTTTTTATGAATTTCCTAAACTTTTGTTCACATTTCGTTCACATTTTCCGTTTTTCCCTGTTTTTCGCGCGTGCAGATTTCTGATGGGCCCTTGTCCGGGATACCGGCATCCATTACAATAGAAGTAACCTGGTCAATATCCCCGCTGCCCGCGGGAATCAAGGAGGTATGGAGGTTCCTATGAAAAAGAATTATACCCTGGAATGCTGCGTGGATTCCACGCAGTCCGCAATCTGCGCGAAAGAAGGCGGCGCGGACCGCCTGGAGCTGTGCTCCAATCTGGTCATCGGCGGCACCACGCCGACCATGGCACTGTTCCGGCAGATCCGCCGTACGGTGGATATCCGCATCCACGTCCTGATCCGCCCCCGCTTCGGCGACTTCCTCTATTCGCCCCTGGAGGCGGATCTGATCTGCGAGGAGATCTCCGCCTTTCGGGATGCGGGAGCCGACGGCGTCGTCATCGGCAGCCTGCTGCCGGACGGCTCTCTCGACGTCGAACAGATGAAACGCTTTATGGAACGGGCGAAGGGCATGTCCGTCACCCTGCACAGAGCCTTCGACATGTGCAGAGATCCCTTCGTGGCGCTTCAGCAGGCGCGCAGCCTGGGCGTCAACACCATCCTCACGTCCGGCCAGTCCCCCTCCTGTCTGGAGGGAATCGAACGCATGAAAGAGCTGGTGGACGCTGCCGGGAAGGATCTGACCATCTTGGCCGGCGCCGGCATCAACGCCCATGCCGTGGAAGTGCTGCTGGCCCGGACCGGTCTGACCGCCTTTCACATGTCCGGAAAACGCGTCCTTGCCAGCGGGATGTCCTATCGCAATCCCGCCGTTTCCATGGGCCTTCCCGGCTTAAGCGAATACGAGCTGTGGCAGACGGATCCGGAAAATGTGCGTGCGGTCCGCACGCTCCTGGACAACGCGGCAAACTAAATGATCTTGCCCCGAAGCAGCGCGATCAGCGCTCGCACTTCCAGTAGTACGCGCTGTAGGCAGGCAGCTGGCTTCCTCCGCCGAAATCGTGGATTTCGCCGGTAATCAGATCCACTGCCTGTCCGCAGCCCGCGTCAAAATGCGCCGTATACGGCTGGCTGTCCGCGTTGATGGCAACCAGTACCCGTTCACCGTCCGCAGCCCGCTCGAAGATACACTGCCTGTTGGTGAGCACCACGGAACGGAAGCCGCCGTAGTTGAGGGCGCGGGAGCCCTTTTTCGCCTCCGCCAGCTTTTCGATCCATTCGGTCAGCTCATTCTCCACCGGTTCGTCGAAGCAGGCCCGAAGAGCCGGATCTCCCTGGCTCTTGTGCGCCTTCGCCCCCCACTCGCTCCCGTAGTAGACGCAGGGGATCCCGGGCATCCCGAACATGAGCGCATAGATCAGGGGAAGATGTTTCTCCTCGGTCAAATTGCTGGCGATCCTCGTCACGTCGTGATTGTCCACGAAGGAGAGGAGATGCTTCCCTCTGTAAAGCGTCCAGTTCTCCGGCCCGAACTGGCGCATCAGGGAATGGACGATCTCGAACAGGTTCATGCTGTTGAAGCTGGAATACAGCCCCTTATAGCATTCGTAATTGGTGGCGGAGTGCAGCATTTCATCGTTGACCAGCCGCTTGTAGTCCCCGTGCAGCATCTCTCCAACCAGGAAGAAGTCCTTCTTTTTTTCGTCGCAGAAACGGCGCAGACGGCGGACGAAATTCTCGTCCAGACAGTACGCCACATCCAGGCGCAGGCCGTCGATATCGAACGCGTCGATCCAGTACGCCACGCTGTCCAGCAGGTAGCGGACCACTTCCTCGTTCTGAAGATTCAGCTTCACCAGATCGTAATTGCCTTCCCAGCCTTCGTACCAGAGCCCGTCGTTATAATTGGAATTTCCCCACAGATCGATGTGAAACCAGTTGAGATAAGGGGAACGCTCCCGGTTCTTCACCACGTCCTGAAAAGCGAAAAATCCCCGTCCGGCGTGGTTGAACACGCCGTCCAGCACGACGCGGATCCCTTCTTTGTGCAGATTCCCGCAGACCTGCGCGAAATCTTCTTCCGTGCCCAGCCTGCAGTCCACCTTTCTATAATCTCTCGTATTGTACCCGTGGGTATCGGATTCGAACAGCGGGGAAAAGTAAATCGCATCCGCCCCCAGCTTTTTGATATGGGGAATCCAATCGTTCACCTTCAAAATGCGATGCTCCTGCACCCCGTCATTTTCAAAGGGAGCCCCACAAAATCCCAACGGATAAATCTGATAAAAAACGCTTTCATATGCCCACATGGCAACTGCCTCCTTCCGGATTATTCGGATACTCCATTTTACCATTTTTTCGCCGCGCGCTCAACGGGTAACATAAACGGATTGACCGACTGAGTTTTTATGCGAAAAACCGGATATTCTCTAAAAATGTGGATAACCGCCACTATTTTCTTCGTCGTTTCCATGAATTGTCTGACAAATCCCCATTTTCCACATACTTATCCACATACTTTTTCGTCATATACGGTTTTCCACAATGTCATTATTTATGACACCGATGTCATATTTTGTTTCTCCGTCAATTCCGCCTTTTGCCCTCCTCTTTTTCGCTGCATATTATGTCACCTTCTATCCCGCTTTGCTTTTTTCCCGCCCTGTGGTACAATGGGATACCGAAATACAAAAGGAGGAAATCGTTATGGAAAACAGGCATCTCATCATCGGTTCCCATGTGAGCATGAGCGGGAAGGAAATGATGGAGGGATCGGTCCGGGAAGCGCTGTCCTATGGCGCCAATACGTTCATGCTATACACCGGAGCTCCCCAGAACACCCGCCGCAGGCCCGTGGAGGAGCTTCGCGTTCCGCAGGCGCAGCGCCTGATGGAGGCCAACGGAATAGCGGATTTCGTAGTGCACGCCCCCTATCTCATCAATCTGGCCAACACCGTTCGCCCGGAAACCCGTGAATCCTCCATCCGCTTTCTCATCGACGAAATGGAGCGGACCCGGCTGATGGGAAGCCGGCTGCTCATCCTGCATCCCGGAGCCCATGTGGGCGCCGGCGCCGAAGCGGGGATCAAAAGCATCGTCCGCGGTCTCGACGAGGTGCTGTCCCAAAGCCGTGATGTCCTCATCGCCCTGGAAACCATGAGCGGGAAGGGATCCGAGCTGGGGCGCAGCTTCGAGGAACTGGCGGCCATTTATGACGGCGTTTCCCAGAACCATCGTCTTCGGGTCTGTTTCGATACCTGTCATACCCATGACGCCGGTTATGACATCGCCCGGGATCCCGATTCCGTGCTGGCCCGCTTCGACCGGATCCTGGGCCTCAACCAGATCGCCGTTTTTCATATCAACGACAGCAAAAACGAAAAGGGCGCGGCAAAAGATCGCCACGCCGATATCGGAGAAGGAAAAATCGGGTTCGAACCGCTCAATTATCTGGTCCATCTGCCCGAATTTTCCTCCATCCCGCATATTCTGGAAACGCCCTGGTATCCGGATCCGGACAACCCGGGCAAAACGCTGCCCCCCTACGGGAGGGAAATCGCCTGGTTTCGGGCGGGCCGCCAGCTTCCTCTCTGACGCCTCCCCGGCCTTTGCGGAAACGGCCGGCGGGCGGCTCCGGCTCCGGGCTCCGGATTCACCCGGATTCACAGCCAGTCGTTCCAGAATTTCTCCACCCGGGCCGCCACGGTCCGGGCGCTGACCACTTCAAACCGCTCCCATTCCCGCGGGAAAAGCCGCTGATAGGAGCGCTGCAGGAAGCGTTCGTCCAGCAGCGCCACGATCCCCACGTCCTCCGCGGTCCGGATCACCCGCCCCGCCGCCTGCAGCACCTTATTCATTCCCGGATAGCGATAGGCGAAATCAAAGCCGTCCTCCCCGTCCCCGTCGAAATACTGCTTCAGAATTTCCCGTTCGGTACAGATCTGAGGCAGCCCGGTTCCCACGATGATGGCGCCGATGAGCCTGTCCCTTTTCAGATCGATCCCTTCCGAAAAAATCCCGCCCAGCACGCAGAATCCCACCAGGCTGGTCTCTTCTTCCACCTCGATTTCCATATGGATGACCTTCGAAAGCTCACATTCCCCGTTCCCTTCGAACCGTTTCAGGAACGCCTCCCGCATTTCCTCGTTCATGTACTCTTCCTGGATCAGGCATTCCGCGCCGTCCTGATCGGCATAGGCTTCCCGGTATTTTTCGAAGACGCTGCGCAGAAAGGAGTGGGAAGGGAAGAAAACCATGTAGTTCCCGTGCCGTCTCGCCACGATGCTGTGGATATAGTCGGCGATGCTGGCATATTCCGCTTCCGACCGCCTGGAATATTTGCTGGTCACGTCCCCGGATAAAAAGAGGGCCTTTTTTTCCGGATCGAACACCGACCTGGCGTATACCTCGTAATCCTGCTCCTGCCCGCCCAGCAGCTTTTTGTAGTACTGGATGGGCAGGAAGGTCGCGGAAAAAAGGATGCTGCTGATCCCCCGATCCATGCACGCCCGCAGGTTTTCGGAGGGGTCCACATTGAAAAGCTTCAGAAAGAAGCGCCCCTCTTCGTCGAATTCGGTATAGATCACGTATTTTTCGTCCACCAGCTCCCAGATCTTGAGAAAATGGGACACTTCAAAGTAAAATTCCAGCACCTCCCGCCGCACCGGGCTGTCGTCGTGGTTCTCCAGATATTCCTCTATGACGCCGGAAAGCCTGGTCATGGCCTGGATGAAGGAATCGATGGACTCCACGATGCGAAAGCCATCGCATTCCTTTTTCAGCAGCAAGAGCTCCCGGTTGCATTTTTCCAGATGCTTTTCCATTCTCCCGTCGTACGCTTTCACCGTCCGTTTCAACGCCAGAAAGTCCTCTTTGTACACCGTGGCGCTGTACATTTCCCGCCCCCGCTCCAGCAGGTTGTGTGCCTCGTCCACCAGGAAAATCCATTCCCCTTTCTGCGTGCCGTCCCCGAAAAAGCGGCGCAGATACACATGGGGATCGAAAACATAATTGTAGTCGCAGATCACCCCGTCCGAAAACAGGCTCAGATCCAGCCCCAGCTCGAAGGGACAGACCCGGTGCTTTCGCGCATACGCCTCGATTTCCTCCCTGCTGTAATGTTCCCCCGAAGTCAACAGATCGTAGAGCGCGTCGTTGATCCTGTCGTAATGCCCCTTCGCATAAGGGCATGCCTCCGGATTGCATTCCGCCTCCTCCAGAAAACAGATTTTGTCCCGGGCCGTCAGCGTCACCGTCCGGAAATGAAGCCCCCCTTCCCTCAGAAGCCGGAACGTATCGTCCGCCACGGCCGCCGTCACGGTCTTCGCCGTCAGATAGAAGATCCGGTCCGCCTTTTTCTCCCCCACGGCCTTAATGGAGGGAAACAGGGTGGAAATCGTCTTCCCGACCCCGGTGGGAGCCTCCAGAAACAGTTTTTTCCGGTGGCAGATCGTATGGTACACGTGGGTGACCAGCTCCTTTTGCCCTTCCCGGTATTCAAACGGAAAGGCCATTCCATGAATGGCGTCCTGGCGGCGCTGCTTCCAGGCGATCTCGTCGTCCGCCCATTTCCTGTATTCCCGGATCAGCCCTCCGAACCATTCTTCCAGCTCCGCGGCCGTATAGGCGGATTCGAAATAGCGGATTTCCTCCGTCTCCAGATTGCAATAGGTCATCCGCACCTTCATTTCCGCCTTCCCGTTCTCCCTGGCGTAAAAATGGGCATAGCATTTCGCCTGGGCCAGATGCACCGGATCCGGCCCCTTCATCCGTCCCAGATCCCGATAAGTCCCCTTGATTTCATCGATAGTGACCGGATCCGTGTCCATCACGCCGTCCGCCCGCCCCTCCACCAAAAGGTTGTACTCCTCAAACTCGCAGCGGCACTTCATGGAGACCTCCGCATGATACCCCGATCCCATCCGGCGCTGGATCATCCTGTGGATCCTGCTTCCTTCCGCCATGGCGTCCTCCGGCGACGCTTTCCTTCGATTGTCGATATCCCCTGAACGGAGGAGAAATTCCACCAGCCCCCGTACCGAAATCCTGATTTCCAAAGCCATCTCCCCATTTCCTGTCGTATAAAAAACTCCCTGTAGAGAATACTACACGTTTCTCTACAGGGAGTCAAACCCGAACTTCTCCGGTCGCCCTTATACGGCCAGGGCAAGGCCCTTCAAATAGCTGTCGAATCTGCTGTCGAAGCCATGACAGACGACGGTGAGCGGATATCTGAAATCCAGCCCGAACACGCCGACGATGGACTTGGCGTCCACCACGAATCTGTTGTATGCAATGTCCACGTCGAAATCACATCTGGAAGCTGCCATCACGAAACGATTGACTTCCTCTGGCAACAGCCTGATCCTGTACTGCACACAATCCACTGAATGAGACATCGAAAATCATCCTTTCTTTCTCTGCGCAGGCGCTGCAACCTTTTGTAGTGGGAGAACAGTCCGGTTCGCCCTGCTGCAATCCTTCTAACAGTTTTCCCCCGGAATGGGGACATTATACAATATGACCAGAAAAAGGGAAAGTATTTTTTAAAGAACAATTTGTGTCGAATCTGTGAATTTATAGCGATCTATTTTCTGCATTCCGTCAGCCCTGTCCGTCGAACTCCGTCATGGTCCCCCGAAAGCGGAGCGGCAAAAACTGCTGCTGCAGGCGGAGGTTCTTCCGCTCCCGGATGCCGATGGTATGGAAGAAACGGCAAAAGAGCTCCGCTATCTCCTTCTCTTCCTGCGTAGTGCGCCCGGTCATCCCGGAGATGCGCTCCCTCTCCCCTTCCTCCAGGCGCACGAGAAACCAGGGCTTTCCTGCCGGGTGAACGCCGGCCGTCTTTCGGAGCGTATCCACGATGATGAAATTCTCCCGGGGCAGTCGATCCGAGAAATGAGGCATCAGAAATGCGGTCACATCCTCCTTCGGTTCCGTCAGGGCGAACAGATATCCATCCTCCGCCTCCCGAAAGCGGAGGAACTGCATGCCCCGGTGAACTTCGTTTCGCACGCGCCGGCTCAGTTCGAAGGCGATCCGGATCCATCCGTCCCCCAGGCCTTCCGCCAGGCTCCGCCTGATCCTGCCCTCCAGCCCCGCTTCGATGACCCGCAGCACCGCGGTCCCCTTTCGCCCGTCCCGGGCCGCCATGGCGTAGCCGATCTCTTCCAGAAGCTCTTCGCCCATCCGCCTTTTCACCGTATCAGCCACCTTCTTCGCCAGCGCCGCCTCCGTCTTCACGTTGCGGTACGAAGCGAACAGGCACAAATCCGCTTCTCCGGCCTGGATCCGCACCCTGTCCCTGGGCAGCTTCCATTCATAAGCGCGGTAGACGGATGTCAAAATTCCCTCCGCACAGTCTTCACAGGTCAAAATAATCTCTTCCATATCCGCCTCCTCACGGCTGCACCTGCCGGACATAGTCCTGCTGATCCCTCACAAAACGGCGGTCGTCAAAGAGCGACAGCTGGCGGTATGTGAAGCGGTCCGCCTCGAAGGGCAGCTTTTCCCGGGAATCGATGAGCTGCCGGGCCAGGTAATCCTCCTCCATCCGCACCGGATACAGCATCCGGCCGCTGCAGGTGATGAAATACTGCGCCCGCTTTAAAACGACGCCCAGCTTCTTTAAGTGGTCGAAATTCAGGACGCTGTTTCGTCTGGACTGCGCGATTCTTCTGGCGCTCTTCACCCCGATCCCCGGCACCCGCAGCAGGCGCTCGTAAGGGGCTCTGTTGATCTCCACAGGAAACTCTTCCAGATGCCGGAGGGCCCAGTCCGCCTTCGGATCCAGCAGGATATTGAAATCCGGCCGTTCCTCGCTCAAAAGCTCTCCGGCCGAAAACCCGTAAAAACGCAGCAGCCAGTCCGCCTGATACAGGCGGTGCTCCCGCAGAAGGGGCGGCCCTCCCGGCAGAGCGGGCAGCTCCCTGTCGTCGTTCACCCGGACGAAAGCCGAATAAAATACCCGCTTCAAATCGAACTTCCGGTACAGGTTCTCCGCCACGGACAGGATCTGATAATCGTTCTCCGGCGTGGCCCCGATGATCATCTGCGTGGACTGCCCCGCCGGGACGAACGATGGCGCGTGCCCGTACAGCGCCACCTCTTCCCGGCTGACGGCGATCCCGTTCTGAATCTGCCGCATGGGCGTCAGGATCGTCTTCCTGTGCTTATTCGGCGCCAGCCGGGAAAGCCCCTCTGCGGTGGGAAGCTCCAGATTGACGCTCATTCTGTCCACCAGAAAGCCGGCCAGCCGCACCGCTTCCGGATCCGCTCCGGGAATCGCCTTGATGTGGATATATCCCTGAAACCGATAGACCTCCCGCAGCCGACGCACGGTCTCATACAGAAGGCCCATGGTGTAAGTAGGATTGTAGAGGATGCCGGAGCTCAAAAAGAGCCCCTCGATATAGTTTCGCCGGTAAAACTCCACCGTAAGCCTGCAGACCTCATCCGGCGTAAAGGCCGCCCGCGGCACGTCGTTGGAACAGCGGTTGACGCAGTATTTGCAGTCGTAAATGCACTCGTTGGTCAGAAGGATCTTCAGCAGGCTGATGCACCTGCCGTCCGAAGAAAAGCTGTGGCAGATCCCGGCCTTCACCGCATTCCCGATCCCGGTTCCGTCCCCGCTTCTCTGGCTGCCGCTGCTGGTACAGGCCACATCGTACTTCGCGGCATCCGTCAAAATCTCCAGCTTTTTCATAAGCGGCAGTTCCTGCCCGATCCGAATCTCCATCCGTCACACCCCAAACATTTGTTCTAATATTATAAATATAGTACATATGTTCGGGTTTTGCAAGTGGTTTTTATCCGAAAATGCGGGCCGCTTTTACATGCCCAGCCGTTTTTCCGCCTGGGCCATCCTCATTTCAAACTGTTCATAAAAATCCGCGTCCTCTTCCCAGCCGCGGAAGAAAAAAGTTTCCAGCACATCCAGGTTGATCCGTTTGGCCGCTTCCATGTCCGGCTGCGCGCACAGCAGCTCCTGCAGCCCTTTCACGAAGTAGTGCCAGCGGACGACGAACGCCTCGTTTTTCTTATAATCCGGCGTATCGATCCATTTTTTCACCTTAATCTTGGAGCGCGACTGATTCCGGCATTCTCCGGTCTGCAGAAAATAGCGGAACGAATGATCCTCGTAAAAGCGTCCCAGCGGGAACAGGCGGCAGATTCCCGGCCGGTAAGGGTGAATGCCGCACCTGCCCTGGTCGTTCAGAAAAGTGCAGCGGTCCCGCCCTTCCTCCATTTTCAGATTGGGCAGGATGACGCCGTCCACCACGTGCAGCTCCAGGCGGCTTTCCAGCAGTTTTTCAAAAGTCGTTTCCAGCCCCTTCTCCAGGCGGTACACGTCGAAGGGATCCAGCACGATGGATTCCCCCATCCCACAGCAGCAGTCAGAGCACCCCTGACAGTCCCGGCAGTCCGCCTTCACCAGATCGTTGGGGCCGTACAGCTTCCCGTCCGAAATCTCTTCCAGGCTCACGTTTCTGTTCATTTCAAATCCTCCTGTTTTCATAAAGCTCCAGCAGCTTCGTAGAAGATATAAAAAATATATACGTACAGATTGCAAAATGGAATAAAGAATCCCGCTTGCGGGATTCTCCGCCTGCGGCGGGTCGCGCAAGCGACATATTCCTTTCCGCCGCAGTGCGATCCACCGGAGGTTTTTATACGATAGGAAAGGAACTTTCCTATCGTA
>DWXE01000016.1 GCA_019119355.1 Candidatus Eisenbergiella merdigallinarum
CAACAGAAAAATAAAAGAAAATATAAATTGTAACCAAACCGCCAGACAGAGATGGTTTTGAGGTTTTTTGAAGCCCGTTGCCGGACTTCGTTGCCGACCTTCTCCTTGTCTGGCTATTCTATTATGGAGGATAACTGCCTATGGCAAAAACGAAAACAGAGATTCATGTTACCACAGTTTTTGACGGCGAACTGGACGCAGCGGATGTCTTTGTGAGCCTGATTGCCCAAAAATATGGGCAGAATACCGGCAAGGAAAATCTTGCGAAAACACAAGATTTAGGATATAATAAAGACGAGGTTCAGAAGAACCGTGTTCCGTCTGGATTGTGCGGGTAAACGGTTATGATGAACGGATATGAATACACAGGCATGGACGCAATTCTGGCGGGCAGCTTCCGGGCGGCCATCTATTGCAGGCTTTCCAAAGACGATGACCTTGACGGGGAGAGCGCCAGTATTGCCAACCAGCGGGATATGCTGGAAAGCTACTGCGAAAAGCAGGGATGGGAGGTTGTGGCAGTCTATCAGGACGATGGCTACACGGGGCTGAACATGGAGCGCCCCGACCTGAAACGGATGTTAAAGGCCATCGAGCGCAGGCAGATAAATCTTGTGATAACGAAAGATTTATCGAGATTGGGCCGAAATTACTTGCAGACCGGCACACTGATCGAGGACTTCTTCCCCCGTCACGGCGTCCGCTATATCGCCATGAATGACGGTATCGACACCATGCGGGACAACAACGACATTGCGCCGTTCAAGAACATCCTGAACGAGATGTACAGCAAGGACATTTCCAAGAAGGTACATTCCTCATATCTGCTGAAAGCCCAGCAAGGCCAGTTTACCGGCTGTGTGGCTCCCTTTGGGTATCGGAAAGACCCGGAGGACAAAAACCACCTGCTGGTGGACGAGGAAACCGCCCCCATTGTCCGGCAAATCTTCCTTTGGGCGCTGGAAGGACACGGCCCAAACTTCATCCGGCGCAGACTGGAAGAACAGAAGGTGCCTTGCCCTACATGGTGGAACCGGGAACGGGGTTTCCGCAATGTCCGCACCAAATGGGAGAAGAAAGACCCGGAAAACGGGCGGTATATGTGGGACTTCTCCGTGATAAAGGACATCCTGATGAATCCCGTTTATACCGGGGCAATCGCTTCTCAAAAGAAGGACTACCGCTTCAAAATCGGCACCATTGGCGAGAAGAAGCCGCAGGACTGGATCGTGGTGGAGGAACGGCATGAACCGTTGATTGACAGCAAAAGTTTTGCCATCGTGCAGGACAAGCTGAAATCCCGCCAGCGTCCCCGGCAGGACGGGGAAACCAGCCTGTTTGCCGGGCTTATCAAGTGCGGCGAGTGCGGCAAGTCACTGACCATCCGCACCACCCACGCCAAGCACCCGCAGCAGATTTATGCCTGTAAGACCTATGGGGCGTTCGGCAAGAACCACTGTTCCCAGCACCGGGTAGAGTACGACACCCTTTACCACCTTGTCTTGAACAAAATTCGGGAGTGCGCCAAGGCCGCCCTGACCGATGGGGAAGCCATTGCCGGGAAGCTGACCAACACCTGCGAAGCCGAACAGAAAGGCCAGCGGGAAGCGTTGGAGCGTTCCCTGACAAAAGACGAGGAACGGATCGAGGTTCTGGAAAAGATGGTGTTGCGGCTCTATGAGGACATGGTTGCCGGGCGAATCAGCGAAGCTAACTTTAATCTCATGCTGGACAAGACGCAGAAGGAACAGGCCGAACTGAAAGAACGGGTTGCACAAGGGCGCAAGAAGCTGGCTGATGAAATGCGGCTGGCGATGGACGCCAAACAATGGGTAGACGCCATTCAGGAATATGCCGACATCACGGAGCTGGACGCAGCCACCCTAAACCGCCTGATTAAAGAAATCGTTGTCCATGAACACATCGACAGCGATAAGACACGACACATTTCTATCGAAATTCACTTCAATCTCAAACCCATCCCGGAGGTGGAACAGGTCAAGGGCTGACCTGTCCACGCCGGGGCGGTTCTAAAACAATTCCATATATTTTTTGACACGCCGCCGCCCGCCATCGAGCAAGGTTTTACTCCTAATTAGGGATAAAACAGCTGATGGCCGGCGGCGGTGTGGCCCTGATCGGAATGCAGCTGATCCCCCTTCTGGCAAATCTTTTCAGCTAATAAGAGAACGGAGAATCATCTATGCTGAACATCCTCGAAATCATCCAGGACTGGATTAAGGACATCCTGAGAGACTGCATTATGGGCAATCTGGACGGGATGTTCGACCAGATCAACAATGAGGTCGGGGAGGTTGCAAACACTGTGGGACAGACCCCGGCGGACTGGAACGCCGGGGTCTTTTCCATGATCCGCAGCCTGAGCGATAACGTGGTGGTCCCTATTGCCGGGATTATCCTCACCTTTGTCCTGTGCTATGAACTGATTACCATGATTATCGAAAAGAACAACCTTCACGACTTTGAAACCTTTACCTTATATAAATGGATTTTCAAGGTATTCGTGGCCGTGTATCTGGTGACGCATACCTTTGACATCACAATGGCGATCTTTGAGGTGGGCCAATCGGTTGTGCAGCAAAGCTCCGGCGTGATAAACGGAAGCACAAGCATAGACTTTGCCGCCGCATTAGGGGACGTGGAAGCACAGCTCGAAACAATGGAGATTGGGGAGCTGTTCGGCCTTCTGGTAGAGACAATGCTGTTAAAGATTACAATGCCGATCCTCTCCTTCTGCGTCATGATCGTCCTGATCGGGCGTATGATTGAAATTTACATCTATTGCTCAGTGGGGGCCATCCCGTTTTCCACAATGGTAAACCGGGACTGGGGACAAATGGGAAACAACTACCTGCGGGGGCTGGTGGCGTTGGGACTGCAAGGATTTTTTATTATGGTCTGCGTCGCAATTTACGCGGTACTCATTGGCCAGATTGGAAGCGCAGAAAATATCCATATTGCAATCTGGCAGTGTGCGGGCTATACGGTGCTGCTGTGCTTCTCCCTCTTTAAAACCGGAGCCGTATCGAAGTCAATTTTCAATGCCCACTGATCCCCGCCCGGAACTTCAGCACGGCCCGTGCCGAAGTGGATATAGGAGGAATGAACCTATGCTGAAATTGATTCCGGTTTCTCTAAAGGAAGCAAACGCTTTTGTCGCGGAACACCACCGGCACCACAAGCCCGTAACCGGCCATAAATTCTCGATTGGCTGCCAGTCGATGGGACGTTTGGTTGGCGTTGCGATTGTGGGCCGCCCGATAAGCCGCTATCTCGACGACGACCTGACGCTGGAGGTAATGCGCCTGTGTACGACCGGGGAAAGAAATGCTTGCAGTATGCTTTATGCGGCTGCGGCCCGCGTAGCCAGGGCCATCGGCTACCGGAAAATTATCACCTATACGCTGGATTCTGAATCAGGGTCCAGTATCCTTGCCGCAGGCTGGCAGTGTACCGGGAAAGCCGGGGGGCTTCACTGGACGGGCAAACGCCGCCCGGCTGCCGGGCAGTACCCGGCTCAAATGAAGCTGCGGTATGAAAAGGAGCTGTAATGTACCCGTCATCTGTAAAGGAGGTATCTATTTTGAACCAGGATTTGACCACCGCCTTATATGAGGCTATGGCAAAGGAGCAGGCAAACTTCCGGGATTGGCTGGTAAAGCAGCCGCCGGAAGAAATTTTAAATCACACCTATGAATACACCGTCCGGGAAGATATTTTGATGGCAATGGAAGAACTGGAACTTCCCAGAGAACAGGCGGAGGCGCTTTTATCCTCCCCCTCGCCGCTTGCGGATGTGTACCGGCATTTTTCCGATCTGGAAACCGGATATATGGACCTAATCCGGGACAGCATTGAATCCCGTGCCCAGGAAAAGGCCCAGGAACAGCAGCAGTTATATCAAAGCCCCATCTATCCGCACGACGGCCCATACGCGCGGGAACACGGGGAGCTGGAACAGTACCGCACCTCCCGGAAAGTTAATTTTGCCTGCAAGGAAGCTATTGAAGCGGCCATCCGGGAGAATTTTGATGGGATACACTTAAACCCGGACGCCGTAAAAAGCATTGTGGGAAAGTTTAGTGAGGAGCGCGTGTCCCATGTGCTGGCGAACACCATCCAGCAAAAGGACTGGGATACCCGCTTTTCCAACAGTAACCGGAGCTGGGCTTCTGCGTTTCCAATGTTTGAACCGCAGGACAGGCGAAGGGAATATACCGTTGAGAGCCATCCGGCAGTCCTGGACGGCTTTGTAAGCCTGTTTCGGCAGGAACGGGAGGCAAAGCGGGAACAGCCTTCGCAGGCAGCAGAAAAACCGTCTATCCGGGAGCAGCTTGCCGCCCGCCCTGCGCCCCAGAAGCCGGCCTCCCGCCCCAAAGACCGGGAGGCCAGATAATTGCCCGAAAAATCGGGAGGAGGTGAAGAAAATTGCCATTTGTGCCAGTCCCTAAAGACCTTACCAGAGTAAAAACAAAGGTTGCCTTTAACCTGACCAAACGCCAGCTTGTGTGTTTTGGGGCAGGCGGCCTGGTGGGGATTCCCACCTATCTTTTTTCCCGCGCCAGCCTCGGCGACGAAACGGCGGCGCTTCTGATGATCGGGCTGATGCTGCCGTTTTTCTTTTTTGGCATTTACGAAAAAGACGGTCAGCCGCTTGAGAAAATCTTAAAGCATTTCGTGTATGCCCAGTTTCTCACACCAAAGGAGCGCCCCTATCAGACCAATAACCTGTATGCCGCCCTGATGCGTCAGGCGGAGTACGATAAGGAGGTATCGAAGATTGAAAAGCCAAAAGCAGCTCAAGCAGAAAAAGAAGCTGGAAGCCGCCAAACGCCAGTATCAAAAGGAGAAAAAGGAGTTGCGCAGTACCATCCATCTGACGCCAGATAAAAAGCTGACCGGTTCGGAGAAACGCAGACTGGAGGCAGCTGTTAAGAAAGCGAAACGGGATGGGCGGCTTCCCAAAACAGCCCAACAGACCATCCCTTACAAAGAAATGTGCCGGGATGGGATCTGCGTTGTGAACGACCGATATTTCACCAAGCAGATTCAGTTTTACGACATAAACTACCAGCTCGCCCAAAATGAAGATAAGAACCAGATATTCGAGAGCTACTGCGACTTCCTTAACTACTTTGATTCCTCCATCCACTTCCAGCTCTCCTTTTTAAATCAAAGGGCCGATTTGGAGGAATATCAGAAGTCCATCCATATCCCGGAGCAGAACGACGCATACGACAGCATCCGCCGGGAGTATTCCGAGATGTTAAAGGCCCAGCTTGCCAAGGGCAACAACGGGCTTTCCAAAACCAAGTACATTACCTTTGGCGTGGAGGCGGAAAGCCTCAAAGCGGCCAAACCGCGTCTGGAGCGAATTGAAGCGGATATTCTCGCCAATTTTAAGGTGTTGGGTGTGAAAGCCCGTCCCTTAGATGGGTATGAGCGCCTTTCCATCCTGCACCGGATGTTCCATCCGGCGGATTCCTCCCGGTTCCGGTTCGCATGGGATGCGGTTTGGAAAACCGGCCTTTCCAGCAAGGATTTTATCGCACCGGACAGCTTTTCCTTTAAAAGCGGACGGACGTTCCGGATTGGAAAAACCTATGGGGCCGTTTCTTTTCTCCAGATTTTAGCGCCGGAGCTGACCGACCGGATGTTAGCGGATTTCCTTGACCTGGAAAGCAGCCTTGTCCTGACCATGCACGTCCGGTCCATCGACCAGAGCGAGGCGATTAAGACCATCAAGAGAAAGATTACCGATCTTGACAAAATGAAAATCGAGGAGCAGAAAAAAGCCGTCCGTTCCGGCTACGATATGGAAATTCTGCCGTCCGACCTGATGACCTACGGCACGGAGGCAAAGACGTTGTTGGAGGATTTGCAGAGCCGGAATGAGCGAATGTTTTTGGTGACGGTGCTGGTGATGAACACCGCGCCCTCCCGCCAAAAGCTGGAAAACAACGTGTTTCAGGCCGCCGGCGTCGCGCAGAAATACAACTGCGCCCTGCGCCGCCTGGACTATCAGCAGGAACAGGGCCTTGTTTCTTCCCTCCCTCTGGGATTAAACCGGATTGAGATACAGCGGGGCCTTACCACCAGCTCCACAGCGATTTTTGTTCCCTTTACCACCCAGGAGCTTTTTATGCAGGGGGACGCCCTGTACTACGGCCTCAACGCCCTCTCCAATAACCTCATTATGGCGGACCGGAAAAAGCTCAAAAACCCAAACGGCCTGATTCTGGGAACGCCTGGCTCCGGTAAATCGTTCAGTGCAAAGCGTGAGATTACCAACGCTTTCCTGATTACTACGGACGATATCGCCATCATCGACCCGGAGGACGAATACTCGTCCCTGGTAAAGCGATTGGGCGGGCAGGTGATCGACATTTCCCCAGTTTCCGACCAGTACATCAACCCGATGGACTTAACGCTCAACTACTCAGAGGACGATAACCCGCTGACTTTAAAGAGCGACTTCATCCTCTCCTTGATGGAGCTGATCGTAGGCGGCAAAGCTGGTCTGGAACCGGTGGAGAAAACCATCATCGACCGCTGTGTCCACCTGGTCTACCGGGACTATCTGCAAGACCCGCAGCCGGAGAAAATGCCCATCCTGGGCGACCTGTACCGGCTTTTGCGGGAGCAGCCGGAAAAGGAGGCGCAGCGTCTTGCCACTGCCCTGGAAATCTACGTCACCGGCAGTTTGAACGTCTTTAACCACCAGACCAATGTGGAAATCAAAAGCCGGATTGTCTGCTATGTAATTAAAAAACTGGGAAAACAGCTTAAAAAGTTTGGGATGCAGGTTGTGCAGGATCAGCTGTGGGGCCGCGTCAGCGAGAACCGGGAGGCCCACAAGTCCACCCGCGTCTATATTGACGAGATGCACCTGCTTCTCAAGGAGGAACAGACGGCGGCCTACACGGTCGAAATCTGGAAGCGTTTCAGAAAATGGGGAGGAATCCCCACAGGTCTTACACAGAACGTGAAGGACCTTTTGGCCTCCCGCGAAATCGAGAACATTTTTGAAAATTCAGACTTCATCTATATGCTCAACCAGGCGGGCGGCGACCGGCAAATCCTTGCAAAACAGCTCAACATTTCCCCTCACCAGCTTTCGTATGTGACGAACTCCAACGCTGGCGAGGGGCTTTTGTTTTATGGGAATGTCATTATCCCCTTCATCGATCACTTCCCGAAGGGAACGGAGCTGTATTCGATTATGACAACCCGCCCGGAGGATTTGGCCGAGGCCGCAAACGGATAAGGAGGTGTAATGTATGGAAGCGATGCAGGAACAGGAAATCCTTCAGGCGTTCTTAAAGCTGATGGAGGAAAACAGCCGTAAGGAACAGGCGCAGGATTTGACGCTGCTGTTGTCGTATCTGCGGGATATGGAACATCAGCTTGACGCGGTAGTAAACGAGCTGCACACAGTAAAGCAGGAATTGGCGGAACAGAAGGCAGGCTTGAATCCCGACGGACGGCGGGAGGTTTCGGCTAGGGTGGAACAGCTGGAAGGCAGCGCCCACCACCTTTTTGAAAAGATCGAAGAGCTGAGAAGCCGGATTGTAACCTGCGCTGCCAATGCCCTGGAAAACGTGAAGCAGGCCGGGACCGTGGCGCTGGACCGGGCCGTATCTGCGATGGGACTCGGAAAGGCGCTGGCCGCAATCCAAAGATCGGCAAGCCAGTCGATGGCAGATACCAAAAGGCACATTGAGGGGATAGAAACCATCGGCCACGAGCTGCGTAGCGTGGGAGGCCACCTGAAAAATATCGGGCGCACAATGACAGGCAAAGAAACACAGCGCGTAGATGGCGGGAAAGAAGGCGCGATTCAGGCGGGAATTTTAGCTCCGCTGCGCGCTGCATACCGCATCCACGCCAAAATGAACAATACCGCCCTGGCTGCGATTGGCGCTGTGGAACGACTGGAACAGGCCGCTGCCAAAGCGCAGGAAAAGCGTGTGGAAAAAAAGCCCTCCATCCGAAAAAATCTGGAGGAAAAGAAAGCGGAGGCCGCCGCCCGCCCTGCGCCGGATAAGGAGAAACGGCCTCAAGAGGCAGCGCTATGAGGGATTTGGAATTTCAGGCGCGGGAGAAAAAGGTCCAGAAAATGAGCCGGGACGGTCTGGTGGAACAAAACCGGGCTACGGGCGAAGAACAGCTTATCAGCGGCAGGCTGGCAGATGTTTCCTTTGGAAAAGAACGCACGGCGGATACCGCCCTGGGGCGTTCCGCGAAAGCCCGCGCCAGCCAGTCCTCCGGCCGGGCCTCTCCTGGCCGGGGAAAGCCTTCGCGGGAGCTGGTGGAAAAGTTAGAAAACCCTGTGGAAACTGCGGAAAACGCGCCGGAGGAGCTGGACCGGCAGGGCGAACCGGAGGAGCCGGAAGGCAGCGCCAGCCGCAGCCCGGAACAGCTAAAACGGGAAGGAAAGCCCCGCGCCACCCGTCCCAAATCGGTTTCCGGCAAAGGCCGCCTTCGTTTTGAGAAAGACGAAGATTCCAGGGAGATACCGGAAACCCGGTCAAAAAGCCGGGCGCGTCAGCCGGTGAAAAAGGAGGGCGCAGCCGGCTCGGAGGGAAAAACACGCCTGCAATTTGAACCGGAAGAACGCGCGCAAAAAGGCGAAACCGGGGAAACAGAAGAAGCCGGCGCAGCGCAAAAGGAAACGCCCCACGAGAAAAAACGCTATGAGAAAGCCCAGCGGCGTGTGGAAAAATCCGGCCGGAAGTTGGAAAAGGCCCAGGCAAAACTGCCCACCCGCCGCCGGATCACATTGGAAAAGCGGTATGACAGCGAGGCAGGCCGGACGCGCCGCCGGTTGCAGTTTGAAACGGAGATGATCCCGGAATATGAATCTCCCTCCCTTCCCAAACGGGCGGGAAAAGCCGCAGGAAGGACCCTGAAAAATGCGGCGGTTTTCAAAGCCCATACGAAAATCCGGGAGGTGGAGCGCGACAACGTGGCGGTAGAGGCTACCCACAAGGGTGAGTTTCTGGCGGAGCGCGGGGCCGGGCGTTTCCTGCGCTGGAACCGCCAGCGGCTCCATAGCAAACCATACCGGGAGGTACGGTCTGCCGAGCGCCGCCTGGCAAAAGAACAGGCGAACCTTGCGTGGCAGGCTTCCCTGCGGGAAAATCCGGAGCTGCGGTCAAAATCAACCCTATCCAAATGGATGCAGAAACAAAAGCTCAAGCGCAAATACGCCCAGGCAGCCAGGGAAGCGCAAAAGACTGCACAGCATACCCGGAATGTTCTCTCCGCCACAGGACAGATCATCCGGGCGGCGGCCCAGTTTGCGGCGGCCCATAAAACGGTCCTGCTTGTGGTTGTTCTGCTGGCCGTGGTGATTCTGTTCTTTTCCGCCGGTCTATCCTCCTGCACCGCAATGCTGTCCGGGGTCCAGTCCTCCTATATTGCCTCCTGTTATCTGGCGGATGAAGCCGACATTAACGACAGCGACCTGTATTACAGCGAGCTGGAAACAGATTTGCAGAAGGACATTGACGATACGGAAGAAAATTTTCCCGGATATGACGAGTACCGTTACCACATCGGGGAGATCGGCCATAACCCCTACGAGCTGATGGGCTACCTCTCCGCCGCCTTTGACGCTTTCACCTTCGAGCAGGTGCAGGCCGAACTGGACCGGCTGTTTGGAGAGCAATATGTATTGACGCGGGAAGAAATCGTGGAGACACGCTACGACGAGGACGGCGATCCATACGACTGGTATGTGTTGGAAACCACCCTGACCGTGCGGCCCCTTTCGGAAATCATCGCAGGAAGCCTGCCTTCCGGCGAACAGTCCGACCGGTACGGAATTTATATGCAGACCTATGGAAACCGGCAGGCGTTTGGGAATCCCTTTTCCTTCTCCTGGCTCGGCTATGTTTCCAGCCCCTACGGGTACAGAATCCACCCCATCAGCGGAGAAAAAGACCTGCACCGCGGCGTTGATATTGCTGTGGCGGAAGGTACGCCGATTCAGGCCGTCCAGGATGGGCGGGTGGTTTCCGCCGGGAACGATGGAGACTACGGCCTTTGCGTGGTGATTGAGGATGAGAAAGGGTATCAATCACGCTACGCCCACTGTTCCAGTATCTCCGTGACGGCAGGCCAGGAAGTAAAGCGCGGGGACGTGATCGCCGCCGTGGGAAAAACCGGAAACAGCACCGGCGCGCACCTGCACCTGGAAGTGAAATTAAACGGCGAGTATTTAAACCCCTACTATTTTGTGGATAACGGCGACGAAGGAGGCGGCGCGGCCCCAGGAACAGCCGGAGGACTGGTGATTCCAGACGATCCTGGTACACCGATGGGCGACGGTTCCCTGGAAGCAATGCTGGCGGAGGCAGAAGCCTATTTAGGGTTCCCCTATGTATGGGGAGGCAGTTCCCCGGAAACGAGCTTTGACTGTTCGGGCTATGTCAGCTGGGTAATTAACCATTCCGGCGTTGGCAACGTGGGCCGCCAGACGGCCAGCGGGCTTTTTAACCTGTGTACGCCAGTATCCAGGGAGAACGCACGGCCGGGGGATTTGATTTTCTTTACCGGGACCTATTCCTCTCCGACGCCGGTGAGCCATGTGGGGATTCTGGTGGATGAACACACCATGATCCACTGCGGGGACCCCATCGGCTATGCCAACATTGACAGCAGCTATTGGACCAGCCATTACTATGCCTGCGGCCGCTTATCATAAGGGGCGGCGCAGGCCATTTGAAAGAGGTGAGGAAGATACGGATTGGACTGATTGATGTGGATGGACACAACTGGCCGAACCTGTGCCTGATGAAGCTCTCCGCCTATCACAAGGCGCGGGGCGACACGGTAGAATGGTACGACAGGAAAGGTTGGTATGACCTTGTGTATCTCAGCCGGGTTTTTACCGATACCTATTCCAAAGACTATCAAGGCCCGGTCAATGCCGGATGTATCATAAAAGGCGGCACGGGCTATGACCTGACGAACCGGCTTCCGGATGCGGTGGAACACACCCGTCCGGACAGTGCGTTATATCCGCAGTTTGCGGGGATCTCCTACGGCTTTTTGACGCGGGGATGCCCCCGAAACTGCGGATTTTGCATTGTCAGCCAAAAGGAAGGGCGGCGGTCCGTGGCCGTGGCGGAGCTTTCCGAGTTTTGGGACGGCCAGAAGGAAATCAAGCTCTTAGACGCAAACCTGCTTGCCTGCCCTGACCACGGGCGGCTTTTGCGGCAGCTTGCAGACAGCCGGGCTTATGTGGATTTTACCCAGGGGTTGGACATCCGCCTTGTGACAGAGGACAATGCGGCGCTCTTAAACCGTGTGCGGACGAAAACGCTGCATTTTGCCTGGGATAACCCGCAGGAGGATTTGCTTCCCTTTTTCCGACGGTTTGACCAATGGAGCCGGATTCGGGACAGCCGTCGGCGAAGGGTTTATGTACTGACGAACTTTGGGAGCACCCATGAGGAGGATTTATACCGGGTGGAGGCTCTGCGCAGCCTGGGGTTTGACCCTTATGTGATGATCTATGAGCGCCCCAGTGCGCCGCCTCAAACAAGGAGGCTGCAACGGTGGGTAAACAACAAGCGGATTTTCCATACGGTGAAAGATTTTGCAGACTATGAACCGAATTGGAAGGGAGGAAGCCATGCGGATTGACAAGCTGAAAGCCGAGCTTTCAAAGGCCAGGGAAAAAGCCGCTGAGTGGCAGGCCAGGGCCAAAGAGATTGAACGGCAGATTACAGAACTGGAAAACACAGAAATTTTGCAAATGGTGCGCGGCGTGGCCGCGTCGCCGGAAGAACTGCGGGAGCTTTTGGACCGGATACGCACGACAAAGGAGTTGCCCCAGATGGATTCAGCAAAAAAGGAGGATTTTGAGCGTGAAAATGAAAATGGTTAAACGGCTGGCGGCCCTGGCGCTGTGCCTGATGGTAGGTCTTTCAGCGGCGTTTCCTCTGATGGGCGCGGCTTATGCCGCCGCCGATACCGGCCCGACGGTGGGGGTTTCAGAAAACAGCGCCCCGGCAGACAGCGCGACCTGTATCTGTGAAACAAAGTGCAGCTCCGCGAGCAAGAACGCATTTTGCCCGGTCTGCCTTGCCGGGGATGATGGGTACTTAAACTGCGCGGGCAAAGACCCGGAGCCGGAGCCGGAACCCGCCCCGGCCTGTTTCTGTGACGTAAAATGCACGGAAACCACAAAGAACCCGGACTGCCCGGTGTGCGCGGCGGACATATCCGGCTGTACCGGCAAGGAGCCGGAACCTGCCCCGACCTGTACCTGCACTGTGAAATGTGAAGCAGGCGCGGTCAATGGGGACTGCCCTGTTTGCAAAAACGACCTGACCGGCTGTACCGGAAAAGCCCCGGACCCTGTCCCGGAATCGGGCGTGACGATCACCATTAAAGCCCCATCCGGATGGGCGACCAAATGGGCGGAGGCGGTTATCCGCATTACCGATGATACGGGAAACGGGTTTGAAAGTGCAAAGGTGAAAATTGAGAAAAATGGGAACTGGCAGGATATTACGGACGCGCTGGAAAAGGATGGGGAAACCTACGAGGGCACAGCAGAACTTTCAGAAAATTGCACCCTGTATGTTTCTGTTACCGGCAAGGACGGAAAAAACTATGAAAAATCCCGGTATATCGAGTGCTTTGACCGCACCGCCCCTACCCTTCGGGCCAGCGTGGACGGGCGGCTTCTGCGGGCGGAGGCCGACGACGACCTTTCCGGCGTGGCGGCTATCTATGTGGACGGCGAGAAATTCACCGATTTAACCAACGGGACCCTGGATGTGCGCCTGCGGGATTTGGACTGTGAGTTTGAGCAGATTTCCGTGCAGGCCGTAGACGAGGCCGGCAATAAGTCAAAAACGGTCCAGGTGAAAAACCCGGATTATGAAAAGGAGCAGGAAAAGGAACAGGACAGCGGCAAGGATAGCAAGGATAGCGACAATACCACCAATTCAGAGGATACAAAGGAGGACCCCAAACCGGAGGCTTCTGACCAGAAACCGGCTTCCTCTGCGGGAGACAGCACACAGAAACCGGAGCAGGCGGCTTCTGCCGCTGGCAGTTCCACCCCTTCAGCAAATACCGGAAAGCCTGCCGCTTCTGCCAGCACAGATCCGGAGCAGACTTCGGATACCGAGCCGCGCGACCCCGCCCCTCTTACACCGGATGGCCAGGGAACGGTGGTGGACAATGCGACCGATGAGGACGGCAAGGAATTTTATACGATTTCCACTCCGGATGAAAACATCTTTTATCTGGTGATCGACAAGCAGCGCGACAGCGATAACGTGTATTTCCTGAACGCTGTCACCGAACAGGATTTGATGGCCCTGGCGCAGAAGGAGGAGGACAGCCAGGAATCCGCCGTTCCCGACCCGGAGCCGGTCTGTGACTGCAAAGAAAAGTGTGCGCCCGGAGAGGTAAATACGGACTGTCCGGTCTGCATTAGCGATCTGGAACGCTGTGCCGGCGAGGAGCCGGAACCGGAGCCGGCGGCGGATGAACCGCAGGAAGAACCGGAACAGTCAGGCGGTGGGGCCGGCACCCTGATTTTTGTCCTGCTTGCAGCCCTGGCTGTGGGCGGCGCGGGCTATTACTTTAAGATTTACCGCCCCAAACAGGAGCTTGACGATGCGGAGGACTTTGACGAGCTGACCGGCGCAGACGAGGAGACGTTTGTCAACGAGGATGAACTGCCGGAGGAATCTGCCGAACAGGAACAGCCGGAAGAATCTTCCGGCGGGCCGGATACACCGGAGGAACCGGCGGAGCCTTTCGACGAGCCGGATTACCCTGACAGCTATGACAATGAGTATGAGGACGGTGAACCGGAGGAAGGGAGATGATGAAGATTGCCCAGGTTCACCGACAGCCCTTATGAAAAAATGATGCAGCAAAAACCAACCACCGGGAGGGCGGCCAGCCGGCCGCCCTCTTTTCCTCCCGGACACCCGTGCCGTCACTGCCCGTATGGAAAGAGCGGTCCGTGCGTGGGAATCTGTTACCGGGAGCTTTTACAGAAAAAGGAGGGGAAGAAATGCACCTTGTGATTGCGGAAAAGCCCAGTGTGGCCCAAAGCCTCTCACGGGTGTTGGGCGCTTCGGCGCGCAGGGACGGCTACCTGGAAGGCGGCGGTTATCTGGTAAGCTGGTGCGTGGGCCATCTGGTGGAGCTTGCCCCGGCGGACAGCTACGACGCGAAATATTCCAAATGGGCGTATGAAGATCTGCCGATTATCCCGCAGGAATGGAAGTATCAGGTCCTGCCGGATACGAAAAAACAATTTGATGTGCTGGCCGCTTTGATGGCGGATAGCCGTGTGGAGGAAGTGGTATGCGCCACCGACGCCGGGCGCGAGGGGGAACTGATTTTCCGCCTGACCTACCATCTGTGCGGCTGCAAAAAGCCGGTCAAACGATTGTGGATTTCCTCAATGGAGGAATCTGCCATCCGGGAGGGCTTTGCCCGCCTTCGGGACGGCGCAGACTACGACCGGCTGTATGAAGCGGCCCTTTGCCGCGCCAAAGCCGACTGGCTGATCGGGATCAACGGGACCCGCCTGTTTACCACGCTCTACGGCGGGCGCACGCTCAATGTGGGCCGGGTGATGACCCCAGTTCTGGCCCTTCTCACTGAACGGGAGGAGGCGATTGCCGGCTTTCAAAAAGAGAAGTTTTATACGGTGGAGCTGACCTTTTCCGGCTTTTCGGCTGTAAGCGGGCGTTTCCTTTCCAAAACCGAGGCGGAAAAGCTGCGGTCTGCCTGCCTGGGGAAAAATGCCCTGGTGACGGAGCTTCAGAAGCAGGAAAAGAAAGAACGGCCGCCAAAACTCTACGACCTGACTTCCTTGCAGCGGGACGCGAACCGCCTGTTTGATTACACCGCCCAACAGACGCTTGATTATCTGCAAAGCCTGTATGAAAAGCGCTTGGCTACCTATCCGCGCACGGACAGCCGGTTTTTAACGGAGGATATGGAAGCGGGGATTCCCGGCTTATGCGAGAAGATAGGCGGGGCGTTCCCCTTTGCCAGCGCCCTTCCCATTGCCGTCAACGCCGCCCAGGTAGTGGATGGGAGCAAGGTCAGCGACCACCACGCGATTCTGCCGACTAAAGAAGCGGCAAGCGCCGATCTTGCCGCCCTTCCCACGGGGGAGCGCAACATTCTCTCCCTGGCTGCCTCGCGGCTTTTGTGCGCCGTAGGCGAGCCTTATCAGTATGAGGAAACCGCCCTTGTGTTGGAGTGCGGCGGCGCTTCCTTTTCTGCAAAGGGACGCAGAGTGACTGCGGAGGGCTGGAAGGCGGCGGAACGGGCCTTTTTATCCACCCTCCCGAAAAGACAGAAGTCGGAACCGGAGGCCGCCGTTCTTCCGGAGCTTTCCCAGGGGCAGGCCCTTCCTGCGGCGGAAGCTGTATTAAAAGAAGGGGCAACAGCCCCACCCAAACGCTACACCGAGGATACGCTGCTTTCGGCAATGGAACGCGCCGGAGCCGAGGAATTTGCACAGATTGAGGACGCAGAGCGCACCGGTCTGGGGACCCCGGCTACCCGCGCCGGGGTGATTGAAAAGCTGGTACGTTCCGGGTTTGCAGAGCGCCGGAACAAGCAGCTGATTCCGACGGCAAAAGGGCAGGAACTGATGAAGGTACTGCCGGAGACATTAAAATCAGCGTCGCTGACCGCCCAGTGGGAGGAAAAGCTCAAAGAGATTGAACGCGGGGAGGGTTCTGCTTCTGGCTTTATGGACGGGATTGCCCAAATGACGGCGGAGCTGGTGAAAAGCTATGCCGGGGCAAAGCCTGTTTCTGCCACTCTCTCCCAGTCCGGTAAGCCTGTTGTGGGAACCTGTCCCCGCTGCGGCAAAAACGTGGTGGAGGGGAAAAAGAGTTTCTTCTGTGAAGGCTGGAACGCTTCTCCGCCCTGCGGCTTTGCCCTGTGGAAGAACGACCGGTTCTTTACCAGCAAGCATAAGGAGCTGACCCGAAAGGCTGCCGCCGCCCTCCTAAAAACAGGCCGCGTCCACCTGACCGGCCTATTTTCCGAAAAGAAGGGTGTATTGTATGACGCGACCATTATCCTGGACGATACCGGGGACCGGTTTGTCCACTACAAAATGGAATTTGACAAGAAGAAGGGAGAACAAAAATGAATCAGGATACCTATTTCAGCCGCCGCCTGCACGGCCTGTTTATCGTCACCGACGCCACCCGCAGCGGGCTTGCCAAACGCCTCAAGGTTCCGGCCAGCACGGTTCGCGCCTGGGAGGACGGGACGCAGGCCCCCAATGTGTACGAGTTTCGGGAGATCGCCGCTTATTTCGGCCTGCCCTATGATTGGTTCTTAGACGGTACGGACGGGCTGCCGGAATCCTGGCGGGTGGCGGAATACCTGGGACTGAGCGAGGATGTGGTAGAGGATTTGGCACAGCTTTCTGAAACCGCGCCGGAGGAAGTGCTTGACGCGGTGGACGACGCCATCTACAACATTCTCTCCGCCGTCAGCGCGGCGCAGGAAAAGGAGGTGCGCGGATGAATCAGGAACAGAGAGACGGGAGTATGCTTCTCTCCCCAGTACCGTTCCCGCCGGGAATGGAAAAAGATCTGGAAGGAGTGGAATATCTTCTGGAAACGGGAGAAGTGCTGTATTCCTGCCCGACCGCACCGGATTATTTTGTGTCGGATAACCGGCTAGCAGACGGCACCCTTACTACCCCGCATATCTACCGCGCTGTGACGGGGGAAGATGGACTGGTGTTCTGCCGGGACGATACGGCAAACATCCCGTCCCCCTATGAAATGCAAGGGCCAGAGCTTCCGATTCAGCAGGAAGGCGTTCCCTATGGGTTATTTCACCCCCGTATCGAGCCGGGATATATCCTGAAAAATGGGATTGCCCTTTTAGAGTGTGAAAAGGACGCATACGGCAACTACAAGGGCGGGGCCGGAATAGACGGGATGTTTTTGCAGACCGGGCGGCTTTTTGCTCCGGTTAAGGATGAAGGCGGCCCTCTCCTTTCCTTCCGCGAGGTGCAGGAACGGCCTGAGCTTCGTGAAAATTACCTGCGTGTTGCCGAACTGGAAACCGAGCAGAACTATAACCAGATCGACGGGATTATCAACAACGAGCCGCCCCGCGTCAACCAGGGATATGTGATTTTGGAAAGCGCAGAGGTGGGAAACAAGGAATTTGTCCTGGCAGAAAACCCACGCGCGCCGCAGCCCTTTGTCACCTGGATGCGAAATATGGACAACGACCGGGAGCGCGGCGGGGAGAATTTTTTCTGGGGCTACTACTTTACGGATCGGGACGCGGCGCAGAAGAATTTTGTTTCCCGCGTAGAGGATGAACGCGAATATCTGGCGCAGCGCAGCCCCTCCCTGCTGGAACACCTAAAACGCGGCAAGGAGGAAGCAGCAAAGCACCCCGGCAGGAACGCGCCGGAAAAGCCGCGCGGAGGGATGGAGAGGTGATGGGATGAAGCTGTCCAATCTGGAACGGGAAACCATAATCCTGTGGAATGAGGCGGAAAAAACAGCCAGCATTTATACCCACAGCCCCGCTTTGCAGCGCCAGCTCTCCGAGCTTTGCGCCACTTACCCGGAATCGGCCTTTGCTGTGGAGGATAATGGATACGGCGGGCTTACCTATGAGCTACCCAAAAAATGGGTGAAGGTCGTGCCGCCCAGGATTCTCTCTCCGGCACAGCGGGAGGTGCTGGACCGGATGAACCGGAACCGGCACGGAAAGCAGGACTGAGGGTGCCTTGCCCTTTCCTAAAGAAATATGGTACACTCAATAAAAACGGAAAAGGAGGCGGCTTTGGATGGATAGCGAGCAGGAGCGCCCCAATATACGGCCCAAAAAGAAGAAAAAGAAAAAAGGCAAAGCGGCAAAACGGAGCCTGCCCCAGTCCGTCCGGCTGGAACAGGCGAAAAAATGGCTGGAAACCTATTCCGGCGAAAACGTCCTGAAGGATTACCGGAAAAAGTTTGCCACCGACCGGATGCAGACCTTGCAGGAATTGCAGCTTTTGGGGCTTACCTTCACTGAGGAGCAGATTGCAAAGGAAAAACGGGCGGTGGAGGCCCGCAGGCAGCAGGAGCTTGCCAAAAAGCGCAAGAGAAAGTTAAGGCGGCAGGAAAAGAAACAGGGCGGCCCCCACCCGGTGCAGATAGAGCAGGACGACCGGTTTTTCTTTATCGCCGGCTACACCTCCGGTGGCGCACCCTACGGCGTGACCTGGGAAGAAATGGGGCTGAAGCCCTGGGAACCCCTGGAGGACGGCTGAACCAATCAAGGAAGGCCCGGAACGGGACAGTTTTAGGACTGTCTTGCTCCGGGCCTTTTTTCTATGCAGAAATCGTAAAGGAGGCAGTAAATGGCAGCAAAACTACAATATGTTTCCGAGCTGGCCGGGCAGACCGCCCGCGAGGTGACAAAAAATGTGGACAGCTGGAAGCGGTATTTAACCACCGCTTCCCGGCTTTATAAATACCCCTTTGACGAACAGCTCCTCATTTTTGCCCAGCGTCCCGACGCGACGGCCTGCGCGGAAATGGAGCTGTGGAATGATAAAATGCGCCGGTGGGTCAGGGCCGGTTCCAAAGGGATTGCCCTGATCCGCCAAAATGGAAACGGGCGGCCCCATTTGGAGTACGTTTTTGACATCGCGGATACCCGCCCGGTGCGCGGGGCGAAAACCCCGTGGATTTGGGAACTGAGGGAGGAACCCCAGGAGGCGGTGCTGGCGGCGCTGGAACGCCAATACGGGGAGACAGCCGGAACAGATTTTGGCAGCCGCCTGATGGAGCTTGCCTCCCGTGCGGCGAAGGAAATCTATCAAGAGCATTTGGCCGAGCTTTCCTACGGTGTGGAGGGCAGCTTTTTAGAGGGACTGGATTCGCTCAATCTGGAAATCCGTTACCGGGATACCCTGACCGCCAGCGTTCAGTATGCCCTCCTGTCCCGCTGCGGCCTGGACCCCTCCGCGTATCTGGAGGACGACGACCTGCGCGGGATTACCGAGTTTTCCACCCCTGCCGTCCTCTACCAACTGGGCGGCGCGGTAAGCTCCCTCTCTCAAAACCTGCTGTTAGAGGTGGGCCGGGCGATAAAAGCCTATGACCGGGAACACGCGGCCGCGCAGAAAAAAATACAGGCAAAAGAGGAAAAAACCCTTGCAAAAACAGAGGCGATCCGTTATACTAAAGACACAGATAAATTTAACACTTTAAAGCGCGAAATTAAAGAAGGGAGCGAACAAAATGGCAGAGCTGGCATACAAGAAAGCGGGAGCCTATCTGATTCCCGACCTGATGTTAGATGGAGAGAACGAGATGGAGGAACTGCCCCTGGGCAAGTACGGGATGCTGCGGGATACGTTCCTGAGAGAGAACCACAGGACGACCTATATGTCCTGGACGCTTCAGGGGACGCTGCAAGCCCATCTGCGGGAAGTAGACCAGAGGGCGCAGGAAGAAGTGGACCAGATGGTAGCCGAAATGATGAAGCGGGACGGCGTGGACGAGGAACTGAAAGCCCGCGACCCGATGGCGTGGGTACAGAAGGTGAACGCCCTGACCGCGCAGGCCGAAGAAGTGGTACTGGGAGAGATCGTCTACAAGTAAATCAGGAAATCCAGACGGCGGGTGAAGAACCCGCTGTTTTTTTGTCCTCCGAACCGGCCTACCAGCAATTCAGCCTCTTTCCTACCCCGGAGGAACAGGTGGAGGCGATTGTCCGGGCGGAGGAACAGGAAAAGGCGGGAAGCCGGATAGATAGGGCGCTTTCCGGTGCGCCGGAGCCTGTGCCGAAGGCGGTTGTTGGCCGCGCCCTGACCAGCGGCGGCAACCGCCCCCGCAGTTTGGAGCGTATCGTAGCCTTCTTTCAGAAAAATCCCACCGGCTCCGCCGCTGCGTCCTTTCTGGAAAAGGAATTTGGCGTAGGCGGCAAGGGCCTGCGGATCGGCGGAAAGGAATATGCCCTGTGGTTCGATAAAGAAGGGCTTCGGATTGCGCCGGGCAAAAGCGCCCGCATTCCCGGAAGCACGCTGGTTTCCTGGGTGGATGCGGCGGCGCAGGTATCCCTCCTGCTTTGGGAGGGAAAGTTTGCCAGTCAGGAAGTAATTGACCGGGCGCGGGACAATGAGTTCCAGGAGCTGTCCGAAAAGCTGTGGTATCTGCGCCAGAATTTCAGCGACGAGGCAAAGGGGCGCGGCTTTCTTCCAACCATCAGCGCGCTGTACGGCGGATTCCCGGACAGTACCGCCAAAATCAAAAAGGAACTGCAAAGGCTTCCATCCCGTCAGGCGATTGTGCGGGAGCTGGCCCTGTTTGCAGACGAATATGAAAAGGACGGGGAATTGCTGCGTTTTCGGCCTGCCTCCGCCCCCAGGGAACTGCTGGAGGAGGTAAACAACCTGTTCCTCCCACCGGAGAAGTTTACCGCAGACCCGGACTTTTCTCCGGCAAAGGGGGACTTCATCACACAGGATGAAATCGACCATACCCTGTGCCGGGGCAGCGGCGTTTCGGAGGGGAAACTGCGGATTTACTCCTATTTTGTGCAGGGCCACGACGCCAAAGAATGCGCCGCTTTTCTCCGTGAGGAATATGGGGATGGAGGCCATTCCTATACCGGCTATGATGAGTGGCACGACAGCAAGGGAATCAAATTTTCCCGCGCCGACGATTTTTCCCATCCCAGGGACTATGATACCGTCAAGTTAAACTGGAACCAGGTGCAGAAACGAATCCGGGAACTGATAGACAGCGGGCGGTATTTAAACAGCCGCGAGCTTGCTTACCTTCCGGAGTATGAGAAAATCCAGCTGGCGCGGGAAATTTACGCTTTTCAATACTATGACCCAAACGGCGAGGGACGTACCTATCCCCACGAATGGGATTTTAGCGCCGCTGAAAAGTCGATCCGGCCTCTGTTAGACGATGCGGAAAAAAGCGCCGCCCTTTACCGGGATATGGTGAAGGCGATGGCCTCCGTACCGACGGATCACCGGCATTATCAAACGATGGAACGGGCGCTGGACAAGATGGCAGCTTTCCTGCGGGGGGAATATTCCCTGTTTACGCCGCTGCCAGAGGCCGTTCTGCAAGCGGAGCGTCAGGAAAAGCGGGAACAAAAAAAGGAAACCTCACCAAAGGCAGAAAAGGCTCCGGCCTCAGACCGCCGGTTGGAGGACGCGGCTCGCGCCCTCTCCAAAAAGCAGCGCAGGAATATCCGGGAGCAGACAGACGGCCAGCTTTCCTTTGATTTTGCCGCGATGACCCTGAACCACCTGGAGGAACAGGACGCAAAGGAAGGCATCAAAGAACCCGAACGGGTACAGGAAAAAACACAGGAAGAACCTATTAAGGAAGCCGAACCGGAACCCCGGTACGATCTCGGATACGGCCATTTGGGGAACGGACTGACCGTCTGGAACCGGATGGAGGAAGAAAACGGCGATTACAAAACCATCGCCCATATCGCCCCAGACCGGACCGTGACCTTTTACGACAAGGAGTTACCGGAGGCGGTGCGGGAACAAATTCAGAAAATTGCCGCCACTTCCGACTTGCGCATTTCCGCCACCCAGGACGCGCCGGTGTTCTCCGCCCCGCCCGCCCGGCCGGAACAGACAAAGCAGCGGCCCGGCCAAACACGGCCGGAGCGCAATTACCGCACGTTTGCCAGGATGTTCCCGGAAATCGTGTCCGGCGAATACCGCTATCTTCGTTTACAGGCCGGGGAAAGTATGATGCCGCTGTCCATCCAGCGGATTGCGGAGGATCAGATTGCAGTCGCCCATACCCATATCCAAAACGGCGATGTGATGAACGACCCGGAAATGACCTTCCGCATTGACCAGGAGGCGGGAACCTTAGAGCCGCTGACCTTCCAGCAGGATGGATGGCCGCAGATTTATCAGCAGGTTTACCCGGAGCCGGGCAGGTGGATTCCAAAGTTAAGCCGGGATTTAAGCCGTTTCACCGAACAGTGGTTCAAAAATATTGGAGAACAGGGATACTGTCGGGAACAGGCGATTGCCGAGCGCGACGGGCAGGACATAACCCTCCAGTTTGACAGCAATGGGAACCTTCTGCCGGAGGATGCGCCCGCGTCATCTGTGCCGCCAGTAAAATCCCCGGTTACGCTTTACCGGGAAGCGCTGGAGCTTTTGGACCGGGAGGTAAAGAACAGCAGCCTTTACAGCTATCTGCGCGACCGGGATACGGACATTGACGAGGCAAAAGACGAACTGGACGACGCGCTGGCCCACTATATAGAGGAGATCGGGCCGGAGAACCCGGAACTGGCAGACGCCTACCTTTCCCTTCCGATGTTCCGGGAATGGCTGACAGAGGACCTTCTGGAACGGAACTACCAGGATTATTCTTTTGACCTACGGGACAGTATTGACAAGAATGCAGGCCAGCCCGATACGCCGGAATGGGCGAAGGAAGAAAGCAGGACCCCCGCTGTGGAGACGGCGGGACGGACGGATGTGTCCCAACGTCCGGAAATTGCCCCGCATGGACCGTTAGAACCTCAAAACGAGGGCGGTGAAGGAAGGATACCGCCCCAGCCGGGTGAAGGGATTCCGGACACCGGCGCGGGCAGCTCCGGGGAGCTAAAGCGTCCACAGGACGTACAGCCGGAGCCAAATCTTGCCCCAAACGCGGAGGAATATTTAAACCTGAAGGCGCAGCACCCGGATCAGCTGCTTGGCATCCAGACAGACGGCTATCTCATGTTTTACGGAAAGGACGCGCAGGAGGCGGCCGCCGCCCTGGGGACAAGAGTGCTGACGCGGGACATCCCCGGCCTGGGGGAAACCGCTGTGACCGGGTATTCGGAATCGTGGCAGGCGGCCTTAAAAAAATTGCTGGAACACGGCAAAAGCGCCGTAATCGCCCGCCCGGACCCGGAATACGGCCCCAGCGCCCCCTATGAAATCCTGAAAATACGCGACGCGGCGGAATATATCCCCCTGGGGATGGAGCTTACGATGGACGGGCGGCGGATGAAGATTGACGGGGTGGACTATGACCGGGGAACCGTCAGCCTTCAGGATATGCAGATGCGGGGGTGGTTCCCCATCTTCCGGGAGGAACCCATTCCCTTTGTGCGCTCCTGTGTGGAGGAAGAACAGAACCGGGAGGAACAGCGGGAAATCCGTGCAGATGAAATGCTGCGTGCCGCAGGAAATGCGGCTACTGAACAGGACATTGACCGCTATGAACAACAGATGACGGG
Source organism: Candidatus Eisenbergiella merdigallinarum (assembly GCA_019119355.1). Taxonomy (GTDB): domain Bacteria; phylum Bacillota; class Clostridia; order Lachnospirales; family Lachnospiraceae; genus Gallintestinimicrobium; species Gallintestinimicrobium merdigallinarum. The sequence goes on from DWXE01000016.1 coordinate 23,293, forward strand.
AGCCATTCCAGAGCAGGACAAGAGCGAACCGCGCTATACGGTCACGCAGACCACGGACGCTTTTGAGGACCCTTTTGCCCTGTGGGATCACCAGACCGACGGATACTACCGCGACGCATACGGTGATATTCCCACCTTTATGGAGGAATCGGAAGCTGCCGCCTATCTGGAAGGGCTGACCGGAGTACAGCCTGCCAGACAGGAGCCGGAACTGGACAAAGCTGCCGCCCCCGCGCCGGATAACCGGGTGGAGATCGACGGCGGCTCCATCGGTCTTAGAAGCATTGTCATCGACCTGACCGGGCAGTCCAGAGAGGAAAAGGAGGAACCGGAGCAGGCTCAACAGAGCGAGCGCCTAAATTTCCACATCACCGACGAGCAGTTGGGCGTGGGCGGTCAGAAAACCAAATATCAGAATAATGTGGCGGCCATCCGTACCTTAAAGCAGATTGAAACGGAGGGCCGCCTTGCCACGCCCCAGGAACAGGAAACCCTCTCCCGGTATGTGGGATGGGGCGGGCTTTTCCAGGTGTTTGATGAAACCAAAGAGAACTGGAAGAAGGAGTACGCAGAGTTAAAGGAGCTTTTGACCCCGGAGGAATATGAATCCGCAAAAAGCACCGTCTTAAATGCCCATTACACCAGCCCCACAGTCATTCAGGCCATTTATGAGGCGGTGGGCCGGATGAATTTTACACCCGGCAACATTTTAGAGCCGTCTATGGGGATCGGCAACTTTTTTGGCCTGGTGCCGGAACCGTTTTCGGATTCCAGGCTGTACGGCGTGGAGCTGGATCAGCTGACAGGCCGGATTGCCAAACAGCTTTACCAAAAGGCAGATATTACCATCGACGGGTTTGAGAACACCAGCTACCCGGACGACTTTTTTGACCTGGCGGTGGGAAATGTTCCTTTTGGCGAATACAAGGTACACGATAAGCGGTATGACCAGCAAAATCTGCTGATTCACGATTACTTTATTACAAAAGCGCTCGATAAGGTGCGGCCCGGCGGGATTGTGGCGTTCATCACTTCCAAAGGGACGATGGATAAGCAAAACAGCAAGGTCCGGGCGGCGCTGGCGCAGAAGGCAGACCTTTTAGGAGCCATCCGCCTGCCAAACGACGCTTTCAAGGCCAATGCCGGAACCGAAGTAACCACCGATATTCTCTTTTTCCAGAAGCGCGACCGCGCACCGGAACGGGAGCCGGACTGGGTACAGGTTGGCAAAACCGAGGATGGAGTGCCGTTAAACCGCTATTATCTGGATCACCCGGAAATGGTGTTGGGAAAGATGTCCTTCTTTCAAAATATGTACGGCAACGAGACGGAAACCGCCTGTCTGCCGGAGCCTGGGGCCAGCCTTTCTGAAAAGCTGGCGGAGGCGGTGAAGCACATCAGCCTGCCGGACCGGGAGCTGCTTTTAGCCGACGCGCCGGGGCAGGAAAACAGCCAGGAGGCGCAAAGCCTTCCTGCTGACCCAAAGGTGCGCAATTTCAGTTTTACCGAAGTGGACGGCACTCTTTACTTTAGGGAAAATTCCCGGATGAGGCCGGTGGACCTGGGAAAAACGCAGACTGCCCGTGTCAAAGGAATGATTGCCGTCCGGGACAGCGCAAGAAAGCTCATTGAATTGCAGCTTTTGGGTGCTTCGGACGGGGAAATTAAGGAGGAACAGGCGAAGCTCAACCAGCTGTATGACAGCTTCACCGAAAAGTACGGCCTACTGTCTAGCGTGGGAAATCGGCTGGCCTTCCGGCAGGATTCCTCCTATCCTCTGCTCTGCTCGCTGGAGATTCTGGACGATGAGGGAAATCTTGCGCGCAAAGCGGATATGTTCTTTAAGCGCACCATCCAGACCCATCAGGCCGTCACCAGCGTGGACACGGCGGCGGAGGCCCTGGCGGTATCCATCGGGGAAAAGGCGTGCGTAGACCTTGCCTATATGGCCTCCCTGATGGGTGGAAGCGAAAAAATCCCGCAGATTGTGGAGGAACTAAAAGGCGTCATCTATAAAGACCCGGATACCGGCCCCTTTGATCTGGAGGCAGACGGGGACGGATGGGCGCGGGGCTGGCAGACCGCCGACGAGTATCTTTCCGGCGACGTGCGGGAAAAGCTGGAAAAGGCCCGCGCTGCTGCGGAACAATACCCGGAATTTGCCGTCAATGTGGAGGCTTTAACCCAGATACAGCCCAAAGACCTGACAGCGGCAGAAATCAGCGTGCGCGTCGGCGCTTCCTGGATTGACCCAAAATATTACCGGCAGTTTCTGTTTGAGCTGCTCCAAACCCCGTACAACCTGAGAGGCACAAAAATTGATGTGTTCCGTTCTCCCGTCACGGGCGAGTGGAACGTCAAGGGAAAAAGCGAGGACAGCAAACAGAATGCCCGTGCCTGGGCTACCTACGGCAGCAAGCGGCGCAACGCCTACCTCCTGTTTGAAAATGCCCTCAACCAGAGGGATACGCGGGTCTATGACACCACCTATGTGGATGGAAAAGAAGTCCGAACCTTAAATCCCAAAGAGACAGCTATCGCGCAGCAAAAGCAGGAGGCCATCTGTGAAGCCTTCCGGGAATGGATTTTTAAAGACCCGCAGCGCCGGGCCGAGCTGTGCGCCGCCTACAACAAGACCTTTAACAGCACCCGCCCCCGCGAGTATGATGGAAGCCACATCCGTTTTACCGGAATGAACCCGGAAATCAAGCTGGAACCTCACCAAAGAAACGCTGTGGCCCGGATGCTCTACGGCGGAAACGCCCTGTTAGCCCATTGCGTCGGCGCAGGCAAAACCTTTGAAATGATTGCGGGCGCGATGGAAGCAAAACGCCTGGGCCTGTGCCAGAAATCCCTTTTCGTCGTCCCAAACCATTTAACCGAACAGTGGGGCGGCGATTTTTTGACCCTGTACCCAGGTGCAAAAGTGCTGGTGGCCACAAAACGGGATTTTGAGCCGGCCAACCGGAAGAAATTCTGTGCCCGGATTGCCACCGGGGACTATGACGCGGTGATTATCGGTCACAGCCAGTTTGAAAAAATCCCCCTTTCCCCCGCCCGGCAGGAGGCGGCAATGAAGGAACAGCGGGACGAAATTATCAACGCGATTGCCGAGGCGAAGGCGGAAAAAGCGGAACGCTTCACCATCAAGCAGCTGGAACGGACCAAAAAAAGCCTGGACACAAAGATTAAGCGCCTCTACGACAAGAAGCGGGACGATACCATCACCTTTGAGGAACTGGGCGTAGACCGGCTTTTTGTGGATGAGGCACATCTGTTTAAAAATTTGTACTTCCACACCAAAATGCAGAATGTGGCAGGAATCAGCCAGACGGAGGCGCAGAAGTCCTCTGATATGTTCGCCAAATGCCGCTATCTGGACGAAATCACCGGCGGCCGCGGCGTAACCTTTGCCACTGGCACACCGGTTTCCAACAGTATGGTGGAGCTTTACACGATGATGCGCTATCTTCAGTTGGATATGCTGAAAAAGCGCGGTATGGCGCATTTTGACGATTGGGCGGCCAATTTTGGAGAAAAGGTGACGGCGGTGGAATTAAAGCCGGAAGGAACCGGTTTCCGTGCAAAGACCCGCTTTGCACGGTTTTTTAATCTTCCGGAGCTGATGAAGCTGTGGAAGGAAGCCGCTGACATCCAGACGGCGGATATGCTAAAGCTCCCTGTTCCGGAAGTGGAATATATCACGGTTTCCACCGAGCCGAGCGAGGCGCAAAAGCAGATGGTCCAGGATTTGGCCGAACGCGCGGAGGCCGTCCGTCAGGGCAGCGTTGACCCCAGCGTCGATAATATGCTCAAGATCACGTCGGATGGCCGTAAGCTGGCTTTGGACCAGAGAATATTAAACCCGCTGCTCGGAGACGACCCAAACAGCAAGGTGAACGCCTGTGTCAACAATGTTTTTGAGATTTGGAAGGAAAGCGCCGGGACGCGGGGGACGCAGCTGATTTTTTCCGACCTTTCCACGCCAAAGGGAAAGGCTGAACGGCCACCGGCAAAAGAGGGGGCCGAAGAACCCGGAGACGGAAACGAACAGCCGGAGGATGCCGAAGCCCTCCGGCTGGAAACCAGCGTCTATGAGGACATCCGGGATAAACTGGTTGCGAAGGGGATTCCCAGGGAGGAGATTGCCTTTATCCACGAAGCCAACACGGAAGCGCAGAAAGCGGAGCTGTTCGCTAAGGTACGGAACGGGCAAATCCGTGTCCTTTTGGGAAGCACCCAGAAGATGGGGGCCGGAACCAACGTGCAGAAACGGCTGATTGCCTCCCACGACCTGGACTGCCCCTGGCGGCCCGCCGATTTGGAGCAGCGCGCCGGGCGTATCCTGCGGCGCGGCAACGACAATCCCAAAGTCAAGATTTTCCGCTATGTCACCAAAGGTACCTTTGACGCCTACAACTGGGGGCTGGTGGAAAATAAGCAGAAATTCATTGGCCAGATTATGACCTCCAAAAGTCCGGCCCGTTCCATCGAGGACGTGGACGCGACGGCCCTCTCCTATGCGGAGGTCAAGATGATTGCCACCGGAGATCCCCGCATTAAGGAAAAGATGGATTTGGACATTCAGGTATCCAAGCTGAAAATGCTCAAATCCAACCACATGGCGCAGAAATACGAGATGGAGGACAAGGTGGTGGGCTATTATCCGCAGAAAATCGCGGAAACCCGGCTGTTTATTGAGGCCCTTTCCGCTGACCTTCCTATTCTTCAGAGCCACCCGGCCAAAGACGATGCTTTTTCCATCACCATTCAGGGAAAGGTTTACACCGAGCGCAAGGAGGCGGGAGAAGCCCTGGTTGCCGCCTGCCAGTCCATCAAAGACCCGGAAAAGCCCATCGAGCTGGGCGAATACCGGGGCTTCCCGATGAGGCTGCGGTTTGAAAACGGAACCTTCAAGGTGACGATGAAGCAGCATTTGACCTACACGGCGGAACTGTCCACCGATGTGGTGGGAAACATCACCCGTATCAACAATGCTTTGGAGAAAATCTCGGAGAATCTGGTGCGAAACCGGGAGCGTCTGGAAAATTTGCAGACAGAACTTGTAAGCGCCAAAGAGGAGGCGGCCCGGCCATTCCCCCAGGAGGAAGAACTGGAACAGAAATCCGCCCGTTTAAGCCAGCTGAATAAGGAACTGGACAACGAGGAAAAGAAGCCGAAAACGGAACCGGCGCGGGAGGAGGAAAACGAACAGGACCCCCCCGCCGGGAAACCCTCTATCTTAAAGGCGCTCAAGCAGTTTGACCGCCCCGCGCTGGCGGCGTCGGGACCGGCAAAGGAGGCGCGGAGGGAGGCGGTTTTATGAGGCCGAAGGAAGGGCGCACCATCGGGCTTTACACAAAGGTGTCGCAGCAGGAAAAGGAGCTGATTGACAAGAAGATGGCCCTTTTGGGCGTATCCAACCAGAGGGCGTATCTCAGAAAGATGGCGGTGGACGGCTATATTGTCAAGCTGGATATGGAGAGCGTTGTGGAGCTGGTGAAGCTCCTGCGCTCCATTTCCAGCAACGTCAACCAGATTGCCCGGCGCTGCAACGAAACCAGAAACCTTTATGCCCAGGACGTGGAGGATTTGCGCCAGGGCTATGCGAAGGTCTGGAATGAGATTGGCGCACTGATGAAGAAATTTGAAACGCTGTAACCCTTGCGGGGCGCGGGACGGATTGGCTCCGTTTTCCGCGCCCCGCTTTTACCGGAGGTGAGGAAGATGGCATACTATACCCCGGAGCAGGTAGCCAAAGCGAAGGAATGGGATCTGCTCACCTACCTGCGAGTTTTTGAACCGGGAGAGCTGAAAAAATGCGGGACAAACGAATACTGCACCCGTACCCACGATTCCCTGAAAATTTCCAATGGGAAGTGGAACTGGCACAGCCGGGGGATCGGCGGGCGCACCGCCCTGGAATATCTTATCAAGGTCCGGGGACTGGACTTTTTAGGGGCGATGAACGTCCTTTGCGGCCAGGCTGTTCCGCCGGAGCCAAAACAGCCCATTCCAAAGAAGAAGCCGGTTTTCATCCTGCCGGCGGCCTGCCGCGTTCCTTCCCGTGCAGTGGCCTATCTCCAAAGCCGGGGGATTGACCCAGATGTGATCGGGGCCTGTATCCAGGCGCGGATTCTCTATGAAAGCTGTAAATACCATAACTGCGTGTTTGTGGGCCGGGACAAAGCAGGCAAAGCCCGATCCGCGTTCCTGCGGGGGACGTTTGGAGATTTTAAACAGGAAGCAGCCGGAAGCGAGAAAGCCTTTTCTTTTTTCCTGCCGGCAAAGGACCCGGAGAGCCGCCGCCTGGCGGTGGCGGAAGGGGCCATTGACGCGCTTTCCTTAGCCAGTCTTGTCAAGATGGGCGGCGGCCCCTGGCAGGACTGTCATTATTTATCCCTGGGCGGGACGGCTCCGGCCGCCCTGCTCCAATTCCTGCGCGACCACCCCAGTGTGACGGAAATCAGCCTGTGTCTGGATAACGACAAGGCGGGGCTTGAGGGGATAGACCGGCTGACGGCGGCTATTCGGAAGGACCCGGAGTTTTCCGGGCGGATTGCGCTCATTTATCCAAACCCGCCGCCCAAAGAGTACGGGAAGGATTACAATCTGTACTTGACCGCACGGATGAAGCAGAGGAAAGTCCAGCGCGAGAAACAGGCCCCGCCTAAAGGGGCGGAACGGTAAGGCCGGGAAGGAGGTGTTCCGGTGGCAATTTCAAGCCTGCTGCCGCGAAAAGCGATGCCCAGCCGGTCACGGGCGCAGTCTTTAAAGGACCGGCACGATTACGACCAGAATCCAGAGAAAACCGAAGGCGGCTGGCTTGTGTCCTCCTATCAATGCACACCGGAAACTGCCGCACAGGAATTTGAAATCAGCAAGCAGCTTTACTACCAGCTTATCGGGCGCAGCCAGCCTAAGCGCCGGGATGTGATTATGTACCGGATTATCCAATCCTTTAAACCGGGAGAAATTTCCCCTGAAGAAGCCAATCAGATCGGCTATGAACTGGCGATGAAATTTACCGGCGGCCGGCACGCTTTCGTGGTATCCACCCATACGGATAAGGCGCACATCCATTCCCACATCGAATTTAACAGCACCAATTTGGACTGCGACGGGAAGTTTGAGAACGTCAAAGATTCCGCGTTTGTTTTACGGCGGCTCAACGACGAGCTGTGCGCGGCTCACGGCCTTTCCGTAATCAAAAACCCGAAAAAGCGGGCAAAGCTGCCCGGCGAGGCGGCGGCTGTCAAATATGGTGTGAGCTTTAAAGAACGGCTGCGCCAGGTGATAGAGCGGGTGCTGCCGGACTGCAAAAGCTATGAGGACTTCCTGGCGCGGATGCGGGCTGAAGGGTATGAAATCAAGGAAGGCAAAAACCTGAGCTTTCGCGCTCCCGGACAGGAGTATTTCACACGCTCCAAACGCCTGGGGGACGATTATACCAAAGAGGCGCTGATGGAACGCAGCGGCGGTACGCGCGGGCGTATGCCGGCCAAAAAGACAGCAGATTTTGCAAGGCGTGGAAGCGTCAATCTGCTCATTGATATTCAGAAAAAGATGGAGGCCGGGAAAGGCAAGGGCTATGAGCGGTGGGCTAAAATTTTCAATCTGAAGGAGGCGGCTAAAACCCTGAATTTCCTGGTAGACAATGGCCTGACCGACTATGACGGCCTGCTGGAGCGCACCGAAGAAATCCGGGTGAAATTTGAGGAAACCTCCGCCCGGATGAAGCAGCTTGAGGGCCGGATGGCGCAAACGGCGCAGATGAAAACTCACATCATCAACTATTCCAAAACCCGTGAGGTTTACGCCGCCTACAAAAAGGCCCGGAACAAAGGAAAGTTCCGGGCCGAACACAGGGCAGAAATCGAAAAGCACGAAGCTGCTAAGAGGGCTTTTGACGCACTGGGCGGCAAGGCCATTCCCAAAGTGGCGCAGCTTACCGAGGAATATGGCCGGCTGCTGGAAGAAAAACAGGACCGGTATGAGGAGTACCGGGCTTTGAAAAAAGAAATGCTGGAATACCAGACCATCCGGCAGAATGTGGACCGGATATTGGAAATGCCGGAGCCGGAAAAGGTGCGGGATAAGGAACAGCAGACGCGATAAAAAAGGAGGCTGAAACGGCGGTGAGGTCGTTTCAGCCTCCTTCTTTTTTGTTTATGTAGTATGCCGCCTTTACTTTTCCTCTGAAAATTTTTCTTTTGCATAGGCCACACATAAAGTTTCGTCCAAAGCAAAGTTGCAGCAGCGGCTGGCAAGTGTATTCCACGCCCTTCCATCCACGACCAGGCGGTAGAGCTTTTCCGCCTGATTTAAAATCGTGTCCCGGTGGGAATTGCACCACGAAAGCTGATTGGACAACAGGTTCTTATAGGCAATATCCTGCGGGGAATCTGTTTCAAAAATTTTCATTTCAACCTTTGTCAGACTGCCCGGATGGACGGGAATCATATTATTGAAGTTGATGGCTCCCCATTCTCCGCCGTTGATTTTAAGGAAATCAACCTGGTTTTTCATATGCAGATGTTTGGGTTTAGGGGAAGTCAGCGGCGCATAGTAGTGGACATTATGAACAGAAAATACAATACCGACAAAGGGCCGGATGGATTTTCGCTCCATCGTATAGGGCACACAGGGATCGCTTTCTCTTAAATAATCGCAATACGCAGCGTCCACCATATAAAATGAAAAATTCATAACTGACCTCCAAAACAATAGGGGCTGAATCTTGCGATCCAGCCCCTGCTTTTTTAACTCCCACTTACTGGTAGGGTACACCGCTTTTTTAGCTCCCACTTACCGGCAGGGTACTCCGCTTTTTTGAGTATCGCTACTCTTTATCATTATTATACGCGAAGCCCAAAAATATGTCAATCCCCTTGAAAAAATCTGCCCTGGAATCCAGAGCAGACCGAGCCTTTTCTTTCGGCCTTACGGCCTACGCCGGTTTGAGGTTTCACTGCACAGCTCCTCCTGAAAGCTCCGTAAAACAATGCGTACTGGCGCACTCTTTTACGTCAACGCTTTGACAGGCACACATCGTTGCCCGCTGGTATCTTTATCATAGGACAAGGCGGCGGCCTTTGTCAATTCCTTTGCGGCGGCAGCCGCAGTTTTCCGCACAAAATGCTGCGGGAAACTGGCGACCAAAGGGAGCAAAACCACAAGCCCCGCTTGTGGCCCAGCCACGCCGAAAGGCGTGTTCGCCAGAAGCGCAAGCGCCCTGGCCGGGGTTTGGGGCGGTCCCCAACCAGCGTATTGGAATATCCGAAAAGGATATTCCAATACATTGCTGGCCTATGTTAAGCGAAAAATGACTGCCTTCCGGAAATCAGCCTGTGTTGCACATATTGGGAAAATTCAGTATAATAAAAGCAGACTACGAAGAAACGAGGTGAAGAAATGGCTCCTTATCGTCTGGCTGTCTGCGAAGATGATCCAGTAGAGGGAAAGCAACTGATAAAAACGTGCGACACCTTATTGTCCGACAGACAAATTCCCCACACACTCTGCCTGTTTGAAAATGCCGATTCGCTGGCAAAAGCGCTGGAACAAAATAGCGACGCCTTTGACCTTCTGCTTTTGGACATTCAGATGGAGGGACAGAGCGGGATGGCCCTTGCCAAAGAGCTGTACCGCCGTCAGTTTCCGGGACGGTTTCTTTTTATCACCGGCTATGCGGAATATGCCCTGGAGGGATATGAGGTCCACCCCATTCACTATCTGCTCAAGCCGGTAGAACCGTCACAGCTGGAGGACGTGCTGCTGCGGGACTGGGAGGAACATCACAGGGTCAAAAACCTGCTTCTGCGCTCCGGCGGCAAAACGCTGTCCCTGCCGGTGGCCGACATCCGCTATATGGAGAGCCGCAATCACACGCTGACCGTCCGTACAGCAAAAGCGGAATACAATCTTCCCCTATCCCTTTCAGAAGCGGAAAATCTTGCGCCGCCCGGCGTTTTCTACCGCTGCCACAACAGCTTTCTGGTCAATATCCGCCAGGTGGAGGAAATCGAGCGCACCTCGCTGCGGCTGCGGGACGGCACACAGCTTCCTATGGGGCGGCGGTATTACCAATCGTTTCAGACGGCGTTCATCCATTTTATCAATCAGAATATACAGACGTAAAACAGCGGAAGGGTCCTGCGAACCTTTCCGCTGTTTTGCTTTATGCTTTCTTTTCTTCCGGCAGTTTGAGCGCGGTCTGAACGGTAAAGACCGTATCCGTATAGCTCACATCCAGAATGCTTTTATATTTTTCTGCGATGTTTTCCATCAGGATCAGGCCGAACCCATGAGATTCCGGCTCCGCCTTTGTGGTGCGCAGTTTGCCGTTCTGGTCTGTGGACAGCCTGCCGTTATAAGAGTTTTCGCAAAAGACGGCCAGGAATCCGTTTCGGATGGAGGTGCGCAGCCGGATAAAGCGTTTTTCACTTTCCGCCTGCTTTGCCCCCTCCAGCGCATTGTCCAGCAGGTTCATAAACAGCGTACACAGATCCTCATCCGGGATCGGAAGCGCACGGGGAAGCATAGCCGAAGCCTCAAAACGGATACCGGCATTTTCTGCCCGCTCCGCTGCGTTTTGCAGGATGGCATTGACTGCGAAATGCTCTGTAAAGCGTACCTGCGCCGCCTGCCGGTTTTGGCCTGTCCATTCTGTCAGCAGGCGTCCGATCCCCCCCCAATCCCTGTTTTCATACATCGCGTTCAGTGCGGTAAGCCGGTGGGCATACTCGTGGCGAAGCTGCGCGCCTTCCCGCATTTTCCTCTCCAAAATGCGGTAGTTTTCCATCGCCATTTCATTTTTCAGTTCCAGCGTGCGGGCTTCGGTTTTCACACGGATAAGGCCGCGCACCGTATCCCATGCGGAAAGCAGGACGCAGCCCCCCACCAGCCAGACGGTGAGCCAATACAACAGGCGGTCATAGTAGCCGGTCTGAATAAGAGCTGCTAAGGATCTTGCCAGGTAACCGGCCAAATATCCGTCCTGCGCGGCGGAAACCACCACGCAGACAGCCAGCGCGCCCAAGCTCCACAGGGTCAGGGAAATGAGCGCCCGCAAAAAATCCCGGCTGCGGTGCAGGCACAGGTACAAAATCAGCGCCAGCGCGGACAGGATGGGGATGCCCCGCCAGGTGAAAAGCGAAAGCCAGGATTCCGGGAAAAAGTAGCTCCCATACCCGACGGCGATGGGATAAAGCGTCAGCCCCGCGCAGGCCAGCACCAGAAGCAGGAGCCGCCAGTCTGTTTTGCGGTTCAGGATGCTGAACAGAAACAGGCCCCAGACCAGTGCCAGCGACAGCGCCATCGCGCCGGCAGGGAACCCGTAGTAGTTGGCGTATGCGATACTGCCCTTTGCGTCTGCTGGATCTTCCGAGGTCCGCAGCAGCGGCGGGAACAGGCTGAGCGGCGTGACAAGCGGCTGCACCTCCATCGTGAGCGCCCCGGCTTTCCCCGCCGGCAAGGGCACCGTCACCTGTGCCAGATTCGCGGTGTTTTCCATCAGGACCGAGGAGGACGCATAAAGCTCCTGTCCATTCAGCGACACCGAAAGTCTGGCCCCGCTGACTTCAAAAATCAGAAAGGTTCCCGGCCCTGCCCGTTCCGGGAGCGTTGTCGTAAAGCGAAAATATTCCCCATCTGCCAGCTCAGGTTCTCCGCTTAATACGTCAAAGGGCTGTTCTGTTCCATCCGGGGAGACAATCGACGCAGTTTCCCATTCCAGATAAGACAGATTCCCTTCCACAACCGTAAATGGATGGAGGAAGGCAAGCAGGCCCACACATACAAGCAGAAAAGCTGAGGCGAGACAGAAATACATTGTTTTCTTCATTTCCTGCGCCTCCTTTTTCTTTCATTGTAATCGAAAGCCAGCCCGGATACAAGCGGACCCATCAGTTTCTGCGTAAACGGTTGAGTTTGGAACGTAAACGACACACCCGCAATTCGAGGATACATGGTATAATAAAATCGGACAAAAAAATAGAGCGGATTCAGCGATACAGATAACAGAGTGAATCAGGACAAGGGGGTACCCCCTTGTCCTGTTGGGATACATCCCAACAGGAATAAATCGCCTGACCGCTTTTTGGAATGAAGGAGGAACTATTGGAATGGCGCAACATCGAACCAGAAGGTGGGCGGCGCTTTTTCTGAGTGCTGCACTTACTTTGAGCCAGATCGCCCCTGTTGCTTATGCGCAGGCCCCTGGAACGGGCCTGTGCGAACACCACCCGCAGCATACGGCGGCGTGCGGCTACACCGAGGGCAGCGAGGAAACGCCCTGTAACCACGAACACACCGAGGACTGCTATACCCTTGTGACCGAGTGCGTCCACGAACACGGCCCGGAGTGCTACCCGGCGGAGGACGTGTCCGGCAACACGGCTACCCCGTCCGACGCGGAGGAACAGGAGCCGACGGCCTGCACCCATGTGTGCAGCGAGGAAAGCGGCTGTATCACAAAAGTTTTAGACTGCCAGCACGAACACGACGAGGCTTGCGGCTATACCCCGGCCACCGAGGGGACGCCCTGCACCTATGTCTGCGAGATTTGCAATCCCCAGGACAGCGGCGAGACAGAGGAAGCCGGGCCGGAGGCCGCGTGTATCTGCACAGAGCCTTGCACCGAGGATAACATCAACGAGGACTGCCCCGTGTGCGGGGCCGAGGGCGCGGATTTGGCCTTGTGCGAGGGCGAACCGGCGCAGGAGGAAGGCGCAGAGCAGTATTTCACCATCACCGGCTTTGAGGAACTGCCGGAGGCGGTGCGGGAGCAGTCTGTCACCACCGGCACGACGCCGGAGGCACTGGACCTGCCGGAGACGCTGGCGGCTTCTGGCTATGCGGGAACCCAGGACAGCGGCGAAGCCGAAGCGATTACCATTGAGGGCGTGACGTGGACAGCCCAGCCGGACTACGACCCGGCCGCTCCCGACGAGTACCGCTTCACCCCGGAACTCCCGGAGGGGTACGCGCTGGCAGAGGGCCTGGAGCTCCCCGTTATCGTGGTGACGGTGCTTGCGGCGGATCATGCCCTTGCCCCGCTGGCGGAGGTAGAGGAACAGTTTGAAAACGTTACCCCCGGCGCAACCTATTGGTTTGACCTGTCCGGGGAGGGCATCCCCGGCACGGTGAACACCGAAAATAGTCAGGGTGCGGTTTCCGTACCAGATACCACCCTCACCTGGGTGCCCTTTACCTACGCCGGGACGATCAACGCCTATAAATTAGAAAGCGCACAGGCTACTACGGAGGATTATGCAAAGGAAAATACCTACGACCACAGCCTGTTTATCTCGGACTATGCTGTGACCCATACCGTGAGCTGGGATGATTTGAACGGCAAAAACATGATTTTCGGCAAGGATTACCAAAGCGGCGGCGTGGGCTACACTCTCCGCGCCCCCTCTGCGGGGAGCAGCTTTACTGGCTCTGGTGACAGTGAGCGCGGCACTCCGGAAAACAATGAGTGGGACGTGATTTTAAACAAAGACAGCAGCTATATCAAAAGCTGGTCAGGTATGTTTTCCTGGGGACAGGACACATACGCTACTTATGCGTCGTACCGTGCGCGCCGTGGGTACGGCTCGGCCCGCCACTGGGGTTGGGGCAGCTCGTCCGTTCGGTACGCGCCCCTCGGTTTCCGCCCCGTGCTTGAAATCCTGAACGCTGACTCTCTGACCTCTGACGGCCTCAGCGTGGTAGCGGTTGATCTGAACGGCGGAAAGATCGGCACCACGGAGGGCTCCGTGAATGTTGTTGTGAAATCCGGCGAGAGCTTCACCGCCCCCAGCGGTGAGGGGCTGACTGCTCCCGTAGATGGCGCGGAGTTTATGGGCTGGAAAGCTGATGATAATACGGTCTATGAGGCGGGGGCTTCCGTCCCATCCACTGTCACCACTTTAACCGCACAATGGACCTCGCCGGAGAGCACCCCGGCGATCACCATTGATTACACAAACGAAATGCTCACAGGCTTTGAGAACGGTGCAAGCTATACCCTTAACGGCGAGCCGGTATCTCCGGGAGCAGACGGCACCCTTGCGATTGACAGCTCCTGGTTTGGGAAAAGCCTTTCCATTGTAAAAAAAGGTGACGGCTCCACCACATCGGACAGTGCGCCGCAAACCCTCTCGATCCCGACCAGACCTGCGGCTCCCGCCGGGCTGACAGCGCATAAGACCAGTTCCGGGACAGCCGATGACGGGAAGATCACGGGCCTTGACAGCGCAAAAACTTATCAATATTCTACGGACGGCACGAACTGGACAGGCGTACCCGCTGGAAGCACAGAAATTGCCAATCTTGCGGCGGACACCTATCAGGTGCGGTTTGCGGCAGTAGAAAATTCCAGCTTTGCCAGTCCCTCTGTGACGCTTACTGTTCAGGAGTCCACGACGCCAGTTGTCCCCGGAAATACGGTGCGGTACATTGTAGAACATTATGTTGACAATGGAACTGGCTACACTCTAAAGGAAACAGAACACCCCGCCGGAGAGATCGGGGAAACGGTAACGGCTGTCCCGAAAGCCTATACAGGCTATACCTACAATGCGGAGAAATCTACGGTAAGCGGGGAACTGAAAGAGATCAAGAGCGAGAGCGATATTTTGACCTTGAAACTCTACTATGATTTGACTGTATTTACTGTGACCATGGAAAGCGATGAAAACGGCTCCGCGTCTGCGTCCCCGGCTTCTGCCACGATGGGAACAGAAGTCAAACTGACCGCTGAACCCAATGCGGGCTATCATTTTGAACGGTGGGAGGTTGTTTCCGGCAACGTCAAGATCGAAAACAATTCCTTTACTATGCCCGCCGAAAACGTGACCGTCAAAGCCATTTTCGACCGCGATTCCAGCGGCGGAGGCTCCTCTGGTGGCAGTTCCTCCGGCGGCGGCTCTTCTTCCGGCGGCGGTTCCTCCAGCAGTGGCTCCTCCGGCAGCAGTTCGTCCAGTGATGACAGCGATTCCGCCATCATTGACCGCCCGGACCAGAATGACCCCACGACCCCGACCACTGCAAAGGCAGAACAGGTAAAGGCAGACAGCAAAGGAACTGTCGTGATTACAAGCACACTGGTATCAAATGGTATTTCCACCGCCCAGGCGGATGCCAGAAAGAACGGCAATACCGCAAACGGAATTGCCATCACAGTCCCTATTGAAATCAGCGAAACGCTGGACGGGGTACAAATCATCGTGAAAGCGGATGCGCTGGACAAGCTGGTATCCTCCGGCGTCAAGCGCTTCACCATCGACACCGACCGTATGGCAGACTTTGATTTTACGCTGGACACCCTGAAGGAGCTGAACCGTCAGACCACTGGCGATCTCATTCTGAAAATGCAGAAAACCACAGTTTCCTCCCAGGAGGCAAAAACAGCCATTGGCAGCCGCCCGGCCTACGACATTTCCCTTTGGTATGTGAAGGACGGAACCGAAGCCCGGCTTGCCGGCCTGAATGGAAAGGCCGTCAGCATTGCCATTCCTTACACCCTGGCTGCGGGAGAATCCACCGGAAACCTGTATGCGGTCTATGTGGACGGAAACGGCAAGGTACAGTGGCTCACGAAATCCAGCTATAATACGGACCAGAAAGCCGTGATTTTTGAAGCACAGCATTTCAGCGTCTACGGCGTGGGCTATAAGAACCCGGTTCCGAACTTCACCGACATAAGCGGCCATTGGGCAAAGGAACACATCCTCTTTACGGTCAGCCGCGGCCTACTGTCCGGCACCAGCGAAACCACCTTCAGCCCGAACGCCCCCCTGACAAGGGGAATGTTCGTCACCGCCCTGGGACGGCTGGCAGGCATCAATCCGGCGGATTACCAGACCGGAACCTTTACCGACGTGAAGGCCGACGCCTACTACGCCCCCTATGTCAACTGGGCGGCAAACAAGGGAATCGTCAGCGGCACAACTTCCACTACCTTTGCCCCGGACAGCAACATCACCCGTGAGCAGATGGCGGTGATTTTAAAGAACTATGCCGGCAAGATGGGCTACTCCATCCCGAAAACGCTGGAGGCTGTGACCTTTGCCGATAACACGAAGATTTCTTCCTGGGCGAAGGATTCAGTTAAGGCCATGCAGCAGGCGGGCGTTCTCTCCGGCAAGACGGGCAACCAGTTTGACCCGAAAGGCAGCGCCACCCGCGCGGAGGCGGCTGCTGTTCTCCATCGGTTCGTGGAGGTCATCATCGACCCGCAGACCGCAAACGGCTGGACGCAGAACGACAGCGGCGAATGGTACTATTACCAAAATGGGGAGCCGGTAAAAGGCTGGCTCTCCCATGACCAGAAGTGGTATTGGCTGGATAAAACCACCGGAAAGATGTTCTCCACCGGCTGGAAGCAGATCGACGGCAAGTGGTATTACTTCTACGCGGACGGCTCGATGGCGGTCAATACGACCATTGGAAGTTATCAGGTCGGCGCAGACGGCGCGAGAATCACAAAGGCATAACCATTCACAGGGCGGCAGAGGCAAAATCTGTCTTTGCCGCCCGTTTTTTATCCTTATGAGGGCTTGCCTATGAACTACTATCTCTTTTGATCTTTCCCCGCCAGGGGATTGGTTTTACAACCGAATACCGCCACCCATAAAAGGGGCGTGGACAGTCGATGAACTGTTCGCGCCCCTATTTCATTCGACGCTTTTCTGCGGCGTTTGCTACATAAATTTAGCGAGCGCCGCAGAAAGGTGCCGAATTTTTTTATGCAAATCGAGGGGATTTCCCCTTAGATTCCCCTGTTTTATAAAATTCAGCACTTTTCATAAACAATCATCAAAAAACACAGCAAAATGCCGGGGACCGCCTTCCAGGGTTTGAGCTTTTCCTGCAACTCAAACCATCAAAACGGAGGTAACGGCAATGAACGAGGCGAATAAACAGAGATACATTTACATAGAGGGACAAGCTGTCCCGGTAAGCGAGGACGTATACCGCGTCTGCAAGCACTATGAGCGCAAGGAGGAATACTTCTCCCGTGATTTGAAATCCGAACGGTTCCAGCGCATTACAAATACCTTTCTCCCCAGTCGGGAGGATTCCTATGAACGCCTGCTGAATCAGGGCAAACAGTTTGCCGGCGAGAGCAATCCAGTGGAGGAAGAAGCGGTTTCATCTGTCTGGATGGCGGAGCTGTTTCACCATTTGACCGATGAAGAACGCCAAATCATCGAGCAGCTTTACATCCTGGAACGCACGGAACGGGAAGCCTGCGCCGCTATGAATCTGGCATTGGCTTCCTTCCAGCGGCGGAAATGCCAGCTGCTTAAAAAGCTGCGAAAAATGTTGGAAAAAAATCTTTAAAAACTTTCCAAAAAGCGGGTCAAAACCGCCTTCCCAACGGGGAAATAAGTGAGAGGCATTGTGCTTCTTTTGTACTTTGAAAAACAACGGGAATCCCCCGTTCATATCAGTATGCAGGTTTGATTTTCTGCTGCGGGCGAGCGGCACAGGCCCAGGCGCGACGACTGCCTGCGGGAGCCGTGAGAAAGCAAGGAGGTGATGACCTTCCCCCGGCCCCGTCAATAGGCGAAGGCACGAGCGATTCCCTGACGGACTGTTATCCGGTGGCTGGCAACGCCGGAAACGCCATAACCCCACAGCAGGAAAGAACCGAACATCCCGTACCGCAGGGTAAAAGGGGGATACTGTGGGAATGGCCTGGGCAGCTTAGTCACCTGCCGCCACCATCCGTCGGTATCAAGGCGCCTGTCTGCCGCAGGCGGGCCTGCATACTCCCGTGCCGGGGGCGAGCAGTAAGGCGGTCCAGCCGCCTGATAATACGGCACACATTGAGATAGATGGAAAGAAAACGGGCCGCGCCGGGTTTTCTCTCACAGTATGAGAGGCCGAATGAACCGGCGCGGCCCTTCTTTTCCTATATTCCTGCGGGATAAAATACCGGACTGCACAAACGGAAGGCTTGTACCGCCCGGCATTTTATCCGGCGAACTGGAAAGGAGGCGCTGCATAATGAAACTTCCGATTGGGGAAATCCAAATCAAAGAAGGGAGGCGGGAGGTGAATGTGGAACACGTTGTGGAACTGTCAGAGAGTATTCAGGAACTGGGGCTTTTAAATCCCCTGACCGTGGATAAAGATTACACCCTGATTGCGGGACTTCACCGGCTGGAGGCTGTGAAGCGTCTCGGCTGGCTGGAGGTAGAGGTGACAGTGAGCAGCCTGGAAGGGCTGAAAGCAGAGCTGGCGGAGATCGACGAGAACATCATCCGAAGCGACCTTTCCGCCCTGGAATACGGCGAGATTCTTTTGCGCCGGAAAGAGATTTACGAAATGCTCCACCCGGAAACCAAACACGGAGGCGACCGGAAAAGTGAGGAAATCAAACGGACAAAATGTCCATTTGATTCTGTAAAATCGTTTGTTGACGATACGGCTGAAAAGTTAAAGGTAGACCCCCGAACCGTCCGGAGGCAGATTCAAACAGCTAAGAACCTGACCCCGGAAGCCAAAGAGATTATCCGGGACAGCGATACCAAAATTACTAAAAAAGCGGCGTTAAAGCTCTCCCGGCTGGAACCGGAGCAGCAGATGGAAGCCGCGAAAATGCTGGCAGACGGGGAAATCAGGAGCGTTGATGAATACCATAAGGCTGCCGGGAAGGCGTCAGACCTGCCTGTAACGGCACCGGCGGCGGAGCTTCCTGTTGTGGAAAATCCCCCGCAGGAGCCAAAACCACAAAAAGAATTTGATGAAGCCCAGGGAGCGCCTGCACCGGCGCTCCCCTTTTCTCTGGAAAGCAAACCGTTTGCCACCTTCCGGGAATCTATCGCGGATTTGAAAAACCCGGATAAGGATTGCAGCTGCACCCCGGATATTTTTCTGGCCGAGTTTACCGGCTTCATCCGAAAATTCCTCCGGGAAATCGAATGGTACGCGACCCCGCATTATGCGGCGGTCTACCCGGAACTTTCCCGGCAGCAGCTCGACTACCTCAGACAGCAGGCGGGTTCCCTGTGTGACGCAGCTCAAAATTTAATTGAAAGAATCGAAAGGAAGGAATCACTATGAGCTATCGCAAAAAGCATTATCCTCCCAAACCGGAGCGAATGGAACAGCAGACTTTGCTTCCTGACCTGGAATACAGCAATCCGGGTGTGGAGCGTTCGATTTATACCGGAAAGCTGACCTCCGGCCTGCCCTATCAGCGCCCGGTGGATGAAAAGGCCGTGGACCAGCTGATTCAGGACTGGGACGAGAGGCTTCTCGACCCTTTGACCGTCAGCTTCCGGGATGGAAAATTTTTCGTCGTGGACGGCCAGCACCGGATTGCGGCCATGCGGAAGATGAACCACGGCCGGGAGGTGATGGTGTCCTGCAAGGTTTACAGCGGCCTCACCTACGAGCAGGAGGCAGATTTGTGCTATAAGCTGGACAAAGCCAAAAAGCGCCTGAGCCTTTCCCAGTCCACCAACGCTCTGGCGGAATCCGGAACAGACGCTGAGATCGTGGAAATCCGCCGCCTGATTGAAGAAAGCGGCCTGCACTGGGGGCTGAACAAATCCCGAAGCGGAAGGGGAAAACATGGGGAAATCCAGGCCACCCGCGCCGTGATAAATGCCTATCGGCTGTTGGGCGGCCCCGGCTTTTCCCGTCTGCTGTATCTCCTGCGGGCGGCCTGGAACGGGGAACCCCGTTCTTTAAATGCGGTGATCCTCTCCGGCCTGGCTTTATTCCTAAAGACCTACGAGACGGAAGTGAACGACCACACCCTGATAAAACGCCTTCAGACCATTGAGCCGGAGGAGATTATCCGGCGCGGGAAGATGGACTTCAGCACCAGCAGCACCGCCCTGCGCTATGCCCGCGTCATCCTGGAAAAATACAACGGACAGCGCGGCGGGCGGAAGCTGCCCTACCGTTTTAAAGGCTGAGGCATTAAGACAGGCCGGGCTGTCATACATTGGAACAGACAGGACAGGAAGGAGGCGTGTCTATGCAGACAAAGACACTGACCCATCGTGAAATTGAAAGGATGCGCGAGGTTGACATCCGGGCTGTTGACCCGGATTCTTTACAGGATATTCGGGAAGTAACGGTAAATACGGAGCTTTCCAAAAAAGACCGGATACTGGATTTTCTCCGGCAGATTGGAAACCCCTACTGCTACCGGCACGGGAAATATGTGGTAAAGGTAAGTTTTTCGGATACGGAGGCAACGTTGGAGGATCGTATGCTTTCCTACCTGCGCTCCAAATGCTGATTGTGATTTTGCAAAGCACTCTGGACAGGGTTCAAAAATTATGTTAATATAAAGCCAACAGGACAAATTGGCGCTCCCCTGATTGTTAAAGTGTTTTGCTGATTGAAACTTTAACAGTTAGGAGAGAAATTATATGAAACAGCTTTCTTATCATGCGATGGAAGAAACGCAGGTATGGAATACCAGCGGCTATGTGCGCCTTTCCCACGAGGACGGCGACAAGGAGGAAAGCAACAGTGTCACGGGTCAAAAGGATTTGATTCGTGACTTTTTGCGCCACCATCCTGAACTGCACGAGTGCAGTATGAAGGTGGACGACGGATATACCGGCTCTAATTTTGACCGCCCGGCCTTTCAGGAAATGATGGCCGATGTGAAGGCGGGAAAAATCAACTGCATTGTGGTAAAAGATCTGTCCCGTTTTGGCAGGAACTATCTGGACGCGGGGGAATACATTGAAAAGATTTTCCCTTTCCTGGGCGTCCGGTTCATCGCCATCAACGACAACTATGACAGCCTGCACCGGAATGTGGAATCTGACGAGCTGGTAATTCCCTTTAAGAATTTAATCAACGAGGCGTATTGCCGGGATACGTCCATTAAGATTCGGAGCCAGCTTGAAATCAAACGCAGACGCGGGGATTTCATCGGCTCCTTTGCTGTGTTTGGGTATCTCAAAGACCCGGAAAATAAGAACCGGCTTGTTATCGACGAGTATGCCGCTGGTATCGTGCGGGATATTTTCAACTGGAAGTTAGATGGCGTCAGCGCCGAGGACATTGGCGACCGCCTGAATGAAATGGGGATTCCCACCCCGATGGACTATAAAAAATCCCTGGGGATGCGCTTTACTACGGTGTTCCGCATTAAGGAGGAATCCACTTGGAGCGCGGGGATGGTGCTGCGGATTCTCAAAAATCCGGTTTATATCGGCACACTGGAACAGGGCCGCGTTACGACCCCCAGTTATAAGGTACAGCGTGTGATTCAAAAGCCCCGTGAGGAATGGGCCGTTGTGGAGAATGCCCACGAGCCAATCATCGACCGGTTTGATTTTGAAACCGTACAGAAGATTTTGGCACTGGATACGCGCACCAGCCCCGGAGGGGAAAAGGTCGAGATATTTTCCGGCCTGTTGTTCTGCGGCGAGTGCGGCGGTTCGTTGCTGAGAAAAACCGTCCCCTCCGGAAGAAAAAAGTATATCTATTACATCTGCTCCACCCACAAGAACAACAAGACCTGCTATTCCTATAACCTGCGGGATGTAGTTCTCAACG
Organism: Candidatus Eisenbergiella merdigallinarum; assembly: GCA_019119355.1. Taxonomy (GTDB): domain Bacteria; phylum Bacillota; class Clostridia; order Lachnospirales; family Lachnospiraceae; genus Gallintestinimicrobium; species Gallintestinimicrobium merdigallinarum. The sequence continues at coordinate 44,824 of DWXE01000016.1, forward strand.
AGATCGTCCTGGAATCCTTAAAGCGGCATATCCAGGAAGTGATTGACCTGTCGGACCTTCTGGATATGACCGAAACGGCACGGCTGAAACAGGCAGGTATGCAGAAATTGCAGGCACGGCTGAAAAAGAAGCAGGAGGAAATTGAACGGTATCAGACCCTCCTGCGCTCCCTGTATGAAAGCCTGACGGATGGAATTATCGACCGTCAGGAATACGAGGACCTGAAAAAGACCTACGCCCGCCGCCGTGCTGAGGCGGAGGAACAGGCCGAGACTGTCCAAAGGAAGATGGAACAGGATTGGGAGGATAACCTTCTGGGACGGAGCTGGATGGAACAATTTAAAAAACACGCCAATATTACGGAGCTGGACCGCCGGATTGTCGTATCTCTGATTGAGAGAATCCTGGTGTACCACGACCGCAGGGTTGAGATCGTTTACCGGTTCCAGGATGAATTTCAGCGCCAGATGGAGCTGCTTTTGCAGGCCAGGGCCGCGCTTCCGGAAAAGGAGGCGATGTGATATGGCAAGACCGAAACGCAAAGTAAATCCCCTGCTCCCCACTCCTGTGCCGGAGACGAAAAAACGGCGTGTTTTCCGAGCTGGCGGCTATGCCCGGCTGTCGGTGGAGGACAGCCGACGGCCCGGTGCAGATACCATTGAGGTTCAAAAAGAGCTGATTCAAAACTACATTGAAGCGCAGCCGGATATGGAGCTTTGCGGCCTGTACTGTGATAACGGACAGACTGGGACCAATTTTGAGCGCCCAGGCTTTGAGCAGCTTTTAGACGACGTAAAAGCTGGAAAGATTGACTGCATTGTGGTCAAGGACCTCTCTCGCTTTGGGCGCAACTACCGGGAAACCGGGAATTACCTGGAACGCATTTTCCCCTTTTTGGATGTGCGCTTTGTGGCTGTCAACGACCATTTTGACACAGCTACCGCAGAACGGAGCAGCGATGGCTATATCATCCCTTTAAAGAATATCATCAACGAAGTTTACAGTAAGGATATTTCCAGAAAATCCGGTTCCGCCCTGGCAATCAAGCAGAAAAACGGGGATTTCATCGGCTCCTGGGCCGCCTACGGCTACCGCAAGTGCGCGGATAATCCACGCCGGATTGAGATAGAGGAAGAAACGGCCCCGGTTGTACGCCAGATTTTTCAGTGGCGGCTGGAAGGATTGGCTTATGTCCAGATTGCCCGAAAACTGAATGAATTGGGAATCCCTTCTCCCGCCCGTTACCATTATCTCAAAGGGGATGCTTCGTGCGAGAAATATGCGGCGGCTGTCTGGCGGCAGCAGGTAATCAAGAACATCCTGACCAACGAGGTCTATCTGGGCCATATGGTGCAAGGACGGAAACGCTCCTCCTTTTATGAGGGAAAACCCCAGGAACGGCTCCCGAAAGACCAGTGGATCGTTGTAAAGAACACTCACGAACCGCTGATCGACGAAGAAACCTTCCGCGTAGTCCAGCAGATGGCGGAACGCCAGCAAGCTGTTTACAAGGAACGCCTTGGCAAGTATGCGGAGCTTGGGGAATCCCCGAATATCCTGAGAGGTCTGATTTTCTGCGCAGACTGTAAACGGCCTCTGGTCCGTTATAAGTCGGTGACAAATCGGGGAAGGAACCTGGCCTATCTCTATATTTGTCCCTCTCACGCGGATAACCCGTTGAGCTGTCCTAAAAAATATCTGCACGAAACGGTGCTCAAGGAAATCCTGTGGGATGTGCTGAAACGCCAGATCGCCCTTGCCGGAAACCTGACACAGCTTCTAAACGAGGCGGCAGGTTCCGGGAAACTCGCTGCTGGTGACAGTGCGAGACGCCGGGAGGAACTTGCGGCGCGCCGGAAGCTGGAACGGGCCGGGATGCTCTATGACAGCCTGTACCAGAACTATGTGGACCGTCTGATGACCGAGGAGGAATACCTGGAGCTGAAAGCCCAGTACCGGTCAGATATGGACAAAGCCCAGGCCCGTTTGAAGGAGCTGGAAGCACAAAGGCAGGATTATGAATTGCAGACCGTGAAAAACCCCTGGCTGGCCGCCTGCGGCCGCTTTCAGCAGGAAACGGAACTAACCGAGGGGCTGGCCCACACGTTGATTGAACGAGTGGAGGTTGACGCGCAAAACCACATTTCCATTACGCTGCGGTATCAGGATGAATACCGGGCGCTGTGCCGCCTCCTGGAAATGGAGGCAGCGGTATGACAGAGTTTGTAATTGCGGTTTACCTGCGCCTGTCCTCTGAAGATCAGGACTTGAAACAGGGCGGAAAGGCAGAATCCAACAGCATCGGGAACCAACGCAATCTCATTTTGGACTTTATCCGCAGAATCCCGGAATTTGCCGGAGCAACAATCCTGGAATTTTGTGATGATGGATGGAGTGGGAAGAATTTTGAAAGGCCCGGCGTACAGGAAATGCTCGGCCTTGTCAAAGAAGGGAAAATCCAGTGTATCATCGTGAAGGACATTTCCCGGTTTGGCCGCGACTATCTGGAGGTTGGCAATTATCTTTCCCGCGTGTTTCCCTTCTTAAACGTCCGGTTTATCGCCGTCAACGACGGGTTTGACAGTATCCGACCGGCAGATATAGACAGCCTGGACACCTCTTTTAAGACCCTTCTTTATGACCTTTACAGCCGGGATTTATCCCGCAAGGTCCGGAGCGCAAAGAGGCAGCGGGCAGAAAAGGGAAAATTTCTTTCCCCTTTTGCACCCTTTGGGTTTGTCAAAGACCCGGCAGATAAAAACCGGCTGCTGATTGACCCGGAAGCCGCCCAGATCGTGCGCCGGATTTTTCACATGATGGCTTCCGGCCAGAGCGCGGATGAAATCGCACGGGTATTCAATGACGAGCTGATTCCGACCCCGATGATTTACAAGCGGCGGGCAGGATGCTCCCGCACTGTCTGGCCTTGTATCCACGAGGATAACTTTTGGACACGGAACTATATTGACCGGATTCTGCGGGATGAGCGTTACATAGGGAAAGCAGTTTATGGGAAACGGATGCGTGATAAGGTGGGTAATACCCATACCATAAAAATCAGCCGTTCGGACTGGGTGGTGGTGGACAATACCCATGAGGGAATTGTAACCCCGGAAGAATTTGAACGCGCCCAGGCGCAAATGAGGGCTTATGCGGAAAAGGAAGGCAAGCCGATAAACCGGGATTCCTTTTCCCGCCGGCTATACTGCGGCGTATGCGGCCATCGGCTAACGCGCGTCAATACGAAAGCGCCTTACTACCGCTGCCAGACTTCCCGTTTTACTTCTGCTTATGATTGCACAGGGGACCCCATACCAGAAAACGACTTGATGGATATGGTGCGGGATTCGCTTCGTATGCAGGCGATATACGCAGTGGAACTGGGAAAAATTTGGAAGGAGCAGCATAAGAAAAAGCAGGCGGATTCTGCCGCCCTCCGAAAGACCCTGACCGGCCTGAAAGAGAATTGCAGGAAGCTGGACCAGCAGATCAGAGAATTGTATGAAGGGTTCGCTTTAGGGGAAATCAGCAAAGCGGAATACTTAGCGGCAAAGCAGGCTGCCGCGCAGCGGCGGGAGGCTGCCGGCCGGCGAATGGAAGAATTGGAAGCCCAATTAGAAAATACCGGTGCAGATGGCGGCTTGCAAAACCGTTTTGTAGACTGCTTTCAGAAGTATGTGGATATTGAAAGCCTTACGGATGAGATTCTTTCGGAAGTGCTGGAAAAGGTTTTGGTTTATCCTGATAACAGGATTGAGATTCAATGGAATTATCGGGAGGACCTGGAACGGCTGCTTTTAGAGGAACAAGCAGAGGATTTACCCCTTATCCGAGCATAAGAAAGCGGCTTCGACAAAATTCATAAAATATTTACAATTTATTCTTGGTTTGTGCTTGACATTGGTTGAGGAGGAACTGTCCGGCATATCCAGCGCCATGGCCGTTCCCGTAGAGGGGGAGGGCGGGCTCATCTGTGGAATACTCGCGGCCTTCGATCTGGAAAGGAGAGAGGAGCAGGCAGCCTTTCTCAGGAGCATGCAGTTTGGCTTCGGGATGTTCTGCAGCAATTTGAAGAGCCATATGGAGATCCGGGAGCAGGGGGATCGCGATGCGCTGACAGGGCTGTATAACAGAAACCGTTACGAAAGAGAACTCCCGCAGATCCATGAGCGGTACAGAAGTTCCCTGGCCTGCGTGTACATCGACGCCAACGGCCTCCATGAGATGAACAATACGAAAGGGCACGACAAAGGGGATGAAATGCTGCGGACTGTGGCGGAAGAGATCGAAAAACATTTTGATACCGAATACATTTACCGTACGGGCGGAGACGAATTTGTTCTGTTCATCCCGGATGCCGATGAGAAGGAAGTGAAAGCGCGGAGCGAAGAGCTGGTATCGGCCCTGTCAAAAGCGGAATATCATATCTCTGTTGGCATCCGGTGCGAAAGAAATATCTCCTCCATGTCCATGCTGATCAAGGCGGCGGAACAGGAAATGTACGCGGAGAAGGAGAAGTATTACAGAAAACATGACAGGAGAAGAAATCATTAAATCTGAAGCATCCTGACTTCGGGGCAGGAATTTGCGTCCGCTCTACGGATTGACCGTAGAGCGGATGATTTTTTCCGGGGTGATGGGGAGCTCCCTGTGCCATACGCCGGTGGCCCGGTAGATCGCGTGGGTCAGGGCGGGGGCGGGGGTGTTGATCACGATTTCGCCGATGGATTTGGCTCCGAAGGGGCCGGTGGGTTCGTGGCTGTGTTCGAATTCCACCCGGAGCCTTCCTATATCCAGACGGGTGGGCAGCTTATACTGCAGGAAAGAGGAGCTTACGGGACGTCCTTTTTCGTCGTGGAGCACATCTTCCGTCAGCGTGTGGCCGATGCCCTGTACGATGCCGCCTTCCGTCTGGATCCGGGCCAGCGCGGGATTGATGGGAATGCCGCAGTCCACCACCGCCATGTAGTCCAGTACCGTGACGAGGCCGGTTTCTTTGTCCAGCTCGATCTCCACCATGCCGACCATGAAGGGCGGGGGAGAGACGGGGGAGGAGTGGCTGACCGTGACCTGCGCGGCCTCGTTGTTGAACGACTGGGATCGATAGGCGATTTCTTCCAGGCCAACCGACCGGTCCCCGTCGATACAGCGCACCCGTTTTCCCTCAAATACGGTTTCCTCAGGCTGGCAGCCGAGCATCCGCGCCGCGATGGAGCGGATTTTTTCCTTCAGGCCGGCGCAGGCCCTTTCCACGGCCTTCCCGGTGACATAGGTGGTGGAAGAGGCGTAGGAGCCGGAGTCGTAGGGGGAAGCGTCGGTGTCCGCCCCGAAAACGGCCACGTCGTCCACGTCGCAGTCCATACATTCCGCCGCCATCTGGGCCAGGATCGTGTCGCAGCCGGTCCCCATGTCCGCCGCGCCGATGATCAGATTGTAGGAACCGTCCTCGCAGAGCTTTAAGGTGGCGGAGCCCACGTCCACGCGGGAAATGCAGGAGCCCTGCATGGCCATGGCCACGCCCGCCGCGCGGACTTTGCCGTTTCCCATATCCCGCACCGGATATTTTTCCTCCCAGCCGAACATCTTCCGGCAGTGCTCCATGCAGCGGTCCAGGGCGCAGGCGTTGGCCGGCTCATTATAGTAGGCCGGCATGTTCATGCCCTCCCTGACCATGTTTTTGTCCCGGATGACCGTGGGATCCATTCCCAGCTGTTCCGCCAGCTCGTTGACGACGGTTTCCAGGGCGTAAATTCCCTGGGTGGCGCCGTAGCCGCGGTAGGCGCCGGACGCCTGGAGATTGGTATAGACCACGTCGTATCCGAAGCGGTAGGCTTCCAGATTCCCGGTATAGAGGGGGATGGATTTGTGGCCGGACAGCCCTACCGTGGTGGGGCCGTGTTCGCCGTAAGCGCCGGTATTGGACAGGGTGTAGAGGTCCACGCAGCGGATCCGTCCGTCCCGGTCGGCCCCCAGCCGGATGCGGATTTCCATTTCGTGCCGGGGGGAGCCCGCGATCTGGGATTCCTCCCGGCTGTAGATCAGCTTCGCGGGCCGTCCGGTGCGCAGGGTGACGAAAGCGGGGTAGACCTCGCAGACCGCCGTCTGCTTCGCGCCGAAACCGCCGCCGATCCTGGGCTTTTCCACGCGGATCCGGCTTTTGGGAATCCCCAGGGCGTGTGACAGGATCCGGCGGCAGTGGAAGACGATCTGCGTGGAAGAGATCACGTGAAGCCGGCCGTAGGGATCCAGCTCCGTATAGGTGCGGAAGGTCTCCATCATGGCCTGATTGAAGGCTTTGGTGTGATAAGTCCTCTCCAGGACGACGTCGCAGTCGGCCAGGACGGCGTCCACGTCGCCGTCGCTGCTTACGTCGCTTGCCACCAGGTTGCGGCGGTTGTCCCCGCCCACCGGGCAGGGAGGGAACCAGTCGGCTTCCGGATGGACCAGAACGGGATTGTCCTTTGCGGTGCGAAAATCCAGGACGGGTTCGAGAACCTGATAGGTCACCCGGATCAGGCGCTGGGCCGTCAGGGCGGCCTTTTCGGTTTCGGCGGCGATGATGGCCACCGCGTCGCCCACAAAGCGCACGTGCCGGTCCAGGATCAGACGGTCGTAGGGGGAGGGCTCCGGCCAGGTCTGTCCGGCTATGGTAAACCGGTTTGTGGGAACGTCCTGCCAGGTGTAAACGTCCACCACGCCGGGGACCTTTCTGGCGGCGGAGACGTCGATGGATTCGACGATGGCGTTCGCGTGGGGCGAGCGCAGGATTTTGACGGTCAGGGCGTCTTTCGGAACGATATCGTCCAGATAGACGGGTTTGCCCAGAAGAAGCTGCATGGAATCCTTCTTGCGGACGGATTTGTTGACGGACCGGTATTCTTTATGCTCCATGGGGGCCCTCCTTTCTGCGGCTTTCCAAAAAACTCCGGATCCCGCGGAGCTGCCCCTCGTACCCGGAGCAGCGGCACAGGTTGCCTGCCAGGTAGGAGCGGATTTCGTCGTCCGTGGGGTCGGGGATCTCGCGCAGCAGGGCGATGGTATTCATCACGAAGCCGGGATTGCAAAAGCCGCACTGATCCGCGCCCTGGTCCGCGATGAAGCCCGCAAAACCGGCGGCTTCTTCCTGAAGTCCCTCCAGCGTCCGGATGTCGTGGCCGGCGGCTCTGGCCGTCAGCATGGAGCAGGACAGGATGGGGCGGCCGTCCATCAGCACCGTGCACAGGCCGCAGTTGGAAGTTTCGCAGCCCCGTTTGACGCTGTAGCAGCCATGGACCCGCAGAAAATCGATTAAAAGCAGATCCGGATCGATCCGGTCGACCACGGTCCTGCCGTTTAAGGTGAGGGTTATATCCATTTTTTCCTCCATTTCGAAGCGCCTTTGCGCTGAGGAACGCGCGCCAAATTTCAAATTTGGCGCTGCGATCCACGGATTTGTGACGCTTCGGCACAAATCCCGATTGAAAAATAAGCCATCAGGCTTATTTTTCAATTTTTGTACCTCCCAGTTCCATCAGGCCGCGCCGGGTCAATACGCGGACCAGATGAGTCCGGTATGCCGCCCCGGCGCGGGAGTTGCTTCCCGTGGGCGTTCTCTCCGCCGCATAAGCGGCGAACGCGTCGGCGCTCTCTTCTGTGATGCCGTCCGCCAGAAGCCCCTTTTCATCCCGGACGATCATGGCCCGGGCAGGCCGGGCGCCCAGGACGGCGCGGTATTCCCCGTCCACCTGCGACAGGGCGCAGGTCAGGACGGGAAAATCGGTGCGCTGATTTCGCATGGCCTGATAGGCGAAGGCGCCGGGCCTTTTGCGGATCAGGATCCGGACCAGGATGTCGTCGTCGTATTTCATGGACGCGAAGTCCTCCAGGGGCACGATGCCTCCCCGATGCAGCTCCACGGAGGCGTCCGCAGACATCAGAAAGGTCAGCACGTCGGAGAAGCCGAACCGGCCCCAGACGCTGCCGCCCACGGTGGCCATATTCCGAAACTGAACGCCCACGATATCCCGTACCGCTCTGGCGGCGGCTCCCCGGGTGTAGGCCGCCAGGCCCGGGTGCAGCTCCAGCTGGCGGAGCGTGACCATGGCGCCGATGGAGAACAGCTCCGGAGTTTCTTCGATGGTATCCAGGCCCAGCCCGCACAGATCGATGGCGGTTCCCACGGCGTTCCTGGCCATTTTCAGCCAGAGCATGCCGCCCAGGACGCGGGCGTTTCTTTTCTGATTCAGGCAGTAGGCTTCTTCCAGGCTCTTTGCCTGGACGTAATTTTGAATTGTGATCATGGTATCATTCCTTTGCGGGAAATCCGGTGTTATCAAAACGGTCCGGTCATGGTACTCATCTGCCGGGCCAAACTGTTACGACATGTCGTCAATATTATAACAGCGCGCCTTGATTTTGGAAAGGAAAATTGCTATAATCCCGTTGTAGTTTTCAAACGATAACGAGGAGGAGAAATGCTGTGAAGAGAAGAAAGAGAATTCTGTCCGCGCTGCTGGCTTTGGCTGTGGCGCTGTCCCTGGCGGCCTGCGGGACGAATGCGGAGGGAACCGCCGCGCAGGACCCGGAAGCCGTTTTGCAGGAGAGCGACGCGGCGGTATCTGAAGAAGAAACGCAGGAGGCAAAAGAGGAGCAGCCGTCGTCCGCCGGGACTGAGAGCGCTGAGGAAACGGTCTATCCCGTCACCGTAACGGATCAGGCGGGGCGAGAAGTGACCATCGAAGAGGAGCCGCAGAAGCTCGTCAGCGGCTACTATATTTCCACGAGCCTGCTCATCGCCCTGGGGCTTGAGGAAGATCTGGCAGGAATCGAAGCGAAGGCCGATACCCGCCCGATCTATGAGCTCAGCGCGCCCCAGCTCCTTTCGCTGCCCAGCGTGGGAAGCGCGAAGGAATTCGACCTGGAAGGCTGCGCGGCCCTGGAGCCGGATCTGGTGATCCTGCCGCTGAAACTTCAGAGCGCGGCGGAGACCCTGGAGGGGCTGGACATCGACGTGCTTTTGATCAATCCTGAGGATCAGGAGCTTTTGGAAGAGACCATCGGCCTGATCGGGACGGCCACCAACACCATGGATCGGGCGCAGGCGCTGCTGGATTTCTCGCGCGGACAAGAGGAGCGCCTGGAGCGGGCCCTGGCGGGGGCAGAACGGCCGTCCGTCTATCTGGCGGGCAACTCCGATTTTCTGTCCACCGCGGGGGACGCCATGTATCAGTCGGATCTGATCCGGCTGGCGGGCGGGGAGAACGCCGCGGCCGGGATCGAAGACGCATACTGGGCCGAAGTGAGCTATGAACAGATCCTGGCCTGGAATCCGGACTACATCCTTCTGGCTTCCGACGCGTCCTACACGGTGGAGGACGTGCTGGCGGATCCGAACCTGGCCGGGGTGGCGGCTGTGGAAAACGGGAACGTCCACCGGATGCCGGGGGACGCCGAAGCCTGGGACAGCCCGGTTCCCGGAGGCATTCTGGGAGCGGTGTGGTATTTCTGCGTCCTGCATCCCGAAGCGTGCCCCGAAGCGGAGGGAGAGGCCGCGATCCGGGAGTTCTATGAAACCTTTTACGGTTTTTCCTATGGGGAAAACTAAGCTTTTGTGCGCAGCCGGAGCGGTTCTTCTGACCGTCCTGGCTGTCGCCGGTTTATTTACGGGAAAATATCCGCTGACGCCGGAAGGGCTTTTGGCGGGGGATGAAATGCAGCTGAGGGTCTTCATGACGCTGCGGGTCAGCCGCACGCTGGTGGGGGCCGTCGGAGGCTTCGCCCTGGGGACTGCCGGCTTCGTTTACCAGACGGTGTTTCACAATCCCCTGGCGTCCCCCGATGTGATCGGGGTTTCCTCCGGCGCCAGCGCGGGGGCGGCCGTGGGGATTTTGTGGAACGTCCGGACGGCGCGCAGCGGCTGGCGCCCGCTCCTTTTGACCGGGGCCGCCGGGGTGACGGCCTGTTCCTTCGCAGGCGCCCTGGCGGCGGTCTGCCTCGCCCTGGCGCTCTCCTCCCTGGACCGGAGCCGGAAGCGCGGCTCCATCGTCCTGGCGGGGATCGCCGTCCATTCCCTGGCCCAGACCGCGCTTTTGTGCCTGAAGCTTCTGGCGGATCCGGAACGGGAGCTGGCGTCCATCGAGTACTGGATCATGGGAAGCTTAAACGGGATCAGCGGATATTCCATCGGCGGAAATCTGTGTCTGTGCGCCGCATGTCTCGTCCTTTTGTTCCTGCTTCACAGGCAGGTTCTGCTGCTGTCCGCGGAGGAAGGGGAGGCCAGGATGCTGGGCGTTTCCGTGGGAAGGCTGCGGCTCTTCGTGCTTCTGACCGCCACCCTGGCGGTGGCCTGCGTCGTCAGCCTCACCGGGCTCATCAGCTTCGTGGGGCTTCTGGCCCCGCATGCCGCGCGGCTCTTGACCGGGAGGAACGATTCCGGCACCATGTTTCTGGGCGGGATCCTGGGCGGCGTCTTGCTGATCGGGGCGGATCTGTTGGCCCGGACCGCATCGGCTGTGGAGCTTCCGGTGAGCGTTTTTACCAGCCTGCTGGGCGCGCCCTTTTTGATTTTTCTGATCGTCAGGGGAAGGGGGGAAACGTGAGATGAGCTTTTTTTGCGCATCGGATCTCGCCGCCGGCTACGGAGGGCGGCGTGTGATCGAAGGCGTTTCCTTCTGCCTGGAAGCGAGCCGCGTCGTGGGCGTTCTGGGGGCCAACGGCAGCGGGAAGACGACCCTGATCAAGGCCGTCTGCGGGATTTTGCCCCACGGCGGCAGCTGCGTTCTGGAAGGGAGGAGGCTGGAGGGCCTGCCCCCGAAAGAGCTGGCCGGGCTGTGCGGCTACATTCCTCAGCGCAGCGGGATTTCCATCGGGATTTCCGTCCTGGACGTGGTGCTGATGGGACAAAATCCCCGGCTGCGCCTTCTGGAAAGGCCGTCCGGGGGAATGAAGGAACGGGCGCGCCGGGCGCTTTCGCAGGTGGGGCTAAAGGGGCGCGAAGAAGAAAATTATCTGGAGCTGAGCGAAGGGCAAAAGCAGCTGTGCATTCTGGCCCGGGCGCTTTCGTCCGGAGGAAAGCTGCTTTTGCTGGACGAGCCGGAGAGCGCCCTGGATTTTTTGCACCGTTACCGGACCCTGGAGCTGCTGAAGGAATGGGCGGGAAAGGAAAGGCGGGCGGTGATGGCGGCGCTGCACGATCCTTCCCTCTCCCTCAACTGCTGCGACAGGCTGCTGTTGCTGTCAAAGGGCAGGATTCTGGCGGAGCTGTCCCCGGAGACGGACCCTCTGGAGGAGATGGAAGAGAAGCTCTCCGCCCTCTACGGCCCGGTGAGCCTGCAAAGGTGCAGGGACAGGAGCGGACAGGAGCAGCTGGTGATGCTCAGGGAAACCGCAAAGGAGCTCTGGAACGGCGCTTTGGAATGGGGGAAAAAATGACAGCGGTGACAAAAATCGTTTTTCTGGATGAAAACCGGGAGAAATTTTTCGGGGAAGGGCCCTGCCGTCTGCTGCGCGGGGTGGAAGAGACAGGGTCCCTGCGGTCGGCCGCGCTGGATATGGGAATGGCCTATACCAAAGCGCTGAAAATACTGAAAAATGCGGAGCGCGCCCTGGGCGTTCCCCTGACGGCCAGGACGGCGGGAGGCAAAAACGGGGGCGGAAGCTGTCTGACCCCGGAAGGAAAGGAGTGGCTGGATCGCTATGAAAGATATCGGGACGCCTGTATTGAGGCCAACCGCAGGCTGTATCTGGAATTCTTTCCAAAGCAGCGGGAAACGGCATCTGATCATCACCGGGAGCCGGGGGAGCGGGAAGACTGCGGTTCTGAATGAGCTGCGCGGGATGCTGACGGATTCCCCTTCGATTCCGGGGATCACCACCTGGGCGAAAGCGGGGGAAGGGGTCTGGCTGCGGGAGGAGCGGACGGGAAAGGCCGTCATGGCGGGGCGGTTCGATCCGGCCCTTCCCGGCCCGTATAACCGGATGCGCCCTGTGGAGGAAGGCTTTGCGGGGCTGGGGGTCGGCGCCCTTTTCGGGTGTATGGAAGCGAACGGGGACTGGGCCGCCATCGATGAAATCGGATATCTGGAATGCGGCTGCCCGCAGTATTGCGACGCCGTCCGGCTGCTGATGGGGAAAAAACGTCTGCTGGCGGCGGTGCGCCGACAGGATCTGCCCTTTCTGGAGGAGCTGTGCGGCAGGCCCGACGCGTTCTGCGTGGATCTGGACCGGCCCTACGGGAGGCTGGGCTGCGTGATCATGGCTTCGGGGATGGGCAGGCGTTTCGGCGGCAATAAGCTTCTGGAGGAGTTCGGAGGAAAGCCCCTGTTTTTGCGCGCCCTGGAGGCTACGGAAGGGATCTTTGCGGCGCGGGTGGCGGTGACCCGGCATCGGGAGGTGGAGGAACTGTGCTGCGGGCGAAACGTCCCGGCTGTCCTGCACGATCTGCCCTGCCGCAGCGATACGGTCCGGCTGGGGCTGGAGGCCGTGGCCGGGCCCGGCCTGCCGGGCGGGATCGAAGGGTGTCTCTTTTGTCCTGCCGATCAGCCGCTGCTGCGGCGGGAAACCGTAGCGTCCCTGGCGCTGTGCGCGGCCGCCGGGCCGGAGTGGATCTGGAGGGCGGCCTGGAAAGGGCGGGAGGGAGCGCCCGCGCTGTTTCCGTCCTGGGCCTTCGCGGAGCTGAGAACGCTTCCGGAAGGCGGGGGCGGCAGGCTGCTGATGGAACGGTTCCGCCATCGGGTGCGTACGGTCCAGGCCCGGGAAGAAGCGGAGCTCTGGGATGTGGACAGCCGGGAGGACCTGGAGCGTTTGAAACTCCATTGGAAAACATCGCGGATGGGGTAAGAATCCCTTGCTTTCAGTCGTTTTTTCGGATATACTGTCCCTGCGAATGACAGATCGGAAAGTGAGGAAAAAGAAAATGAGCGATTTCAACCAATCCGCTGCCGCGCTCAGGAGATTTGACGGCAAGCCTTCGTTCCGGGCCGCATTTCCCCAGGCCATGCAGCACGTGCTGGCCATGCTGATCGGCAACATCACCCCGCCCATGCTGATTGCGGGAACCTGCGGGCTGACCGCGGAAGAGAAGATCATGCTGACGCAGGCGGCCATGATCATCGGCGGCATCACCACGCTGCTGCAGCTGTTCCCCGTGTTCGGTTTCGGCATGAAGCTGCCCAACGTCATGGGCGTGGCCTTCGCCTATATGCCCATCCTGACCATCATCGGCCAGCAGTACGGCATCGCGGCGATCTTCGGCTCCCAGCTGGTGGCCGGTTTCGTCTCCATCTTTATCGGGATGTTCATCGGGAAGATCCGGCGCTTCTTCCCACCCATCGTCAGCGGCACGGTGGTCATGAGCATCGGCCTGTCGCTGTATAAGACGGCCATCAACTACATCGGCGGCGGAACCGCGGCGCAGAACGCCGGGACCTTCGGTTCCGGACAGTTCTGGTTTCTGGCGATCATCACGCTTCTGGTGACGCTGACCTGCAACTTTTTCGGCAAAGGCCTGCTGAAAGCTTCCGGCATGCTCCTGGGAATCGCGGTGGGCTATGTGGCGGCCCTGTTCATGGGCGGCGTGGTGAGCTTTGCGGATCTTCAGTCCGCGGCCTGGTTTTCCCTGCCCCGCCCGTTCTACTTTGGGCTGGAATTCCATCCCGACGCGATTTTGATGATGATCCTGATGTATATGGTGCAGGCCGTACAGACCATCGGAGACGTATCCTCCACCGCCATGGGCGGTTTCGGGCGCCAGTGCACGGATCAGGAGCTGGGCGGCGCCATCAAGGGCCAGGGGATCTGCGGCATGATCGGAGCCTGTATCGGCGGCCTGCCGACGGACCCTTACAGCCAGAACGTAGGCCTGATCTGCACCACGAAGGTGGTGGCCAGGCGGGTGTTTACAATCGTGGGCGTCATCATGCTGGCGGCGGGGATCTTTCCCAAATTCAGCGGACTGATGGCGACGATCCCGCAGCCCGTGCTGGGCGGGGCCACGGTTACGGTGTTCGCGGCCATCACCATGTCCGGCATTCAGCTTTTGAACGAACAGCCGTTGAATTACCGCAACCGGATGATCGTGGGCATCGCCCTGGCGCTGGGGCTGGGAATCGACGCTGCTCCCGAAATCCTGCAGTTCGTGCCCCAGCTTTTGAGAAACCTCTTCGGCAGTTCCCTCGTGGTCTCCTTCCTGGTGGTATTTCTGCTCAACATCATCATCCCGGCGGACGACAGCGCGGACAGCTGAGGCGGACAGGCCCGCGCCTTTTCGCCATTTACAGATGGGAATTTTTGTATTATATTGGTAGGCGGAAATGAGGAATACTGATGATATCCAGACAGAATAAAACGGAGCGTAGAAGAGATGAGGATTCATTGGAAGGAACTGCAGCTGTCGGACCGGGATGTGATCGGGCGCTATTATGCCAGGGAGCCGGTCAGAAACTGCGAGTTCACGTTTGCCAATAACTATTTATGGAAACCGTATTACCCGATCTTTTTCGGGATCGTGGAGGACAGCCTCGTATTCGAATCGGGAGAGGAAGGGATGTCCGTGAGCTTCCCGCAGGGAGCCGCGGACTTAAAAAAGGCCGTGGACGCGCTGACGGAATGGTTTTTCCGGGTGGGGAGGCCGTTTCAGATGCACCTGGTTTCCCCGGAGCAGTTCGCGAAGCTGGAAGAGCTCTATCCGGGCAGGTTTGAGATCGAATACGACAGGGATTTCGCGGATTACGTGTACGACAGGGAAGCGCTGAAAAACCTTTCCGGCAGGAGCCTGCACGGAAAGAAGAACCACTGCAACCGCTTTAAAAAGGAATATCCGGATTTTCGCTACGAGAGGATCTCGGAGGAAAATGTGGAAGAGTGCCTGCAGATGGCGCGGGAGTGGTGGAAGAAGAACGATCGCGGGGAAGGCGGGGAAAAACGGGAAGAGATTTCCGTGACCATGGAAGCGCTGAAAAACCTGGATGCGCTGGGGCTCAGGGGAGGGCTGATCCGGGCCGGGGGCCGTGTGGTGGCCTTTTCCGTGGGCGAGCCCTGCGGGCAGGAGATGTTCGTGGTCCATTTCGAAAAGGCCTTCGCCGACGTGCCCGGCGCCTATTCCATGATCAATCAGCAGTTCGTGGAGCACGAGACGGAAGGGTTCCGCTATATCAACCGGGAGGACGATGCGGGATCGGAGGGGCTTCGCCGGGCGAAGCTTTCCTACCATCCGGCCTTTCTCATGGAGAAGGGGCTGGTGACGGAAAAGGTTCCGGCAAATGGCGTTGCGCCCCGGGCAGCTTTGGAGGAATGACAGGCTATGGAGACGAATTTTAAAAATCTGACGGAAGAAATGCTGGCTTTCATCGAAGAGAGCCCCACCGCCTTTCACGCGGCGGCCAATGTGGAAAAGATCCTGGAGGACGCCGGCTTTTTGTCGGAACAAAAGCGGGAGAACGGCCCCGCGCCGGGCGGACGCTGCCTGTTCGTGCAAAACGGCTCCGCCGTCATCGCCGTTAAGATCCCGGAGGGAAGGCCGGAGGGATTCCGGATCGTGGCCAGCCACAGCGATTCCCCCTGCTTTAAGCTCAAGGAGTCCCCGGAGATCCGGGTGGAGGGAAGCTACACGAAGCTGAACGCGGAAAAATACGGCGGAATGCTGTTGAACACCTGGCTGGACCGGCCCCTTTCCCTGGCGGGCCGGGCGTTTTTGAAGGATCCGCAGTCAGGAAAGATCGTTTCCCGCCTGGTCAATTTCCGGGCGGACATGCTGATCATCCCCAACGTGGCCATTCATTTCAACCGGGAAGCCAATGAAGGGCAGAAGCTCAACCCGCAGACGGACCTGCTCCCGCTGTTTTCCACGGATCAGGAGCTGACGGTGAAGGAGCTGTGCGCCCGTCAGCTGGGAGTGTCCGCGGAGGAGATTCTGGGGAGCGACCTGTACGTCTACAACCGGGATAAGGGGCGGATTCTGGGGGCGGACCGCTCTCTGATCGGATCCCCCAGACTGGACGACCTGCAGTGCGCCTACGCCGCGCTGCGCGGTTTTTTGGAAGCGGACTGCAGCCGTTCTATCGGGGTTTACGCCCTGTTCGACAACGAAGAGGTGGGCAGCGGGACGAAACAGGGAGCGGATTCCACCCTGCTTTCCGACGTGCTGGACATTCTGGGAGAAGGTCTGGGGCTGTGGAACAATTCCCTGGAGAAGCGCCGCTTTTTGCAGAACAGCTTTCTTCTTTCCGCGGACAACGGCCATGCGGTGCATCCCAACCATCCGGAAAAGAGCGACCCCACCAACCGTCCCCGCCTCAACGGGGGAGTGGTGCTGAAATTCCAGGGAAGCCAGCGCTATACCACGGACGGCTATTCCGCATCCGTGGTGCGTGACGTGTGCCGCGCCCACGGCATCCCGGTTCAGGATTTCGCCAACCGTTCCGACATCCCGGGCGGCTCCACGCTGGGAAATATCTCCACGTCCCACGTGTCCATCCCCTCCGCGGACGTGGGGCTGGCGCAGCTGGCCATGCACTCGGCGTTCGAGACGGCGGGAGCAAAGGATACGGAAGCGCTGGCGCAGCTGGTTCGCTGGCTTTTGCAGGATTGACCGGCTGAACTGAACCGTAATTTTTCACAAATTTTTGAAAAAACTTGCAACCCCTCTGGACAGAATATATAATGAAAGTACTATAAAAAAGGGGGTTACACGATGGAAAACAAGGTGATGAAGTTTTACTCAAAAGCGGGAAACAACATTATTCTGCGCGCGATTCCGGGTCATTTCGCCACCAGCCATTCCCATATCAACTACTATGTGGATATGACGGGCCTGAAGACCCGCCGCAGCGAGGCGGCGGCCGTGGCGAAGGCGTTTGTCCAGCGCTTCCCGGTGGAAACGGTGGTGGATACCATCGTCTGTATGGACGGCAGCGAGGTCATCGGCGCGTACATGGCGGAAGAGCTGGAACGCGGCAACTTCCCGAACCAGAACATGCACCAGACGGTCTATGTTGTGACCCCTGAATTCAACATCAACAACCAGATGATCTTCAGGGACAACCTGATCTCCGCCATCCGCGGGAAGAACGTGGTGCTCCTTCTGGCCACGTCCACCACGGGCCTGACCATCAGCCGCAGCATGGAGTGCATCGATTATTACGGCGGAAATGTGCGGCAGATCTGTTCCGTATTCAGCGCCATCGATAAGATCAACGGCCATCAGGTGGAGAGCATTTTCACCACCGACGACGTGCCCGGCTATCAGGCTTATGAGGCTTACGCCTGCCCCTTCTGCAAGAACCGGCAGAAGCTGGACGCCATGGTAAACGGCTACGGATATTCCAAACTGTAAGACAGGACAGACAAAACGGGGCAGTCCGGAACGATGCATTTTCCGGCTGCCCCGTTTTTTATACGACAGGAAAAATGTTTTATATCGTATAATAATACACGATAGATGGAACCGCGGCGGACAATTCAACCGGTTTCACGGGCTTTTTGGACGGATCCTGTTTGTTATGCGCAGACAGGCTTCCGTGTGCATGATCCAGTGCCTGGAAAACGGCATTTGAATCAGGCCGCGAATATCTTTGCCGCACCAGTAATCGATCAGCCAGACCGCTCTTTCATCGTCGTTTACCACATGCAGCGATTTTAAGGATTCTTTTCTCTCTTCCGGTATTTTTCTTTTCAATTCGTCAAAGGACAACCGTTCGAGCATTTTCTCCGTGCTCTCTCGCACTTCAAAAATATAGGAATATAATTCTTCCAGATCGAGCTGTTTTGAAAAGTCCGCAATCTGCTGTTTTACGAGTTCATTTCCCGTTGTGATGATGGGCGAATGGATGCGCTCCCGGTAATTGCCCGCAAAAAATACCTGTTCCCCTTCATCGATCACCGTATGCGCAACAATATCTTCGATGCGAAAAACGTGCCAGATAGAATAGGCGATGGTCTTGCTGTGATAGCCATCGGCGTTTATGAAGGGGATTGCGTTAAAATCTTCCCTGCGCAATTCCTCCCGGAAGGATACGAGGGTTTGCATCAACTGGCTTCGCAGACGGAGCAAGGTGTCGATGCCCGTCTCATAGGTATCCTTCTTTTTTATTTGCGCCTGCATTGTTTTATTCAGTTCGGACCATTCCCGGATCATATTCCATTTCCTCCTGAATCCCAATCGTTTTTCCGGTATTCCCCGGGAGTCATTCCCGTCAGCCGTTTGAACTGTTTCGCGAAATAGCCGGGGTTTTGAAAGCCGCAGCACAGTCCGATTTCGATGACGGGCATATCCGTGGAAATCAGAAATTCCGCCGCCACCGCCACCCGTCTCCGGTTCAGATACTGCACCGGCGTCGTATGCAGGAGGGAAGAAAAAATCCTCTGGCATTCCCGGACGCAGATGCCGGAGCATTCCGCCAGCTGCGAAACGGTTACGGGCTCCATGTAGTGTTCATCCAGCCAGGCCAGCATTCGCTTCAGACGGATTTCCCGGTCGTTTTGCGGCCGGGCTTTCGCCAGGGGAGAAAGGTCCCGGAGCAGCAGAAAGATGCGGGACAGCGCGTCGCGGGCCAGAAATTCATATCCGTCTCTTTCCGTTTCGCAGTTTTGGAAAGCAGCTCGAAAAAGGCGGGCGATCTCATCGCCCGTATCCCCGTCGTTTTCCCGGAAGGAAAAAGCGCGCCCGCCCTGTTCCGCGAAAGGCTTCAGATACAGGATGTCGAAAGCGCTCCCCGGAACGCCGGACAGAATGCAGGGGTCGAACACAATGGAGCGGTAGCGGCAGGGCTGGCCGGGGGGAGAAGAAACTCCGTGGAGCACGTCGGAATTTACGAAGTATCCTTCGCCCGGACGCAGGTCGAATTCCGAATCGGCCAGGGAGATATGGGCGCTCCCTTCCTGCAACAGAAAGATCTCCATTTCGTGATGCCAGTGGGGAGGGATCTCCCCGCCGATATAATGCCTGATATCCCGGTCGTAGACGGCGCAGGGAAAGAGCGGCGTCCCGCGCTCCAGAATTTCCTGCCCGGTTTGCGTTTTCGGTATGGAATAAACGGGTTCGTTCACCGCCCGCCGCCTCCTTTCTTCCTGAAACAGTCGTATTTGTTCTATTATATTCCGCTTTTGAGGGAGAATCAATCCGAAAGATTCGCTATCATTGTATTTGGAGCAACAGTTCAGCCATGCAGGCGCATGTGGCAAAATGCCGCGTGGGAGCTTGCGCTACTGTTCGGAAGGGAAAACTCCCGGAAGGGATCAAAGGAGGAGCCATATGGAGAGACGGGTGAAGGAAGTGGCGGATTCCGTCGTCATTTCCAATCTGATTTACATGGCGCAGGAGGCGTCGTCGGAAGAGGACCGGCGGATGTATCTCAATTATGCCATGGAGCTGATGAAAAAAACGAAGGAGGGAAAGCGGGCGATGAAATACCGGAATATCATTTTCGATCTGGACGGGACGCTGATCGATACGGAAACGGCGGTCTTAAAGACATGGCAATATACCTTAAAACAGAATCGCCGCTATTTCGAACTGGATGAGCTGAGGCCCGCGCTGGGGCTGACGATCCCGAATACCCTGAGAAAGCTGGGGATCGTTGCGGATCCGGGATTCGGCGGCAGATGGATGGAGAATTACGGGAAGTATGCGGGGGAAGCGGCCTTCTTCGACGGAGTGGAGGAAACGCTCGCCACCCTGAAAGCCGGAGGATATTCCCTGGGCATCGTCACTTCCAGGTGCAGGGAGGAATATGAGGCATTCTTTTCCTCCTTTCGCCTGGAGTCCCGTTTCGGCTGCATCGTCCTGGCGGACGAAACGAAGCGCCACAAGCCGGATCCGGAACCGCTGCTCAAATACGCGCAGAAGGCCGGCGTCCATCCGGCGTCCTGCATTTATGTGGGGGATATGCCGACGGATGTGGAGTGCGCCAACCGGGCGGGAATGGCTTCCGGGCTGGCCATATGGAACCGGTCAAAAATCCTTTGCCGCCAGGCGGATTTCATATTCCGGACGCCGGAAGATCTGATCGGATTATAAATTTCATCGGGACTCTCATCAGCCCGGGAATGGCCGGAAAAATTTCTTCCTATTCCAAGAAAGATGTAGTATAATACGCCTATATTACGACGGATCCATTTCCGGATCGTTCTATTGCATGTCGGAAAGCCAATTCCTTATACGATTTCGCAGTGATACCAACGACCATAAGCAACGAAGAAGGAGCAAATTGAAATGATGAGAGAAAAATATGAATCCCTGGCGGTCCACGACCTGAAGGAAATTGCCCGGTCCCGGGGGATAAAAGGCGTTTCCGCCATGAAAAAGGCGGACGTGATCGAGGCCATGCTCCTGCTGGACGCGGAGAGCGGGGCAGACCAGCGGGAAACCAAACCGGAGACAAAACAGGAAACGAAACCGGAGACGAAGCAGGAGGCGAAAGCGGAAACCGGGCGGACGGAAGGAAAGCGGCGGGAGGCCGCGGCGCAGGAAGAAGGAGGCCGCCGCGGCGCACAGGCGTCCCGCCGTCCCCGCCCCCAGAGAACGGAGCGGGCGGACCGCCCGCAGGAGCGCCTGCAGGAAAGGCAGCAGGATCGGCAGCAGGACAGACAGCAGGACCGCCCTCAGGAGCGGGCCGAGCGCGCCGGGATGGGCGAAAGAGGGGAGCACGAGCGGGAGCGCGCGGAACGTTCGGAGCGTCCGGAACAGCGCCATGACCGCCAGGATCGCCAGGAGCGTCAGGAGCCGGGCGAGAGCCGGTATGGCGGCGCCAGGGGGGCGCAGGCCGGCGGGGCGGAGGAAGAAAAATTCCCGGCGGAGCTGGACAGCGGAACTACGGTCAGCGGGATTCTGGAAGTGCTGTCGGACGGGTACGGCTTCATCCGTTCCGCCAACTATATGCCGGGGGAAAACGACGTCTATGTGGCGCCCAGCCAGATCCGTCGGTTCGGCCTGAAAACCGGGGATATCCTGGAGGGAAATACCCGCGTCCGGACGCAGAACGAGAAGTTTTCCGCCCTTTTGTACGTCAGGAGCATCAACGGCTATGCGCCCGATCTGGCCGCCAGACGGATGAATTTCGAGGATATGACGCCCATTTTCCCGGATTCCCGCCTGAAAATGGAGAAATACGGCTCCTCCCTGGCCATGCGCATCATGGATCTTTTAAGCCCCATCGGAAAGGGGCAGAGGGGCATGATCGTCTCCCCGCCCAAAGCCGGTAAGACCACGCTTTTGAAGGAAGTGGCGCAGTCCGTGAAGCGCAATTATCCGGACATGCACCTGATCATCCTGCTCATCGACGAGCGCCCGGAGGAAGTGACGGACATGCGCGAGACCGTGGAGGGCCCCAACGTGGAGGTGATCTATTCCACCTTCGACGAGCTGCCGGATCATCATAAGCGCGTTTCCGAAATGGTTATCGAGCGGGCCAAACGCCTGGTGGAGCACAAAAAGGATGTGATGATCCTGCTGGACAGCATCACACGACTGACCCGGGCCTACAATCTGGTGGTGCCCCCCAGCGGGAGGACGCTCTCCGGCGGTATCGACCCGGCGGCGCTGCACATGCCCAAACGGTTTTTCGGCGCGGCCCGGAATATGCGGGAGGGCGGCAGCCTGACCATCCTGGCAACCGCGCTGGTGGATACCGGTTCCAAAATGGACGACGTGATCTACGAAGAATTTAAGGGGACCGGCAACATGGAGCTGGTTCTGGACAGGAAGCTGTCCGAGAAGAGGCTATTCCCCGCCATCGACATTCCCAAAACCAGCACCAGGAGGGAAGACCTGCTCCTTTCCTCGGAAGAGATGGAGGCCATCAACATCGTGCGCAGGACGTTAAACGGGATGAAGTCCGACGAAGCGGTGGATCGCATTCTGGATCTGTTTTCCAAGACGAGAAGCAACGCCGAATTCGTGCAGACGGTGAAAAAGATGCGCTATATCTGAAAAGGAGGAAAAGTTCGTGCAGCGGCTGGATGCAATCGATGAAACGTCTTACCTGTCCGTGCCAAACGCCCCGGTATACCGGAAGATCATGCGGTGTTTTTACCGCGAATATGAAAAAATGCGCTTCCAGCTGTACCGGGAGGACGTGATGGAACTTCTCAAAAGCGAAGAGGAGTTCGCGGACTACTCCATGAATCAGCTGGAACTGGATCTGGCCGCGCTGGTGAAGTGGAAGAACCTGACTCCGATTCAGGACCCGGGAAAGGTATATACCATCGCGGACTATAAAAATAAGCAGTACCGCTATACCATGTCGGAATATGCGGTGGAGATAGAGCGCCTGACCGTGCGCCTGGAGAACGTTTTTCTGGAATCCGGAAGCCTGTCTGCCAATTTCTTCGTGCGCCTGGAAAAGAGCCTGGAGGAGACCGGGGACATGGAAAACGCCCCGCTCAAAGCGGTCAACGAGTGGTGGAATCTGCTTCAGGAGGATTTCAAACGGCTGAACCAGAACTATCAGGACTATCTGCGCGACTTCTATTCCGGAAAGGCGGACCGGCTCATGAAGTCCGTGGAGTTCGTGGTGCACAAGGACAAGTTCATCCGCTATCTGAACGAATTCATTCAGGAGCTGCAACGGCATTCCAGGAGGATCGAGCAGGAACTGGAGCGATGGAGCCCTCTCATCGAAGGCGTCATTCTGGAGCGGGTGGTGCAGAGCGAGCTGGATATCCCCCACGCCCTGCTGGAAGCGCAGGGCAACGCGGAGCCCAACATCCGGGAAAACGTGTGGGGAAAGTGGAATTCCCTGAAAGGGTGGTTTCTGGATGCCGGGGACCGGGAGTGCGAGAGCAAAAAGGTGTTTCGCATCACCGGCGACGTGATCCGGAATATCATCCAGAACGCCGCCCTGATCGTGCAGATTCAGAACTGGGGCATCAGCAGGAAAGACGACTACCGGAAATTTCTGGAGCTGTTTTTGCGGTGCGAAACCATGGAGGAAGCGAACCGGCTGTCCGCCCACGTATTCGGAATCCAGAAAACGGAGCATTTCCGGACGAAGGAGCCGAGGGAGGAGGACGCCATCAACCGCAGCGTCTATGAGGAAGCGCCGGCGCAGATCTGGCTCAAACCCCATACCCGGGCTTACCGGGAGAAAAAGGACCGCCAGGGCTTTTCGGACAAGTCCCTGGAGAAGCTTGCCCAGCGGGAACGGTATCTGCAGAGCGCCAGGCGCCAGAAGGAGGTCGTTTTCCGCTATCGAAAGGACGGGAGGATCGTCTTTTCCGAGATCGAAGAGACCGTTTCTGAGGCCGCGAAAAACATGTTTCTGCAGTGGATCGGCCTGGCGAACATGAGCGTACGGGGCGTGGGAAGGACGGAATACGGACAGGAATACCGGCTGATCCGCAGGGAGGGGACCTGCGTTCTCAAGTGCGAGGACGGGGAGCTGACGATGCCGGATTATATATTGGAGTTTTTGGATAAATGAACGAGATACGGACGTTGCTGGAGCAGTTCTGGGTCAGCAGGGATGCGGACCGGGAACTGTTTTACCGGGTGAAGAGGGATATTCCCCGTTTTCAGAGATTTGTCAGGGAACAGCTGGGCTGGAAACTGATCCATACGGAGAACCTGATCAAGCTGGAAAAGATTCCGGCCCATGCGGAGAGCTTCATGGGGATCGGGGAGTTTTCGGAAATCAGGGATTACTGCATTCTGTGCGCGGTGCTGATGTTTATGGAGGACCGGGAGGAAGGGGAGCAGTTCCTTTTGTCGGAGCTGATCGATTACGTGGAAACCTGCCTGAAGCCGCATATGCAGGTGGACTGGACCATGTTCACCCATCGAAAATCGCTGGTCCGGGTGCTGCAGTATCTGGAGCGGCTGCGGATGCTGCGGGTTTACGAGGGCAGCAGCGAGGCTTTCGGACAGGAGGCGGGGAAGGAAGTCCTGTACGAAAATACGGGATATTCGAAGTACTTCGCCGTCAGCTTCCCCAGGGATATCTCCGGATACGGATCCTGGGAGGATTTCGAAAAGGCCGGGTTTGAAGAGGTGGAGGAGGACCGGGGATCCAGGCGCATCAACCGGGTTTACCGGCAACTGACGGTCTGCCCGGCGCTGTACTGGGACAGGCCGGACGATCCGGACGGGCTGTATCTGAAAAACCAGAGACAGTGGATCTCGCGATATCTGCAGGAGAACCTGGGCGGGCGGCTGGACGTGCATAAGAACGCGGCGTTCTGGATGCTGGAGGAGAACGACGGCTTCGGCGCCGTGCATCCCAGGGATGCCATGCTGCCCGAATTCGCGCTCCTTTTGTGCGCCCGGATTCAGGACCTTTTGCAGGAGGGAAAACTGGAAAAGGGGGAGGACGAAGGGATCCGCATGGAGGAAGCGGCGTTTGAGGCGGAGATCGCAGCGCTCCGGAACCGCTATTCGGAAGCCATGAGCCGGGAATTTCGGGAGATGGACGAAGAGAGGCTGATCGGGCTGGTCCGGCGCTATCTGCTGGACTGGATGCTGCTGCGGGAGGAACCGGGAACGGCGGTATTTCTGCCCGCGGCGGGGAAGCTGAGGGGATTTTATCCGGAGGACTATGAAGGAGGAAAGACGGAATGAATGGCCGGTGGAAAATGAATCGGATCGGGTTTGTGAATTTCTGGCTCTACGACGAGGAGGATTTCTGGTTTGAGGACGGCAGGCTTCTGCTCCGCGGCCAGAACGGGTCGGGCAAATCCATCACCACCCAGAGTTTTATCCCGTTTATCCTGGACGGGGACAGGACGCCCAGCCGCCTGGACCCCTTCGGATCCAGCGACCGGCGGATGGAATACTATTTCCTGGGGGAAGAGGGGAAGGACGAGTCCACCGGATATCTGTTTCTCGAACTGAAGCGGGAAGGGGCGGAAGAATACCGGACCGTGGGCATCGGGCAGCACGCGAAGCGGGGAAAGTCCATGGATTTCTGGGGGTTCGTGGTGCTGGATAACCGGAGGATCGGGAAGGACCTGTGGCTGTATAAGGAGAGCGGCAGCGTGAAGATCCCCTTCGACAAGCGGGAGATGCGGCAGGAGCTGGGGGAAGGCAATCCCTTTACGGACAGCCCGGGGGAGTATAAAAAGCTGGTCAACCAGCACGTGTTCGGCTTTCGGAAGCTGGAACAGTACGATCAGTTCATCCGCCTTCTGGTCAAGGTGCGCGCACCGAAGCTGTCCAAAGAGCTCAAGCCCACCAAAGTCTACGAGATCCTCAACGATTCCCTGCAGACGCTGACGGATGAAGATCTGCGCCCCATGGTGGACGCCATGGAGAAAATGGACGAAATCCAGGGCAGCCTGGAAACGCTGAAGCGGGCCTTCGACGACGTGAAGATTATTCGGACGGAGTACATTCGCTATAACCAGTTCATGCTGGCCAGAAAAGGGCAGCTTTATCTGGAAAAGAGGCGGGAAACGGAAGAAAAGAAAAAGCGGCTGACCGCCCTGACCCGGAGAAAAGAGGAGCTGGAAGCGCAGCAGGAGGAAGACCGGGAACGGCTCCGCCGGGAACAGGAACGCCAGGGCCTGATCCAGGCCCAGCGGCGCAGCCTGCTGGACGCCGATCTGGAGCATATGGACGAAAGGCTGCGGCAGGCGAAGGAAGAGAGGGAGAGGCATCTGTCCCTGAAACGGGAGTGGAGCGAAAAGGCGGAGGATTTCAACGGAAAGGTGTTCGCCGGGGAGCGGGCTCTGACCAGGCTGCAGGACGGGCTGGAGCAGAAGAGGGAAGAACTGCGTGACAGGAAGGCGGAGCTGGAAGAATATCAGGAGACTTTGCGATGGGACGGGCACAGGGACGCGCTGGCGCAGCTGGGTGAAGCGGCATTGGAGGGCGTTTTCGACGCGGAGGCCGGGCTGGAGGAATACGGCAGGAAGATCGAAGCGGGGAAAAAGGCCATCCGGGCTTATGAAGAGTCCCAGGGCCGGTACGATCAGGAGGCGCAGAAGCTGGAGGCCGCCCGCAGGGAGACGATGGAAAAGCGGGCGCAGCAGGAGCAGCTGGCTCAGCGGCTCGAGAAGGAGAAAAACGGCTGGATTTCCGCATTGTTCGCGGCGGAAAAGAGCGCGGAGGAATGGAAGCCCGGACGGGAGATTTTGTTGAAAGCGGAAGAGCTGGCGGCCCGGTACGAAACGGTCCGGGACGAAGAGGGCATCCGGGAGCTGCTGCGCGCGGATTACGAAGGGCAGCGGATGGCGCTGCTGGAACGCCGGGAGTCGGCCGAAAAGAGGAAACGGGAGCAGGAGGACGCGTTAAAAGCCGCGCAGGAGGAGCTTTCGGGCGTTCAAAAGATGCGGGAACTGAAGCCTCAGAGGGCGCAGCTGACGGAGGATTCCAGAGAAGCGCTGCGGCGGGCCGGGATTTTGGCCGTCCCCTTCTATCAGACCGTGGAGTTCGCCGAAGGGGTGAGCCGGGAAGCGGCCGCAAGGCTGGAAGCCCAGCTTCAGAGCATGGGGCTGCTGGACGCGCTGGTGGTGGCGCAAAAGGACCGGGTCAGGATCCGGAAGGAATGCCCGGCGTTTCTGGACAGCGTGATCTGCGTGCAGGAGACGGCGAAAGCGCATCCCGGTTCCGGCCCGGCCCCCTTCGGCCTTTTGAACGTGAACGAAGAGCAGGAGCCCGGGATCCGTCAGGAGACGGCCCGGATTTTGAGCTGCATCCGGGAACGGATTTCGGATGGGGAAAGCGGGACGGGCGGTCTCTTCATCGGGGCGGACGGGAGTTTTTGCCAGGGCGTTCTGTCCGGAAAGGCGGACCAGGAAGGCGAAGCGGCGTTCGTCGGACAGCTGGCGCGCAAACGGGCGAAGGAGAACCGGATCCGCCGGCTGGAAGAGGAAATCGGCCGGATTCGGGAGACCATCGGGGAGCTGGTGCGGGAGGCGGAGACGGCTTCGGCGCGCCTTGCGGTTCTGGAGGGGGAATACCGGGCGCTCCCCGGTTTTTCGGGACTCAATGAAGTGCTCAAAAATCTGGAGTCGGGGGAGATGGAGCTCTTGATTCTGGAGAAGCACCTGGCCGACCAGGAACGAAACGAACGGGAAGCGGGAGAAAGGAAGGATCGTGATTATCAGTCCATGCTCCGCCTGTGCAGACAGCTGCCCTACGGCAGGACGGAGGCGGAATACGGGGAAGCGCTGGACTGCCTGAACGATTATGGACGGGCCTGGCGCTCCTGCAGGGAGCTGAAAAAGGAGATCGGCTGGGCCGTGGAGAACATCCTGCAGCAGAAGGAGCGGATCGATCAGGACAGCCAAAGCCTGGACGACGCCCTCCGGGAAAAGGGCAGGTACGGCGCCATGGCGGAGGAATGCGCGGCGCGGATCGCCCAGTGCGAAGAATACCTGAACCGCCCGGAGATCCGGGAGAAGGCCAGGCGTCTGGGCGAGCTGGGGGAGGAATTAAAAGCGCTGGAAAAGGGGCTTTTAGAGATACGGGACGCCCTGACGCGGGCGGACGAGAGGCTGCTCGCCATAGAGAGGGAGGAACCGGAACAAAAGGCTGCCCTCGCTGTCGCCGTGGGGGAAGAGGACTGCCTGCGGCGCTATTTCGAAGAGGAGCTGGCCCTGAAGCTGGTGTTCGACCGGGAGAGCGCTCCTTTGGAGGAATGCGCCAAAAAGGCGGCGGGACAACTGCGCGAAAGCGACAAAAACAGGGAGCCCGCGGATATGCTGCAGGCTCTTTACCGGGTCTATCAGGCCCACAACGGCAGCCTGGCGGCTTCCTACGGGACCTGCCTGGAGGACTGCTTCGGGGCGGATGACGGGGAAGCGTCGGCGGAAGGGGCGGTGAGAAAGCGGGTCCGGGTCGTTTCCGTCTGGAAAGGCAAGAAGGTGTGGCTGGAAGAATTCTTCCGGATTCTGAAAGGGGCCATCGAAGAGACGGAGCTTTTGATCCGGAAAAAGGACCGGGAGCTGTTCGAGGATATCCTGTCCCAGACCATCAGCCGGCAGCTGACGGACCGGATCGCGGAAAGCCGGAAGTGGGTGGCCGACATGTCGAAGCTGATGCGGGAGATGGACACTTCCATGGGGATGCGCTTCTCGCTGGACTGGAAGCCCTGCGCGGCGCAGACGCAGGAGGAGCTGGACGTTTCTGCGCTGGAGCAGATCCTGCTGCGGGACCGGGCCCTTTTGACCATGGAGGACATCGAAAAGGTGGCGTCCCATTTCCGCAGCAAGATCCGGACGCAGAAAGGGCAGCAGGAGGAAAGAGGAGCCGTGATCAACTATATGGAGCTGGTGCGGGAAGCCATGGATTATCGCCGGTGGTTTTCGTTCCAGATGTATTACCGCCGCGGGGAGGAGCAGAGGAAGCCGCTGACCAACGCGGCCTTCAACCGGTTCAGCGGTGGGGAAAAGGCCATGGCCATGTACGTGCCGCTGTTCGCCGCGGTGAACGCCCAGTACCAGAAGGCGGGGGCGGCGGACCATCCCCGGATCATCGCCCTGGACGAAGCGTTCGCGGGGGTGGACGACAAGAACATCAGCAGCATGTTCGAGCTGGTGGAAAAGCTGGACTTCGATTATATCATGAATTCCCAGGCGCTGTGGGGATGTTACGGCACCGTCAGGGGACTTCGGATCGCGGAACTGTTGAGGCCCATGAATTCCCAGGTGGTGACGGTCATCCGCTATACCTGGAACGGGCGCGAAAGGATTCTGGATGAGCAGTAGCGAAAAGGGCGGCAGCGGGGAATGCGCGCTGTATTTGAAAAGCCGGAAGGGCTATGGCAGGTGTATGGAACAGCTGCGAAAGAAGTGGAAAACCTACGGCCGGGCGGCGGGAACGATCGAGCTTCCCGACGCTTCGGAGGAAGAAAGGGCTCTGCTGGCCGGGATCGTGGGAAAGAGCTTTGCGGGGGAAGCCGTGCGCTTTTCCTGTTCGGATTTCGAAAAGGGGCTTCAGAAAACCCGCTTCGCCCCGGTGGATCTGAAAGAACTGCTGGAATGCTACTTTGGGGAACGCCTGTCCACCCGCCGGGAGGATCGGGAAAGGAAGAGCCGGGAGCGGGAGCGCTTTTTCGACCGGCTGTGCGCCATGTTTTCCGGGCGGGAGCAGGGCACGGGCCAAAGGGAGGGCGCGGGAGGGGAAGCCTCCCCCGCCGCTTCCTGGGCTCTCGCCATGAAAAGCGGGCGCGCCTTCGGGGCGCAGCTGCTGGCGAGGGAATGGGAGAAGGGGGAAGAAGCGGCCCTTTCTCTGGCGAAAAATACGGGAGAAGCGCTGAACCGGCTGGATTTTGAAGGAAACAGGACCGTCGCCCTGGCCGTGCTGGCGGCGGAAGCGTCCGGAAATCCCCACTATTTCGACCGGGGAACCGCGGCCGGACAGCTGCTGGTGCACGGGATCTGCTGCAGGCTGGACTGCCAGCCACCGGGGGATGCCCACGGCTGGAGACAGCTTCTGCTTCGCGCCGGAATCGTTCCGGATAACGTGTCCAGCATCGTTCACTGCTGCGGGGTGCATTTTCTGACGGAGCGGGGAAGGCATCCGGCCTATGAGGCCTTCTGCGATCTGGGGGAACCCTTCGCCGTCACCATGGAGAACCTGCGGGACGTGGTGGGCGCCTGCTCGGAGGGCAGCGCCGTTTATGTGGTGGAAAACGAGATGGTGTTCAGCTGCCTTGCGCAGCGGGCCAGGGAGAAAAACGCGGCCCTGATCTGCACGTCCGGACAGCCCCGGTCCGCAGCCTGGAAGTTGCTTTCCCTGCTGGTTTTGGGCGGATGCAAAATCCGCTACGGCGGGGATATGGATCCGGAGGGGATGGAAATCGCGGACCGGATCTGGAAACGCTATGAGGGGGCGGTGGAGCTGTGGCGGATGTCGCCTGAGGACTATGAAAGGGCGATTTCCGAAGAGGAGATCCGGGAGGAACGCCTGGCCCGGCTGGGGCGCATCGAATGTCCCGCGCTGCAAAGGACGGCGGAGCTCGTGCAGGCCAAAAGGCTGGCCGCCTATCAGGAGAATATAATCGGAGAGCTGGAAAGCGATCTGGAGGGATCCTGGACGGCGGACGGGAAGGAATATCATCCATGAGTTCGACGGCCGAAAATCCCCCCGGAAAAAAGGAGGGCCGGCAGAAATGGCTTCTGCCGGCTGGTATGAAAAGAAAAAGTAATATGAAAAGGTTTTTTCCTTCTGACAATTACAGCATACACAAAACTTGTGGCAGAAGTCTGAAAGAAAAATGAAAAGATTGTGAACAAATGTCCTAACCGGTCCGGATGAGCCATATATTTGAGGGAGATCATAAAAGAGCGGGATATGGCATGGAACGGCTGAACCAAATCGTGGAAAGGCTGAACGACCTTTTGTGGAATTTTCCGATGCTGGCTCTGCTTCTGGGAACCCATCTGTACTTCACGGTCCGACTCGGGTTCGTTCAGAAGAAGGTGCCGCAGGGAATCCGGATGAGCTTTTCCAGAGAAGGGATGAAAAAGGAAGGGATCTCCCCCTACGAAGCGCTCTCCACGGCCCTGGCGGCGACCATCGGGACGGGAAATATCATCGGGATTTCCGCGGCCATCGCCATCGGCGGGCCGGGGGCCGTGTTCTGGTGCTGGCTGAGCGGCCTTCTGGGAATGGCCACCTGCTATGCGGAATGCTTTCTTTCCGCCCGGTACCGGGTCCGGGGGCCGGACGGGACGGCGAAGGGCGGCCCCATGTACGTGATGGAACATATTCTGCACCAAAAAGGGCTGGCGATCCTGTTTTCCTTTTTCGCGGTGGTGGCGGCGCTGAGCGTGGGAAGCAGCGTCCAGGCCCATTCGCTGGCGGAGGCGGTGACCAGGCAGCTTCCGGTCTCCCCCCATCCGGTGGGGATCGCGGCGGCCCTGCTGGCGGGAAGCATCCTGGTGGGAGGGGCGAAAAAAACGGCGAAAGCGTGTACCTGCCTGGTGCCGGTGATGAGCGCGATCTATCTGGGCGGCTGCCTGTATATCATCGTCAAAAACGTGGCCTGGCTGCCGGAGACGCTGCGCGTCATCGTAGGATCGGCATTTTCCTCCCGGCCCTTCATCGGAGGAATCGCAGGGACTGCAGTGATGACGGGAATCCGGACCGGCATGGCGAAAGGGCTGTTCACCAACGAGGCGGGCATGGGCTCCATGCCCATGACGGCCGCCCTGTCCAACGAGGATTCCCCGGCAAAGCAGGGGCTGATTTCCATGACCGGAATTTTCTGGGATACGCTGGTGATGTGCGCCGTGACGGGCCTGGCCATCCTGAGCGATATGGTCCGGAACCCCGGGCCGTACCTGGGCGCGGCGGAGGACTCCCTCTGCTTCATCGCCTTCTCCCGCCTGCCCTTTGCGGGACAATCGCTTTTGTCCCTCTGCCTGATCCTGTTTTCCTTCGCCACCATCATCGGCTGGAGCTTCTACGGGGAACGGGCGGCGGAATATCTGTGGGGGAAAAAGGGTGCCTCCCTGTTCGAGATCGGCTACATGGTGTTCGTCTACCTGGGCGCGGTCCTTTCCCTGGATTTCGTCTGGAACCTGTCGGATCTGGCCAACGCCTGCATGGCCATCCCCAACCTGATCTGCCTGTGGATGCTGCGGAAGAAGGTGAGGGCTTAATCCGGATCGGCTGGCGGCTGGCGGTATACCTTCTGCAGCGAAAATCCCAGCCCTTTGACTTCGTTCACATCGCTGAGGATCAGGAAAGCCTCCGGATCGATCTCCATGACCAGACGGTTTAAGCGGGTCAGCTCGCGGCGGGAAACCACGGTCATGATCACGGGCTGATCCACCTTCAGATAGCCGGTGCAGGCGTCCAGAAGGGTGCAGCTCCGGTCCAGCTGCCGGAGGATAGCCTGCCGGATCTCTTCGTAGCGGCGGCTGACGATCTCGGCTTTGGACTGATGCAGCCCGATCACCAGAACCCTGTCCAGGACGAAGGTGTAGATGAGGACGAGGAGAATGCCGTAGAGAATCTGTTCCGCGTTGGAGAAAAACATCTGGGCGATGAGGATCAGGAAATCGAAGCCGTAGAGCATGGCGGAAACCGGAAGGCCGAACTTTTTGTTCAGGATGAGGGGAGGAATGTCCATCCCGCCGGTGGAAGCGCCCACCCGGATGACGATCCCGATTCCGGCGCCGATCATCAGGCCGCCGAAAACCGTGCACAGCATGGGATCGTCCGTCGCGTGTGACAGGACAGGAAACCGCTGCCAGAACGCCAGGACGGCGGGATAGAAAAAGGTGCTGATCAGGGTCGTCAGGGCGAACTTTTTCCCCAGGATGAGAGCGCCGGCCACAAACATGATCAGATTGAAGGAGAAGACGAAGGCGGGCACCGGAATGCGCAGAAGGCGGCCGGCGGACAGCGCCAGCCCCGTGGTGCCGCCCGTGATGATGCCCCCGGGCAGAATGAAAGCGGCCACGGCCAGGGCATACAGAGCGTTTCCTGCCAGGACCGCCAGAACGTTCCGGATATTTTTCAGGGATGCGTGAAGGGTTGTTGTCATGAAATCAGTCCTTTTTATCATACTAACAGGGTAAAGCAATCAAAAGAGGGGACATGCGGTTTCCCGCACATCCCCATCCTGTCGTGGGATTCATTATAAAACGGAACGATGGAAAAGTAAAGCGCATCGTGTGACTTCGTCACAGAAGTCCGGCAAAAAAACGGGTATACTGATCCCATCGAAAGAAAAAACAGGAACAGTCGAAAGGAGATTTTTGATATGGCGAAGAAATTTACGGCGCAGAATTTTGAAACGGAAGTGCTGCAGGCGAAGGGGCCGGTCCTGGTGGATTTCTGGGCGACCTGGTGCATGCCCTGCAGGATGCAGGGGCCCGCTGTGGAAAAGCTGGCGGAAGAGGGCTATAACGCCGGAAAGCTCAACGTGGACGAGGAGCAGGAGCTGGCTGCCCGCTATCGCGTGATGAGCATCCCCACGCTGATCGTCTTCAAGGACGGACAGGAGGTGGACCGTATGGTGGGCGTGCAGAGCAGGGACGTCCTGGCGAAAAAGCTGGACAGCTATCGCTGAACGGCTGAAAGGGAGCGAAAATAAGAAAACTCTATGTGAATGGACAAACCGTTCGCATGGAGTTTTTCTTTTACTTTTGTTTTGAACCGTATCTTTGAACATTTCAGCAACTTCGTCCGATACTTCCATGAAGCAATCCGATGTATAAAACGGGTAATAGTCCCGCAGATTGATAATAGCCATATTGACCTCCGTTTCGGTTGGTGGTTGACGAGTGACCGAAACGAAGGCGGCGGGGAGCGGCACCGGGGAATGACTTCGGGCCAACATGACCCGAAGCAACCCCATAAGAACACAAAAGCGCCCGGGCGGCATGAAGCC
>DWXE01000017.1 GCA_019119355.1 Candidatus Eisenbergiella merdigallinarum
TGGTTACGATAGCTCTAAGTTAGTGAAACGCAACGATAACTAACATTATTCTGTTTTCTATACTTGTAAAAACGGGTTTTTATGAACCCTTATATAAGTGCGTCCAAAAATACTCTTTATTTTTCACTCTTACCTCCCTGTGTTGATACGGAAATTGTCCAGATAATCCCGGTAAAGCTGATAGCAGGTTTTGCCATCATAGGCGCGGATCATTGACCGGTAAGCTATCTCTGAATCTGTCACGATAAAGACTGTCTGAATTTCTGGATGCTGGCTTAATTCCGCATCAAACTCGGAATAATATATTTCGTTTATCAGAACTGCCATTTTGTTCTGTGGCAGAATGAGCATCTCCGGAAGCTCGTCACTTTCGAGCGCCGGACATTTTCCAATGGCTCCGCCCTTCATCCAGAGCACCGGGAGCAGTTCTTTGAATTGCCGGCCAAGCGCCACGGATGTCTTGTCAAGAAAGCTCAGTTTGAAGAACACAGCATTGGTTTTGAATCCATCAGACATCTTCAAATCCGCTAATTCAGGATAAGCCGGTTCTTTTTCTTTTTTATATACTTTCCCTCGAATTTTTTTTCCAGTTTCGGGATTAACAATTTCCCCTTCAATCTCGGTATATTGTTCCACATTACATCCATAATTTCCATCGAGAGGTTTTCCATCAATATTGCATCCCTTAATGGAACAAACCGTTCGAGGCCATGTGACATACCTAGCAATACCGAGTCTGTCCCACTCCTTATCTCCTGGCCTATATCCTTTTTCATCTAATGCTTTTGCTTCATCCGCTGAAACTTCATTGTTGGTTACCATAATACACCGGCGATGACCATTGTCTATTGAATTTAACAGATTGACAGCGTGCATGGTTGTACCAGATCCAGCAAAAAAATCAATAACAAGAGCATTTTTCTTATTTGCAATGAAATACTTAAGTGTATCCATTACAGCATACACCGATTTGGGAAAAGTGAATTTACCGCTTCCGATTATTTCGCCAAGTACAGATGTTCCGTATTGTCCCGCATCATAACTTTTGTTTTGCCATACAGTTGTCGTTCTTGTAACCTTACCTTCTGTTTCGACAACTATTTTGGTTCCATCCTCGCGTAGACCTCGTACAGCCCATCGACCACTTTTAATTTTATCAACATAATTAGCACTTAAATATCTAAACACGTATGGTTGGTTTTTGCTTCCTGGAGAAACTCTTACAACACCTTCTTTACAAAGTTGCTGTAAAGAGTCGCCTGTTATTCCCCAGTTCATTTCAACTCCATCGTCTCTAACAGGGAATACAGGAGTAGCACCTTCAATAGCCGGGACATCAAATCTTGATTGCTCTGGTTTCAATGCCTCTCCTATAGCAACGATCTTCATTGTCTTATCATCGACATATATTGGATAAAATTGGGCCACCCCTCCTTTAACAGTCCCTCTTCTAGAGGCATAATCCGTTCTGCGTAAATACCACCATCTTACTTCTCGTTCATCGCCATTCCCTTTCGGGTGTACCACTTGTGCGTTACCAAAGAGAATAATATACGCATATTCATCAGAGCGCGAAAATAGATTATCTCGCTTTGCTCCAGAGGGATTAATGGTTATGCTAACCATTTGCATCGTCTCCCCAGAAAAAATCTCCTCAAGAAGGCAGCCAAGATGAAGATATTCTTTTTCATCAATGGTTACAATTAAAACCGAGTCTTCCGGATTTAATAATTTCTTCGCCAGCTTCAAACGCTTTTCCATCATGGACAACCATTTGCTATGGCGATAGGCATCCGTACTATCAACATAATCGTTATTATATTTCCAATCTTTAGCCCCCGTGTTATATGGGGGGTCAATATAGATGCAATCCGCCTTTTCTGCATATAGATATTCTAAAAGTTGGAGTGCGTGATAGTTATCTGCTTCAATCAATGTATGCCAAAGATCACTATCAGGCGCATTCTCTACATAATCCAAAGGTCTGAGCGTCGGATAAATTAGCTCTCCAAATTCTGCGATTGCCACAATTTCATCCATTTGGAAGGTAACCTGTTCATGGGTTTCCCGGCGATCACATAGAACAGCACTACCTTCTATTTTCAGAACAGTATAAATATCACTGACATATCCGATTTTTCGTGCAACTTTAGAGCCAACACGAACTGGCACGTCATAGAGCGGTGTGCATTCCGGCAGATGTTCCTCAAATACGAGCCCAAACTTTTTTTGCTTTATCAATTTATTGGTTTCCTGCAAAATCCTGTCCCGAAGTGTGGGATCGTCGATCTGCTGGATCAGATCTTGTAATAGTGCCACCGTTTCCACCTCATTCTTCTGTGATCGTCTTTTCTTTGATATGGTAATCAATGCCGTGCTCCTGGCAGAAAGTAATTACTTCTGTCGCGCATACATTGTAAAAGTGTTTATGTCTCCTGTAGGCGTTTGCCATCTTGCTGTAATTCGTTCTACCAAAAATGATACGGTCGGTAAACGCTACCGCCTCTAAGATTTTATTCAAATCCTGCTCAATCATGTTCGGCGTGGGATAAGGCTCGATGCTTACCCAAGTCCGGCAGCCTGCATCATGGAGCGCTCGCAAAGCAGCCAACCGCTCCGTATAAGAAGCTGCACCCGGCTCCATTTTTTCTCGGTATGTCTCATCCAAGGAAATGAGCGTGATACCGTACTCATTTTCCGGAGACAGCTGCGCCAGTTCTATAGGCAGCAGGCCTTTGGTAAGCGTTGTACATTTTATACCTGCCTCATTCAGCTTTCGCATAGCTGCTATGCTCATAGCTGATATTTCCGGATATCCTTGCATAAATGGGTCTGTCGTAAAACAAAGCTGAACAGATTGTATTTTGTCTCTGAGCCTTGGTATCTCCTTATCCAGCAGTTCAAGGGTATTAGACACCAGATATGGTTCCAGCCAACTATCGTAGTCTTTAATTTGCCCGAACCGTTTCTTCAACAGGAATGCGTAGCATGGATATTTGCATCCATGTGCACATCCCTGCACGTGATTCATCGTATAGTCACCATACTCAACACCCGTTTGGTAAAGCATGGATTTTCGCGTTATGGTTTTCAAGTTAACTCCATCCTCCGCCTACTTATTCTTTAATATGTGATCTGCTATCCGCAGAGCGAGTCGCTGCGCTTTCGGACTCTCACTCGAAATAGCAAAGCAGAATAAGAACATCGGCGAGTTCCGGCTGTTTCTGAAAATCCGTGGGTGCTTAGACACGCATGGGAATATCGTCCCTAGCCGAGAGATGATATAATCCTTAATATGATCTGTATTGGAATCTTTGACCTTTCTTGTGCCGTTGTTAGATGTCTCAGAGTCAGGGAGCAGGTCAAACAGTGACATTTGGGGGTCTTCCTTATAGAACTCGGTTTGCCAGCCATCATCTCCCAGCAACCTGTCTATGCAGTTTTCCCATGTTTCATACTTACCGTTTTTAGGCAGCATCCTATTCAGTGCCGAGAACGGGAACAGATACCAAACATCAATAGATTTTGTCCTTGCCACGGTCTCAAGCGTTGTCCAATTCACCTGTGTCGCGTAAGGATCTAAAAATAAGAGTCCTCGATTATACCGCCAATCTACATCACGAATAATCTGTGCGAGTTTGTCGTTTGCATCTCCACAGTATACAGTGACGATCCTCGACAAGTACGGAAACTCTGTGTTTACCACCTCCCGGAGCTCCGCTGCCTTTTTCTCGTCTCCTTCGATGAAGTAGTAACGGTCAAATTTTCTATCTGCGGCCAGTGCCCTTTTGGCAGAGCCTACAAGGTACTGCTCACCGTCGCTGGTCTCGATTTCTCCTGTCCCGGCGAAAGCGTCGATATATATCTTCTTGAACTTCTGGTTTTGCAACGCAATTAGGTATGCTTCCAGATAACTCGTGAAGATATTGAGCTTTTCCTCCGTCCATTTGCCGCCAAATTTTTGTGATGTTACCATTGTTATTTTTATCCTCGTCCACACTCTTTCTCACGAAGAGAATGAAATGACATATTCTTTCTTGTTTGTTTCGACTCGGACAATCTGTTCGATTTTTGCTCCGTAGTCGCTGATCAGCTCTTTCTTGATCTCGTTCCGATATCCTTCTGACGGAAAGATTGGATGGTCATCCAGCAAATCCCACAATTCTGTAAGTGGTACTAGATTGCGTCCTTTAAAATTATCCTGCAAATACTTTGCAATATCTCTTACATGGAAGCAGGAAGTATCCGTATCCAATGTGACAACCCCATCAAAGTCAAATCGCAGCTGCCCACTTTCTGTGGAGTGTTTGGTAGAAGACTGTGCTCCGAAAACTTTCCATGCACTTTTCTTATACAGCTTGAATCCTTCCTTATGGCTTGTACAATGTATCAGGTTATACATGTGCGAGTTGTTTGTGTTGTAGAAAGGAAACGCTGCAACGTAGTATCTGCGCGGTCCGTGCAAGAAAGAGATGATTTCCTCCACTCTTGCCTCATAGGCAGCCTTGTCACTTCCGAAGGGCACCAGCTTTTCAAAGTCTTCAAGGTAAGTATTCGCATACTTTTCCTTTGTCGTTTTCCGCTTGGCACGGGTTATCGCTCTGACCGGATCGGAGACCATGTGATTTATCATGACCTCGCCCCAATTGCGGAAGAACGGCAATAGTGCTTCCCAGTCAATCGAAGCATCATACGGATCATAAAGCAGGAAGTAATGCAAATGTCCTGTCTGGCATAACTGCGGCCCGATAGTCTTAAGAAGCTCATGTGCATCCAGCCTTGACGTCACAATCTGAAAATTGCGCTCATTCTGCGGCAAATGCTTCTCCAGTTCATCTACCCGCTTGGCGTCTTTGTCATTCAGATAGATATACACGGTTTTATCGGTATATGTTCTTGCAACCTCAAGCAATGCCTCCGATACCCTCACAGCCGTACCTTTTACAATTTCTCCAGCGTCATCTGTATAAATCCCGCTATTGCACATGCAATCTATAAAGATCAGGCCATTGCATGAGTTATTCAACATCAACTTCTGTGCCCAGGATTTGATGTATTCCTCTATCAGTTCAAATTTCTTGATTGTGTGAGAGCTGGCCTTGCTAATTACGCTTTTCTTTCTCGCTGGCATATCGTCACCCTTCACTTAATAACGTCTTTTTCGGTAGGAATCAACTCTACGATGTCTCCAATATCGCAATTCAACGTTTTGCATACCTTCATTAGCACTTCCATACTGACAGTTTCACCTTTAGACAGCTTGGTAACGGATGCCCAGCTGATACCGGCCTTCGCCTGCAAATCCTTTTTCTTCATATCTCTATCTATCAGGATTTTCCATAGTTTTTTGTAACTAACTTCCATAGCAGTCCCCTTGTCTTAGTTATCAAGCGCTTGAAGTGATACTTACATCAATAACAGGATACCACAAGCCCTCTCAAAGCACAAGATTGCTCTTCATGTTTACACGAATTTTCTTCTATTAATCTAGAAAAATCTAAGCAAGTATGGAGAAGCCAGAACAATCTCAAGCATACAACTGTTGTCTAACGAGAAAAGGGAGCCAATGACTACAGCCACCTATGCAAGAGC
Source organism: Candidatus Eisenbergiella merdigallinarum (assembly GCA_019119355.1). Classification (GTDB taxonomy): domain Bacteria; phylum Bacillota; class Clostridia; order Lachnospirales; family Lachnospiraceae; genus Gallintestinimicrobium; species Gallintestinimicrobium merdigallinarum. Next base: position 5,593 of record DWXE01000017.1, read on the forward strand.
GAATCTCGGACTAGTGCAATGCCATTAACAAAACAAAGAAAACGTTCGGTTTCCCAGCCGACCGCCTGGTCCGGATGCAAGAAACCTTTGAGGATTTCAAAAATTTCAAAAAGGAAGCCCTAAGGTGGAAAAATCTTGGTTAAAAGTAAAAATCCAGCCCTGATGAGTTTCGGGGCTGGATCTTGAAAAAAGTATGATCTTTCGTCTCAGCGTAAGCGTATGATTATGAGTACAAAAGAAATATGTAAGCGTGGATTGTCCATGACAATCTCTTTAACTTTGGGAAACACCCTGCTCCCATTTGCTGACGGTTTGCCGCACAACGTTCAGCCTGACCGCGAGCTCCTGCTGCGAAAGGCCCTTTGATTTTCTGATCGCTTTCATATTTTCGTTGAGCATTAGAATCAGCCTCCTTTTTTGTTTGTCGTCAGCATTATTTTAAACAAAACTGCCTGTTGCCACAAGCAACGCATTTTAACATTTTTTAATTTTGATTCTGTCATCCGGCATGTCTGATGCTGCGCGTGCGCAGCCTTCCCTCCGCCTTACCCATCAAAATCCATGGAAATCCCGCGCCGTTCGTGCTATCATGGTTATCGTGGCATTGTCCGTATGTGAAAGGCGAAAGAGAGCGACAAAATAAAGGAGAGGAAACGATGCGCTACGGGATTGCGATCTGCGATGACTCCGAAGCGGACAGGGAGTACCTGTCCGGTCTGGTGAACCGGTGGGCCCGGGAGGCGGGGCACACCGCGGAAATCGCCGCGTTCGATTCAGCGGAACAGTTTCTGTTCTGCTATGAGGAAAAAAGCGATTACGATATTCTGCTGCTGGATATCGAGATGGGGGAGATGGACGGCGTAACCATGGCGAAAATCCTGCGCCGGGAGAACGATACGGTGCAGATCGTGTTCATCACGGGATATTCCGAATATATCGCGGAAGGGTACGAGGTTGCGGCCCTTCACTATCTGATGAAGCCGGTCCGGGAGGACAGGCTGTTTTCGGTTCTGGACCGGGCGGCGGAAAAGCTGAAGAAAAACGAAAAGGTGCTGAATGTGGAATGCAGGGGGGAGCTGGTCAGGGTTCCCGTGCATCGGATCCGGTATGCGGAAGTGTTCGGCAATTACGTGACCATCCACGCCGGGGAGGAGCTGACCGTAAAAATGACCCTGGGGAATCTGGAGAAGGAACTGGACGACCGGTTTTTCCGCGTGGGCCGTTCGGCCATCGTCAATCTGACGCAGATCAGCCGCGTCACCAGGACGGAAATCCGGCTGAACGACGGGACGGGGATCCCTCTGCCCAGAGGCGCTTACGAGGGCGTCAACCGGGCGATTATCGGGATGAAGTGAGGATGAAGTGAAGCGGGGAAGCGAAAGCGGAGTGGAGAAAGGACAGGGAGGAGAACATGGGATTTTTATCCGGAAGGGTGGAGAAGCGGATCGCGTCCTATCAGCAGGAGCTGATCGAGACGCACTATCGGGAAGTGGATAATATGTACCGGCAGATCCGGGGATGGCGGCACGATTACCGCAATCACATTCAGACGATGAAGGCATATGCTGCGGCACAGGACTGGGATGCCATCCGCAGGTATCTGGATTTGCTGGACGAAGATCTGACGGCGGTGGATACGGTGGTGAAAACGGGAAATCCCATGACGGACGCCATTCTGAATTCCAAAATTTCCCTGGCCCATTCCAAAAAGATCCGGGTGACGGCCGACGCGCATATTCCGGTAAAGCTGAAATCTTCGGAAATCGATCTGTGCTGTATCATCGGCAACCTGTTCGACAACGCCATCGAGGCCAGCGAGAAGCTTCCCGAGGATCAGCGGATGATCCGCGTCTATATGGATATGAAGAACACGCAGCTCTACATTTCCTTCACCAATTTTACGGCGGGCAAAAAGCTGAAAAAGGAAGGAAAGCTGTTCCGCAGCACGAAGGGGGAAGGGCACGGCTTCGGCCTGGTGCGGATCGACGCCATCGTGGAGCGCCTGGACGGATATATCAGCCGAAACAGCGAGGACGGAGCGTTTACCACGGAAATTTTGATCCCGCAGGTATAGAATTCGTCCCCCGGAAACGACGATTCGTCCCCGAAACGGTCGGGGACGTTTTTTTGTGATAGGATAAATCCCGGAAAGGATGGTGGTTTTGTGAAAAAAGATTTGCAGGCGACCTGGTTTATGATAAAGCTGGCCTGGACGTCGCAGGAGAAAAAGGCGATCGTGCTGAGCCTGCTTTCCGCCGGGCTGGCCGTGGCGACCAGTCTCGTCAACCTGTACGTTTCCCCGACGATCCTGTCGGCGGTGGAGCGAAGAGCGCCCGTGGCGGAGCTGGCGATGACCATCGCCGGATTTACGCTGGCGCTCATGTTCGTATCCGGGGCGTCTTCTTATGTGAATGCCAATACCATGTACGGGAGGATCAGCGTGCGCATGGAGATCATCAATCTGGTGAACCGGAAGGTGGAAACGACTTCCTTCCCGAATCTGGACGACGACGGGTTCCTGAAGCTGGAAGCCAGATCCATGGAAAGCATCTGTTCGAACCAGTCGTCCGGGGAGGCGATCTGGACCACGATGACGAATCTTCTGGCGGACATGACCGGCCTCATCCTCTACGCGGGGCTTCTGACGTCGATCGAGCCCGTTTTGATCCTGGTGATTCTGGCCACCGCGGCCGCGGGATGGCTTATCGGCAACCGCATCAACGGCTACGGGTACCGGCACCGGGAGGAAGAGGCGGAAACCGAAAAAAAGATGGAATACCTGTTTCATTGCTCCAGCGATCTGAAGGCGGCCAAGGAAATCCGGCTTTTCGGGATGCGCCCCTGGCTGGTGGAGCTTCGGGACAAAGCGGTCGGCGCATATCGGGCGTTCCACTGGAAGGCGGAGGGGGTCTATCTCTGGGCCAGAGTCGCGGATCTGATCCTCACTTTTTTGCGCAACGCCGCGGCGTACGGATATCTCATCGGCCTGGTGCTTCAAAACCGGATAGAAGTGGCGGAATTTTTGCTGTATTTTGCGGCAGCCAGCGGGTTTTCCGAATGGGTGACCGGGGTTTTGGGCGAACTGAATACGCTGCACAGGCAGGCGCTGGATATTTCCATCATCCGGGAATATCTGGATTATCCGGAGCCGTTCCGGTTTGAAGGCGGCAGACGCATTCCGGAGAGGGCGGACCAAAACCACGAGATCCGGCTGGAGGGCGTTTCCTTTCGCTATCCCGGCGCGGAGAAAAATACGCTGACCGGCATCGATCTCACGCTGCACCCCGGAGAAAAGCTGGCTGTGGTGGGCTTAAACGGGGCGGGGAAAACCACTCTGGTAAAGCTGATCTGCGGGTTCCTGGATCCGACGGAGGGCCGGGTATTGCTGGACGGCGAGGATATCCGGGAGTTCGACCGGGCGGAATATTACGGGCTGTTTTCCGCGGTGTTTCAGCAGTTTTCCCTGCTGGCGGGAACCATCGCCGCCAATGTGGCGCAGAAGGAAGAGGACATCGATGGGGAACGGGTCCGGGAATGCCTGGAAAAAGCGGGGCTTTGGGAAAAGGTGAAGTCGCTGCCCTCAGGGTGCGAAACGCGCCTCAACCGGGAGGTATACGATGAAGCGATCATGCTCTCCGGCGGAGAAACGCAGCGGCTCATGCTGGCCCGGGCCCTTTATAAGGACGGTCCCTTCCTCGTGCTGGACGAGCCCACGGCGGCTCTGGATCCCATCGCGGAGTCGGAGCTGTATCAGAAATACGACGAGATGACGGAGGGAAAATCGTCCGTCTATATTTCCCATCGCCTGGCCTCCACCCGGTTCTGCGACCGCATCGTCATGATCGGAGACGGGGGGATCTGCGAGGAGGGCACCCATGAGGAGCTGCTGGCGCGGGGAGGCAGATATGCCGGCCTGTACGAAGTCCAGAGCAAATATTACAGGGAAGGGGAGATGGAAGATGGAGAAAAATAAAAAACCCGTCTCATGGGGAGAGACGTTCCGGCTCAGCTGCCGCGCGTTTTTGCTGTTTGTGCGGCGGTATCCGCAGATGGTGGCCTCCAGAATGGTCAGCGCGGTCTGGACGGCGCTGACGCCCTACGTGGGGATCCGGCTTTCGGCGCTTCTGGTGGCGGAGCTGGCCGGGGAACGGCGGCCCGACCGCCTGGGATTCCTGGTGCTGGCTTCCCTGTTTTCCGCGGCCCTCATCGCCCTGATATCGGCATTTTTAAACCGCTGGAGGAAAGCCCGGGGGATTGGGGTCTGGTGGACGATGGAGGAAATTTTTTCCGATAAGCTGCTGGAGATGGATTATATCGATCTGGACGAGGCGGAGACCGGGGAATTGCTGGAGAGGATCCGGCAGAACCAGAACAGCGGCGGCTGGGGGCTCTATCGGGTGCTGGAGAGATACGAGGATCTGTGTTTGGCCGCGATCACCCTGCTGGGAGGGATTTCCCTGACGGTCTCCCTGTTCGCAGCCAGGGTCCCGGAAAGCGCGGGCGCCTATACGGTTTTGAATCATCCGCTGTTTCTTCTGGCGATTGTCGCCGTTTTGCTCGGGATCACCTGGCTGTCGCCGGCCCTGGCCAACCGGGCGGGGAGCATCTGGGCGCTGAACGCCGACACGCACAGCCAGGTGAACCGGCTGTTTGGATTTTTCGGCGTGCTCGGCCAGAACCGGGATGTGGCCATGGACGTGCGGATGTACCGTCAGGATAAAATCTGCGAACGGTATACCCGCAACAAGGAGGGCGCCTTCGGATCCAAAGGGATGTTCGCCCGGTACAGCCGGGGCTTCGTGGGATTTTGCAGCGCGGCTTCCTCGGCGGTTTCCGTGATTTTTACGGGCGCGGTGTACGGCTTCGTCTGCCTGAAAGCCTGGGCGGGAGCCTTCGGGCTGGGCGCGGTCACCCAGTACGTGGCCTCCATCACCAAAGTGGCGGGCGGGGTATCGCAGCTGATTTCTTCCCTGGGGGATCTGCGCAACAACGCCGCATTTTTGAAGCAGACCTTCTCCTTTCTGGACATTCCGAACAAAATGTATCAGGGCAGCCTCACCGTGGAAAAGCGCCGCGACCGGAAGTACGAGGTGGAATTTCGCAACGTTTCCTTCCGGTATCCGGGCAGGGAGGAGTACGCCCTGCGTAACGTCAGCATGAAGTTCGAAGTGGGGAAGAGGCTGGCCGTAGTGGGCAGGAACGGGAGCGGAAAAACCACCTTTATCAAGCTTCTCTGCCGCCTGTACGATCCTGCGGAGGGAGAAATTCTGCTCAACGGGATCGACATCCGCAAATACGATTATGCGGAATATATGACGCTGTTTTCCGTGGTATTCCAGGATTTCGCCCTCTTTTCTCTGGGGCTCGGGGAAAACGTGGCGGCCAGCGCGGACTACGATGAAGGCCGCGCCGAAGACGCCCTGCAAAAGGCGGGGTTCGGGGAGAGGCTGTCTGCCATGGAACGCGGCCTGGAAACGTACCTGCGCAGGGACTACGATCAGGACGGCGCGGACGTATCCGGGGGCGAGGCGCAGAAAATCGCCATCGCCAGGGCCCTTTACAAAGACGCCCCCTTCCTGGTGATGGACGAACCCACGGCCGCGCTGGATCCCGTAGCGGAAGCGGAGATCTACGAAAAGCTCAACGAGATCGTGGGGGACAAAACGGCGATCTATATCAGCCATCGGCTGTCCTCCTGCAAGTTCTGCGATGAAATCCTGGTCTTTGGCGAAGGGGCCGTGGTGCAGCAGGGGACCCACGCTTCCCTGCTGGCGGACGAAGGGGGAGAGTACTCCCGGCTGTGGAGCGCGCAGGCGCAGTATTATGCGGAATCATAATGGGAAGATAAGGGAAAGATAAGGGAAATAAGGCGAAGAAAATCCGGCGCGGTTTCTGTGGAAATCCGCGCCGGATTGTAGTACAATCTCCTGTATTACGAGCGATACGAAGCGCGCGGGCGCGATGCGGGATCGCGGCGGAAGGGAGCCCGAAGATGGAGCGGGAGGAACTTTTAAAAGCGTGCGGGCTGTGCCCCCGGGCCTGCCGGGCGGACAGGACGGCGGGACAAACGGGATACTGCGGCCAGGGCAGCGCGGTTGTAGCGGCCAGGGCGGCGCTGCATTTCTGGGAGGAACCCTGTATTTCCGGGAGAAGCGGATCCGGGGCGGTGTTCTTTTCCGGCTGCACCCTGCGCTGCGTTTTCTGCCAGAATTACGAAATCGCTGCGGGGCGCGCGGGATGGGAGATCAGCCGGGAGAGGCTGGCTGATATTTTCCTGGAGCTGGAGGGGCGGGGGGCCAACAACATCAACCTGGTCACGGCGGGGCACTTTGCGCCCCAGGTGGCGGACGCCCTGGAGAGGGCCAGGGCGCGGGGGCTTTCCGTTCCCGCGGTATACAACACTTCGGCTTACGAGACCGTGGAAACGCTGCGGATGTTTCGCGGGCTGGTGGATATTTATCTGCCGGATTTCAAGTATGTCTCCGCCAGGCTGGCGGAGGATCTGTCCGGCGCTCCGGATTATTTCGAGCGGGCAGCGGCGGCGCTGGAGGAAATGGAGGCCCAGGTGGGGGAACCGGCCTTTTTCGACGCCGGGAAAGGGACGGAAAAGAGGTCGGGAGAGGGGGAACGGCTTTTGAGCGCCCGGGAGATGAACGAAGCCTGTCAGGAGGATGCGGATTTCCTGATGAAAAAGGGGATGATCGTCCGACATCTGGCGCTGCCGGGGCAGGGAGCGGATTCCAGGCGCGTGCTGCGGTATTTGCACGGGACCTTCGGAAACCGGATTTACATCAGCCTGATGAATCAATACACGCCCATGCCCGGGATCCGGGAAAGGCTGGAGGAAAGGCTGGGAGAGCGGGCGAAGGAGTACCGGGCCCTGTGCCGGAAGCTGACGGAGCGGGAGTACGGCCGGCTGGTGGACGGGCTGCTGGAGCTGGGCGCAGAAAACGCCTTCATCCAGGAAGGGGAAACCGCAAAGGAGAGTTTTATCCCGGCCTTCGACGGGGATGGGCTTCGGGACATTTGAGGAGTTTATGAATCGATGATCAAGAGAGGAATCAGGATCGCCGGGCTGGCCCTGCTGGCGCTGCTGGTCTATCTGGCGGCGGGCGCGGCCCTTCCTTTCATCCGGCAGCCCGAAATGAGCCGGGAGACCGCAGAGCAGTTTGAGGAAACGGAGTTTTACGGGGATGAGACGGGGAACGAGCGGGCTGCTCTTCTGACGGAAAACGGGGAAGCCCTGGCGGAGCGGATCCGGCTGATCGAAGGGGCGCAGGAGAGGATCATTTTGTCCACCTTTGAATTTCGCAGCGACGAGAGCGGGAAGGATGTGCTGGCCGCCCTGCTGACGGCCGCGGACCGGGGCGTTTCGGTGCGGGTAATCGTGGACGGATTCCCGGCCTTCAAAGACCTTCAGCTGCCGGACGATCCGTATTTTCAGGCGCTGGCCGCCCATGAAAATGCGCAGATCGCCATCTACAATCCGGTGAATCCCCTAAAGCCCTGGAAGCTCATGGGACGGCTGCACGACAAATATCTCATCGCGGACGACGCCGCCTATATTCTGGGCGGGCGAAACACGTATGATTTCTTCCTGGGCGACTATGAAGGATACAAAAACTACGACTGGGACGTGCTGGTTTCCTGCGAAGAACCCGGATCCGGGGAGTCCGTGAACGCTCTGCTGGATTATTTTTCCGGAGTCTGGGAGCTGCCCCTGTGCCGGATCTGGAAGGACGATCCCAAGCTTCTGGAGAAGGAACGGGTGGCGGCCGCCGGGGAGGAGCTCCGGGAGCGGTACGCCGCCAGGAAGGAGGAGCACCCGGACTGGTTTGAACCCCGCGATTACGAAGAGAGCACCCGGGAAGTCAACCGCATCCGGCTGCTGTCCAATCCCACCCACTGTTACGCCAAGGAGCCGGCCGTCTTTTACGCCATGACGGAGCTGATGAAGTCGGCCCGAAGGGAGGTGCGGTTCCACACGCCCTATATTATCTGCGACGACTGGATGATGGAGCGGCTGAAGGAAGTGTGCGACAGCGTGGATTCCGTGGCCATGATGACCAATTCCGCAGCCAACAACGGAAACCCTTTCGGCGCCATGGACTATGAAAAGAACAGGGATGAGATTCTGGAAACCGGCGTGGAGGTTCTGGAGTACGACGGCGGGATTTCCTATCACGGGAAATGCTTTGTGATGGACGACAGGCTGTCCGGCATCGGTTCCTTTAACTGGGATATGCGCAGCGCCTACATCGATACGGAGATCATGCTGATCATCGACAGCGCGGAAATCAACGCCGATATGCGCCGGGAGATGGGAGAGTACGAGGCGAAGGCGCTGACGGTGACCGGGGAAGGGGAAGTGCTGGCGCCGGAGGGGATGACCCCTCAGACGCCGTCGCCAAAACAGAGGATCCTGACGGCATTGCTGGGAATCTTCGCGGGATGGGCCAGGTTCCTGATGTAGGAACCCGGGAAAAAACGAAAAAACGCCGCGCTTTGCGCGGCGTTTTCGCCTTCTGCGTATCGGTTTCAGAGCAGACGGCCCAGCGCCTCCTCCACGGTCCGGACCGGGATGATTTCCAGCTTCTGCTTTACCTCGTCCGCCACCTCGTCCAGATCGTCCAGGTTATCTTCGGGGATCAGGACTTTTGAGATGCCGGCCCGCTGCGCGGCCATGAGCTTTTCGGGCAGGCCGCCGATGGGCATGACGCCGCCGCGCAGGGAAACCTCTCCGGTCATGGCCCAGTCGGGATCCACGGGCTTTCCCGTGAACAGGGACGCCAGGGCGGCCACCAGGGTGATGCCCGCGGAGGGGCCGTCTTTGGGGACCGCGCCCGCCGGAACATGGACGTGCAGATCGTGGTTTTCCAGGACGGACGTTTCCTCCGGATAGAGGGATTTCACCAGGCTTAAGGCGATCTGTACGGATTCCTTCATGACGTCCCCCAGCTGGCCGGTGATCAGAAGGCCGCCCTTGCCGCGGGTCAGCCGGGTTTCGATGAACAGGATTTCTCCGCCCGCCCGGGTCCAGGCCAGACCGGTGACCACGCCGGGCGCGGGATCGTGCAGCCGGCTTTCGTGGCGGAGCTGTTTTTTGCCCAGAAATTCCTCCAGATTTTCCTCCGTGACGGAGATTCCGTCCGGCTCTCCGTTCACCAGTTTGACCGCGGCGCTGCGGCAGAGGGTATCGATGAGGTTTTTCAGGCTCCGGACGCCGGATTCCATGGTATACCCGTCGATCGTTTTGCGCAGCCCCCCGTCGGAAAGGGAGAGCTTCCCGTCCGGAATGCCCGCGGAAGTCAGAGCGCGGGGCAGCAGATGCTTCCGGGCGATCTGGAATTTTTCCGACGCGGTGTAGCCGGAGAAGGAGATGACCTCCATCCGGTTCAAGAGGGGCTCCGGAATGGTGTCCGTGGAGTTGGCGGTGCAGACGAACAGCACGTTGGAAAGGTCGTAGGGGACGTTCATGTAGTGGTCCGTGAAGCTGTTGTTCTGCTCCGGATCCAGCACTTCCAGCAGGGCGCTGGCGGGATCGCCGCCGTAGTCCTTCGCCAGCTTGTCCACCTCGTCCAGCACCATGACGGGATTGGACGCTCCGCAGCGCTTCATCCCTTCCATAATGCGGCCCGGCATGGCGCCGATATAGGTCCGCCTGTGGCCGCGGATTTCCGCCTCGTCCCGGATGCCGCCCAGGCTGATGCGGACGTATTCCCGCCCCAGCGCCCGGGCGATGCTCTGCCCGATGCTGGTTTTGCCCGTGCCCGGAGCGCCCACGAACAGGAGGATGGAACCGGACTGCTTCCGGTTTAAAGCCATGACGGCCAGCTGCTGAACGATCCGCTCCTTCACCTTTTTCAGGCCGAAATGGTCTTCGTCCAGAATTTCCTGCGCCTTTTTCAGATCGATGGCGGGAGCCGCAGGCGCCTTCCAGGACAGGCTGGTGACGAAATCCAGATAGTCGTAGAGCATGCCGTATTCGTGGCTCTCCTTCCCCTCCTGCCGCATCCGGTTGAGCACCTTGTCCGCTTCCCGGCGGGCGGTTTTATTCATGCCAGAACGGGAGATTTTGCGTTCGAACTTCCGGACGTCGGAAACGTTTTCCGGGTGCATATCGTCCAGCTCCTTTTGCAGATAGTCGATCTGCTTTTTCAGGGCAGCTTCCCGGTAGAGCTGTTCCTGATCCCCCTTCTGCGCGGCTTCGGCTTCCGCGGATACCCGGGAAATTTCCATGAATTCGTTGACGGCCCGGGCGATCTTTTCGTAGCGCTCCCGGCGGGAATCGGCCGCCAGGATGTCGTATTTCTCCTTCGGGGTCAGATTCAGGTAGTCCGAAAGGGCGCAGGCCAGGTCGTGTACGTTCTGGCGCTGCAGGATGAAGCTCCTGGCCCAGATTCCCCACTGATAGCCCTGCACGAATTTCAGAAGGGAAGAACGCAGCTGGAGAAAGATCTGCCGGTCTTCCTCTTCGCTCAGATCGGCGATTTCCGGGCGGATGGAAGCGGAAGCCGTCAAAACCCCGTTTTCGATTTCCAGATCGGAAACATCCGCCCGTTCCAGGGTGCGGATCTGAATCGTATCTCCGTCGCTGTTCCCCTCCACCCGGGCGGAAATGCCGATGGGATAAAAATCCTTCGGCGTATATTCCCGGTCCTCCCGGCGGTTTTTCACCTGGATGAACAGAATCTGGCAGCCGGGCTCCAGATCCTCCGGGTTCTGTCCGGAGAAAAAATCCTTCTTAAAATAATAGGAAACGTCCGGCAACAACAATGTATTGTAAATCGGCCTCGTGATCATCAAATCGTCCTCCTTTGCATCTGGCAGCGCTCTGGCTAAGAGAGTGCTAATTCCGGTGTAAAAAGAATGGGGACACCGCATAAAAACAGAACCGGAATGCGCTTTATGCGGCAGCCCCTCGCTGCCATCGGGCACAGACATCAACTCTGGGAGTTGACACTGTGTCATTAAAGTGAAAATAACACAGAAGCACATCCCTGTCAATATTTTTTTCAAAATATCCCCTGCGCCCCGTTTCCTTTTCCAAACGGGTATTGCAACCGGGGGAAGAAGGAGGTATCCTGATGCCATGACGGGAATGAAAGCCGAAAGGGAGGTTCGTATGGAGAACGATAAAATGGAAATAGAGTACAGGGAGCTGCAGGAATCGGAAATCGACCTTTCCCTGTTTTCGGAATTTCAGAGAAGGCAGGAAGTGACGGAGTGTTACCGGAAGGTGCGGGGGAAATGGGAGATCCAGACGATCCCCTTCATCGATGACTGGACGCCGGAAGATTATGCGTTTTTGGTGAAATGCCTGAAGAACACGGCCCGGACGGGCGGATACGTGGCGGGAGCGTTCGCGGGCGGAGCGCTGAAGGGATTCGTCTCCGTGGAACCCGCGCTGTTCGGGAGCCGAAAGCAGTATATGGATCTTTCCAGCATTCACGTTTCCGAAGAAATGAGGGGATGCGGAATCGGAAGGGAGCTGTTTTTGCGGGCGAAGGAAGCGGCCCGCGCGAAGGGGGCGAAAAAGCTCTATATTTCGGCCCATTCGGCGGTGGAAAGCCAGGCGTTTTACCGGGCCATGGGCTGCGCGGAGGCCGAAGAATACGAAAGATCCCACGTGGAGAAGGAGCCCTGCGACTGCCAGCTGGAATGCCGGCTGGAGCCGGGAGACGGGTTTTTCTTCCGGGAAATCCTTCCGGAGGAGGCAGGTCAGGCGGCGCGAATCGAAGAAATCTGTTTTCCGCCCAACGAAGCCTGCTCCGAAACGATGATGCGGGAGAGGGTGGCCGCCGCGCCGGAGATGTTTCTGGTGGCCGTGGACGGGAAAACGGGGCGGATCGCCGGTTTTCTGAACGGCCTGGCCACGGCGGAAGAGACGTTCCGGGACGAATTTTTCACCGATGCTTCCCTCCATGATCCTTCGGGGAAAAACGTTATGCTCCTGGGGCTGGACGTGCTGCCGGAATACCGGGGAAGAGGGCTTGCCAGGCGGATCGTCGCGGAGTACTGCCGCCGGGAGCGGGAAAGGGGAAGGGAACTGTTGATCCTGACCTGCCTGGATTCCAAAGTGGGGATGTATGAAAAGATGGGATTTCAAAACCGCGGGCCGGCCAACTCGGCCTGGGGCGGGGAGAAATGGTACGAAATGAGCTGTTCTGCAGCGTTTCCGGACGGAGGTCCGGATCGCTGAAAAGACGGGTAAAAACGGGTGTGAAGCTCCGCATGATCGATGGGATCGGGGCTTCACACTTTTTTTACAAATAAATTAGCACTCATCTCTTGACAGTGCTAACAATATGAGTTATAGTACAGATAGAACAAAGGAAGAGGGAACGAGGAGATGAAAAAGGGTTCCGGACTTCCTGTTCCGCAACTGAGAGATGAAACGGCCGGCGCCTGAACGCCGGATGAATTCCGCAGACAGTCACAGGATTGTGAATTTGGAAAGGAGATATGACTTATGTTACTGCCCGGCATTTTTGGAGAAAACTTATTCGATGACGACGACTGGATGTTCCCGTTCGATTCCGATTTCTTCGGGAAGAAGAATCCTCTGTACGGGAAACGCGCGAAGAACCTGATGAAAACCGACGTGAGGGAGCTGGATGGTTCCTATGAGGTGGATATGGATCTTCCGGGATTCCAGAAGGATGAAATCAAGGTGTCCCTGGAAAACGGAAATCTGACCGTATCGGCGGCGAAGGGGATGGAGAAGGACGAACAGGACCAGAACGGCAAATACATCCGTCAGGAGCGTTACTCCGGCGCCATGAGCCGCAGCTTTTACATCGGGGACGAGATTACGCAGGATGAAATCAGGGCAAAATATGAGAACGGCATCCTGAAGCTGACCATCCCGAAAAAAGATGCGAAGCCCGCGGTGGAGGAAAAGAAACACGTCGCCATCGAGGGATGACGTCCGGCAGGAAGCCGGTAAAAACAGTCAGTTGAGATTTGTGATGAAGGAGGAATGACTTATGTTACTGCCCAGAGTATTCGGTGAGGATTTGTTGGATGACTTTTTCGGATGGGATGATTTCCCGTTTTTCGACGATAAATATTCCAGAAATATGGAGAAAAAGCTGTACGGGCGCAGGGCGAAGAACCTGATGAAGACCGATATCCGGGAAACGGAGGAAGGCTATGAGCTGACCATCGATCTGCCCGGATTTAAACGGGAGGATGTGAAGGCTTCGCTGGAAAACGGCTATCTGACCATCAGCGCCCAGAAGGGCTTCGATCAGGAAGAGACGGAGAAAAAGACGGGACGCTATATCCGCAGAGAGCGTTATGCGGGCGCCTGCCAGAGAAGCTTCTATGTGGGAGACGGGGTCACGGAGGACGAGATCAAAGGCGAATTCAAACACGGCATCCTTCGCCTGACGATTCCGAAGAAGGAAGCCAGACCCGCAGTGGAAGAAAAGAAATATATCGCCATCGAAGGATGACGGCGATCGGAAGGAAAGGGACGCGGCCCCGGGGATGAAAGACTTCCCGGGGCCGCCCTTTTTCTGGAATAAATTCAGCGGAAACGGTTTTGCGGGGGAAGGGGATGTGGTATACTGAAGCGAGGTCGCCAGGCGGCGTTATCGGATGTTCATTGGAGGAGGAAATCAAGGATATGCTGGAATGTATTATCGTGGGAATCGGGGGATTTCTGGGTTCCGTGTGCAGATATCTCATCGGGCTGATTCCGGGAAAGGAAGGGGCGTTTTTTCCGGTTCGGACCTTTGCGATCAATATCGTGGGCGCTTTTGTCATCGGGATGATAGCCGCGCTGGCGGCGAAAAACAGCGTTTTGAATCCGAAGGCTGTCCTGTTTTTGAAGGTCGGCATCTGCGGGGGCTTCACCACGTTTTCCTCCTTCGCTCTGGAGACCTCCGATTTGCTGAAAAGCGGACATTTATCCGCCGCGGCGCTCTATGCGGTTTTGAGCATCGTATTGGGTATTCTGGCTGCGTTTGCGGGGGAAGCGGTTGCAGGATGAGGGCGGAAGGCTGGCTGCGCAGGAAGGCCGGAAGGAACCGTTCATATGGGACGGGAAAAGGGACCGACGGATTGATTCCGCCGATCCCTTTTTTCAACTGAAGGAACGTATTTCGAATTTTACTTCCCCGCCGCAATCAGCTCGGCCGCCATATCCGCCAGCGCTTCGGGCTGCAATGTCAGGTCGAAGCCCATGATGTCGTAGGAGAGCCCGTCATAGTCGAACATACAGCTGTAGGAAGTCTTGGTGATGACTTCGTCGCTGCCGTAGGAGAAGACCACATCCCCGCTGGCCTGCAGCTGAAGATCTTCCTCCGTCAGTTCGTAATCGGGGGGAACGAACTTGTAGACGGTCTGCGTCACGGTCATGGGGATGCCGGCCTTTTCGCCGGACCAGACCGGACGGACGGCGGAGGGTTCGTCCGCATCGCTGTCGCTTTCCGAAGCAGCGGAAAGCTCATTGATATAGATATTAACGTCCTGCGTCCCGTCCGAATAGGAGAGCCCTACGGTCTTATAAACGCCCAGCACATTCCCGTCCTCATCGTAATCGCTGCCGTCGATGGGCAGAGCGTACTGGAAAGCGAATCCGTTGGAGAAGGATTCCAGGCTGGGGAAATCGAATCCCACCTCCTGGCGGACGCTGTCGATTTTGCCGTAGTCTTCCACCTGATCCAAAACGGAAGAGTGGCTTTCGGATGTGGCGATGTGCCCCGCCGCCACTGCGGTGATGGAACCCAGCAGAGCCACGGCCGCCGCTGCGATCACAATTTTCTTTGCGCTGAAAAGTTTCATTTTTCTGCTCCTTCCTGCAAGCTGAATGCGTCTGTCGATGCCCGCTTTCAGATCGGAAGGCACGGGAACCCGTCTGGCCTCTTCCTGAAAATATTCGGAAATAATGCGTTCTGTTTCCTGTTTTCTCATATGCTGCTCCCTTTCCAAAAACGGTTGATATCGGTGCTGCCGGCGGACTCCGAACGGTCCGAAAGGCTCTTCTGGAGCTTTCGGCGGGCTGCGAACAGCCGCGATTTGACCGTGCCTTCCAGGCTGCCCGTAATGCCGGCGATTTCCTTTGTGGAAAATTCGTTGAAATAGTACAGGACGATGACGGCCCGGTGCTTTTCATCCAGGGAATTCACGGCCCGGCGGATCCGTTCCCGCTCCTCTTTCAAAAGCAGGTCCGACAGGGAATCCCCCTCGCTGCCCCGGTCGGCCAGGAGGGCGATGTCGGCGTCCGGGATTTCCCGTTTTCCGGCGCTGCCCTTCCGGAACGCCATCCGGGTCAGGATCCGGTAAAACCAGGAACGAAAGCCGGAGCTGTCCTTGAGCTGCCGGATGAAGAGCCAGACCTGAACGAACGTCTCCTGAACCACGTCCTCCGCGTCCGCCCTGCTCCCGGTGAGAAAATATGCCGTCCGGTAAGCCTGCGGGCTGTAGAGAAGATACAGCTGGTCAAAAGCATTCCGGTCGCCTTCCTGAAGTTGTTTTACCAGTTCCTGTTCCTGCAAGGGTCATTCCTCTTTTCTTTTCTGTTTTTTGGTGCACCTGTCTATAAGAGTCGGGGAAAGGGGAATCGGTTCATGATTTCTGAAATTTTTGAAACTTTCTATAGAATACGAAAAAAGAGCGGGCAGCCACAGAGAACTATGGCTGCCCGCGGTGAAGTTGGAATCGGGCCATCGATGCCGGCGACGGCGTCAGCCGTGCAATTTAATATCCGCCAGCGCATACCGGTCCGCGGGCGGGGCCGGGGCGATGTCGTTGACATAGACGACATTTTCGTTGGACAGCCGGTTGACGAAGTCGGGAGATGCCCAGTATTGTCCGTTCCGGTAGATGACGTCGCCCCTGGCCAGAGCGTTCGCCAGCGTAGAGGGGGAGCTGGTGCTGTAGGGCACCCAGCCGCTGCCGGGGGCTGCGCTGCCGGATGCGCCGACGTTGACCTGCGCCTGGGCGGCCAGTGGCTGAGTGATGCTGCGGAGATTGTCCAGGAATCTTTTGTAGTCCGGCTGAATCCAGTATTGGATCCCGTCAAACCCGATATAGCCTTTCGCCATGCCCTGCTGAAGCTCGGATTCATAGGCAGGGGTATAGGGTAGCCAGCCGGCAGCGGCGAAAATGTTGACGGCCGGGACTGGATCCGGTGCGGGGTCAGCGGCTGCGGGAATTTCGGGAGTGGGAGCGGCTGAGCCGTTGGGGTTGGTGCAGACTCCGGTCGCATCCATAAAATACCAGAGATCGCCGACCTGAACCCAGCCGGTTTGCACGAGGCCGTCCGGCCCGAGGCGATAAATGCTTTGTCCGATCTGAATCCAGGAATCGGACAGGAACGTGCCGTCGTCGTTCTGATACATCACGCCGTTGTCCGCCTGGACGAATCCCGCGGCATGTGCGGTCTGCGGAACCATCAGAAGGGAAAGGCCGATGGCGGCGCAGGCGGTAAACAGGATTGATTTTTTCATATTGACCTCCGTTCTGAAGCGTTTTGCATTCGGGATTTGTGGCGCTTCCTGCACAAATCCGGGTTGAACTGGAAATATACCAAAATAAGCGGTTTCCAACTCAGAAAACCGCTTATTCGATATCCGCAAGAGCGACAGACGGGGCTCGAACCCGCGACCTCCACCTTGGCAAGGTGGCGTACTACCAACTGTACTACTGTCGCATTTATGAAGTTCTGTCGTCCGTTCCCGGCGACGAAAATAATCATACCATAGTCGGAGAAATTTGGCAAGCACTTTTTTTGATTTTTGTTCAGCCATGAAGGCGTATGTGGCAAAATGCCGCGTGGGAGCTTGCTCACGAAGCTGCATTTTGTCACATGCGCCGGTAGGGCAGCCGCGCCCGGTACCGACGCGCCGGATTCATGCCCTTTTACGAAGACAGCTCCGGCGGGATGGCGCCCGCGAGGGCTGTCTTTGTTCTTTTTTCAGGCGAATTTTCCCGCCACGCTTTCGGGAATCGTGAACGAAACGAGCCCCATGGAACCGGGCGCGATCTCGTATTCGTCGAAGAGGATCACCAGATTTCCGGATTCGTCCAGAGAAAAGGAGGTGTCTTCCGAAATCCCGGCAAATCCGTCCATTCCCTCGTCAAAATAGGTGATGTTCGGATCCTGCTCCGTCTGCTCCCTCATCTGACGGCGGATCTCTTCGTCGATTTTGAGCATCCGGTCTTCGTCGTTTCCCAGCAAATCCGCCAGAGATACCGTTTCGAGGGTGGACTTGTCGATGGTGAAGGCCTTTACGGTCTGCGTCCCGCTGGCCATAACCTCTGTGGTCAAAAGCCGAAGGGACAGATAGCGTTCGTTGTCGCAGGTCACTTCGTAAGAAGTGGAAACGGAGTAGACGCCGCCTTCCTGCTGTTTGTTCTCCTCATAAACGGATTTCAGACCGTCGATATAAGCGGCGATTTCCGCGTTGACCTCCAGCTCATTTCCGTTTGCGTCCGAAATGACCGGATACACCAGATCGGCGGAAAAATCGCCGCTCTCATCCCGCCAGGGTTCGGCGTCGGATACGGTGAGGGTGGCGGAAGAAGCCTGTGTTTCCTCATCGGGAGCGGTTTCGGAAGGGGCCGCGGAACCGTCGGCGGCCGAAGAGACGGAGTCCTCCGCGGCCGAGGGGGCGGAAGCGTCGGGAGCGGGCTGCGCCGGAGAGGATCCGCAGGCCGTAAGAAGGAAGACGGCGGCGAGCATCAGGCTGGAAATTAAAAGATGTTTTCTTTTCATAAGGGGTTCTCCTTTCTTTTGCATCCCTGAATCTTTACAGGGTATCTTTACCCTATGGATGAGCCGGTATGCGAAAAAAGTTGGGAGGGAGGGGAAAAAAATTTCCGGGTATGTTATGATGATAACAGAAAAAAGGGATGCGCAAGGGTTTGCGACGCCCCGGAATGGAGGAGACCATGGGAAAAAGACTGTTGGACGCGACGGCTTCGGAGCTGTCGGGCTGGACGAAACGGGAATTGCTGGAGTCCATCGCGGGCTGCGAGGGCAGGGTGCTGGCCGGAGAGTGCATCGGGGTCACGCCGCCGCTTTTGACGGACGTGACCAATGCGGAGGCGGTGGCCGCCATGGGAGCGGATATTTTGCTGCTGAACCTGTTCGATGTAGAAGATCCGGTGATCTGCGGCCTGCCGCCGGTGCCGAAGGGAGAGACGGTGCGGGAAATCAAACGGCTCACCGGCAGGATCGTGGGGATCAATCTGGAGCCTGCGGGGGAAATGGCCGACCGGCAGGAGGAAGTCTGGAAGATGTCCGGGGGCAGGGCCGCCACCGCGGCCAACGCCCGCAAGGCGGCGGAGATGGGCGTGGACTTGGTGCTTTTGACCGGAAATCCCGGGAACGGGGTGGAGAACGGGGCCATCGTCAGGGCGCTGCGGGAAATCCGGGAGGCCGCAGGGGATCGGCTGATCCTGGCGGCGGGCAAAATGCACGCCTCCGGCATCCTTTCGGAAGGCGCTGAAAAAATTTTGACCGAAGAGGACATCCGGCTGTTTCGGGAGGCGGGGGCGGATATCATCCTGATGCCCGCGCCGGGGACGGTGCCCGGGATGACGCTGGAACGGGTGCGGGAGCTGGTGGAATATTCTCACGGCCTGGGGGCCCTGACGATCACGGCCATCGGGACCTCGCAGGAGGGCAGCGATGAGGCCACGATCCGCCAGATTGCCCTGATGTGCAAAATGGCGGGCACGGACATCCATCACATCGGGGATTCCGGATATGTCGGAATGGCGTTGCCGGAAAATATCATGGCATATTCCGTGGCGATCCGGGGCGTGCGCCACACCTATCGCCAGATGGCGAAGTCCGTCAACCGTTAGCGCATCGGACGATACCGGAGGCCGGAAGGCAAAGGAGAGACGAGTTGGAAAAAGCATATAAACTGGCGTTTGCGGAAGGACATGGAGGCGAGCTGTATATGACCTGCTGCGGCTGTTCCAGAACGGAACCGCTGCACCATTTCGGACCCGCCTTAAAACCCCATTATCTGATTCATTACGTGCTCAGCGGGAAGGGGATCTTCCGGCTGGAGGGAAAGGAATATCCGCTGGAAGCGGGATACGGCTTTCTGATCGAACCCGGTCAGATGAGCTTTTACCAGGCGGACGGAAAGGAGCCCTGGACCTATATCTGGGTCGGCTTCGCCGGCTCCCGGGCAAAGGAATACGCGGAAGGGCTGGGGCTCTCGTCCCGGCATCCGGTGTTTCGGTCCGGCCATTCCGACGAGCTTTACGGCATCGTGAGGGACATGATGGACCACAATACGTCCGGGACGGCCAACGAATGGCGCAGGAACGGATCTTTGCAGGTTTTCCTTTCCGTGGTGGCGCAGAGCGTACCGATTTCGAAGCAGGACGAAGAGGATCGGGCGAACCGGTATGTCCGCCGCGCGGTGGAATTCATCCAGCGCAATTACTGCAATCCCATCCGGGTGACGGACGTGGCGGACTACGTGTGCGTCAACCGGAGCTATCTGTATACCCTGTTCCAGAATTCTCTGGGCATGTCGCCCCAGCAGTTTCTGGCTACCTGCCGCCTGACCAGGGCGGCCGAACTTTTGAAGATTCCGGACCTGCCGGTGGAGAGCATCGCCTTTTCCTGCGGCTATCAGGATCCGCTGGTCTTCACCCGGGCGTTTCGGCAGAAAAACGGCGTTTCCCCGTCGGCTTACCGCAGGCAGATGAAAGAGGATGAAAATCGGTGGAACCGGGAGCATTTGAAACAGGTGGAAGACTTCATCGCCGAAGTGGGAAAGCTGGAGCAGGGAGGGGAACCGTAACCCTGCGCAGGCGACCGCTCCCGGCGCGGATGGACGCGCCTTTTTTCGGGAATAACCGTTTCCAACATTTTGTCAGGTACGCGCAACATCTTCCTCTGGCTGCGCCGGCCGTTTTGTGACAAGATGATTTCAGAAGAAACGAACCGGAACAAACAGCGAAACACAGCGGAATACCCACACAGGAGGATCGGAGAATGAAGGAAAAACTGCTTCAGAAATTTGCGGAGATTTTCGGGGACAGCGAGGGGGCGAAGGTCTATTTTGCGCCGGGCCGGGTCAACCTCATCGGCGAGCATACGGATTACAACGGAGGCCACGTGTTCCCCTGCGCGCTGACCATCGGAACGTATGGGGTGGCGAGACAGCGGGAAGACAAAAAGCTTCGTTTTTATTCCATGAACTTCGAACAGCTCGGCGTTCTGGAATCCGGCGTGGAGGATCTGAAGCCGGAAAAGGAAGCCGCGTGGACGAATTATCCCAAAGGGGTGATCTGGGCGTTTGGCCAGAAGGGATTTGAAGTGACCAGGGGGATGGACCTGATGCTTTATGGCAACATTCCCAACGGTTCAGGCCTTTCCTCGTCGGCCTCCGTGGAGGTGCTGACGGGCTTCATCCTGCGGGATCAGTACGGATTTCCCGTCAGCAACCAGGATCTGGCGCTGATCGGACAGTTTTCGGAAAACCGGTTTAACGGGGTCAACTGCGGTATTATGGATCAGTTTTCCATCGCCATGGGGAAAAAGGACAACGCCATCTTCCTGGATACGGGGACCATGGAGTTCGAATACGCTCCGATCCGGCTGGAGGGAGCGAAGCTGGTGATCGCCTGCAGCAACAAAAAGCGCGGACTGGGCGATTCCAAATACAACGAAAGAAGGAGCGAATGCGAGACGGCGCTGGCGCAGCTGCAGGAGGTGGTCGGCATCGAATCGCTGGGAGATCTGACGGAAGAGCAGTTCGAACGCTACAGCAGCGCCGTTCGGGATGAGGTCTGCCGGAAACGGGCCCGCCACGCTGTTTTGGAAAACCGGAGGACCGTCCGTGCGGTGGAAGCGCTGAAGCGAAACGACATCGGGCTGTTCGGGCAGCTGATGAACGACTCCCACGTATCCCTGCGGGACGATTATGAGGTGACCGGGATCGAGCTGGATACCCTGGTGGAAGAAGCATGGAAGGTGGACGGCGTCATCGGTTCCAGGATGACCGGCGCCGGGTTTGGTGGCTGCACGGTGAGCATCGTGAAGGACGAAGCGATCGAAGCGTTTCAGGAGAAGGTGGGAAAGGCCTACCTGGAAAAGGTGGGATACACGGCGGACTTCTACGTGGTGCAGATCGGGGACGGCCCGGCGGTTTTATAAGGACACTTTGCAGGTTTCGGACAACGCCGGCCCCGGGCGCCCGCCTGCGGGCCGGCATTTCAAAAAGGAAAGCGTGGGAACATGATTCAGGAAAAAATTCGCGAACTGGTAAACTATGGTCTGCTCACCGGTCTGGTGGAGCCGGAGGATGAAGTATATACGGTAAACCGGCTGCTGGAGCTGTTCGGCCTGGACGAATTCGAGGGCTCCTTCGGGACGTGTCCCGCCCCTTCGGAGGAGGAGCGGAATAAAGCGGTGGCGGCCCTGCCCGGCATTCTGGAAGCGATGCTGGACTACGCGGCGGAAAACGGCATTTTGAAGGAAGACGGCGTGGTTTACCGGGATCTGCTGGATACGAAGATCATGAGCTGCCTGATGGGCCGCCCTTCGGAGATCATCCGCCGGTTCTGGAACGAATACGAAACGTCCCCGGAAGCGGCCACGGACTATTTTTACCGGCTCAGCCAGGACTCGGACTATATTCGCCGCTACCGGATCAGCCGGGATGAAAAATGGGTGACGCCCACTCCGTACGGGGATCTGGACATCACCATCAACCTGTCCAAGCCGGAAAAGGATCCGAAGGCCATCGCCGCGGCGAAGCTGGCCAGGCAGAGCGGATACCCCAAATGCCTTCTGTGCCGGGAAAACGAAGGCTATGCGGGACGGGTGAACCACCCGGCCAGGCAGAACCACCGCATCATCCCCATCACCGTCAACAGCAGCCGCTGGGGCTTTCAGTACTCCCCTTACGTGTACTATAACGAACACTGCATCGTCTTCAACTTCGAGCACACGCCCATGAAAATCGAACACGACACCTTCGTCAAGCTGTTCGACTTCGTGAAACAGTTCCCGCACTATATGCTGGGTTCCAACGCGGATCTGCCCATCGTGGGGGGATCCATCCTGAGCCACGATCATTTTCAGGGCGGCCGCTATGAATTCCCCATGGCGAAAGCGAAGGTGGAGCGCGCTTTTTCGGTGAAAGGATATGAGGATGTGCAGGCGGGCATCGTCAACTGGCCCATGTCCGTGATCCGCCTTTCCGGGCGGGATGCGGACCGGCTGATCGCGCTGGCGGACGTGATCCTCAACGCCTGGAGAGGATACAGCGACGAATCCTGTTTCATCTTCGCGGAAACGGACGGGGAACCCCACAACACCATCACGCCCATCGCCAGGAAGCGGGGCGAAAATTTCGAGCTGGATCTGGTGCTGCGCAACAATATCACCACGCAGGAACATCCGCTGGGCGTTTTCCATCCCCACGCCAACCTGCATCACATCAAAAAGGAGAACATCGGCCTCATCGAGGTCATGGGGCTGGCGGTGCTTCCCGCGCGCTTAAAGGACGAGATGGCGGCGCTGGAGCGGGCCATTCTGGCGGGCGAAGACCTGCGCCGGGACGAAACGCTGGCAAAGCACGCCGACTGGGCGGAACAGTTCCTCCCCCGCTACGCGGACAAAAACGCCGAAACCATCCACGGCATCCTTCAAAAGGAAATCGGCCTGGTGTTCATGCAGGTGCTGGAGGACTCCGGCGTTTACAAGAGGACGCCCCAGGGGCGGGAAGGGTTTGAGCGCTTCCTGAAATCCCTTTAAGGGGGATACCCCTGTTCCGATAGCGTTGGCGGGCGGGGATCCGTTCCGATAGCGTTGGCGGACGGGGATCCGTTTTCCGGCGACTTGTCGAGTACGTCTTCGAGACATCAGGCTCGAAGCGAACGCAGACGGAGCGCGAAAACGGATCCCCGCCCGCCTCCTTTTATGGCATTTCACCGAACCCGTCGGCATTTTCCCCATCCCCTTTCTGGAAAATAGCCCGATGCATAAAACCGTTCTCTGTGTTAAAATAGACGGGAATGCGAAGGAAGGACGAAGATCAGAGAGAATGAAATTTTTGCTGGCGGCGTTAAACGCGAAATACATCCACTCCAATCCGGCGATCTACAGCCTTAGAGCCTACGCGGCGGCGCAGGCCCCGGAGGCGCGGCGGGAAGTGGAACTTGCTGAATATACGATCAATCAAAAACCTGAGGATATCCTGGCGGATCTCTATGAGAGAAGGCCGGACGTCGTCGGGTTTTCGTGCTATATCTGGAACTGGCGGCAGATCCGGGAGCTGGTCCGGGAACTGCATAAGGTGCTCCCGGAGCTCCCCGTCTGGCTGGGCGGCCCGGAGGTGTCCTATGACGCGGAAAAAATCGTCCGGGAGGAGGCCGTGACCGGCATTATGGTGGGGGAAGGGGAAGAAACCTTTTCGCAGCTGCTGGAATACTATCGGGAGCGGGAGAACGGAAACGGCAGGAAGATGCAGATGCAGATCGCGGCGTTCTGGCCCGGCGCAGCGCAGAAGGCCGGGCTGTACTCCATTGCGGGGCTGGTTTTTCAGGACGGCGTGTCCGGGGAAATCGTGCGCACGGCGGCCCGCCCGATGACGGATTTGAACGCGATCCCCTTTTTTTACCGGGATCTGAAGGAATTCGAAAACCGGATCGTCTATTACGAATCCAGCCGGGGCTGTCCCTTTAACTGCAGCTACTGCCTTTCTTCCCTGGACAGACAGGTCCGCCTCAGGGATCTGGGGCTGGTCAGGGAAGAACTGCAGTTTTTCCTGGATCATAAGGTAGCGCAGGTGAAGTTCATCGACCGGACGTTCAACTGCAACCACCGCCACGCGCAGGAGATCTGGAAATATATTCTGGAACACGACAACGGCGTCACCAATTTCCATTTTGAAATCGCGGCGGATCTGCTGGACGGGGCGGAGCTGTCGCTGCTGTCGAAAATGCGCCCCGGGCTGATCCAGCTGGAAATCGGAGTCCAGTCCATCAACCCCAGGACCCTGAGGGCCGTTCGGCGCTATACCAACCTGGAACGGCTCCGGCATACGGTGGTGCGCATCCATGCGGAGCACAACATCCACGTTCACCTGGATCTCATCGCCGGTCTGCCCGAGGAGGATCTGACGAGCTTCGTCCGGTCCTTCGACGCGGTATACACGATGCGGCCCCAGCAGCTGCAGCTGGGCTTTCTGAAGGTGCTCAAGGGCTCCTGGATGGAGGAGACGGCGAAGGACTCGGGGATCGTGGCCCAAAGCGAACCTCCCTACGAGGTGCTCTACACGAAGTGGCTGTCCTTTGCGGACATCATCCGACTGAAACGGGTGGAAGAAATGGTGGAGCTCTACTATAACAGCGGCCAGTTCACCCGCACGCTCCCTCTGCTGGAGCTGCGCTTTCAGAGCCCCTTCGCCCTCTTCTCGGCCCTGGCGCGATTCTACGAAAAGCGCGGCTTCCGGAAGAACAGCCCTTCCCGGGAATACCGCTATCAGGCGCTATTGGACTTCGCGAAGGAGGCGGATCCGAAGCGGGAAGAGCTCTATCGGGAGCTGCTGACCTGCGACCTGTATCTGCGGGAGAACGCGAAGAGCCGTCCGGCTTTCGCGCCGGAAACGGCCGAACAGCGGGAGCTGCAGGCGCGGTTTTACCGGGAGAAAAAGCAGCTCAGGGGACGGACGCACCTGGAGCTTTTCGCCTGGCCGGTGGACCGGCAGGCATGGGAGCTGGCGGAGCTGTTCGACCGGCTGTCGGAGCAGGGCGAAAAACCGGGAGAAAAAACCGCGCTTCTGTTCGATTATGAGCGGAGGAACCCGCTGGACCACAACGCCCTTTTTCGCAGGCTGGAGCCGGGGGAACTGCAAAAGCCGCAGGAGGGGAACGGATTACCGGAGGACACGGAATGAACGCGCATACGAAAGCGATCCTGGATCTTTTGGACGAACGCTACGGGACGGAATACATCTGCTATCTGAATCACGAAAACGCCTGGCAGCTTTTGATCGCCACCATTCTGAGCGCCCAGTGCACGGACGCCAGGGTGAACATCGTGACAAAGGACCTGTTCGTAAAATACCCATCCGTGGAGGCGTTTGCCAACGCGGATTTAAAGGAGCTGGAGCAGGATATCCGCCCCACGGGATTTTACCATAACAAAGCGAAAAACATCATCGCCTGCTGCAGGGATCTGGTGGAAAAATTCGGGGGACAGGTACCGTCCTCCCTGGAGGACCTGACCTCTCTGGCCGGAGTGGGAAGAAAGACGGCCAACGTCATCCGGGGAAATATCTTCCACGAGCCCAGCGTGGTGGTGGACACCCATGTGAAGCGGATTTCCAGAAAGCTGGGGCTGACCCGGGAGGACGACCCGGTGAAGGTGGAGATGGAGCTGATGAAGGTGCTGCCGAAGGATCACTGGATTTTATACAACATCCAGATCATCACGCTGGGCAGGCAGATCTGCAAGGCGCCCACGCCCCGCTGCGGCGAGTGCTTCCTGACGGAACACTGCGCGGATTTTCAGCAGCGGCTGAAAAACGGCGGGCTCAAAAAGGATGCGGCGGGCAAAAAGAGGAGAAGAGCGGATGGGTGAGGCGGTGCAGGATTACGTCTGCCTGGATCTGGAGACCACGGGGCTGCGGCCGAAGTTCGACAAGATCATCGAGATCGGCGCGGCGCGGGTGCGCGGAGGGGAAATCCAGGAGACGTTCGAAACCTTTGTCCGGCCGGGGATCGCACTGCCGGAGCGGATCGCAGAGCTGACGGGAATCTCGGAGGCGGATCTGGAGGGAGCGCCCGCCATCGGGGAAGTGATTCCGGATTTTCTGGCGTTTTCCCAGGGCCTTCCGTTTCTGGGGCATAACGTGTCCTTCGATTTCGCCTTTTTAAAGCGGGCGGCGGCAAACGCCGGTTTCGAACTGGAACGCAGCGCCATCGATACGCTGAAGCTGGCCCGAAAATTCCTCCCCCAGCTGCCGGGCAGACGGCTGGCCGATCTCTGCGCCCACTACGAAATCCCGCTGCGCAATCACCGGGCCCTCCCGGACGCCTGCGCCGCCCACTTCCTCTACCGCAGGCTGTGCGCGGAGTTCTACCGGGAAGAGGATTTCGTGCCTTTCCCTCTGGTCTGCAGGGTCAAAAAGGAAGGGCCCGCCACCAGGGCGCAGAGGGAGAGGCTGAAAAAGCTGTGCGATCGATACGGGATCCGGCCGGATTTCGATCCGGATCTGCTGACGAAAAATGAAGCAAGCCGTCTGATCGATCGGATTCTTGCGGCATATGGAATCTTGCAAAAGTAATGGAAGTGAATTATAATGGTCAGAAGACTCGAAACCGAAGCGGCCGGAAGACGGCAGAATGTGAGGAAATATGTTCAATTTTCATAATCAGAAGACGAAAAAGATCGTGTCGTCCGTGATCATCATCATCCTCGTGCTGGCGATGGTCATTCCCACGCTCCTTTCCTTTATGTAAAGGGCGTTTGAGAAGAAAGGATCCATCGATGAAGAAATTGGGATTTAAACTTGCAGGTATGGCGCTTATGATGGCGCTCTTCGCCCTGGCCCCCAAAGGGACGGTCCAGGCGGCGCCGGACGACACCATTCCCCAGGGCGTGACCGCTGCGGGCATGGATCTTTCCGGAATGACCCGGGATGAGGCGACGGCCGCCATCAGTTCCTACGTTTCCGCGCTGGGAGAAAAGAAAGTGCAGCTGATGTCCGAGGACGGCGGAAGCGTATCCGTAACGGCCGGGGCGCTGGGGCTGTCCTGGAAGAACCGGGGGATCGTGGAGGAAGCGGTGAACCTGGGGCGCAGGGGCAACATCGTGGCCCGGTACAAGGCGAAGGAAGATCTGGAACATAAGGGCAGGGACCATGAAATCGAGCTGGAGTTCGACCGGGACGCCATCGCCGGCGTCGTGGAAGGGCAGTGCGGCCAGTTCAACCGGGAAGCGGTGGACGCTCACCTGACCCGGGTGAACGGTTCCTTCCAGGTGGAGGAAGGGCAGACCGGCTATATCGTGGATGAAGCGGCCAGCGTTTCCGCCATTTACGATTACATGACGGGCGAGTGGAACCATGAGGACGGCAGCGTTTTGCTGGCGATGACCGTGGATGAGCCCCAGGGAAAGGCGGAAGACCTTCTGAAGGTGAAGGACGTGTTGGGGACCTTTACCACCAGCTATTCCTCTTCCGGGAACGCCAGGAGCAAAAACGTGGCCAACGGCTGCGAACTCATCGACGGCACCACCCTGTATCCCGGAGAGACGTTTTCCACCTACGACGCGGTGAAGCCCTTTTCCGAGGAGAACGGGTACTATATGGCGGGTTCCTACTTAAACGGCAAGGTGGTGGACAGCATCGGCGGCGGCATCTGCCAGGTTTCCACCACGCTGTACAACGCGGTGCTCAGGGCGGAACTGGAGGTGACGGAACGGCACAACCATTCCATGATCGTCACCTACGTGGATCCTTCTGCGGACGCGGCCATCGCGGAATCGGCAGGAAAGGATTTTCAGTTCGTCAACAATACGGACTATCCCATTTATATCGAAGGGCGGACGGAGAACAAGAAGATCACCTTCACGATCTACGGCGTGGAGACCCGGGATTCCGGGCGCACCGTGGTCTACGAGAGCGAGGTGCTGGAAAAGACGGTTCCGGAGAACGATCAGATCGTGCAGGACGCGTCCCAGCCCGTGGGATTCATCCAGGTGAGCAGCGCCCATATCGGCTATAAGGCGCAGCTGTGGAAGGTGGTCAAGGAGGACGGCCGGGAGGTCAGCCGCGAAAAGGTCAACAGCAGCACCTATCAGATGAGCCCCAAGACGGCTACGGTGGGAACCGCCACAGAAGACCCCAACGTCAGCAACATGCTGCAGGCGGCCATCGCCACCAGCAGCATCTCGGAAGTGCAGAACACGCTGGCCAATATCAAGGCGGCGCAGGAGGCAGCGGCAGCTTTAACGCCTGAGGAGCTGGCGGCCATCGCGGCAGCCCAGGCAGCGGCCCAGCAGGCGGCTCAGGACGCCGCGGCGGGCAACTGAGGCGCCCGGGCGGGCTTAAGAACCGGGGAGAAACGGAATACGGGAATACAAAAGCGTTATGAAACTGGGAAATGTGACGGGAAACGTCTATCGGCGAAGCATCTATCATAAACTGAATTGCGGGAAAAACGAAAAGAGCGCGGTTACGGGGGAAAACTGCGCCTTTTTTTTGCCGGAATTCCCTTCCGGCGGCTTTTTTGGAGAAACGCCGCAGGGCGGGAATGGCGGGGCCGGGGCGGCGGGCGTCCGGATCGCCGCGGCCATGAGCCATACATCCTATCCCGGGGAAACCGGCGGGAAATATGCCGTATACGCGGCGGCGAATCAGGCGGCGGCCGCCGGCGCAGCGCGGCTGTCCGGCGTTTTGCTCCGGATTTTGCTGCCTTCGGGCGCTCCGGAGCAGCTCCTGGGCCGCATCGCCAAAGGGGCCCGGGGGGCGGCGGATGAACTGGGAATCCCCGTCCTGGACGCGAAAGCCCAGGTTTCCTTCGGCATAACGGTTCCGCTGACCTCGGCCGCCGCTCTCGGAGGAGCGAAGGCCGGGGACAAAGCGCCTGAACAGGGGCGGGAACAGGGAAGCGGAAAGGATGGTCGGGAAGGGCCGGAGGACAGGCAGGTGGTCATGACCAAATGGGCGGGCCTGGAGGGCAGCGCCATTCTGGCCGACCTGTGCGGGGAGAAGCTGCGGGAGCGCTATCCGGCCTGGCTGTTGGAGGAAGCCAGGGGGATGGAAGGGTTTTTGTCCGTGTGCAGGGAGGCTGAGATCGCCGCGAAGGCCGGCGCGGACGCGCTCTGCGCGGCGGCGGAAGGAGGGATTTTTCACGCTCTCTGGACGCTGGCCCAGCGGGCGGGCGTGGGGCTGGACATCGATCTGAAAAAGATCCCCATCCGTCAGGAGACGGTGGAAATCTGCAACGCCCTGGACCGAAACCCCTACGGGCTGTTGTCCAACGGAAGCCTCCTTTGCCTGACTCCCCGCGGAGACCGCCTGGTGCGGGCGCTGCAGGAGGAGGGAATCCCCGCCGCGGTGATCGGTTTCGCTGCGGACGGAAACGACAGGGTGGTGCGCAACGGGGAGGAAACCCGTTTCCTGGAGCCTGCCGGGGAGGATGAAATCTATCAAATATGGAAGGAAAAGGTGTGGATATGAGAGAAGAATTGCTGAAAATCATCGAGAAGAACAGCCGGATCGATTTAAAGGAGCTGGCTGTCATCCTGGGAGTGGAAGAGATCGACGTGGTCAACGAAATGGCGGCCATGGAAGCGGAAGGCATCATCTGCGGCTACCATACGCTGATCGACTGGGAGAAGACCAGCATCGAGAAGGTATCCGCCCTCATCGAGGTGCGGGTGACGCCCCAGCGGGGACAGGGATTCGACCGGATCGCGGAGCGCATTTACAAATATCCGGAGGTCAATGCGGTGTACCTGATTTCCGGGGGCTTCGACCTTCTGATCACGCTGGAAGGGAAATCCTTAAAGGAGGTATCCGCCTTCGTTTCCGACAAGCTGGCGCCCCTGGACAGCGTCCTGAGCACGGCCACCCATTTTATTTTGAAAAAGTACAAGGATCACGGCACCGTGCTTACGAAAAAATATGAAGACCAGAGGGAGAAGATTACGCCATGAGAAATCCGTTGTCCGATAAAATCGTAACGATAAAACCATCGGGAATCCGGAAATTTTTCGATATCGTCAGCGAGATGGAAGACGCCATTTCGCTGGGCGTCGGGGAGCCGGATTTCGATACGCCCTGGCATATCCGGGACGAGGGCATTTATTCCCTGGAAAAGGGGAGAACCTTCTATACGTCCAACGCGGGGTTGAAGGAGCTGAAGGTGGAAATCTGCAATTACCTGCGCCGCCGGTTCGGGCTGGAATACGATCCGGCCCATGAAACGCTGGTGACGGTGGGCGGCTCCGAGGCCATCGACATCGCCCTGCGCGCCATGGTGAATCCCGGAGACGAGGTGCTGATCCCCCAGCCTTCCTACGTGTCCTATGAGCCCTGCGCCGTTCTGGCGGACGCGGTGCCCGTGATCATCAACCTGAAGGCGGAGAACGAGTTCCGCCTGACGGCGCAGGAGCTCCGGGACGCCATCACGGACCGGACGAAGATCCTGGTGCTGCCCTATCCCAACAATCCCACGGGGGCCATCATGGAGCGCAGCGACCTGGAGGCCATCGCGGAGGTGATCCGTGAAAAGGATCTGTTCGTGATTTCCGACGAGATTTACGGGGAGCTGACATATAAGGAAAAGCACGTGTCCATCGCCCAGCTTCCGGGGATGAAGGAGAGGACCATCCTCATCAACGGGTTTTCCAAAGCCTATGCCATGACGGGCTGGCGCCTGGGCTATGCCTGCGGGCCCGCGGAGATCCTGGAGCAGATGCTCAAGATCCACCAGTTCGCCATCATGTGCGCTCCTACCACCAGCCAGTATGCGGCCGTGGAAGCCATGAAAAACGGGGATGAGGACGTGGCACAGATGAGGGAGCAGTACAATCAGCGCCGCCGCTATCTCATGCGCGCGTTTGAGGAGATGGGGCTGCCCTGCTTCGAGCCCTACGGCGCGTTCTATGTCTTCCCCTGCATCGCGGAATTCGGCATGACCAGCGACGAGTTCGCCACCCGGTTTCTGCAGGAGGAGAAGGTGGCCGTGGTTCCCGGAACGGCCTTCGGCGACTGCGGCGAAGGTTTCATCCGCATTTCCTACGCCTATTCCCTGGAAAACCTGAAGGTGGCCATCGGCAGGCTGGCCGACTTCGTGGCGCGGCTGAAAGAGGAGAAGCGCGGAGAAAAGGAAAACGCGCCATGCTGAACGTCGTGCTGCACCAGCCGGAGATCCCGGCCAACACGGGCAACATCGGCCGCACCTGCGTCGCCGCCGGCGCGGTGCTGCATCTGATCGAGCCGCTGGGCTTTTCCCTCAGCGAAAAGCAGCTCAAACGGGCGGGGATGGACTACTGGCATAAGCTGGATGTGCGCCGGTACGTGAACTTCGCGGATTTTCTGGAACGCAATTCTGCCGCCTTCACCGCCGGCGCCCGGCTGTGGATGGCCACCACCAAGGCTGAGAAAACCTATGCCGACGCGGCCTTCGGGGCGGACGATTACATCATGTTCGGCAAGGAGAGCGCGGGGATCCCGGAAGAGATCCTGGTGGAACACGAAGAAGGCTGCATCCGGATCCCCATGCTGGACGAAATCCGCTCCTTAAACCTCTCCAATTCCGTGGCCATCGTCCTCTATGAAGCGCTGCGCCAGAACGGCTTTCCCGGCCTGCAGGAGGCCGGACAGCTGCACAGGCTTCGCTGGAACACAGCCGCGGGGCGGGAAGGGGGAGACGTGGGATGAACGGATCTGCAGAAAGAAAAGAGCCGGATGCTTCCGGCTTTTTGATGTGCGAACGAAACTGGATTTACGATACGCTGATCGCCGTGGCGGGCTTTTTCGGAGCCTATACCTATCTGCTGCGGGGCAACGTGTTCTGCAACGCCCAGACGGGAAACGTGGTGCTCATGGGGATGGCGCTGGGAGCGGGAAAATGGCGGGAGGCCGTTTACTATCTGATCCCCATCTCCGCCTACCTGCTGGGAGCCTTTTTCTCGGAGCTGCTGCCGAATCCCGTGAAGCGCCGGATGCCCCTGCGTTGGGACACGCTGCTGATCGGGATCGAGATGCTGGCCGTGATCGCCCTGGGCTTCGTGCCGGAATCGGCGCCGGTGCAGATTTCCCAGGTGACCATCAACTTCATCGCCTCCATGCAGTATAATACCTTCCGGCAGGCGGAAGGGGTGCCCATGGCGACCACCTTCGCCACGAACCACATCCGGCAGATCGGGATCGGCCTGGCCAAAGAGGTGCGCCATTTCGGAACCGGCAAAAAAGAGCATCGAAAAAAGCTGGACAGGCATTTTAAGATGCTCCTTTTCTTCGTGGCCGGCGCTGTGGCCGGCACGGTATTCTGCAATTTCCTTCTGGGGAGGGCGATCTGGATCACCCTGATCCCCTTCGGCGCGGTGCTGGCCGCCCTGCTCTACGCGGACCTGGTGACGGAACGGGGGATGACGGAGCGAAAGCCCGCCGGCCACTGAGGGCGGCCGTTGAGGAGAGACCGCGGAGAGGATGCGGGCCGCATGGACGAAACGCGGGCAAAACCGAAACCCCGCCTCACTCGTCCTCTTCGTCCGCTACGGGAAGGGAGAAGATGAATTCGCTTCCCACGCCTTCCGTGCTGATGACGTTGATATTTTCCTGATGGGCCTGGATGATTTCCTTCGTGATGGAAAGTCCCAGGCCCGTTCCTTTTTTGTCCTTGCCGCGGGACAGGTCGGTTTTGTAGAAGCGGTCGAAGATGAGCTTCAGGCTGTCTTTGGGAATGCCGATGCCGCTGTCCTTGACCGAAGTGAAAACCTTGCCGTGCTTCTCCGTGGTTTCGATCCGGATGGCGGAATCGGGATGGGAAAACTTTATGGCGTTGTCCAGCAGGTTGTAGAGGACCTGCTCGATCTTCCCGCGGTCGGCCACCACAGGAAGGCGGTCGCCGGTGAGCACCAGCTCGATCCCGATGCGCTTCTGGCGGCAGGTGCCCTCGAAGGAGGCCGCGGTGGAGCGGATGACCTGGTTGATATCGAAGACGGTCTTTTCCAGCGCCATCCCCTTCAAATTCAGGTTGTTTAAGGTCAGCAGGCTGTTGGTCAGCTTGATCAGGCGGTCGGTTTCATTGAGCACGATCCCCAGGTACTTTCCGTGCAGTTCGGGTGGGATGGTGCCGTCCTGCATGGCTTCCAGATAGCCCTTGATGGAGGTCAGAGGGGAACGGAAGTCATGGGAAACGTTGGCCACGAACTTTTTCTGGTTGTCCTCGCCCCGGGCCAGCTCGCTGGCCATGTAGGAGAGGGAGGCGGCCAGATAGCCGATCTCGTCCTCGCTGTCCACCTGAAATTCATAGTGCAGGTTCCCGGCGGCGTACTGCTCCGTGGCGGCCGTGATCTTGCGCAGGGGCAGATAGACCATTTCCGTGAAAAAGATCAGGATGATCAAAGAGAGCAGGAAGAAGATGACCAGCATGATGTAGGAAATGTTCAGCAGGCTTTCGCTGGACGCCCGGATGGAAGCGATGGTGGTATGGATGACCACATAGCCGCGCACCGTGAAGTTGGAGGTGATGGGCGCGAAAACGCTGAGCATCTCCTCGTCGAAGCAGTGGAAAAAGTCGCCCACCGTGTAGAAGGAGCCCTCCGTGACGGTGGGGTCGAAATCCTCCACCACGTTTTCGTGCTCCACGTCCAGAGGTTCCTCCGTGTCCATGATCATGCGGCCCGAAGGGTTGATGATCCAGATCCGGGAATCCAGATAGATGCTCAGTGCGTCCAGCTGTTCCTTGACGGACTCCAGGGAGCGCTCGCTGTCATAGAGCTCCGAGGCATAGGTGTTGGCGATGAGGGTGGCCTCTTGGTAGAGGGAATCCGCCCGCTCGCGCTTCAAATGCTCCATGGTCATGCTGGAGACGAAGGTGGCCACGATGATGAAGCCGAAGCAGCCGAAGATCAGGTAGGCCAGCACGAATTTCAGATAGAGGGTTTTTCGCATCCGTTATCTCACCTCGAATTTATAGCCGATCCCCCAGATGGTAGCGATTTTCCAGTTGGCGTGATCCTTGATCTTCTCCCGGAGCCGCTTGATGTGCACGTCCACGGTCCGGGTGTCCCCGATGTACTCATAGCCCCAGATCTGATCCAGCAGCTGCTCCCGGGAAAAGACGTGGTTGGGGGAGGAGGCCAGAAAGTAGAGGAGCTCCAGCTCCTTGGGAGGCATTTCCACGGTCCTGCCCAGATAGACCACGGAGTAGTTGGTCTTGTTCACGGTGAGGCCCTCGTACTCCACGCACTCGATGGCGGGCTTTGCGGGGACGGCCGCGGCGGGCTTATACCGGCGGAGCACAGCCTTCACCCGGGCCACCAGCTCCTTGGAATCGAAGGGCTTTTCGATATAGTCGTCCGCGCCCAGCTCCAGCCCCAGCACCTTGTCGAAGATCTCCCCTTTGGCGGAGAGCATGATGATGGGCACGGAGGAATGGCTGCGAACCTCCCGGCAGACCTGATAGCCGTCGATGCCCGGCAGCATCAGATCCAGCAGGATCAGGTTGGGGGAAAAGGAATTGACCGCTTCCAGGGCGGATTCCCCGTCCTCCACGATCATCGTGTCGAAGCACTCTTTGGTCAGATACAGGGAGATCAGCTCGGCGATGTTGGCATCGTCGTCCACGATCAGAATTTTCTGCTTATTCACCATTTCGATTCACCTCTTATTCTTTGAATTCCACGATAGTGACGCCTGCATCCCCTTCCCCGTATTCCCCGAGCCGGTAGGAACGGATGTATTTGACCCGCTTCAAATGCTGCTGCACCGCGTTTCTCAGAGCGCCGGTGCCCTTGCCGTGAACCACGCGGACGCTCTTTAAGTGGGCCAGATAGGCGTCGTCCAGATATTTATCCAGCAGGGGGATGGCCTCGTCCACGGTCTTGCCCAGAAGGTTGATCTCCGGGGAGATGGAAATAGATTTGGACATGCGCAGCTTGCCGGCGCCGGTGCGCTTCATGTTGGGCGCGGTAACGGAGGGTTCCTCCATGCGGACCAGGTCGCGGATGTTGACGTTGGTGCGCAGGATGCCGCACTGCACGAACAGGTTGCCTTTGGCGTCCGGAAGGGAGCTGACCGTTCCCTTAAGCCCCATGGAAACCACCTTCACCAGATCGCCTTTTTTGAGCTGTTCGGGCTTCAGCTGCGCTTTCGGCGCTTCCTTTTCCCGGTTCTGGATGGAAAGTCTGCTGTTCTTCTCATCGATCTTGCCACGCAGCTTTTCCCGGGTCTTTTCCAGATCCTTCATGGACGCGCCGGGGCCGGCTTTCTGGAAAACGCGGATGGATTCGTCGGCCACATTTTTGGCGTCCTGGAGGATTTCCCGGGCCTTTTCGTTGGCTTCCCGAAGGATCCTGTCTTTGGCCTGATCGATTTTCTCGTTTTTTTCCTGCAGCCGCTTTTTCAGGGTCTCCACCTCTTTTTTATAGGCTTCGATTTCCCGCTGTTCCCGTTCGATGGTGACGCGGCTGGCTTCCAGATCGGAAATCACGTCTTCGAAATTCACGTCCTGTTCGTCGATCTGCTCTTTGGCCGCTTCGATGATTTCATCAGACAGCCCCAGCTTCCGGGAGATGGCGAAGGCGTTGCTCTTGCCCGGAATGCCCAGCAGGAGCCGGTAGGTGGGGCGCAGGGTTTCCACGTCGAACTCGCAGCAGGCGTTTTCCACAAAGGGAGTGGAGAGGGCGTAGATTTTCAGCTCGCTGTAGTGCGTGGTGGCCATGGTGCGGATGCCCCGGTCGTGCAGGAAATTCAGGATGGCGATGGCCAGAGCGGCCCCTTCCGTGGGATCCGTGCCCGCCCCCAGCTCGTCGAACAGGCAGAGGGAGTCCGCGTCCGCATGGGCCAGGATGGAGACGATGCTGGTCATGTGGGAGGAAAAGGTGCTCAGGCTCTGCTCGATGCTCTGCTCATCCCCGATGTCCGCGAACACTTCGGTGAAGACGGACAGCTCCGAGCGGTCCAGCGCGGGGATATGCAGCCCGGACTGCCCCATCAGGGTCAGGAGCCCCACCGTCTTTAAGGAGACGGTTTTTCCGCCGGTGTTGGGGCCGGTGATGATCAGAAGGTCGAAATCGCGCCCCAGCTCCACGTCGATGGGAACCACCTTCTTTTTGTCCAGCAGGGGATGGCGGCCCTGGCGGATGCGGATCTGATGATCCGGGTTGAAGACCGGACGGGTGGCGTTTAAATCCATGGCCAGGCCCGCGCGGGCGAAGATGAAGTCCAGCCGGGTCAGAATGCGCATGTTTTCGGAGATCTCTGTGGCGTGCTCCGCGGCCTGGGCGCTTAAGCCGGCCAGGATCACGGCGATCTCCTTTTGCTCCTCGATTTCCAGCTCCCGCAGCTGGTTGTTCAGATTGACCACGGCAGCGGGTTCGATGAAAAAGGTGGAACCGCTGGAGGACTGGTCGTGAACCATGCCGGGCACCTGGTTTTTATACTCGGATTTCACCGGAATGCAGTAGCGGCCGTCCCGCATGGTGATGACGCTGTCCTGCAGCCAGGAGCGGGCGGAGCCGTTCACCATGCCGTTTAACTGGCTGTGGATCCGTTCCCCCACCGTGACCATGCTGCGGCGGATCCTCTTTAAGTTGGCGCTGGCGTCGTCGGCGATCTCCTCCTCGGACAGGATGCAGCGCCGGATTTCGGTGGAGAGAGGAGTCAGGGGCTCCAGAAAGTTGAAATCCTCCGTCAGGCAGTCCGTCGCCTCGTCCTCTTTCTGCTGGCGGCCGTAATTTTTGGCCCGGGCCGCGTTTTCCAGAAGGCCAGCGATGCCCAGAAGCTCCGGGGCGGAAAGGGCGCTGCCGATCTCCAGGGATTTCAGGCTCATGCCCAGGGGGCGGTTGTTTCCGAAATTGATGCTGCCCCGGGAAAAGAGGCGGGCCAGGGCGGCCGCCGTCTCCTCCTGGGCGGCCTCGATGTCGGTCAGGTCCGTCATGGGCGTGAGGCTGCGGCACAGCTCCCGGCCGGGGGCGGAGGAAGCCTTATCCTCCAGCATGCGGATCACTTTGTCATATTCCAATACGCGTAATACTTTGGCGTTCATGTTACCTCCTCAATGATTCGGGTCTGCGGCGGTTTGAAAGTCGTTTGACCCTATCATACCATAATGTCCGGGAAACGCAAAGCGAAGTTTGGCTGTCTTGCGCCGGGGAAGGCTTTGGGTTATACTACTAAGAAAGCCCGGCACAATTCCGCTGTTATTGAAGGAGAACATCGATATTATGGAAGAAAATCAACAGAATCAGGATATTGAATTCATCAAGGAAAAAGTGAAGGAACGCCCTCTGAACCGGAAAAAGCTGATGCGCCGCACGCTGCTGACCGCCAGCATGGCAGTGATTTTCGGGCTCATCGCCTGCTTCACCTTCCTGGTGCTGGAACCGGTCTTTTCCAACCTCCTTTATCCCGAGGAGGAACCTCAGCAGGTGGAGCTTAAGGAGGAGAATATCGCGGAGGAAATCGGGCCGGAAGATATGCTTCTGGAGGAGGAAACGCAGGAAGAGAGCCAGCCTCAGACCGTGGTGGAGAAGGTTGAGCTGGAAATGAGCGACTTTCAGCGGCTGTACCGGACGATGTACGCCCTGGGGCAGGAGGTGGCGAAGCAATCCCTGGTGACGGTGACGGGCGTTTCCTCGGATGTGGACTGGTTCAACAACCCATACGAAAACCAGGGGCGCACGGCTGGGCTCATCGTGGCGGACAACGGCCAGGAGCTTCTGATCCTGTCGGACAGCTCCGTCCTGGAGGGGGCGGAAACCATGGAAGTGACCTTTTCCGACGGCGCGAAGGCCAAAGCGGAGCTCAAGAGCCAGGATGAAGAAACCGGCCTGGCGGTGGTGGCCGTGAAGCTGTCCGAGATGGAAGAAGGGACCAGGGAATCCGTAAAGGCGGCGGTGCTGGGCGGATCGGGAAGCAGCCTTCTGGCCACGCCGGTGCTGGCGCTGGGACGTCCCGCAGGCACTTCGGGCTCCGTGATCTTCGGCATGGTCACCTCCACCGATCAGCGGCTGAACCTGGAGGATCACAACCTGCAGATGCTGACCACGGATATGGTGGGGAAAAACAATTCCAGCGGGATCCTGATCAATCTTTCCCGGCAGGTGGTGGGGATCCTTCTTCCGGGAGCCGGGGATGGGGAAGGCGAAGACGATTCCCGGCTGCTCACGGCCTACGGGATCACGGATCTCCTTCCCATCATCCGCAAGCTTTCCAACGGCCAGCAGATCGCCCATCTGGGGATCCGGGGCACCGACGTGCCGGCCGAGGTCAACGGGGAAAACGGCGTGCCCCTGGGGGCCTATGTGACGGAGATCCGGATGGACTCCCCCGCCATGCGCGCGGGGATCCAGAGCGGGGACGTGATCACGAAGCTGGGCACTTCCGAAATCGAGTCCTTTTCGGACTACCAGGACGCCCTGATGGAACTCTCCCCAAACTCCGGGGTCACCGTGACGCTGATGCGCCAGGGGCAGGCGGAGTATCAGGAGATGACGCTGGAAGTGATGCCGGAAG
Organism: Candidatus Eisenbergiella merdigallinarum; assembly: GCA_019119355.1. Classification (GTDB taxonomy): domain Bacteria; phylum Bacillota; class Clostridia; order Lachnospirales; family Lachnospiraceae; genus Gallintestinimicrobium; species Gallintestinimicrobium merdigallinarum. The sequence goes on from DWXE01000017.1 coordinate 43,785, forward strand.
GGTGAGATCGGCCGGAAACCGGAGCGCGGGTATGCGTTCCGGCCGTCCGGAGCGGGAAGGAACGGGGCGAAACGCGCGGCCGCCCGCCGCTTTTCTGCAGGAGAAAAGAACAAAAACATACCATATAAGAATATTAAGAAAGAGAAAAGAGGAAAAACGGGATGAAATACATCAAAGACTATAAGGAAGGCGATCGGGTCTTCGACATTTATCTGTGCAAACACAAGCAGTCCGCCGTGACGAAAAACGGGAAGCCCTACGATACGGTGATCCTGCAGGACAGGACCGGCACGCTGGACGCGAAAATCTGGGATCCCAACAGCGCGGGAATCGACGACTTCAACAGCCTGGATTACATCGAGGTGTACGGGGACGTGACCAGCTTCCAGGGCGCGCTGCAGGTCAACGTCAAGCGTGTGCGTCTCTGCCGGGAAGGGGAATACGAGCCCGCCAATTACCTTCCGGTGAGCCGCTATGACAACGACGGGATGTATCAGGAGCTTCTGGGCCATATCGCCGGACTGGAAAATCCCTGGCTGAAACAGCTGCTGAAGGCTTTCTTCGTGGAGGACGGGGATTTCATCGCCGCATTCCGCAAGTCCTCTGCCGCCAAAAGCGTTCATCACGGCTTTGTGGGCGGCCTGCTGGAGCACACCCTGAGCGTGGTACGGATGTGCGACTATTTCTGCAAGGCATATCCCCTGCTGAAGAGGGATCTTCTGCTGACGGCCGCCATGTGTCACGACATCGGCAAGACCAGGGAGCTGTCGCTGTTTCCGCAGAACGATTATACGGACGACGGGCAGTTTTTGGGGCATATCGTCATGGGCTCGGAAATGGTGGGAGAAAAAATCCGCGCCATCCCGGGCTTTCCGCCCGTGCTGGAGGCCCAGCTGAAACACTGCATCCTGGCCCACCACGGGGAATACGAATACGGCTCGCCCAAAAAGCCCGCCATCATGGAAGCCCTGGCGCTGAATCTGGCGGACAACGCGGACGCCAAACTGGAGATCTTTACGGAAATTCTGGAAGGAACGACGGAGCAGGGCTGGCTGGGCTACAACCGGCTCTTCGAATCCAATCTGCGGGGCACGCGGATGGAATGACGGATGGAAGGAAAGGCGGAAACGCGGGATGAACGTTCAGAAAAATCAGATTTATACGGTGGAAATCACGGATCTGGGAGCCGACGGAGAGGGAATCGGGCATCTGCAGGAGCGGGAAAGCGCGGGGAAAATGCCGGCGCGCGGCCGGATGGGAAGCGCCGGCGCGCCGTCTGCGGACACGCCGCCCGCAGGCCCTTTCGGCGCGGACAGCGGGAAGGCTAATCCCGGAGGTTATACGCTCTTCGTCAAGGACGCGCTGATCGGAGACGTGGTGCGGGCCAGGATCGTGAAAGCGAAAAAAGGATACGCCTATGCCCGGCTGGAGGAAATCCTGACCCCCTCCCGGGACCGGGTGGAAGCGCCCTGCCCTTACGCCCGCCAGTGCGGGGGCTGTCAGCTGCAGGCCCTGTCCTATGAAAAACAGCTGGCGTTCAAGGACCGGAAAGTGAAAAACAATCTGATCCGGATTGGGGGCTTTTCCCCGGAATTCGTGGAACGGATCATGGAAGCGCCGGTGGGGATGGAGCCCTCCGACGGCTTTGGGGCGCCGTATCGGTATCGCAACAAGGCCCAGTTCCCGGTGGGGCGCGACCGGCAGGGGAGGCTGATCACCGGATTTTACGCGGGACGCACCCATTCCATCATCGAGAACCGGGATTGCCTTCTGGGCGTAACGGAAAATGAAACCGTCCTGAATACGGTGCTGGATTTCGCGGAAGAAAAAGGGATCGACGCCTACGATGAGAAGACCGGAAAGGGGCTTTTGCGCCATGTGCTCATCCGGAAAGGCTTTGCCACCGGACAGGTGATGGTCTGCCTGGTCTTAAACGGCGCGCGCCTGCCGGAAGAGGAGGAACTTGCGGACCGGCTGTTTTCCGCCGTGCCCGGGATGACCAGCTTTTCCGTCAACGTCAACCGCGAGTCCACCAACGTGATTTTGGGAGAAAAGACCCGGCTGATCCGGGGCTCAGAACGGATCGAGGATCAGATCGGGGGGCTGACCTTCTCCATTTCCCCCCGTTCGTTCTATCAGGTCAATCCCGTTCAGACCGAACGGATCTATGCCCAGGCCCTGGAATACGCCGGGCTTACCGGACGCGAAACGGTCTGGGATCTCTATTGCGGCATCGGAACCATTTCCCTGTTTCTGGCGCGGAAGGCGAAGTCGGTCTACGGGGTGGAAATCGTTCCCGAGGCCATCGACGACGCCAAAAGGAACGCGGAGCGCAACGGGATCCGAAACGCCCATTTTTATGTGGGAAAGGCGGAGGAGGTGCTGCCGGAAAAGTACGAAAAGGAAGGGATTTTCGCCGATGTGATCGTGGTGGATCCGCCCAGAAAGGGATGCGACGAAGCCTGCCTTTCCACCATGGTCCGGATGCGGCCGAAACGGATCGTGTACGTCAGCTGCGATTCCGCCACGCTGGCGAGGGACCTGAAGTATCTGACCGGAAACGGGTATGAAGCGGTGAAGGGAAGGGCGATCGATAATTTCCCGGGGGGAGTACACTGCGAGGCCTGCGTGAAGCTGGAGCGGATTGATGAGTAAAATTTTATAGTCTTTTTTCGCATCGTGAATAAAAAAGACAAAAATAAAGAGGAGGATTGCAGAATGAGAAAAAACTTTGGAGCGAAACCGTGGACATATCCCCAGCCGGTATTTATTATCGGAAGCTATGATGAGGACGGAAAAGCGGATGCGATGAACGCGGCCTGGGGCGGGATCAGCTGCGATACGGAGCTGTGCATGTGCCTTAGCGCAGGGCATAAGACCACAAAGAATATTTTGAAGAAGAAGGCTTTTACCGTGAGCATCGCGACGGCGAAATATCTGGAAGCGTGCGACTATGTGGGGATCGTTTCCGGAAACGACGTCCCCGATAAAATGGAAAAGGCGGGGTTCCATTCCGCAAAGGCGGAGTTTGTGGACGCTCCGGTTCTGGAGGAACTGCCGATGACGCTGGAGTGCAAACTGATCAATTACGATCCGGAAAACTGCCATCTCTTCGGAGAGATTGTAAATGTATCCGCGGATGAAAGCATTCTCACCGACGGTAGGATTGATGTGATGAAACTCGCGCCCATCACTTTCGATCCAGTGAGCAATTCCTACCATATCATCGGAGAAAAAGTCGGAAATGCTTTTCGGGATGGAATGAATCTGAAGTAAAGTTCCCCGCTTTCGCTTCTGTGAAATCAGGAATTTAAAATGAGAGTGAGAGGAGTATGATGGAGATTTGTCTGCAAAAAGTAGGGTCAAATGAACGGGAGGTCCTGTTTCGGCTTTTACAGTATTCCCTTTTTGAGGAGAGCGCAACGGACCAGAACAGTATGGGAGAAGACGGACTGTTTGCATATCCGTGGTTTGACTGCTATTTTACTGAAAAAGAACGGGAAGCCTACTTCATTCGGGAAGCAGGAAAGGGAAAACTTCTGGGTTTTGTCATGATCAATACCTGTTTGCAAAGAACGACCAATGGCCATAGCATTGCGGAATTTATGGTTCTTCCCGGTTACAGGAGAAGGAAGATCGGAATGCGGGCGGCCGTGCAGTGCTTTGAGATGCACCCTGGCGTCTGGGAGGTTTCGCCTGCTGATGGAAGTGAAGGCGCGTTTCAGTTTTGGAAAAATGTTATCGGGAAATATGCGGGGGAGCAGGTGCGTTATGAGGACGGGATATTTCTGTTCTGCAAATGAGAAATATTGTATTTTGATCAGATTGCAGGAAAATGATTCTCCTGTTTTTTGATAAGGGAGAGGAAACGGCATCAGCATGTCCCGCTGTTGTAAAGCCGCGTTCATTGCCAACAATGATGGAAAAACTCAGACAATGGGGTGAAGGTGCGAATATGAAGTGAACATACTTTTCCTGGGGGATTCGCACTTAAGAAACAGATGCATTTTTGAACTTTATTCGGGAAAAGGACAAATAATCTTGAATAAAGCGAATGAAAATAGTATAATTGCATAAGAAATAGTGGAAATTGCAAACTGATTTATGCTATTTTGCAGTCGCTCCCTTGCGGGAGCGTGGATTGAAATTATTGGGAGGGGCGGTTCGCGGTAGATGTACAAAAGTCGCTCCCTTGCGGGAGCGTGGATTGAAATCGATGAAATATTCCCGGCAAAATTTCCGGTCATGGTCGCTCCCTCGCGGGAGCGTGGATTGAAATCCGGAAGGATCCCGAATCGCGAATCCCATGGAAGGTCGCTCCCTTGCGGGAGCGTGGATTGAAATGTGGATGGATGGAATACAAAGACGAAAAATCACCGTCGCTCCCTTGCGGGAGCGTGGATTGAAATCTGTGTGCTGCTGAAAACGCTGCTGTCAAATGAGTCGCTCCCTCGCGGGAGCGTGGATTGAAATCATACGTATACCAGCAGACGCGTCCCTCACGTGGGTCGCTCCCTCGCGGGAGCGTGGATTGAAATACAAAACAACCGCCCCGATCCAGTCGGAAGATATGGTCGCTCCCTTGCGGGGGGCATGGATTGAAATTTGATGTACGATGCCGGTACGACGACCTTACCGCAGTCGCTCCCCCGCGGGAGCGTATATTAAGATCCCCAGGAAACAAAAGAATCATTGTTCGGAGATATCCTTATCTTTAGTCTGCTCCTCAAGGAAGGCGCACGGGCTTTGTCTTGTCATTTGCGGCATATACAGCGCCGCCATTGTCCTGTAATTGTTTCATACCGTCATGTTTACGATTCCGGCCTTTTCGCCTTTCTCTGGAGAGCAAAGCGGCCTGGCCCGCTGGCTGGTTAAGACAGCGCGGTGTGCGATGACCATTTTGCGGGAGAGTTCAAATCGGAGAGGAAGATGGAAGCTGCAGCGCAAAAAGTATCAAAGCTGAAGACTTCATACCTGCTGGATTGCCCCCATGAGGTAAAATACATGGACGGAATGAAGCGGGGATTAAAATTGGGGAGGCGATGATAGAGGATTATGGAGATACTGGGACGGGCGGGCCGTGAACGATCTGAATGCTCATCGAAACAAAGTCGGGCGCATCGGGGCAGCCCTGGCTTTGACGTGACAGAGCCTTTGCTTCTGTGATCGGCCAGAGCATGGTTCTCAAAATAAACATACCCCGGCCTTTCAGGGAGATCGCCCATTGGAAAGGCCGGGGTATTTGCGCGGAATGCGGGTGCGGACGCGCGAAAACCGGAGAATTGAAACCACGGGAATCTCCGGAATCGGACGAATACAGGATTATCGGCCGGCGCTGCCCTTTCCGCGGATCTTCGCCATGCGTGCCCTAAACTCCGTGGGGCTGGCGTTTTGCAGCCTGCGGAAGGTTTCGGCATAGTAGCTGGCGCTGTTGAATCCGGTGGCGAGGGCGATTTCCGTGACGGACAGATCCGTGTTTTGCAGAAGACCCAGGCTTTTGTCCACGCGGTACTGATTCAGATATTCGTTGGGCGTTTTGGAAAAATACTTCGCAAACAGTTTGCAGCATTTGCTCTGCCCCACCGCGCCGGATGCGGCGATCTCCGCCAGCGACAGCCTGCGCTGGTAGTTTTCCTGAATGAAGCCGACCATGTTTTTGATGATCGTCAGATCATGGCCTTGCCGGTTGTCGGCGCAGCCGTCCGCAGGCGCGTGGTCCCACAACAGGGACCAGATCAGGGAAAAAGAGGAGAGCGCGCGCATGGGGGCGGAGCGCTCCGCCCTGTTTTGGTGCAGCAGGGAAAGCTGGGAGAGGATTTCCTGCTGCCACGGGACGCCGGAATCCAGCGCCAGGAAAGGAAGGCCGTTATTCCGGAGCAGGGGGAGAACAAAATCCTTCTCGAGTGAAAAGGAGGAGCACAGAAGCATGGGGTGAAAAAGGATGCAAAGAAAATCGCATTCCCGGTTTTGGTATGAAAATCCGAAGTGCATCTGCCCCGAATTGACAAAAATCCCCTCTCCGCCGCACAGGTCGATGATCTCTCCGTTGATATAATATTTCATCCGGCCGGACAAAACGGATATGAATTCGATATCGTCATGCCAGTGGTTGGGAGCTTTCTGGCCGGGATATTCTGACAGGAGGGACCGGCGTATGTAAATGGGATAATCGGCAAAATCATAGCGGACCCGTTCGGAGCGGTCGTCGTTGAGCAAAATGGGAGGAATCATGGCATCGCCTCGCAGGATTGTTATAAAATAGCGCAGATATCCGATAGTAAAGGAACAAAATTCACTGTAAAATTATAGCCTGTGACAGAGCCGAAGTCAAGAAAACGGGAAGCCGGGAATATGGCAGGAACGGATGACGACGGCGGGAGACGCAGGAGGAAAATTGGATGGACCGCAGAATTTTCAGGAAAAAACTGATGACCCTCGTTTTGCCCATCGCGTTTCAGCAGTTTATGCTGGCCGTGGTCAGCGCTTCGGACGCGCTGATGGTGGGAACGATCGAACAGGATTTGCTGTCAGCCGTATCGCTGGCCAGCCAGCTCACATTTGTGTACAACCTGTTCCTCGCGGCGCTGACCATCGGAACGAGCATGTTTGCGGCCCAGTACTGGGGAAAAGGGGATAGAACGTCCATTGAAAAGACGCTGGCGATCGCTCTGAGAACCTCCACGGCCGTTTCGATCGTCTTTTTTGCGGGGACGACGTTCGCACCGGAAATGCTGATGCGCATTTTCACATCCGACCCCGTTCTGATCGGGCACGGCGCGGTCTATCTGCGGATCGTGGGCGTCAACTACCTGATGTGCGGCGTCTCGCAGATCTATCTTTGCATTATGAAAAACAGCGGGTTTGCGGCCAGAAGCATGGCCATCGGATCGACGACGGCGCTGTTGAACATCGTTCTGAACGCGGTGCTGATCTACGGGCTCTTCGGCGCGCCGCGGATGGAGGCCGCCGGCGCCGCCGCGGCTACGTCCATTTCCAGAGCGGTTGAACTGCTGTGGGTGTTGTTCGAACTCGGCAGGAAGGACAGGATAAAAATACGGATCCGTTTTTTTCTCCATCCGGACAGGGCGCTGCGCAGGGACTTCTGGCGATACACGCTGCCGGTATTGGGGAACGAGCTGGTGTGGGGCGGAGGATTTACGATGTATTCCGTCATCATGGGGCATCTCGGAACCGATGCGGTGGCGGCCAATTCCATTTCCAATATCGTGAAAAATCTGGTTGTGAGCTTCGCGCTGGGACTGGGGAACGGAGGCGCGATCATCGTCGGAAACGAGCTGGGAGCGGGAAGGCTGGAGACGGCCCGGGAGTACGGAGGAAGGCTTTGCCGCATTTCCATCGTGAGCGGAATCTGTTCCGGAGCCTTTTTGCTGCTCATCAGCCCCGCGGTGCTGGCCGTTACCGACCTTTCCCCGCAGGCCGCGGAATATCTGAAATGGATGCTGGTCATGTGCTCTTATTACATGGTCGGAAAGTATGTGAACGCGACGACGATCAGCGGCATTTTCTGCGCGGGAGGAAATTCGGGGTTCGGTTTTTTGTGCGATACCATCACCCTGTGGTGCTTTACGGTGCCGGCGGGATTTCTGGCGGCGTTCGTTTTCAGGTGGCCCGTTCTGGCCGTCTACTTCATCGTAAATCTGGATGAGATTGTGAAATTGCCTGCGGTATACAGGAACTATAAAAAATATATCTGGTTGAAGGATCTGACGACGGGAAGCGAGGAGAAAAAGCGATGACGATGAGAGAAAGAATCCTGCAGGGAAAGCTGTACACGGATGAGTGCGAGGGGATGCCGGAGGAACGGCTGGAGGCCAAAAAAAGGATGAAGGCCTTCAACGATCTGATTCCCGGCGATCTGGAACAAAAGAGGATTCTCATGGAGGCGATTTTTGGAAAAACCACGGACGCGTGGATCGAGCCTCCGTTCTATTTTTGCTATGGGACGCATATCGAGATCGGAAAAGGCAGTTATCTCAATATGAACTGCAATTTCATCGACGACGGCCTGATCCGCATCGGGAAAAACGTGCTGTTCGGAGCCGCCGTCACGATCGCCACCGTAGGGCATCCGGTCAACCCGCAGATGCGGGAATATATGTATACGGCGCCGGTCGCCATTGGGGACAACTGCTGGATCGGCGCGAATGTGACGATATTGCCGGGAGTTACCATCGGCGAAAACAGCGTAATCGGCGCGGGAAGCGTTGTGGTTCGGGATATTCCGGAAAACGTCGTCGCGTGCGGAAATCCCTGCAGGGTCGTTCGCGGGATCGGCGAACGGGACCGGCTCTTCTATTTCAGGGATCGAAAGATCGATCCCGAAGATCTGGAGGAAGAGAGAAAGCTGCGGGGAGATGAATGGAGAAATTACGGGGAAAGGAATTCCGAATGAAAACTCTGTTTTTGATCGGCGGGACCATGGGAGTGGGAAAGACCACGGCCTGCCGGATCCTGAAGAGAAAACTTCCGGCCTGCGTCTTCCTGGACGGCGACTGGTGCTGGGATATGAATCCGTTTTCCGTGACGGAGGAGACGAAGGCCATGGTGATGGAGAACATCCGCTTTCTGCTCAATCAGTTCCTGCGGTGTTCGGAGTTCGAGAATGTGGTATTCTGCTGGGTCATGCACCGGCAGGAGATCCTGGACGGGATCCTCAGCGGCCTTTCGCTGGACGGTTGCCGGGTCTGCGCGGTTTCCCTGATCTGCGAAGAGGAGGAACTCACAAAAAGGCTGCGAAAAGACGTGGAAGCCGGACTGCGGGAAGCGGATGTGATCGGGCGCAGCGCGGCCCGGATCGGCCTGTACGAAAAGCTGTCCACCATAAAAGTGGACGTGACGCATCTGACGCCCGGGGAGACGGCGGAGGGGATTCTGGCGGCGGCCGGGATGAAAGAATGAGAAAGCGATGCGGCAATACGGCCCGGGAAGCGGGCCGGAAGGACGATTTTTGAAACAGGACCGGAAGCGAATGCAAAGGAGAAAATCCGCATTCGCTTCCGGTTTTATGCGCCAGGGCGCACACTCATTAAGGCACCATGGACTTCACGGAACCGTCGATGGAGATGGTGACCACCTGCCAGGGGAGGAATTTTCCGCTGGCCTGCAGAGCTTTCTTCGCCGCCAGCTCCAGCCCGCCGCAGCATGGCACCTCCATCCGGACGACGGTCACGCTTTCGATCTCATTGTCCCGGATGATTTGGGCCAGCTTTTCGCTGTAGTCGGTGGCGTCCAGCTTCGGACAACCGATGAGCGTGATTTTTCCCTTCATGAAATCGCTGTGCAGTCCGGCATAGGCAAAGGCCGTGCAGTCCGCGGCGATGAGCAGTTTCGCACCCTGAAAATAAGGGGCGTTGGCGGGAACCAGCCGGATCTGGCAGGGCCATTGTCCCAGCCGGGAGGGAGAAGCGGGGGATTCGCCCGGGATGTCGTTTGGGGCGCCCGCAGAAGGGGACAGGCGGCGCATCCGGCTTCCGGGGCAGCCGGGATGCGAAGCAAAAGGCCCAGCACCGTCTCCTGCGCCGTCCGATCCCCGCGACATCCCGGTTTTTTTGCGCCGGTTTTCCATCACCGCTTTTTCGTCGTATTCGGCCGCCTCCCGTTCCACGAAGGAGATGGCCCCTGTGGGACAGGCCGGAAGGCAGTCCCCCAGGCCGTCGCAGTAGTCGTCCCGCATCAGCTTCGCCTTGCCGTCCACCATGCCGATGGCCCCTTCGTGACAGGCCTCGGCGCAGGCGCCGCAGCCGTTGCACTTTTCTTCGTCGATTTGAATGATTTTGCGTATCATATTCGTCCTCCTGACTCCGTTGAAAGATGGAAAGCGTGTTTTCTTGACCGTACGGGACAAATATAATATCCTTTTGGGGGAAAGTCTGTTGTCAGAACAACAAAAAGGGGAAAAGAAGATGAATTTATCCGAAACGGGCCTTTTTCGGGGAATGGAAGAAAAGGAGATCGAGCGCCTTCTTCAGTGCCTGTCCGCGGCGGGGAAACGCTACCGAAAGGGGGAGGTGATCCTGCGGGAAGGTGAGCCTGCGGAGCAGATCGGGATCGTATTGTCTGGCATGGTGCTGCTGGAGAACGACGACGTATGGGGAAATCACAGCGTTCTGGGGAGCGCTGCGCCGGGGGCGGTTTTCGCGGAAGCCTATGCGTGCATCCCGGGAGAGCCGCTTCTCATTTCGGCCGCCGCGGCGGAAGAGACGGACGTGCTCTTTCTGGATGTGGGAAAGGTGTTGTCGGTCTGCACCAACGCCTGCCCGTTTCATGAAAAGCTGGTGCGCAACCTTCTTGAAGTCTGTGCGCGCAAGAGCCTGGAGCTGTCGAGGCGGATCCTTCATACCGGCCCCAAATCCATCCGGGGGCGGCTGCTGTCCTATTTTTCCGAGTGCGCAAAAAAAGCCGGCGGCAGCGATTTTGTGATTCCCTATAACCGGCAGCAGCTGGCGGACTATCTGGGCGTGGACAGAAGCGCCATGTGCAGCGAGCTCTCCCGGATGCGGCGGGATGGCCTGATCGAGTACGGGAAGAACCGCTTCCGGCTAATGGGATGATCCTTGCCCTGCGGCCCGCCGGGGAGTATACTGGAGATAATTCGACGGGGAAACGGGAGCAATCGGCAAAACAGGAGGACGAAACGGTGAAGGACGCGATCAAAGCCATTCTGGAAAATACGGAGAAAGTGATCATCGGGAAGGAACGGGTGACGAAGCTGATGCTGACGGCCATGCTGGCCGACGGGCACGTGCTGCTGGAGGACGTGCCGGGAACGGGGAAGACCAGGCTGGCCAGGGCGCTGGCGGCCAGCCTGGGACTGGCTTTCGGGCGGGTGCAGTTTACCCCGGATATGCTGCCTTCCGATATCACCGGGTTGCACGTGTATAACCGGCAGAGCAACGAATTCGAGCTGAAAAAGGGGCCCGTGTTCACCAACGTGCTGCTGGCGGACGAGATCAACCGGGCCACGCCCAGGACGCAGGCGGGCCTGCTGGAATGTATGGAAGAGGGGCAGGTGACCATCGACGGCAAGACCAGCCGGCTGGAACCGCCGTTCTTCGTGGTGGCCACGGAAAACCCGGTGGAAACGGCGGGGACCTTTCCGCTGCCGGAAGCCCAGCTGGACCGCTTTTTGATGAAAGTGGAGATGGGGATGCCCGGACGGGAAGAGGAACTGCGGATTCTGGACACCTATCGGGCTGGCGACCCGCTGCAGGGGCTGCAGCCGGTGCTGGACAGGGACGCGTTGATGAAGCTGAAGGAGGAAGCGGCGGGGGTGTACGTGCACCCCGTGGTGGCAGGATATATGGTGGATCTGGTACAGGCCACCCGCAGCAGCCGGAAGACCGTCATGGGGATCAGCCCCAGAGGGACGCTGGCCCTGCAGAGGAGCGCGAAGGCATGGGCCTGCATCCACGACAGGACCTGGCTGATTCCGGACGACGTGAAAGCCGTGGCGCCCGCGGTGCTGGCTCACAGGCTGGTGTTGTCCTACGGGCAGAACCGGTATGAGGAAGCGGTGCGGGTGACGGAAGAAATTCTGGACAGCGTTCCGGCGCCCACGGAAAATTTTGAGAAATGACGGGAGGGGTTTGGAATGAGCCTGATCGGAATCATTCTGGGGGCGTTCCTCCTCTTCTATCTCCAGGACAGGCTGTACTGCCGCCTTTGGGATAAAGACCTTTCCGTGAGCCTGGAGTTTTCCGGAAAATCGGCGGTGGAGGGAGAGGAATGCGAGCTGTGCGAGCGGGTGGAGAACAGAAAGCTCCTCCCCATCCCTGCGCTGAAGGTGAAGTTCCAGGTTTCCAGGCAGCTGCAGTTTGCGGACGAGGAAGGGGTCAGCTCCGTGACGGATCAGTATTACCGCAACGACGTCCTCTCCATCCGGCCGTTCATGCGGCACGTGCGCAGGCTTCGCTTTCGGTGCAAAAAGAGGGGATATTACTGGATCAACGGCCTCGACGTGGTGGCGGGAACGATCTTTCTCTCCGGGGAGCTTCCCAGGAGCCTGGAGAGCGGGGCCCGGCTGTACGTCTATCCCAGGGCGCATCGGAGCCCGGAGTTTTCCAGGACGCTGCAGCGGCTCAACGGGGAGATCTTAAGCCGCAGGCATTTGCTGGAGGATCCTTTTGAATTCCGCGGGATCCGGGAATACGGGCCGCAGGATACGATGCGCGAGATCAACTGGAAGGCCACGGCCCGGACGGGGGAACTGAAGGTCAATATGAAAAATTATACGGCCGGGAAGGCGGTGCGCATTTTCGTGAATCTGGAGGATGGGGCGGTCATGCGCCGGGAGGAACTGCTGGAGGAATCCATCCGGATGGCGGCCGGGGCCGCGCAGAATTTCCTTTCCCAGGGGATCCGCACCGCGGTGTATACCAACGGGCCGGACATCGTCACCGGAGAACTGGTGGGGATGGAAGCGGCCAGCGCGCCCTGGCATATGGAGACGGTCAACAGGGGGCTGGCCAGAATCGATCTGTCGGACCGCGCCCCGTCCTTCGTCCGGTCGCTGGAGGAAACGGTTCTGGGGCAGAAGGAGACGTCCCGGGCCCTGTACACGGTTTTCATTTCCTCCGACGCGCAGGAGGATTTTCAGGAGCTGCTGGAGGAATGCGCCCGGCGGGGAATGGATTTTTGCTGGATCTGCCCGGTTCGGGATCAGGACAGCGTCAAAATTCATAACGCGCTGGAACCTTATGCGCAGAGGATCCGGATTCAGGAGGGAGAGACGGAATGGGACGGGGTTTGAGATTCCTGGAAGATCTGGAGGATTTGCTGGAAATATTCCTGAATTTCCTGGCGGTGCTCTGCCTGGAAACCGCCCTGGACGCGCTGGTCACCGGCATGAGCACCCCGCCCGGATGGCTGTGGGCGCCGCTGGGAGCGGCCCTGCTACTCTATCTGGTCCGAAGGGCGGTGGGGAATCTGCCGCTATTTTTGCTGGCCCACGCGGGGATTGTATGGGCGCTGTTTTCCCTGGGCGAAAGGACGCCCCTTCCTCTGTTATGGCAGATCGCATTCGCGTTCCTCGGCTGTGTATATGCCCTGCATTCGGTCAAAATCCGCCTCACCCGGCGGCGCGACGGCGAGGGGGAAATCGCGCCTGCAGCGGCGGCAGCGCTGGCGGTATGCGCCTGCTTTGTCTGCGGATACGCCGGTCAGGAGGGCGGGGTCAGCCGCATCATCGGGCTGTGTTTCCCCTGGCTGTGCGGCTACTTCCTGAGAAAATACCTGCAGAATTTCCGGAGCTATGTGGGAATGAGCAGAAGGGGAACAGGGGCCATGCCGGAGAGGAGCATTTTTCTGGCGGGAATGCGGCTGGTGGCCGGCTACGTGGCGGGGAGCGCGGTTCTGCTCTTTTTGCTCGCCCGCACGCCCCTGCTGGAGCGGATTGCGGAAGCGGCGGGCAGGCTTGGGAAAATGTGCCTGCGCTTTTTGCTCGGGCTGCTGTTGTCCTGGATCGGACAGGGGGAGGGAGAGGAAGCCGTCCCCCAGGCGCAGGAAGCGGGGCCGGCGTTTGCGGGCCTTATGGAGCGGACGGAGCCGCCTGTCTGGCTGGAGATCCTGGAAAGGGCGCTGACGACGGCGGCTGCGCTGGCCATGGTGGCCGGCGCGGTCTGGCTTCTGATTTCGCTCGTCCGCCGTATGGTGCGCGCCTTTTACGCGAGGCGGGGAGAGAAAAGAGAATTCGTCCGGGAAGGTTTTGTGGAGGAGGAAGAATTTCTGGGTCCGGACAGGGAAAAGCGGGAGAGAAGGATTTTTCCCGCAGGAGGGGCCGCCGACATCCGGGTGCGCCGCATTTTTCTGAAAACCGCGGAAGCGGTCTGCGGAAAGGAAGAGGCGGCTGCTCTGCGCAGATGCACGGCCCGGGAGCTGTCCCGGTTCGCGCCCGAAGAGGGGAAGGCGGAATGGGGTTCCCTGGCAGCCCTCTATGAGAAAGCCCGGTATTCCGGGGAACGGATGACCCGGGAGGAGGTGCGGGAAGCGGGGAAACTTTCCCGCAGGATTTTGCATACTATAAAATAAAGAACGATCGGAAGGAACGATTATGAACCATCGCCCGAATGTGCTTCCGTTTTACATGAGCTATCCCCTTCCCCTTTTTTGCGAAGAAGAGGATGCCGCCATGCGGGATCTGGAATATCTTCAGGAAATGTATCCCAGGGAGGCCCGCAGATTCCAGCAGAAGCTGGCGCGGCTGCTGGATCCGCTGGACTATGCGGGAAGCGTGATCTACGACGAATATCCGGACCGGCTGGCGGTCTATAAGATGGCGGACGACATGACCGCGGTCATCTGTCGGGAAGAAAAAGAGGAAGGGCGGGAAATCGAACAGGAGCGGCTGCCGGAGATGAGACAGCTGATCCATGTCCTTTTGTGCCAGGAAATCTACAGACGCCGGCGCCGTTCCAGGGACGGGATTTTGAAATTTTAGTTGTCTATAGCGGATGAAAGCGATAAAATGGGATCAGTTCGGCCATGCGGGAGGGCGCGCAGACGTCCGGCATGGCTGAAACTGCATCAAGAGGAGAACGAAATGGACGAAATCAGAACGCTGCTGCAGGACGCTCTCGATGAGGGGCTGTATCAGCTTACGTTGAGCAAAGCCCTGCATCCCGGGGAAGGGGAGATTTTCCGGAAAAAAGTCCGGCCGGTGATGGTGAAGGGGGAGCTCTTATTTCAGGTGACGGCATACGCCGGGAAACAGGTTTTTCACGAGAACCTTACCGCCCGGGAAGCGGAGGAGCGGCTGTCGGAGGACATGGGAAATCGGTTTGGACAGCTGCAGGCGGATACGGTGAAATTTTCCGCCACGGCGCTGGTGAGCAAAAAGGGGAAGGTGACGGTCAAAAGGAAGCCGAACCGGGAAAGGGAGGCGAAAGGGCCGGATCTGTCCCACAACCGGACCAGAAATTATATTCTGGAAGAGGGAACGCCGGTGCCGTTTCTGGTGGATCTGGGCGTGCAGACGGAAGACGGGAAGGTGGTGCGCCGCTTCTATGACAAATTCCGGCAGATCAACCGGTTTCTGGAATTTATCGAGGATATTTTGCCCATACTTCCCAAGGACAGGCCCGTGCATCTCGTCGATTTCGGGTGCGGAAAATCCTACCTGACGTTCGCCATGTATCATTATCTGCACGTCATGCAGGGGCTGGATCTGCGGGTGACGGGGCTGGATCTGAAAGAGGACGTGATCCGGCGCTGCAGCCGCCTGGCGGAGAAATACGGATATGAGCATCTCAGGTTTTGCTGCGGCGATATCGCGGACTATACGGGGACGGACCGGGCGGATATGGTAGTGACGCTGCACGCCTGCGATACGGCCACGGATTACGCCCTGTATCAGGCCATCCGGTGGCAGGCCAGGGTGATATTATCCGTGCCCTGCTGCCAGCACGAGGTCAACGGGCAGATTCGATGCGACCGGCTGGAGGGCGCCCTGCGCTATGGACTGATCCGGGAGAGGATGTCGGCGTTGTTTACGGACGCGCTGCGGGCTGATCTTCTGGAGGAGCAGGGATATGACGCACAGATTCTGGAATTTATCGATATGGAGCATACGCCGAAGAACATTCTGATCCGCGCGGTGAAGCGGGAAGAGGGCAGAGGAAAGGAGAGCAGGCGCGGGGAAGGGGAGCCGGAAAGCCTGCGCCTGGCGAATTTTCTGAACGCGCGCACGACGCTGCAGAAACTGCTGGAAACGCCTGCGGACGGATCCGGCGGCGTTGCGGCAGACGCCGCGGAAAAGGGGACCGCGCCCGCGCGGATTCGCCCCGGCAGGGTGAAAGGAGAAGTGGATTGAAGAGAGCGATCATCAAGCTGAGTGTTTTCGCGGGGGTTTTTCTGATTTCCCTGGTCGTGATCAGTTTTTTTATGAATCAGGGAAACCGGGATATGACGGGGCAGATGGGGGCGGCAACGCTGCCCACCGTGGCCATCCGGTGCGGGGAAATGCAGATCAATCCGATGTACGGCTACTGCCAGGAGATGGAAGCGGCCGGGATGCGGGAGAGCATTACGCCTGTGGGCGGGCAGAGGCAGGTGCGGGCGGTCATCGAAACATACGGTCAGAAGATCGTATCCGCCGGCTTTGAAGTGCGCAGCGTGGACGGGCAGCGCCTGGTGGAAAAGACGGAGCTGACCGGGCTGGAGCAAAACGGGACGCAGCTTCTTGCCGATTTCCGGTTAAAGGATCTGATCGAAGAGGGACGGGAGTACAGCCTGATTTTCCTGCTGACTCTGGAGGACGGACGGGAGGTTCGGTACTATACCCGGATCGTTCAGGCGGACTACGCGCTGGAAGAAAAACTCGCCTTCATCGCCGGATTTTCGGACGCCACTCTGACTACGGGAGGAGATGGGAAGCCCATGGGAGAATATGCGTCCAAACTGGAGCCGAACGCGGAGGGGGACAACTCCACCCTGGCCAGGGTTGACATCCACAGCACGGCGGCGCAGGTGGCATGGGCCGGCGTGGATGTAGAAAAGGAATCGGAGACGAAGATTGTGATCCGGGAAATCGCCCCCCAGACGGCTTCGGCAGAGCTTTCCTATCTGGTCAGCTATCCGAAGGACGGGGAAAGGGTATACGCGCAGGTGGAGGAATATTTCCGGGTCCGCTATACCGGCGATACCATGTACCTGCTGAATTATGAGCGGACGGCGGAGCAGATTTTTGCGGAGACCTCCCGCAGCTTTTCCAGCGGAGATATCGATCTGGGCGTGGCGTCTTCCGACGTGGTGCTGGAAGAGAGCGACGGGGGAACGGTGCTGGCCTTTTCACAGGCGGGGGCCCTCTACAGCTACAACGGCGCAAACAGCAGTCTCGCCCGTCTCTTTTCCTTTTATGATTCCGACCGGGACGACGCGCGCACGCAAAATGACAGCCACGGATTCCGGATCCTGCATGTGGATGAAACGGGAAACGTCCTGTTTCTGGTTCACGGTTACATGAACCGGGGCCGCCATGAAGGATATTGCGGGATTCAGGTCTGCTATTACAGCAGCACGATGAACGTGACGGAAGAACTGGCGTTTCTGCCCTATACGAAATCCGCGGACATTCTGGCCGCGGAGATGGAAAATCTGTCCTTCGCCAACGGGAAAAACGATCTGTATCTGATGCTGGACGGAAACATTTACCGGGTCGGTCTGGAGGATCTGAGCAGCGAGATCGTGGCCCGCGGGCTGGACGAAGACGGGTATCGGGTGTCGGAGGACGGCAGCATGCTGGTCTGGGAAGAGATCGGGCAGGGGGATTTCGCCCGGGCGCTGGTGTTGATGAATCTGAACAGCGGGGAAAGCGTGTCCATCGAGGCGGGGGACGGCAATTTCATCCGGCCGCTGGGCTTTATGGGAGAAGATCTGATTTACGGCGTGGCCAGGCAGGAGGACATCCGGGAGGATGATCTGGGGTATACGGTATTCCCCATGTTCCGCGTGGAAATCAGGGATTTCAACGGGGAGATTTTCAAGACCTGGCAGCAGGACGGCTATTATATCACCGGATGCGCCATCGAAGGAAATCAGATCAATCTGGAGCGGGTTTCGGCTGCGTCGGGAGAGCTGGCGGAAGCGGGAGCGGAGCAGATTCTTTACAGCGATGAGATTGCGGAGAAACACAACGGGGTGGAAACCGCGGCCACCGAAGCGCTGGAGAACATCGTGCACATTTCCCTGAGGAGTCAGGCGGACAGCAGGAAGGTGAAAATCCTCACACCCGGGGAAGTCCTGTTCGAAGGAAGCCGGGAAGTCGTGCTGGAGAAGGCGGATCATCCGGAACGGTATTACGTATACGGCAGGCATGGCGCGGTGGATATCCTTTCCTCTCCGTCAGCGGCGGCCAGGCTGGCCTATGAAAACCTGGGGACTGTGGCGGCTGAGGACGGAAGCTACGTGATGAAACGGGACCGGCTGCACACCTCCAATCAGATCATGGCCATCCAGGGAACTTCGGCAGAAGCCGGAAAGAGTTCTCTGGCGGTCTGCCTGGATGCGATCTTCAGCTTCGAGGGGCTCATGCGGGACAGCCAGCATCTGCTGGATCAGGGGATGGACGTGCTCGCCATCCTGGAGCAGAATCTGGAAGAGCGCAGGATACTGGATCTGCGCGGATGCAGCCTCGATATCGTCCTGTATTATCCGGATCGGGAGATCCCCGTTCTGGCGGTGCAAAACGACGGCAGCGCCGTGCTGATTACCGGATTCAACGAGCAGAACGTCGTGCTGATGAATCCGCAGACAGGAACGGTGTACAAGATGGGCATGAACGATGCCAGGGACTGGTTTGAGGAAAACGGAAACCGCTTTATCGCATACTGGTAGGGCGAAGAGCGAAGGAAAGGAGAGGGATCGCCATGAAAGACATTTTAACGGCTCCCTTTGTGGAGGAAATGCGAAAGACCACCGCCAATATGTACCGGCTGGGGTGGGATGAACGCAACGGCGGGAACATAAGCCTGATGCTGGAAGAACGGGAGGCTGCGGAATATCTGGATCTGAACGACCCCGTGCGGATCCTCCCGCTGGGATTCGACGCCATGCCCGTGGCCGGCAGGATCTTCATCGTCACCGGCACGGGCAGGTACTTTAAAAACGTCGATGCGGACCCGGAAACCAATCTGGGCATCGTCCGCATCTCGCAGGACGGCCGTGCCGCCGAACTGCTGTGGGGATACCGGGACGGCGGCACCTTTACCTCCGAGTTTCCCGCCCATCTGATGAGCCATATGGCGCGGCTTTCCGTCGATCCGCTAAACCGGGTGATCATGCACTCCCATCCAACCTGCACGCTGGCCATGAATTATGTTCACGAGCTGGATGAGAAAAAGCTGACCCATACGCTCTGGGAAATGTGTACGGAGTGCATCGTCGTGTTTCCGGACGGCGTTGGCGTCCTGCCCTGGATGCTCTGCGGGACGAACTCCATCGGAGAGGCTACGGCGGAGAAGATGAAGGAATTTCGGCTGGTGATCTGGGCCATGCACGGCATCTATGGAGCCGGAAGGACCATGGATGAGGCGTTCGGGCTGATCGAGACCGTGGAAAAGGCGGCGCAGGTCTACATGCTCACCTCCCACCTGCCCAGGATCAACACCATCCGGGACGAACAGCTGAAAGAGCTGGCGGAACATTT
This sequence comes from Candidatus Eisenbergiella merdigallinarum, assembly GCA_019119355.1. GTDB lineage: Bacteria > Bacillota > Clostridia > Lachnospirales > Lachnospiraceae > Gallintestinimicrobium > Gallintestinimicrobium merdigallinarum. Next base: position 62,944 of record DWXE01000017.1, read on the forward strand.
TGGGGTCAACTACCGCAGGGATTTTCTGAATCTTTCCTGATCCCGGCAAGCGGGAAACAGGAAGAGGGCCATGGCCGGACTGCACATCCAGTCCGCTCCATGGCCCCTGTTTTTTAATGGTTATTTTTATGATACGCTCAGTTTTTCAGCGCGGTTTTCTGCGCGGCCCCGGCCTCGCGGGAAAAATCCGCCGAAGGGAAGAGGTTTCCCCTGTATCTGCGGAGGGCGAACAGCAGGATCAGGCCGAAAATTCCGCAGGAAATCACTTCGCCGAGGGTGACGGTGACGGCGGAAAACCAGACGGGCTCCATGCCGTAGGCGTATTTCAGCACCGGAGGAATCACGATCCCGTTGGCGATGATGGGCGGAAGGGGGGAAAGCCATGCGAACAGATCCGCCCGCTTCGAGACGCCGGAATGGGAAACGGAACCGGAAGCCAGGCGGCGGGAAGCGGCTTTGGAGAGCCCCCAGGTACCCACGGCTCCGATCAGCGTGGCCAAAGGCCCGAAAACGATGTCGGGGATGGCGCAGCCGGCGGCGATATTTCCCAGCAGGCAGCCGATGTACAGGCCCGGTATGGCGGCAGGGGTGAAAAAGGGAAGAACGGTGAGCGCTTCGGAGAAGCGAACCTGGATGCTGCCGCTGGCCAGCCCCAGGGCGTTGGCGATCAGCGTGAGCACGACGTAGAGAGCGGCGATCATCGCCGCCTGAGTGAGGTACAGAACGTTTTTGTTTTTCATTTTTTTCTCCTTTAGTTTTGTTTTACGTGTGGAAGGTCTCGAACACACGATTCATTTAACGCCGGGAATCGGCGGTACTGCGGCGAAAACGGGTGAAAGCGGAAAATTTCTATCAGTTTTTGGAACTAAAATTTTCACAGGGCGTCAAGGAGATCGGCAATCTCCTTTTGCTTGTTGGGGTACAGATGCCCGTAAGTTCCCAGTGTTACCGTTATATTATCATGGCCCAGACGATCCGCAATAGCGAGCGGGGAAACGCCTTTCTCAATCAGCAGAGCAACGTGCGAGTGCCGGAGATCGTGTATCCTGATCCTGGGCACTCCTGCCAGGGCAGCATATTTCTTCATGGGATAATATAACGCCTGTTTAGAAACCTCAAACAGCCTTGTTTCGCCGGAACAATCATATATCATGGCGACGTAATTTGCAAGTTCTTTCACTAAAAAGGAGGGCAACGTGATATCGCGGATGCCTTTTTCTGTTTTTGGCGGCGTGACGATGTCTTTTCGTTCCATGCGCTGAAGCGATTTTGTGATATGCAAGATGCCGTTTTCAAAGTCCATGTCGGCCGCAGTCAGGGCCAGCAGCTCGCCGAGCCGGATCCCTGTATAATACAGCACTTGAAATATAATATGCGTGGTTGGATTCTCAATCAGGCCGATAAAATCGCAATACTGGGTGTGCGTCCAAAAAGTGATGGATTTTGAACGCGCCTTTCCCACTTTATTTACCCCGTCAAAGGGGTTAAGGGGGATCCCTCAGCGCTTTGCACCGTATTTGAATATGGTGCGGAACATAGTGTCAATTTTATTGCTGAAAACATCAGAAAGATTTTTGGAAATTAGCTCATTTTGCCAGAGCACAATCATCTTTTCTGAAATATCGGCCATGGGGACACTCTTGAAAGTAGGCAGAATATGAGCCAATGCGATACGATACGTTCTTATGGTGGTTTTTCGTCGCCGGGGCGTGATCTCCGTCATGAAGTCTTCGGCAATACTGCCGAAGGTAGTGGAGGAATCATATTGAAGCGACGCGAGAAAATCCCGTTCCCATTCTTTTGCGTCCCTCTGGAGGGCGAAACCTCGCTTTTTGCGCTGATGCTTTTCCCCTTTCCAGTCCGTATAATAACATTTGACGTACCACGTCCCATTTTTATCCTTGTATACAGGCATTTCCTTTTCTCCTCTCTTCTGGCCGTGGCGGGCGTGGAATGATCGGAAAAAGCAAATGCTTTCTGTTTGACAAAAAATTGAGCCGGGCGTATAATATGCTTAACAGGAAAGCCGGAAGGTGAATGCACCTCACCCGCCCCGGCGCAATAACTATCTAAAAAATAGCCGTCTGCTCGCCAAAGTCAGGACGGCTATTTTTTATGCGTATAATTCAGAATGGCGACGATCAGCAGCGCAATACTTACGATCAGACTTAATTCTTCATATGTACTCATAAGATACCACCCCTTTCCGCAGGATCTCGGAACGGGCTGGAGCACGTCCTCCGGCTTCCCGGTTAAATATATTATATTGTCAGGGTGACCCGGCTGCGGTGAAACGCCGTTCCCACTTGCGGGTACGCTTCACAGGAAGTTGCAACGCTTACGATCACGTTCAAAATAATATCCTCCCCTGTTCCGTTTTCGGATCAGGGGAGGAGCGTTGAAATCAGTCGTCGTCGCCGTCCATGGGCTGGCCCTGTTTGTACCTGAACACCGCGTTCTGGATCCTGTCGTTGGGATTGAGCAGGTCGCTGATGGAGGTGTCGTGGTTTAAGGTGTCGATCAGATAGGCGATGTATTTGCTCATATCGCAGTTGACGTACCAGTCGCGCTGCAAAAGCTCGGGCGTCTGGTAGATCAGGTTGGTGGTGAGGACGCGGTCGATCTTTCCGTTCTCGTAGGCCTTATCGAATTTCTCCAGGCCGTTGGTGAACAGGCCGAAAGTGGTGCAGATAAAGATCTTGCGCGCGCCGCGCTTCTTTAAGGCGGCGGCCACCTCCAGGACGCTTTCGCCGGAGGAAATCATATCGTCGATGACGATCATATCCTTATTCTTCACGCTGGTGCCCAGAAATTCGTGGGCGACGATGGGGTTGCGCCCGTTGACGATGCGGGTATAATCCCTTCTCTTGTAGAACATACCCATATCCAGGCCGAGCACGTTGGCGATGTAGATGGCTCTCGTCATGCCGCCTTCGTCGGGGCTGATCACCATCATGTGATCGGCGTCGATCTGCAGGTCGGGCTCCACCCGGAGCAGGTTTTTGATGAACTGATAGGCTGGCTGCACGGTCTCGAACCCGTTCAGGGGAATGGAATTCTGAACCCTGGGGTCGTGTGCGTCGAAGGTGAGAATGTTGTCCACGCCCATCTTCACCAGCTCCTGCAGGGCGATGGCGCAGTCCAGAGACTCTCTGGAGGTGCGTTTATGCTGGCGGCTCTCGTACAGGAAGGGCATGATGACGGTGATTCGTCTGGCCTTGCCGCCCACTGCGGAGATAATCCGTTTCAGATCCTGATAATGGTCGTCCGGGGACATGTGGTTTTCATGTCCGCACAGGGAATAGGTCTCGTTGTAGTTGGTGACGTCCACGAGCAGATAGAGATCCGTACCGCGCACGGACTCGAGGATGACGCCTTTGGCTTCTCCGGAACCGAAGCGGGGTACCTTGCTCTTGAGAAGATAGGAAGGGCGCTGATATCCGGAAAAGGCGAGGCTGTTTTTGTGCTCGCTTTCGCGCTGCGTCCTCCAGCGGACGAGGAAGGAATCGATGCGCTGAGCCATGGATTCGCATCCTCTCAGGGGGATGATTCCCAGGGATCCGACGGGAATGGTCTCAAGATTTCGGGTTTCTTCGCGTTCAGTCATGTAATATCCTCACTTTCTGGCAAGCGGTGTGGTGGAAAGCGCGCCGGGCACCTTCCGGTACATTCGGATATCGGGGCCCGTCAGCTTACAAAATTCAAAATTACCGGTAATTCTCGAAAAAATACGGTCCTGATATCTGTTCCTGAAATCCTCCAGGGAAAGGTTGGTGGAAATCAAAACGGACTTTCTGCGCAGCAGACGCTCGTTGATACAGGTAAAAAAGTGGGAAAGCGTGAAGGCGGAAGCCGTCTCCGTTCCCAGATCGTCGATGATGAGCAGATCGCAGGTATAGAGGTCGCTGCAAAAGGAGGATGCGTCCTCCTGATTGCGAAAGCTGTAAGCGTTGCGGGAAAGAGCGTCAAAAAGACCGGTCGCGCTGAAATAGATGACGGAACAGCCTTTTTCCAGGCATTCTTTCGCAATACAGTTGGAAAGAAAAGTTTTTCCCGATCCCACTGTACCATAAAAAAACAGATTTTGGTAGACGGTTTTGAAATTCTCGGCAAATTTTTTGCATTTTTCGACAGTCTGGCGATAAGAGGTGAGCGCATCACCCTGAAACCAGGCATAGGAAAGGGTGGAAAAATTTTCCTTCTGCAAAATCTGCTTCAAATTGGATTGCTCATAGAGCAGGGAAATTTCGGCCTGACGGAAGCAGTGGCACTTCTTCCCGTTGACATAGCCGGTATCCTGACAGTCGGGACAGTCGTACACCGGTTTCAAAAAGTCGGCGGGATAGCCGTTCTCCAGCAGAAGGCGGGTCCGGTCGGCCGAAAGGGAACGCAGCTTTTCCCGCAGCGTATCCAGAGCGGAACCGTCCCCGGCCAGCATTTTCTTGCCCTGGGCCACGGAGACGGAGGCCACGGACTCGTCGATGGCCCGGTATCCGTCCACGGTATCGTAAATATGGCGGAGCCGTTCTTCCTGCAGATGGCGGTTGCGGGTCTGCCGTTCTTCGTACTGGCGCATGATGGAATTGTATTGGGTAACTGTCAGTGCCACGTCAATTCTCCTCTATGGAAAGGCTTCAACGATGGAAAAGCTTCAGCCGTTCTTTAAAAGTTCCTGCTCCAGCGCGTCGAAATCGTAGCTGGAGTGCATAAAGCGATTGTACTCTGCGGCGGAGCCGGGACGGGCGGGCTGAGCGGCCTTCTCCCGGCGGAAGGAGCTGTCCAGCCCGGAAATATCCGTGAGGTGATGGACGCCCGCCTGGAACCAGGATGCGAGGATGCGGTCCGCGTAGGCGAAGCGGTGCCGGTCGGTGGCCAGGACGGTACGGCCGCAGGCCTCCAGAATGACGTCCAGTTCGAAGCCGTATTCGCCGGTCCACCGCTGGATATAAACCAGCTCGCTCCTGGCGGGGGAGCTGGTCTTTCCCAGGGCGTTCATGATGGAGTAGACGGTTTTGTCATACCGGGCCGAATGCTTTTCCGCGTCGGCCGGCGTGGCCACTCCTGCCTGCGCCCATCCGACGGCCACCTTCTCGATGTAACGGAAATCCTTCTTCCCGCGCTCCACGCAGTACTGCAGGAGATAATCGATCAGATCGTCCGAAAAATGGAGCCTGTCCGTAAAAAACAGGATGGATTTCATGTCGGAAGGGGTCAGCGTGCGCCCCAGATACTGCTCCGCGATAAAAAACAGCTGGGCGGCGTTCTCCTGCCGTCCGAACGCCTGCAGCTCGTCCGCCGTATAGGCGGGCTTTTCGAAAGGGTCGGGGGAAGGCGCCGTCTGGTGGGAAACCACCGCCACCGGCTCCCGGGCCGGGGCCTGGGCCTGTTGCTGAGTCCGCAGGCCTTCCTCCCCGCGGCCCGCGGATCCGGGAGCGTTCAGCCGGATCCGGCTCAGGGTGCGGTCGGAAGCGTATTCCAGGGACAAAAGCCCCCTGCTTTCCCAGTAGCGCAGCGCGCGCGTCACATCCTTTTCCGTATGGTTAAAGCGGTCTGCGATGTCGGAAACGCTGACGGGAGCGTGGGCCTGCAGCATGCGGGTCAGGTAGAGATAGACCTTCAGCTGGGCGTCGTTGGCGTCCTTCATATACTCGTCGATGAAAAGATTGGACAGGACGGTGATCTGTACGTCACCGTCCCCGGTCAAAGTGATGCTTCCCATTTGCGTTTCCCATTCCGTGCTGTAATTTCAATGCTGCGATCATTTCCGTAATTCGAATGCGCTCATTATAGCATAGCATTTTTAAAAAAGAAACCGTCAAATTGCCGGAAAAGCCCGTAAACACGGCGTTTGCGGGATTCTGTGGAAATTGTGGAAACTGTGGACGAGTTCACAAAACGCTTTAAAATCCGGCATTTTTCGACAAAAGAATATCCACAGGAAGGGAGGAAAGTTTTCCACGCCCTTTCTGTGGATATTGTGGATAAGTTACTGGGAAAGGAGCTTTTCGCCGATATTTACAACATCTCCGGCCCCCATAGTTATCAACAGATCGCCGTTGATACAATTTGCCAAAATAAATTTTTCGATCTCTTCGAAAGTATGAAAATAGGAGCATGGCGTCCCGGCCTGGACGATCCGATCCCGGATATCCGCGGAGCTGATGCCCAGCGTATCCGTTTCCCGGGCTGCGTAGATATCCGCCAGGATCACATGGTCCGCCAGGCAGAGCGCGGAGGCGAAATCGTCCAGAAACGCCTTCGTCCGGCTGTAAGTATGGGGCTGGAAGACGCACCACAGGTTTTTATGGGGATAATTTTGCGCGGCCTTTAAGGTGGCGGTAATTTCCGTGGGATGGTGCGCATAATCATCTATTATGGTGATGCCGTGAATGGTTCCCTTATACTCGAACCTCCGGTCCGTGCCGCGGAAAGAACGGAGCGCCGTTTGGGCGTCGGAGGAAGGGAGCTCCAGCAGATCGGACAGGGCCAGAGACGCCAGAGCGTTCAGAAGGTTGTGCTCGCCCGGCACGCCCAGGGTGACGGAAATCGTTTCCCGGCCCTTTCGGTGCGCCAGAAATGTGGCGTCCGCCAGCTCGTTATAGCTGATGTCCGAAGGGTGATAGTCCGCGCTCTCATCCAGGCCGAAGGTGATGATCCTGCAGGGCAGGCCTTCGACGATCTCCTGCCAGCGGTCGATGCCGGCGTTGATGATGAGACAGCCGTCGGACGGGATCAGCTGCGCGAAGCGACGGAAGGACGAACGGATCTCATCGATATCCCGGAAGAAATCCAGATGATCTTCTTCTATATTTAAAATGATGCCAATTTTTGGGAAAAAGCTCAAAAAGCTGTTGGTGTATTCACAGGCTTCCACAACGAACAGATCGGACTTGCCCACCCGGATGTTGCCGTGGATGGAGCGCAGGATCCCGCCGATGGACAGGGTAGGATCGGTATTCGCCTGCATCAGGATCTCGGAAATCATGGAGGTGGTGGTGGTTTTGCCGTGGGTCCCGCTGACGGCGATGGGGGTCTTATAGTTGCGCATCAGCTGCCCGAGAAACTGGGCCCGGGTAAGGGCGGGGATTTTTTTGCGCATCGCCTCGGCGAATTCCGGATTGTCCGCGTGGACGGCGGCCGTATAGACCACCAGATCGATATCGTCCGTGATGTTCTCGGCCTTCTGGGGCTTTCCGTAGTAAATCCGCGCGCCCTGATCCTCCAGCATCCGGGTCAGGGGGGAACGGTTCCAGTCCGAACCGGAAACGGAGAATCCTTCCGAAAGGAGGATTTCGGCCAGGCCGGACATGCTGATCCCGCCGATGCCGATGAAGTAAACGTGGATGGGGTTCTGAAAATCTACATGATACATGAATATACACTTCCTGACTTTAAAAATTCAACGATAACGGTTTTATTCCTGCTTTATTATACGCAAACGGTGGCGAAAAACCAATAGAAAATTGGAAAAAGGCGGGGAGAAAAGGGGGGATGGACGCAAAAAATGCGGTTTTTGTGAAAAATATTCGAAATTATCACGGCAGAGTGTAGAAATCAGTTGGATGAAATAGATAAAAAATGAAAAAACAGAAAATGAATTATAGATAATTTACACAAGAAAAACGATTGTGGGAAGGCGATGGGAGGAAAATAATTATTCACTTTTACCGGTTTGTGTGATATAATTTCCTTGCGTGAAAGCGCGGTGCTATGCAGTCTATATTATAAGCAGATGAGGTGATGACATGATTAAGAAAGAGATGATTGCCATGTTGCTGGCAGGAGGCCAGGGAAGCAGGCTTGGAGTTCTCACATCCAAGGTTGCCAAACCTGCGGTATCGTTCGGGGGCAAGTACCGGATTATCGATTTCCCGCTGAGCAACTGTATCAATTCGGGCGTGGATACGGTGGGCGTCCTGACCCAGTACCAGCCCCTCCGGCTGAATACGCACATCGGAATCGGGATCCCGTGGGATCTGGACAGGAATATCGGCGGCGTGACGGTGCTGCCCCCTTACGAGAAGAGCGAAAACAGCGAGTGGTACACAGGAACGGCGAATGCAATCTATCAGAATATCGACTACATGGAGAGCTTTAACCCGGATTATGTGCTGATCCTTTCCGGGGACCATATTTACAAGATGGACTACGAGGTCATGCTGGACTTCCATAAGCAGAACGGATCGGAATGCACCATCGCGGTCATGCCCGTTCCCATGGAAGAGGCGAAGCGCTTCGGCATCATGATCACCGATGAGAACAACCGGATCACCGATTTCGAGGAGAAGCCGGCGAATCCGAGAAGCAATCTGGCGTCCATGGGCATTTATATCTTCAACTGGAAGACGCTGAAGGAGGCGCTGATCGCAAAGGCCTCCCAGCCGAATCTGGACTTCGGCAAGCACGTCATTCCCTACTGCCATGAAAAGGGCGCGCCCATGTACGCCTACGAGTTTAACGGCTACTGGAAGGACGTGGGGACGCTGAGCTCCTACTGGGAGGCGAATATGGAGCTGATCGATATCGTCCCCGAATTCAATCTGTATGAAGAATACTGGAAGATCTACACCAAGAGCGAGATCCTGCCACCGCAGTACATCGCGCCGGAAGGGGTGATCGAGCGCAGCATCATCGGCGAGGGCGCGGAGATCGCCGGGAAAGTCTACAATTCCGTGATCGGCTGCGGCGTCGTCATCGGCAGGGACACCGTGGTGAGGGATTCCATCATCATGAACAATACGGTGATCGGTTGCGGCTGCGAGCTGAATAAGGCCATCGTCGCGGAGAACGTCACCGTCGGAGACGATGTGAAGCTGGGCACAGGCGAGGAGGCGGAGAACGACACCGCTCCCCACATCTACAACAGCGGCCTGGTGACCGTCGGGGAAAAGAGCGCGATCCCCAGAGGCGTTTCCGTGGGAAAGAACTCTGTCGTATTCGGCATCACATCGGCGCAGGACTACCCGGATGGCTGTCTTGCCAGCGGAAAAACTTTGATTAAGGCAGGTGACGAACAGTGAGAGCGATCGGTATTATTTTAGCAGGCGGCAACAACCGGAAAATGAAGGAGCTGTCCCAGAAACGGGCCATCGGCGCCATGCCCATAGCCGGCAGCTACAGGAGCATCGATTTCGCGCTGAGCAACATGAGCAATTCCCATATCCAGAAGGTCGGGGTCCTGACCCAGTACAACGCCAGGAGCTTAAACGAGCATCTGAGCTCCTCGAAGTGGTGGGATTTCGGGCGCAAGCAGGGCGGCCTGTTCGTGTTCACCCCGGCGGTGACTGCGGAGAACAGCTTCTGGTACAGGGGGACCGCGGACGCGATTTATCAGAACCTGTCCTTTCTGAAAAACAGCCACGAGCCCTATGTGGTGATCACCTCCGGGGACTGCGTTTACAAGATGGACTACAACAGGGTGCTGGAGTACCACATCGAGAAGAAAGCGGACGTGACGGTGGTGTGCAAGGACATGCCGTCCGGGGCCAACGTGGAGCGCTACGGCACGCTGAAGATGAACGAGGAGAGCCGCATCGAGGACTTCGAAGAGAAGCCCGTGGTGGCCAGGTCCAGCACCATCTCCTGCGGGATCTACGTGATCCGCAGAAGGCTTTTGATCGAGATGATCGAGAGATGCGCGCTGGAGGACCGGTACGATTTCGTGAAGGATATCCTCATCCGGTACAGGAACCAGAAGAGGATTTTCGGCTACAAGATCAAAGAGTACTGGAAGAACATCGCAACCGTGGAGGATTACTTCTCCACCAACATGGACTTTTTGAAGCCGGAGATCCGGAACTATTTCTTCCGCCAGTATCCGGACGTTTACTCGAAGGTGGACGACCTTCCGCCCGCGAAGTACAACGTGGGGGCGAAGGTGAGCAACAGCCTGATTTCCAGCGGCTGTATCGTCAACGGGACGGTGGAGGACTCCGTTATTTTCAAGAAGACCTTTATCGGAAATAACTGTTACATAAAGAATTCGATCATTTTGAATGACGTATATATCGGCGACAACACCCATATTGAAAACTGCATCGTAGAGAGCCGTGATACGATCCGGGCGAACTCCTTCTACAAGGGGGAGGACGAGATCAAAATTGTCATCGAAAAGAATGACAGATATATTCTTTAACAGGCATGCGCCGCAGACGGCGCGCTACCAAATACGGCTTAAGGGGGAAAATGTGATGAAGATCACCGATGTACGGGTTAGAAAAATCGCCAGGGAAGGCAAAATGAAGGCAATTGTTTCCATTACGATTGACGACGAGTTCGTTGTACACGATATCAAAGTGATTGAAGGCGACAAAGGACTTTTCATCGCGATGCCGAGCAAGAAGGCCACGGACGGGGAATACAGGGATATCGCCCATCCGATCAGCCAGTCCACTCGGGAAACCATTCAGGGAACGATCCTGGAAGCTTATAACAGGGCTCTGGAAGAGCCCGTTATATAGACTGACACAGCACAGGCGGAGGCCGGCCCGAAACCGGCCCCGCAAAAGAGCCGTCCCGGGGCGGGGAATCACCCTCCGCCCC
>DWXE01000018.1 GCA_019119355.1 Candidatus Eisenbergiella merdigallinarum
GGCCAGGGCGCAGAAATGCGCCCTGGCCCTTCGCCATCGGAACGGATACAGCTCTACAGTTGTCTTGATTTCCGGATGCAGGCGATCACCGCATCCATCATGGCGCCCCGGAAGTTATTTTCTTCCAGAACGCGCACCGCCTGAATGGTGGAGCCCCCTGGCGAGCAGACCATATCCTTCAGCTCTCCCGGGTGCTTTCCCGTTTCCAGGAGCAGCTTCGCGCTCCCCAGAACGGCCTGAGCCGCCATTTCATAAGCCTGCTTCCGTGGCATCCCCTCGGCTACCGCCCCGTCCGCCATGGCTTCCAGCATCATAAAGACCCAGGCGGGCGCGCAGCCGCTGACCCCGGGCACCACGTCCATGAGCCGTTCGGGAACTTCGAAAGCCCTCCCGAAGCTCTCCAGGACAGCGATCACCGCCTCCCGCTGCTGCGGATTGACCCCGTCGGAAAAGCAGACCGCCGTACACCCTTCTCCCACCATCGCCGGGGTGTTGGGCATCGCCCGCACGAAGGCCAGGCTGCGGGCGAACGCCCCCTCCAGCCAGGCCAGGCTCTTTCCCGGCGCGATGCTGACGATGGTCTTTCCATCCAGATCCAGATCCCGGATCTGGGCGATCACCTCTTCGAAAAACTGCGGCTTAACTGCCAGGAACAAAAGATCGGCCTCCCGGGCCGTTTCCCGGTTGTCTCCCACAGCGCGGATGCCGAACCTCTCCTTCATCCGCCCGTTCGTCTCCGCCGTTTTGGCCGAGCCGATGATTTCTTCCGGAGCGGCCAGCCCCCGGTTCAAAATTCCGCCGATCATGGCTCCCGCCATATTTCCAAGTCCGATGAATCCGATTTTCACAAGTTTCTCCTCTGTCTTAACGCTTCATAGAGCAAAATTGCGGACGCGACTCCGGCGTTCAGGGATTCCACCTTTCCTTCCATGGGGATTTTAATCCAGGAATCCGCCAGCCGGGCCGTCTCCTCCCGCAGCCCGTTTCCCTCGTTCCCGATCAGGAAGGCGGTCCCGCTTCGATAATCCGGCCCGGTATGCCATTGGGTCCCGCCCAGATGGGCCGCATAGACCCGGATCTTCGCCTCGCGAACGCGGCGGATGGCGCTCTCCAGATCCTCCGCATAATAAAACGGCACCCGGTACACGCTTCCCATGGTGGACCGGATCACTTTCGGGTTGTAGAGATCCACCGTATCCCGGCTCAGGATCACCCCGTCCACCCCGGCCCCTTCGCCGGTGCGCAGCATGGTCCCCAGATTGCCCGGATCCTGGATATTCTCCAGGACCAGAAGCAGGGGAGCGGCTCCCGAGAGCAAATCTTCCATATTATAATGAAACTGTTCCACGACGCACAGGATCCCCTGCGGCGTACAGGTGTCGGAAATCCTGGAAAACAGGGAGTCCGCCACCACCTCGCAGCCCGTCCGCGCGAGCTTCTCCCCGCAGGGCTGATCCGGCCGGAAGGACTCCGCCACATAAACTTCCCGGATCTTTTCCGGAGGGGCTTCCAGGAACATCTTCACCCCCTCCACCAGAAAAACATCCTCCTCGCGCCGCGCCTTCGCCTTTTGATTCAGCCGGATCAGCCGTTTGAGCCGGCCGTTGGACGACGCCGTGATCATATCGCCAGCATTCTGCTGATCTCGTACTCGTATTCCGAGATGCTCTTCTGCATGGCCAGGGCTTCTTCGATATCGTAGTCCACGAATTCCCCGTGCCGGTACGCCACCACGCGGTTGGAGCTGCCGGCGCACAGGATGTCGGCCGCATAGGCCCCCATGATGGAAGCGTAGTAGCGGTCCTTACAGGTAGGGCTGCCGCCGCGCTGCATGTAGCCCAGGATGGTGGCTCTGGTCTCGATCCCCGTAGCCGCTTCGATCCGCTTCGCCATGGAGGTGGAATGCCCGATTCCCTCCGCGTTGATGATCAGGTGATGGGTTTTCCCCTTTTTCCGGTTGCGAATGATATTATTGATGATATTCTGCTCGTTGTAGTCGTATTTTTCCGGCAGGAGGATGTCCTCCGCGCCGTTGGCCACGCCGCACCAGAGGGCGATAAAGCCGGCGTTGCGCCCCATGACCTCGATGATGCTGCATCTTTCGTGGGAGGAAGAGGTGTCCCGCACCTTGTCAATGGCCTGCATGGCCGTATTCACCGCCGTGTCGAAGCCGATGGTATAATCCGTACACGAGATATCCAGGTCGATGGTCCCGGGAATCCCGATGGTATTGATTCCGTGCCTGGACATGGCCTGGGCGCCGCGATAGGAACCGTCGCCGCCGATGACCACCAGGCCGTCGATCCCGTGCTTCCTGCAGATGTCGGCCCCCTTCTGCTGCCCGGCCTCGGTCTTGAACTCGTTGCAGCGCGCCGTCCCCAGGATCGTTCCGCCCCGCTGGATCGTATCGGATACGCTCCTGGCGTCCATATCCGAGATCTCCTCGTTCAGAAGCCCCTGATACCCTTTCTTGATCCCCTTTACCTTCACTCCGTTGCTGATCGCCTTTCTCACCACGGAACGAATCGCCGCGTTCATGCCCGGAGCGTCGCCGCCGCTGGTGAGGATCCCGATCGTCTTGATACCCTTTGCCATAATCTCCCTCCGAAAGCCTGTGAATCCCTTCACAGCCACAAAGTCAAACTGTTACATGATACTTATTTTAATCGATTTAAGCCGCCTTTTCAACGCCTTTCCGGCTTTTCTTACATCAGCTTTACGTTCTCCGTCCCGTACCGCCTTCCCAGCTCCTCCAGCAGCTCCTTGTCGGCGGCCACATTCCGGCTGGGCGGCAGCTGCTTCATGCAGCGCGGGTTTTCCACGTAGATCACCACGCCGTCCCTTCCGTCGGAGTCTTCCAGAATCCCGGAGAGCGTCGGCCACGCCGCTTCGTAGGATTCCATGGTGGGGAATTTCACCCAGAGCTTTTTGGGGATCTCCTCAAAGGTCTGGACGGACTCGCAGATCAGCTTGCCGTCCCGGTCTTCTTCCGCCGAGATCCTGCCCTTCAAAAAGACCTTCCCTTCCTCCGTCAGCTTGCTGCCGTACTGCTCGTAGACTTTGGGGAACACGATGACCTCCACCGTTCCCACCAGGTCTTCCACCTGCAGAAATGCCATCACCTTGTCGTTCTTCGTATATTTGATCTTCTTTTCCGCGATCAGGCCGCCGATCACCGCCCGGCCCCCGTCCGGCGCATGGATGGAACCGGTCTCTTCGTCCAGGGCGAAATCCGCCGTGGTATTGGTGATATTTTTGCGCCAAAGCCCCTCGTACTCCTGCAGGGGATGCCCGCTGATATAGATGCCCAGCACTTCCTTTTCGAAGTTTAGAAGGATTTCTTTGGGATATTCCCCCACGTCCGGCAGCTTCACCTCGTACTGCGCGCGGTCCTCTTCCCCGGCCAGGTCGAACAGGGACAGCTGACCCGCCAGGTTGTTCTTCCGGTCCTGCTGCGTGCGGTCCATCAGCTGAACGAAAACGCTCATAAACTGGCGTCTCGTACCGCCCAGGCTGTCGAAGGCTCCCGCCTTGATGAAATTTTCCACGCTGCGCTTGTTCACTTCGGAATCGGACATCCGGGTGATGAAATCCGACAGGTTGGAAAAACGCCCTCTGGCCCTGCGCTCCCCGATGATGGATTCCGCAACGGGATGGCCGATGCCCTTGATGGCCGTAAGGGCGTAGCGGATGGCGCGGCCGGACACGGAAAAGCCGCTCTCCCCTTCATTGATGTCCGGCGGCAGGATATCGATGTCCATCTGGCGGCAGGTCAGGATGTACTCCGCCACCTTCCCGGGATTATCGATGACCGAGGTCATCAGCGCCGCCATGAATTCCACCGGGTAGTAATATTTCAGCCAGGCGGTCTGGTAGGAGACCACAGCGTAACAGGCGGCGTGGGATTTGTTGAAGGCGTATTTGGCAAAATCCATCATCTCGCCGTAAATCTGCAGCCCCACTTTTTCCGGGATCCCCCTGGAAACGCAGCCGGGAACCCCTTCTTCCGGATTGCCGTAGACGAAGTTGTTCCTCTCCTTCTCCATCACGGCCTGTTTCTTTTTGCTCATGGCCCTGCGCACCAGGTCGCTGCGGCCCATGGTGTAGCCGCCCAGATCCCGCACGATCTGCATGACCTGCTCCTGGTAGACGATACAGCCGTAGGTGGGCTCCAGGATCGGTTTGAGCTGCGGGCAGGAATAGGTGATGGCGCTGTGCTGATTTTTGCCCCGGATGTATTTGGGGATGAAATCCATGGGGCCCGGGCGGTACAGGGAAATCCCGGCGATGATGTCCTCCAGGCTCTGAGGCTTTAATTCCTTCATGAAGTTTTTCATCCCGCCGCTTTCCAGCTGGAACACCCCGTCCGTCTTTCCGGTCCCCAGGGAATCCAGCACCCCCTTGTCCTCGAAATCGATGGCGTCGATGTCGATCTTTTTTCCCGTGTCCTTTTCGATCAGATCCACGGCCTTTTTGATCACCGTCAGAGTCCGCAGCCCCAGGAAGTCCATCTTCAAAAGCCCCAGCTCCTCCAAGGTGGTCATGGTGAACTGCGTGGTGACGGAGCCGTCGGATCCCCGGGAAAGGGGCACGAAGTTGTCCGCCTCCTCCGGGCAGATGACCACGCCCGCGGCGTGCATGGAGGTGTGCCTGGGCAGCCCCTCCAGCCTCCGGCTCATGTCGATGAGCTCATGCACCTGCATATCCCCCTCGTACAGCTTTCGCAGCTCCGGATTGACCTGCAGCGCCCGGTCGATGGTGATGTTGAGCTCGTTGGGGATCATTTTGGCGATGGAGTCCACGAACGCATAGGGCAGATCCATGACCCGCCCCACGTCCCGGATCACGCCCTTTGCCGCCAGCGTGCCGAAGGTCACGATCTGCACCACCTTTTCCGCTCCGTATTTTCGGCCCACGTAATCGATCACTTCCTGCCTGCGTTCGAAGCAGAAGTCCACGTCGATATCCGGCATGGAAACCCGCTCCGGGTTCAGGAAGCGCTCGAACAGGAGGTTGTAGCGGATGGGATCGATGTTGGTGATGTGCAGGCAGTAGGAGACGATGCTGCCCGCGGCGGATCCGCGCCCCGGCCCCACCGGAATGCCGTTCTTTCTGGCGTAATTGATGAAGTCCCAGACGATGAGGAAATAGTCCACGTACCCCATCTTCCGGATGATCTCCAGCTCATAGTCCAGCCTCTTTTTCAACGTCCCGTCGTCCTGGGGATAGCGTTCTTCCATCCCCTGCGCGCAAAGTTCGTTCAAATAGGTCCAGGAATCGTATCCGGAAGGAACCTCGAAATGAGGCAGCTTCGTCACGCCGAACTCGATCTCCACATGGCAGCGGTCCGCGATCCTCTGGGTATTTTCCACCGCCTCCCAGGCGTAGGGAAAGAGCCCCTTCATCTCCTCCTCGCTCTTGACGTAGTACTGCCCGCCCTCATAGCGCATCCGGTCCTCGTCCGCCAGCTTTTTCGCCGTCTGAATGCACAGCAGGATGTCGTGGGGCCTGGCGTCCTCCGCGTAGGTGTAGTGCACGTCGTTGGTGCAGACCAGGCCGATATCCAGCTCCTGCGCGATCTGCAACAGGGCGGCGTTCACCGTCCTCTGCTCCGGAATTCCGTGATCCTGCAGCTCCAGGAAATAGTTGTCCTTTCCGAAAATATCCTGAAATTCCAGAGCGCATTTTTTCGCCTCGTCCAGAAGCCCCTTCTGGATATAGCGGGGCACTTCTCCGGCCAGACAGGCGGAAAGGGCGATAATCCCCTCGTGATGCTCCCGCAGCAGCGCCTTATCCACCCTGGGTTTATAATAGTAGCCTTCCGTAAACCCCTTGCTGACGATTTTCATCAGATTGGAATAGCCCGTGTTGTTCTCGGCCAGGAGCACCAGATGGTAATACCGGTCATCCCCTCCGGTCAGCTCCCTGTCGAAGCGGGAATTGGGCGCCACATAGACCTCGCAGCCGATGACCGGGTTGATCCCTTCCTCCTTCGCCGCCCGATAGAAATCGATCACCCCGTACATCACGCCGTGATCCGTGATGGCCGCCGCCGTCATCCCCAGCTTTTTCACCTGTTTGACGTATTCCTTAATTTTATTGGAACCGTCCAGCAGGCTGTATTCCGTGTGTACGTGCAAATGTGCAAATGCCATGAATTTCCTCCGCTTATTCGCCCTGTCCCCCCTCTTCCTGCAAGGAAACGCTCCCCTCTCCGCAGTCGATCAGGATCAGGAACCCGTCCCTCTCCTCCCAGGTTTCATAGGAGGCGGCCCCGTCATCCATCTTCAAAACCATATGCCAGAGACCGTTGTCCTGACGGATGCAGGAAATGCTGTCCGCTCCCCTGCCAAAAAGGCTGTCATAGACCGCCTGTCCGTTTTCGAACTCCCGGATTTCCTCCGGCGACGCGCTGTGCACCGGGTACTCCGAAACGGACCCTTCCGAATAGAAGCCGTAGGAGGGGAAGGTTTCCTCTCCGCCTTTCCATGCGGTCAGATCCCCGTTTCCCTCCACTTCGATGGCGCGGGCATCCTCCAAAAGCCTTCGGGCAGCGCCCTCCCATACGCAGTATAAAAGGTCGGCCGATCCTCCGGCCCCATACCCTTTCATCAGATACAGGGACGCCGTCCGCAGCTCATACCGGAAGACGCCGCGCACGGGCCGGGCTTCCTCCAGAAGCTGTGCCCCCTCCTCCGTCACATACCAGAGGTCGCACACGGGCGTCCCGAAGGCCCCGTCGTATTTCCCCGCCGCCACGAAGGCCTCCTCTTTTCCATCCCTGTCGTAGTCCGCCATCTCGACAAAAGCCAGACAGTCCGCTGGATAGGCTTCCTCCCTGCGCACCCGTTCCAGCGCCTCCCGTTCTCCGGAGCGCAGGGAATCCGAAGCCTGAGCGATCCGGTATTCCAGGAGATCCGCGGGAATATCGTCCAGCGCCGCCAGCTCGTCCTCCGGATCTTCCGGATTTCCGAACCAGTATCCCTCTCCGGACTCCTTCCCGCTCTCCGGCGTCAGATGCCCTCCGTCCAGCTCATATACCGCAAAGCGATACTGGGCCGCGACGTCCCCGCTCCCGTCCGGAGAGGCCCCGCCGATCCGGCGTTCCCGATAGCCGATCCTGCTGTCTCCCACCGCAAAAAACGCGTAGTTGTACTCCCCGTCCTTCCGGGATGCATCGAAAAAGAGGTCTTTTTGTTCCTGCAAAAAGGAAGAGCCGTCCTCCTCCGACGCCCCGGGGCGGATATAGTCCAGATATTCCTCAGCGGTCAGCGCCCGAACCGGATAAGGCAGAAAATCCTGCGATTCAGGGTCGTAGAAATAGTATCCCGGAATCGTTCCCTTCCCCTTTGACCACTCCCCGGATACCGGGTCGTACTGGAAATACTGCGAAGGCCGCATCACGCAGATGCCGTCCTCCGTCGCGAAAACGGATGCCGCATCCTCAAAACAGGAAGAACAGGCTCCTTCCTGTACCCTGTACAGGCGGGCTCCCGTTTCCTCTCCCTCCTGCGTATGGATGGCGAACCAGCTGTTGCCCCCTTCCGAAATCGTCTCAGCCCGCAAAAAGACGGCATCCTCCAAAAGCGGGACAGCGCCCTCTTTTCCGTAATACCAGAGGTCTCCCTTCACCCGCCCCTGGGCGCTGATCCTGGCGCTGTCAAAAAAGATCAGAAAGCTCCCATAGGAGCCGCCGTCGTAGCGGGCGCTGGCCTGGAAGCACAGCGTCCTTCCGTCGTAGGGCTTCCGGGCCAGGACCGCCGAAATCGCGGCCTGTTCCGTGCCGTTTAACCGATCCGCCCCCGCCAGGCGTCCCGAAAAGCTCTCCCGCTTTTCCTCCCAGGCCTCCTTCGCGCGATCCGGAACCTGACGCATCATTTCCGGCCACTGCGCCGCCGGAACCGCTTCGGATTCCACGGCGTCCGGCCCTTCTCCCCTGTCTCCTTCCGGAACCGCTTCCGTCTCCGGCTCGCCCAAAGCCCTTTCCGAAGAAGCAAGGCTGTCCGCTTCGGATTCCGCATCCGCGGCGGCTTCGTCGTTCCCGCCTGCGGCGGCTCCCACTTCCGCGTCCGCTGCGGCTGCGGATCCTGCGGCCCCGCCCTGCTCCTCTTCCGTTCCGCCGGGGATCTGCCGTTCCTCCACCTGAGCGATCTCTTCGTTGAATGCCGCTGCCGTTTCCCCCTCGAAGGCGATCTCTCCCGCCTGCTGCGCCCGCCGGGCGTATTCGCTGATCTGCCCCGGCGCGCACCCAGCCGCCAGAACCGCTGCCATCATCCAAACTCCCGCAACTGCGTGCCGTTTCTTCATTCGTCCTTCTCCTTCAACGCGTGCCGAAAAAATGTTCTCGTCCT
Organism: Candidatus Eisenbergiella merdigallinarum; assembly: GCA_019119355.1. Taxonomy (GTDB): domain Bacteria; phylum Bacillota; class Clostridia; order Lachnospirales; family Lachnospiraceae; genus Gallintestinimicrobium; species Gallintestinimicrobium merdigallinarum. Next base: position 8,352 of record DWXE01000018.1, read on the forward strand.
ATTATAGAATAAAACGGGGAGAATCGCAAGGAGAGGGGCGACCCCGGCATTTTGCACATTTTGCAAAAGTCAAAGGGGACGATAACGCTTCCGTTTATCGTCCCCTCCGCTTTCCTTTAAAGAGAGAGATATTTCTTCAGTTCTTCCGCCTTGTCCAGCTTCTCCCAGGGGAGATCCAGATCGTGGCGTCCGAAATGGCCGTAGGCCGCAGTTTGCTTATAGATCGGGCGGCGCAGGTTCAGCATCCGGATGATGCCCGCCGGGCGCAGATCGAAGTTTTCCCGGATCACGTCCACCAGCTTTTCATCGGAGATCTTTCCCGTGCCGAAGGTATCCACCATGATGGAAGTGGGCCGAGCCACGCCGATGGCGTAGGACAGCTGGATTTCGCACTTGTCCGCCAGACCCGCGGCCACGATGTTTTTGGCCACATAACGGGCCGCGTAAGCGGCGGAACGGTCCACCTTCGTGCAGTCCTTGCCGGAAAAGGCTCCGCCGCCGTGGCGCGCGTAGCCGCCGTAGGTATCCACGATGATCTTGCGGCCGGTGAGGCCCGCGTCGCCGTGAGGGCCGCCGATTACAAAACGGCCGGTGGGGTTGATGAAGAATTTCGTATTCTCATCGATCAGTTCCGCGGGCAGGACCGGATCGAAAACGTGCTGTTTGATATCCGCGTGAATCCGTTCCTGCGTCACGTCCGGATCGTGCTGCGTGGAAAGGACCACCGCTTCCAGGCGCACCGGTTTGTCGTTTTCGTCATACTCCACGGAAACCTGGCTCTTGCCGTCGGGTCTCAGATAGGGAAGGGTGCCGTCCTTGCGCACCTGGGCCAGCCTGCGGGCCAGCTTGTGGGCCAGGGAAATGGGATAGGGCATATATTCTTCCGTCTCGTTGGTGGCGAAGCCGAACATCATCCCCTGGTCTCCGGCGCCGATGGCCTCGATCTCCTCGTCGGACATCCGGTTCTCCTTCGCTTCCAGGGCCTTGTCCACGCCCATGGCGATATCGGACGACTGCTCGTCGATGGAAACCATCACCGCGCAGGTGTTCCCGTCGAATCCGTATTCGGATTTGTCATAACCGATCTCCTTGACGGTCTCCCGCACGATCTTCGGGATATCCACATAAGCGTTGGTGGTAATTTCCCCGGTCACCAGCACGAATCCCGTGCAGCTGGCCGTCTCGCACGCCACGCGGCTCATGGGATCCTTTTCCATCAGCGCGTCCAGAATCGCGTCGGAAATGGCGTCGCACATTTTGTCGGGATGTCCCTCGGTTACGGATTCGGATGTAAATAATCTTTTTTCCATGCTTCCTCCTTCATGGTCTGTTGGATGAAAAAAGGCCCGCGTAAGCGGACCTGACATCTTGATAATCAAATCCTCTTATTGTTCGATTGCTCGCTCAGGGAGGCACCTTCCGCCGAAAGACGGGGTTGCCGTGGCTTCACAGATCCTATGTATCTCCACCACTCTGAATAAGAGAACAACAATATTGAATTTTCTTATCTGCTACGCAACTACCATATAACAGATCCCTGCGTTTGTCAACTGATTTTGAGCTTAAACTTCTGCAGCTCCCGCTCGGACTCCACCTTGTCGATCTGAGCGCCGAGTTTCTGCAGCTTCAGATGGAAATCCTCATAGCCGCGTTCGATATAGCGGATATCGTCCACCACGGAAATCCCCTCCGCAGCCAGGGCGGCGATGACCAGCGCGGCTCCCGCGCGCAGATCAGGCGCGTTGATGCTGGCGCCCGTATAGCGGGAAACGCCCTCGATGATGGCGGTGGTCCCTTCCACCTTAATGCTGGCGCCCATGCGGATGAGCTCGTCCACATAGCGGAAGCGGTTTTCAAAAATGCTCTCCGTGACGATGCTGGTGCCTTTGGACAGCCCCAGGGTCACGGCGATCTGCGGCTGCATATCCGTGGGGAATCCCGGATAGGGCAGCGTCTTGACGTGCGTGTGCCCCAGCGGTTTGGATGCCACCACGCGCACCGCGTCGTCGGACTCCCTGACCTCGCACCCGATCTCGGTCAGCTTGGCGCTGATGGACTCCAGATGCTTGGGGATCACGTTCTTCACCGTAATATCCCCCCGGGTGGCCGCCGCCGCGAACATGAACGTGCCCGCCTCGATCTGGTCGGGGATGATGGCGTATTCCGTGCGGTGAAGCCGCTCCACCCCGCGGATGCGGATCACGTCCGTGCCCGCGCCCTTGATGTTGGCCCCCATGCTGTTCAAAAAGTTGGCCAGATCCACCACGTGCGGCTCCTTCGCCGCGTTTTCGATGGTGGTCCTGCCGTCGGCCAAAACGGCCGCCATCATGATGTTGATGGTGGCTCCGACGCTGACCACGTCCAGATAGATGTGGCTGCCCACCAGCTTCGGGGCCTCCGCCGTGATCATTCCGTGGGCGATGGAGACCGTGGCCCCCAGCGCCTTAAATCCCTTGATATGCTGGTCGATGGCCCTGCAGCCGATATCGCAGCCGCCGGGCAGCACCACCGTAGCCTTTTTGTACTTGCCCAAAAGAGCGCCCAGGAAATAATAGGACGCCCTGATTTTCTTCACCGAATCCCCTTCCACGGTGAGGTCGTGGATGAGGGAGGCATTGATCCTGACCGAATGCCTGTCGAGCCGTTCCACGTGAGCGCCGATGCCTGCCATGGCCTTCAGAAGGATGTTGGTATCCCTCACGTCCGGCATATTCTCCACCAGGACGGTCTCGTCCGTCATCAGGGAAGCCGCCAGAATCGGAAGCGCCGCGTTTTTGGCTCCTCCGATTTCCACTTCTCCCACCAATGGATTGCCGCCGTTGATCGCATACTGTTCCATATCTACCCCTGCTCTATGTAGGAAAACCCGCGCCATGCGGGAAACATGATCGGTTACATCATTCATTCTCTTCACTTTTCGGAATTTTATTCATTCCGCCCGGCAAGGCTGCCGTCTTAAGGGTTATAGCACATTCTCCCCGTTTTGTAAATAGAAAAATGACCTACTGCAGGTACTGGAAGGGATTGACGGATGCGCCGTTGATCCGCAGTTCGAAATGCAGATGGGGTCCGGTGCTGCGCCCGGTATTGCCGCTGAGGGCGATTTTTTCCCCCTGCTCCACCTTCTCGCCGACGGACACCAGCACCCGGCTCAGGTGCCCGTAGCGCGTCTCCCTTCCGCCTTCGTGCTGGATATAGACCACATAGCCGTAGCCGCTGGCCCAGCCGGCCCGGGTCACGGTCCCGCCGCAGGACGCCATGACTGCCGTGCCCGTGGGCGTGGCCCAGTCCACGCCCTGATGATTGGTGGAAGCTCCCTTCGTGGGCGCGCTCCGGCGCCCGTAGCTGGAGGAAAGCCTTCCTCCGGAAATGGGTTTGATAAAGGTGGGAGGCACTTTGGTCCCGCGCTCGACGACCTTGGGCACTGCCTCGTACACCACCTCTTCCTTCACCACTTCCTCCGACAGTTCGGTATCGTTTCTGTAAGTCACCACCGAGGCGGCCTTCCGGAAGCCCGCCGAAGGCTGCTGGCGCACCTCGGACTTCGTGGTGTACCAGCTGTCGTTGTCGATGTATTCCACTTCAGCGTCATAGCTGTCTTCCGTATAAATCCGTTCCTGATGGATCACAGAAAGCTCCGGTTCCGGCACCGTGATGATCAGCTCGTCCCCGGTGCGGATGGTGGAATTTTCATCGTCCAGAGAGGGGTTGATGGCGATCAGGTCATCTATGGACAGACCCCTGTCCTCGGCGATCTGGGACAGCGTATCCCCGGCCTGCACTTCGTAGATCTGTTCCTTCTGCTGATCCGCCGTCACCTGGGACACGGCGTCTTCCAGAGAGGTGATTTCGCTCTCCGGCAAATAGGCGTCCACGATCTCCACCGCGTCGCCGAATTCGATTCCCACCAGGCCGTAATCCAGGCTCGCGAAGTCCTGCATGGCGACGTCCGGCTCCACTTCCACGAACAGCTCGTCGAAAAAGGCTTCCACGCCCGCGCCCTCCCCGGCCGCCCGCAGGTTCTTTTCCCCTTCTTCCCTCCGGACGATGGACGTGGTGAGCACGTTGAGCTCCCGGTCGGGATCCACCACCAGCTCCACCCGGTATTCGCCCTCCGTATCATAGCGCTCCAGAACGGCCTGAAGCAGGGAAAGCACGTCCTGGCTGCTGCCGAGATTCACGGTATATTCGTTGATCTTGATGGTATAGGCGTGCTGGAGCGTTTCCTGCACGCTGCTCTGCATGATGGAGAAAACGGCGTCCTCCAGCTTCTGCCTGCCGTCCACCTGCCCGAACAGAACTTCTTTCCCCTCCGCCGTCACTTCCGCAGGGATATAGACCAGTTCCCCATCCTCCGAGGCCAGCTTCCTGCGCGCGTCCGCGATCAGCCCGTCCACGAGATCCACGTCCCCGCAGCTTCCCACGGGCTGCCCGTTTAAGCTGACCTCGAACCAGTTTTCCCCTTCGCTCTCAAACGCCGGAAAAACGGGCGCAAAAAACAGTGCCAGAAAGAGGATGGCACAGGTGCAAAACAGCCATGTAACTTTTATGGTCTTCCAATATTTCGTACGATTCTTCATTTCTTCCTGCCGCTTTTCTTCTTCGCTTTGGCTACGCTGTAACCGAACCGGCCGATGGCCTTCCCCAGTTCGTAATACATGCCGTGGGAATATACGATGGGATCCGCCCACTCCAGATGGAACCGGTTGTCCTGATCCAGATATTTCTCATCCACGCTCACGGAAACCACTTCGGCCACGTACATGGTATGGCTACCCAGGGGAAGGGTCTGCTTCACCCTGCACTCCAGGCAGACCGGGCTCTGGGCGATGAGGGGCGCGCAGACCCGTGCTGCGGGCAGAGGGGTCAGGCCCGCCGCCTCGAACTTGTCCAGGTCCCGTCCGCTCTTCACCCCGCACAGGTCCGTAGCCCGCGCCAGGCTCCTGGTTGTCAGATTGATGACGAATTCCCCGGTCTCCTCGATGCAGTGCCAGGAATGACGCTGGGGACGAACCGAAATGGAAACCATTGGCGGATCGCTGCACACCGTGCCCGTCCAGGCCACGGTGAACACGTTGGGCTTCCCTTCCCGATCCGCCACGGTGACCAAAACGGCGGGCAAAGGATAGAGCATGTTGCCCGGCCGCCACTGCGAGCGCCCCATCAGAACACCCCCGCGATCTGGCAGACCAGGAGGGCGATATTGGTCGCCGCCGCCAGAAGGGTAACGATCATCAGGGGCTTTAACCCCTTGTTCTGCTTCTGCAGCGTTTCGTTCTGCGCTGCCAGCTCGTCTTTCTGCGCCGCCATGGCCTCGGTCTGCTTTTTCACCTCGTCCACCACCACCGCCTGCACGTTCCGGTAGACCTTCACGTTCTCCCGGTGGGTAAAATCGTCCGACTGCTTCATCAGATCCTTCACCGATTCCATATGCTCCAGAATCGCCCGCTCGATCTTCTCCACGGCCGCCGCGGTCTCCAGATTCTTCTCCTGGGCCGCCGCGATCTGGGACAGGGCGGCTTCCGCGCTGCCCTTCAGACGGATCATGCACTCCTGCGCCGTGCGGTTCAGGTTTTCTTCGCCCGCGTCAGTCATCCGGCTCAGATTGCTGGTCCCGGTTTCGATAATCCGGCGCAGCCCGCCCGCGCTCTCCGCGGTCACCTTCTGAATCCCGTCCAGGCTCTGCTCCGCCAGCTTCTGCATCCCCGCCGCGCTCTTGTCCGTATAGCGCTGGATCGCGTCCAGCGTCTCCACGTTTTTCAGCGTCACCTGCCGCATTTCCCGCAGATACCCTTCATATTCCACCAGGGAATCCCTGAGTTTCTTCGTTTCCAGATCGTCCATCCTCATCCCGTGTACCCCGACTCCTTCTTCGCGTCCCGTTTCTTCAGATTCGATTTATTTTAACATTATTGAGATGCGGATACAAGCCCGCGCTTTGTCCGCCGGGCCGCATCCTTGTGTAGTTTGCACTATTTTCAACAGGATTTATTCTTCATTTTGTAGATATTAACTATATGTTCATATGGAGTTCATCATTTGTTCACAATTTGCTGGTATAGTTTTTTTATCGGAAGAAAACATATGCAGTGCATATGCGCTGCATATACAGATAATTTTTTCATAATAGCCCAGGAGCCGAAAGGTTCCTGGGCACTCCTCATTTCAGAGGGAAAACAGCGCCCCCATCAACGGCGACAGCGCGATCATAATCAGGGAAAAACAAAGGGAAGAGATGGAAATCAGCGTGGACCGCTGCCCGGAGGGGACCATCCCGTTGAGCGCCGCGTCCGTCCGCACCTCCAGAAAATCGTCCAGCGCGGCGGCCGAGAATCCGGCAAGGATCATGGCCGGCGGCCATCCCGTCAGGGAAACGGCCAGGCAGGCGCAGACCCCGGCGGCGCAGATCAGAAACGTCCTTTCGAAGCTCAGGCTCCGGATCCGGATCACCAGAGCCGCTCCCACGGCTCCTCCCATCCCCATCCCGAACAGGGCGGGCCCCAGGGCGGTCTCCGGCAACCCCCGCTGCAGGAGCTTCGCCTGCAGGAAAAACAGCAGCAGCGTCGCCACCGCCCCTACGCCCGCATTCTGGAAAATCACCTTCACGGCTTTTTTGTTTCCCCGAAGGAAGCGCAGGCTCTCTTTCAGGCAGGACAGCGCCCTGGCTCCGGCATTCGGACCCCTTCTGCCTTCTTCCCCGGCGGTCCGGGCCGCCTGCAGTCCGCCCGTTTCCCGCAGGCTCAGAGCGACGGCCAGGCCGCAGGTTCCGAGAACCGCGTCCGCCAGGTACGCCTTCCGGTATCCCAGAAACAGGGCCAGCCCGGCGCACAGGGTGGCCGCGGCGCTCCCGGTTCTGAAGATCACCGTGTCCGCGGCGCAGTAGCGGTCGTACTCCCTTTCCCTTCCCGCCGCCTGCAGGCTCTCGTAGGCCAGGGCTTCCCGGGCTCCGGAATCGAAATTATAGCCCAGCGCGGAAAAGACCATGGCGGGCAAAACCCCGGCCATGGAATCCGAAACGATCATCAGCAGGGCGGACAGGACGGCCATAGCCCTGCCCCAGGCGAGCGCCCGCTTCCTGCCGAAGGCGTCGGCGATGATCCCGGAGGGAAGCTCGAACAGCAGGCTGGTCATATGAAAGACGCTTTCCGCCAGTCCGATCTGAACCAGGGAAAAGCCTCTGGCGGCCAGAAGCGCCACCCAGGACGCGCCGGCCAGACCAAAGGACATCAATGCGGTGTGAACATACAGCTTTCCGATTTGTTTTCTGATTTTGAGCATAAAAAAACTCCCTTTCTGTCATTTTTCGTTCAAAAATGGAAAGGGAGACAGCGCGTCCGTTCCGGCCGGTTCAACCGCCCAAAAAAGCGTCCCGACGCCGGAAAAAGGGCGCACGATCCCCCTGAAAACGAAAAATGCCGCATTTTTCAAGGGATATGTTGCCGCTTTTCCACAACATGAGGGCGCTCCTTTCCGCCGCCGTTTCGGCGCGCATTTTTTGTTTATTATAGGACGGCCGAAGGCGCAAGTCAAGATGGGAGCGCACAAAGGAACTCCCCTTTGAATCAGCGACCGTTTCGGTATCATCAATGCAATCTCAACTGTAGCAAAAAAACTCCATGCGAAAGACTTCTCAATCGCATAGAGTTTTCCATTCTCCATTGACCCGGCTTAACTCACATTTTTTCTTTTCCGGCGCTCAGCGCCTTGATCTCCTCGTTCAGATGCTGCATCCGGCTGTCCAGGTCGGACACCATGTGGGAACACTCCACCAGCTCCCGCTTGACGTGATCCGGTGCGTTGCCTTCGAACTTATAATTGATCTTGTGTTCCAGGCTCGCCCAGAAATCCATGGCCACGGTCCGGATCTGGATCTCCACCTTCACGTCCACCGTGCGGTCGGAGAGGAAAACGGGAACCGTCACCAGCATGTGATAGCTCTTGTATCCGCTGGGCTTGGGCACGCGGATATAGTCTTTCACCGCGATGACATGGATATCGTTTTGCAGCCGGATCATCTCCGCGATCCGGTAAATATCGGAAGTGAAGGAGCAGATGACGCGGATCCCGGCGATATCGTTGACGTACTTCACCATGTTCTCGATGGTGGATTCGTTTCCGTGCCGCTTCAGCTTCTTGACGATGCTTTCGGACGTCTTGATCCGGGATTTGATATGCTCAATCGGGTTATACTGATGTACATGCTGAAATTCATCGTTGAGTATTTCCAGTTTGGTGTTGATCTGCTTGAGCGCAGCGTTGTAGACGAGAGTGACCTCCTGCCATGTTTCGATCTGGTTCTCTGCATCCAAAAGAAATTCCATATAACCTGCCTCGCTTTTCTTGATAGTCTGATTATACCATACGGGAAACGCAAATATATAATTTTCACAAAAAGTTAATAAATATTCGTAGCAGTTCAGCCATGCCATTCATCATTTGACGGATTCCACTGAATTGGCTGCGCAAAAGGCCTCTGCAAATTTATATATATTCCCGCGCCTCCCTTTTCATTCCTGTTTTGGCGGGATTCGCGGCACAACCGGCTTCCTGTTTTCCCCTTTTTCTGCTATAATCGGTTATCATTCGACGATAGAAGGGAGAGATTTTCCATGTTCCGTCTGTGGGCAAAAGCGTTTCGCGACAACCGGCTGCTGCAGGATGCGGTGATCTGCGACGATTCCGACGATACGCGGACGCATAAAGTATTCAACGCGCTGCATGAAGTATGCCTGAAATTCGATTTCAGCGAGCCGATCTGGCTGGAGAACAATATCCAGGAGTTCAGGCGGCATTCCAAAACCCGTTTCCGCCAGGACTCCTTCATCGAAGCCATCGAGTTCGATTATCTGGAAATTCAAATCATCGAAGAAGATTAAAAAAAACTTGACGAAGCGTATACCGGGGTGTAGTATCATCATATACTAGATGTAGTTTTAAAAACTATGTATGAAAGGTGTGGTGCTATATGACAATTGTAATCAGGGAACCCGGCAGCGCAATTACCCATTTCATCGCCATGCTGATGGCGCTGGTGGCGGCCGCCCCTCTTTTGATCAAGGCCGCCCTGACTTCCGGCGAGAGCAGCTTCCTGGCCATGGCCGTTTTCATGGCCAGCATGGTTCTGCTGTACGCGGCCAGCGCGACCTATCATTCCGTCAATGTGCCGGCGAGGATCCTGAAGATCTTCCGCAAAGTGGATCACATGATGATCTTCGTTCTCATCGCCGGCACCTACACTCCCGTATGCCTGATCACCCTGAAAGGGCCGCAGGGGTACGCCCTTCTGGCCGCCGTCTGGGGGATCGCACTGGCGGGGATCCTGATCAAAGCGGTCTGGATCACCTGCCCGAAATGGTTTTCTTCCATTCTCTATATTTCCATGGGCTGGGCCTGCCTGTCCGTCGCGGGGCAGCTTTTTACCCTCCTCTCCACCCCGGCGTTCCTCTGGCTTTTGGCAGGCGGCGTCCTGTACACCCTGGGAGGGATCCTGTACGCCTTAAAGCTGCCCTTCTTCAACGCCCGGCACAGGTACTTCGGATCCCATGAGATCTTCCATCTGTTCGTCATGGCCGGAAGCATCTGCCACTTCATCTTCATGTTCGGATACGTGGTCTGAATCCCCCCGGTCTTCCGGGAGGCGGACCGAAACCAGGAAGGTATCCCCCGCCGTTTCGATGGCGAAGGTTCCGTTGCAGGCCTGGGTGAAGCTCTTCGCGATGGAGAGCCCCAGGCCGCTTCCGCCGTCCGTCCTGCTCTCATCCCCCCTCACAAACCGCTCCGCGAAGTCCACGCCCGGCCTGAGCTCATCCCGGGACGTATTGCGGATCCTCACTTCCACGAACCCATCCTCCTTTTTCAGCTCCAGAAAAATCCGGGAACCTTCCAGTGAATATTTCAGCGCGTTTTCGATCAGGTTGGCGAACACCCGGTACATACGCTGTCCGTCCGCCCGGACCATGGCGGGCTCTTCCGGAATGTAAGTCCGCAGCTTCAGCTTCGACGACTCTATGGCGTCCTTTCGATCCGCCAGCGTCTGGCGCAGCATTCTGGCCAGATCCAGCCGTTCCATCTTCAGCGGCAGCTGCCCGGAGGCCGCCCGGCTCACTTCGAAGACATCCTGCACGATTTCCCTCAGCCGTTCCGATTTCTGAGCCAGAATCCTTCCGTAATCCCGCAGATGTTCCGGCAGATCCTCCGCCTTGTTCAGCAGATCCACATAGCTGATGATGGAGGTCAGCGGCGTCTTGATATCGTGAGACACGTTTGTGACCAGCTCCACCTTCATCCGCTCGCTCTTCATCCGTTCTTCCACGGCCTTTTCCAGCCCATCCGAAAGGGAGGACACTTCCCGCACCAGCTCCGCCAGATCCGGATCCGCGGGCAGCCGGCAGGCATCGGGCTGTCTCTTTTCGCAGATTTCACGGATGCGGCCGTTTAAAATCCCCAGATCTTCCGCCGTTTCCTTCTGCTTCCGGATTCCGCAATACAGCGTCAGGATCAGCTCCAGGACGTCCGCCGCGGCCAGGGCCAGAAAGAGAGCCGCCCACTGGGCCCGGTTTTCCAGGGTGAGGAGCGCCGCCGCGAACAGGACCGGCACGGCCAGCGCCAGCAGAAACGGGACGCCGAACAGGCTTTCCATCCTCTTTTGTATGCCCATCCCGCTCCTTCTGACCTGCACGAGGGAGAGCAGACCGGCCGTCAGGCTGCTCTCATACAGCCTCTGGCCCCAGCGAATATCCAGCCAGATCAGCCATGCCGCCCACACCGCCAGAAGGCAGAGCAGGGCGTCCGTCCACGCGTCCCTCCAGATGTTTTGCCAGTACTGCGCCTGAATCCAGACGACAGCCCCCAGCGCGATCAGCCGAAGCTCCCCGGGAATTTTTCCCAGACAGCGTCCCAGCGCTTCTTTCAGCCTTTTTCGCTCCTTCTCTCCCAGCCATGCCAGCCCCAGGCATATCGCGGCGACGGATACGGCTACTCCGTAACCGTCGAAATAGAGCCTGTTTTCCCGGTGATCTTTCCAGATCCGGTAAAAGGTTCCGCCCCAGCTGCCTCCGTCCAGATAGCGGACGGGAAGGGCCCGCACCGCCAGGGTGATCTCGCTGGTCTTCCAGCCCTTCGGAAGGACGTAGTTTTCATAGCCGGGCACCCTCCAGTGCAGGCCGTCGTCCTCGTAAATCCCGTCCCCGTACACATCCTGCTGCGTCCAGTTTCGATAGATCTCCGCCCTGTTCCCGTCGAATTTCAGCAGGAAATCGTACTGGTCCGGCAGCGCGTTGTCAGGTCCGCCGATGGTCTGTCCGTTCAGGTTGTCGTACAGCACCTTCCCGTCCTGTTTCAGTTCATAGAGCAGGTTCTGATCGGTTTCAAACCGCTCCAGGAAGGCCTCCGCGCTCTGCCGGATCTCTTCCTCCGTCCATGCTTCCGCCCCTGCGGGTTCCGACGATTCCGTCGCTTCCACCGTACCGAAGACGATCTCCGCCGTACCGCCCTCCGCGGCCCTCGCCACAACGGTGGATTCCACCGCGGATTCCGCCGCGGTTCCCGCACCGTATACCGGCTGGCCCGCTCCGATGCGGATCAGGCCCTCCAGCACGTCCGACACTTCGCTGCGAAACCAGGGCGTTTCCTCCCAGGAGCCGTCCCGGTTCATCACCGCCCTGCATTCGGCCACCCCTCCCAGCACCCGGACCGGGTTGAAGACCGCGCAGACGGTCAGGATGGAGACGCCCGCCGCCCAAAAGGCCATGCTCATCGTTCCCTTACTTTTTTTCCATTTTGTATCCAATTCCCCACACCACCTTTATATATTCCGGTTCCCTGGAGTTGATTTCGATCTTTTCCCGAATGCGCCGTATGTGCACCATCACCGTGTTTTCCGGGGAAAACGCCTCCTCTCCCCAGACCCGGCGGTAAATTTCTTCCGCCGGAAAAACGCGGCCCGGATTTTCCAGGAACAGCTCCAGGATTTTCGTCTCCGTGGCCGTCAGCTTCACGGGCTCCCCGTCCACGTACAGAGTCTTTTCCTTCCGGCTGTAGGAAAGCCGGCCGTTTTCCAGCCGGTCCTCCCGTTCCCGCTCGTGCACGCTTCCCAGGCTCATATAGCGCCGCAGATGGCTCCGGACCCGGGCCGCCAGCTCCTGGGGACGGTACGGCTTGGTGACGTAATCGTCAGCCCCCATGGACAGCCCCAGAATCTTGTCCGATTCCTCTCCCTTCGCGCTGAGCACGATCACGGGCAGGTTTTTCTGCTCCCGGATTTTGAGCAGGGCGGAAAGCCCGTCCAGCTTCGGCATCATCACGTCCATGAGGATCAGATGAACCTCCCGGTTCATCAGGATGTCCAGAGCCTCCAGGCCGTCATATGCCTTCCATACCCGATATCCCTCCTTTTCCAGCAAAATAGCGATGGCTTTCACGATTTCCCTGTCGTCATCCACGACGAGTACGCATTCGTTCATAGTTTCAGTTCCCTCCGGGTTCTCCGTTTGTACGGGTACAGGATACCACCCCGCCCTTACATTTCAGTCCATCCAAATCTTACGATTTTCTTACGGTTTTGACAAGCCGGCGCAGAAAGATACAGGGCGGCATGGCCTTTCGGCCATGCCGCCCTGCGCGAACGGGTCGTTTCCTTAAGGGGATCAGTCGTCGTATCCGTTGGGGTTCTGGGACTGCCATCTCCAGGAGTCCTCGCACATCTCCCGGATGCCGTACTGGGCCTTCCAGCCCAGCTCCCGCTCCGCCTTGCCCGCGTCGGAATAGCAGGTGGCGATATCGCCGGGACGGCGGGGTTTGATGGCGTAGGGGATCTTCACGCCGGTAGCCGCCTCGAAGTTCTTAACGATATCCAGCACGCTGTAGCCCTTGCCGGTCCCCAGATTGTAAATATTTAAGCCCGAATTGTCCTCGATCTTCTTCAGGGCCTTCACATGCCCCTTCGCCAGGTCCACCACGTGGATGTAATCCCGGACTCCGGTGCCGTCCGGCGTGTCGTAATCGTTGCCGAATACGCCCAGCTCCCTGAGCTTGCCTACGGCCACCTGCGTCACATAGGGCATCAGGTTGTTGGGAATGCCGTTGGGATTTTCCCCGATCAGGCCGCTCTTATGGGCGCCGATGGGGTTGAAGTAGCGCAGCAGCACCACGTTCCATTCCGGATCCGCTTTCTGGATGTCCGTCAGGATCTGCTCCAGCATGGATTTCGTCCAGCCGTAGGGATTCGTGCACTGTCCCTTCGGGCACTCTTCCGTGATCGGGATCTGCGCCGGGTCGCCGTACACCGTGGCTGAAGAGGAGAATATGATGTTCTTCACCCCGTGCTTTCTCATCACGTCCACCAGGGTGAGAGTTCCCGCGATATTGTTCTCGTAATATTCCCAGGGCTTCGCTACGGATTCTCCCACCGCCTTGAGCCCCGCGAAATGAATGCAGGAATCGATCTTCTCCTTTTCGAAGACCTCGTTGAGCGCTTCCCGGTCCAGGATGTCGGCTTCGTAAAAGGGCACCGCTTTTTGGGTGATCTTTTCCACGCGCTCCAACGATTTTCTGCTGGAATTGCACAGGTTGTCCACAACGACCACATCATAGCCGGAATTCTGCAGCTCCACCACGGTATGGCTGCCGATATAGCCGGCCCCGCCAGTCACTAAAATTGCCATTTCCTTCTCCTCCATTCGCCATTCGCCGGCAGCCTGTCCGTCCCGTTTTCCGTCAGGCGGCCCGCCCTGTCTTTTCTTTTACCACAGAACATCCGGATAAACGCCGGCCTCTTTCAGCTTGCGGATGGACTCCATGACAAAGGGCTTGTCCTCCTTGTAGGTGACCCCGAACCACTTGTCCGCGGAATGCAGCACTTCCACCGTGGCCTTGCCCGCCCTGAGCAGGCGGTCCACCTCGATGGGCAGATAGCACTCGGATTTCAGCGGATTCTTCTCCACTTCCTCCGCAAAGAACCTGTCCAGCGCCCCTTCCAGCTCCTTTAAGATGCTGGGGGAGAACGCCCACATATTCATGGAAACGGGCGTATCCAGGGGAAGCGGAACCCAGGTTTTTCCGTCGTCCTCCGTGTAAGCGGCCCCGTCCGCCGTCCGCACGATTTTGGTCCTCTCCGCGATCTCCTGCAGATAGCCGTCCTCGTCCGTGACGCAGACGCCGCGCGCTACGGATCCGTTCTCCGTCAGCGTGTTGCCCAGCTGATAGCCCACCATGGCGTAGCGGTATTTCTCATCGTCCTCATGGGTAGTGAGGAAGCGGTACAGCTCTTCGAAAGCGCTGCGGCCGTAGTAGTCGTCCGCGTTGATCACCGCGAAGGGCCGATCCACCACATCCTTGCAGCACAGGATCGCGTGAGCGGTCCCCCAGGGCTTCACCCTGCCCTCCGGGATCCGAAATCCCTCCGGAACCCGATCCAGCTCCTGAAAGACGTATTCCACTTCCACGTGCCCGCTGACCGCGTCTCCGACGCATTCCCGGAAATCCTTCTCGTTCTCCTTCTTAATGATGAAAACGACCTTTCCGAACCCCGCTCTGACCGCGTCGTAGATCGAAAAATCGATGATCTTGTGCCCCTTATCGTCCACAGGATCGATCTGCTTTAACCCGCCGTAGCGGCTTCCCATGCCCGCCGCCAGAATCACCAATACCGGTTTCTCCATTTGTTCCCTCCTATTTTAACCGGGAGCCCCCTTTTTCACAATCCCGCCATGTTGGCAGGACCTGTCGAAATGTTAAACGGCTTCCCCATTTTTCTTTGGAACCGGGCGCCGCTGAAACTGCCTGACCACAAGGATGCCCGCGCCGTAGCCCCTCCTGCGTTCTGATTATACCACGGTTCCTTCCAAACCACAACCGCAGTGGGAAACCGCATCCGCGCCATGGCCGGCAAAAGGGGAAGCGGGTCCTTTCAACCCTCTTCCCCTTCGATCTGCGTCACTCCAGCAGAAGCCCCATGAGGATTTCGTCGCAAACGGTTCCGTCCGGAAGGCGAAAGGCGTTGCGGATCCGGCCCCATGGCTCAAATCCCAGCTTTTCGTACAGGCGGATCGCCCTTTCATTGTCCCCGTATACGCCCAGTTCCAGCTGGGAATAGCCCATAGCGGCTGCGGCCCGGACGGCCTCCTCCATCAGCAGCCGCCCCAGCCCCATTCCCCAGTATTCTTTCACCAACGCGATTCCCACGCCGGCCCTGTGCCGGATTTTCCGGCGCAGGCCCTGGGGATTGATCCCCACGTTGCCGGCCAGTTCCCCGTCCACCAGCGCATTGATCATCATCGCCCCCGGATCTTTTAGAGACGACTCCAGATAGCTGATTTCCTCCTCCACGGTCATGGTCACTTCCTCCGGCAGCCGGAGCATGAAATGGGTTTCCGCCGCCGTCCGTTTCAGATAGTCCAGCATCCGCTGCGCGTCCGCAGGCTCAGGGCTTTTCAAAACGCAGATTCTCCCATCCGCCAGGCGCACCTGTTTTTCCTGAAATCTCATCGTCCGTCCCTCCTGACTTTCCATGAATCCTAAAGTTCCACCGCTTTCCCCGCCGCAGGCTTCGCCACCCGTATCCGGGGAAACCGTTCGTCCATCCGCTTTTTAAAGCTCTTCGTGTTCACGCTGCGGGAGACGGGCGGGAAGGCGTCGTCGAAGTGATCCAGCAAAACGCGCCGGGGCCGCAGCCGTTCCACGATCCGCAGCGCCTCCCCGGTGGGATCGCTGCAGCCCTGAAAGGGGAGGATCAGAAGATCCGCGCCCTCCGGGTACGGCGTTTCGGGCATAAGCCCCATGCTCCCCATCAAAAGGACGGTCTTCCCCTCCGCCCGGATCTCGTAGAGAAGCGTCTGTCCGCCTTCCGGGAAACGCCTGTTCAGCCAGGCCAGGGACAGCGCGTTTCTCCAGTAGCGCGCGATCCTCGGAGAAAGAAGCGTCTTCACGGCGGTCCGTCCGGGGCGGGCGTGACGGCCCTCCCACACCTTCACGGAGACCTCGCCGATCCGGATGCAGTCCCCGGGCTTCACCTCCACCACCCGGCCCGCGTCCTCCAGCATGTCGTCCAGGGTGGAAGCTGCCACGCTGCCGCAGTAGACGGTGGCGTCCCCCCGCGGCTCCCCCTCTTCCCCCTCCAGAAGTTCCGGCACCTCCATCAGATGATCCAGATGTCCGTGGGTGATGAAGATGAGTTCATCGTCCATAAAATCTTCCAGGCAGTTGGGGTTCTCCCCTCCCAAAAGCTGCACGAACGGATCGAACAAAAGCCTTTCTCCGGCCGCTTCGATCCGGATCGCGGCCGCGCCCAGCCATGTGATTTTCATAAGCTTCCCCTTTCATGAATCGAACAAAATACTCACATCCCCGAAGGCCAGAAATTCCGCCTTTCCGCGTTCATCCCGAACCTCCAGCCTGCCGTCGGGCAAAATCCCCACCGCGTCCGCCACATAGTCCCGGTGGCTGGTCACCACCCTGACCCTGTGGCCCGGCACGATATTTTGCTGCCGGTAAACGGGGGAAATTTCATCGCGGCACGCTTCTTCCAGAAGGGCGTTCACCGCGGAAGCGATCAGCAGGTTCCGGTCCGCCTCCTGCCCGCGTTCCAGGATGGCCGCGGCCCGACCCTCCAGCTCCTTCGGGAACCCGTTTTGGGGCTCGTACAGGTTCAGGCCGATCCCCACCACCACGAACTCCAGCGTTCCGGTCTCGAAGTCCGATATGGCCTCCGTCAGGATTCCCCCCACCTTTTTTCCTCCGTCGTAAAGATCGTTCATCCATTTGATGGACAATTCCTTCCCGAACAGCTCCTTCACCGCCCGATAAACCGCCACGGCCGCCGCCGTGGTCAAAAGCAGGCTGTCCTGCACGCCCTTTTCGGGCCGGAGCACCACGGAAAAATAGATCCCGCTCTCCGCCGGGGAATAAAAGCGCCGTCCCCGCCTCCCGGCCCCTTCCGTCTGGCACAGGGCCGCGATCACCGTCCCGTGGGGGGCTCCTTCGGAGAGGGCCGCCTGTTTGGCCGCCCGGTTGGTGGAAGCCGTCACTTCCAGCACCGTGACCGGAACGTCCCTCTTTTTCAGCCGGGACCGGATCCCGTCCGCGTTCAGCCGGCTGCTTAAGTCCGTCAGCACATATCCCCGGTTGGTCCCGGCCAGAATGGTATACCCTTCTTCCCGCAGCGCCCGGATCCCCTTCCAGACGGCGGCCCGGGTACAGTGGAGCCGCTCCCCCAGCGCTTCTCCGGAAAGGCATTCCCCCGGATGGGCCGCCAGTTCGGCCAGCAATTCCGTTTTAATCGACATGAGTTTTTCTCACCGCCCTCTGCCTTCTCAGGGCGCCCCTCCCGGCCAGAAGCCCGGCCAGCAGGATCGCCGGATACAGCGTCGCAGAAAGCAGCCCCCTCTTCAGTTCTCCGCCCTCCGCGGCGCTGACCAGCCCCACCAGGCCGGGGCCGATGTTGCAGCCCACGTCCCCGAACAGGGCCAGAAAAGCGAACATGGCAGTTCCGCCCCTGGGAATGGCCTTCGCCGCCATGCTGAAGGTCCCCGGCCACATGATGCCCACGGACAGGCCGCACAGCGCGCAGCCGAACAGGGCCAGCAGCGGGTTCGGCGAAAGGGAGGCCAGCAGATAGCTCGCCGCGCACAGGGCGGCGCAGAGCGCCATACATTTTTTCAGAGAAATCCGGTCCGCGAACCGGGCGTACAGGGCCCGGGCGCTCCCCATGAAGACGGCGAACGCGCAGGGGCCCGCCAGATCGCCCACGGTTTTGGAAACCTTCAACCCGGATTCCGCAAAGGCGGAAACCCACTGGCTCATCCCCAGCTCGCTGGCCCCCGCGCAGACCATCAGCAGGGCGAAGAGCCAGAACAGCTTTTGCCCGACCAGATCGCCGACGGGCATCCCATCCCCGTCCTCCACCAGCCCGCGGATGGGAACGAAGAGGAAGAACACCGCGTTGCAGGCGGGCAGCACCGCCCACAGGTAGGCCAGAATCCTCCAGTTTTGGATCCCCGCCAGGGAGAAAAACAGGGTGGACAGGAGCACCACGCCCACCTGCCCCCAGCAGTAGAAGGAATGCAGCAGGCTCATCACCGCTTCCTTGTTTTTCGTGGGACAGGCTTCCACGATGGGGCTGATGAGCACCTCGATCAGCCCGCCGCCTACCGCGTAGACCGCGGCGGCCGCCAGCAGTCCCGCATAGGGATCCCACAAAAGGTCCGGCAGCACCGCCATGCCCACAAGCCCCATGGCCGACATCACATGGGCCGTCACGATGCAGGCCCGGTAGCCGATCCTGTCCACGTAGCGGGCGGACACCAGATCCACCAGCAGCTGCACCCCGAAATTCATGTTGATCAGAAACGCCAGCCTGTCAAAGGTCACGCCAAAATCGCTGACGAAGGTGAGGAACAGCAGGGGCGCAAAGTTATTCACGATGGCCTGGGTGATATAGCCCACGTAGGAGGCCGCCACCGTACAGCCGAAATTCTGTCCGATCCGCCGTCTCATTTTTCCATTCCCGCGCATTCCGCCATTTCGGCCAGGGACACCGTGCGGTGCTCCAGGCGGGATTTCTCCGCCGCAAAGCACATCAGATGGCTCTGGATGGAGGCTTTCGCCGAGGTCAGGTTGTCCCCCCGGCCGTTCACCAGATGAAGGAAGTTCTCCACGATGCCGAAATCCCCGCCGCCGTGTCCGAAGCCGTCCGCTTCCGACTCCTTCGGCTCGATGATCCTCTCCTCTTCTCCGAACCGGTGCAGCCGGATCTCCTTCTTCGTCATATCCGCCATGATCTGCCCCCGGGTGCCCATGATCTTGATCTGCCTGGTGAAATCCGCCGTGAAAGCGGTCATGGTGAAGGAAGCCGTGGCTCCCCCTTCATATTCCATATTCACCACCTGATGATCCACCACGTCGTTGTCGCAGGCGTACACGCATCTGCCGTAGGGCCCTTCGCGGAGAGCCCTTTCGATCCCTTCCGGGGTCAGCTCCGTGGTCACCACGTCCACCGGCCAGCCGGTCTTTCCGGTCAGGTAAACCTTCGGCGCATAGTAGGGGCAGTCCCCGCTGTGGGGGCATCCTTCCATGCAGTTGTCCGGCGCTCCGGCGGGACGATGCTCCTTCGTGAAGTGGCTCAGGCTGCCGAAGCTGGACACGTACAGGCAGGGCCGCCCGATGAGCCAGGAAATGATGTCCAGGTCATGGCAGCTCTTCTGCAGGATCATGGGGCTGGACTGGACTGAATTCCTCCAGTTCCCGCGCACGAAGCTGTGCGCCTGATGCCAGTACCCCACGTTTTCGATCTGATCCACGGTCTGCACCTGCCCCACCTCTCCCTCGTCGATGAGGCGCTTCAGCGTCCGGTAAAAGGACGTGTAGCGCAGCACGTGACAGACGGTCAGCGCCTTTCCGGAACCCGCGGCCGCCCGCTCGATGGCCAGACATTCCTCCGCCCGGTTGCTCATGGGTTTTTCCAGAAGCACGTGGTAGCCCAGCTCAAGCGCCTTTACGGCCGGTCCAGTGTGCATGTCGTCCATGGTGCAGACGAAGGCCGCGTCGGCCATTTTGGGCCTGTCCAAAATGTCTTCCCAACTCTCAAAACAGGCCGTTTCCTCCAGGCCGTATCTGGACGCGAACAGCTCCCTGCGGGCCCGGTCCGGCTCCGCCACCCCCACGATCTGAAGTTCTTCGGGCCGCGCCAGGCTGTACTGCGCGTAAGCGTTCCCCCTGGATCCGGCTCCGAGTACGATTGCTCTCACTTTTTTCATAATGACTGTCCTCCGTAGAGTCGATTATATCCGATGCCATGGGAGAATGCAATCTCAGTTTTCCCTGTTCACGGGCGCCTTTTTGTGCTACCATGGGAAGCGGCGGCCCAAAGCCCCGCTGCCCCTGCCGCACTGCTGTGATTTCGAAAGATGAAAGGATTTTTGTCATGCCAAAACGGATACTTTCTTTATTAAAAGGCGACGCCGTGCTCGCCGCCTCCCTCTGCCTGGCCCTGTTCTCCTGCTTTCTGGTTCCGCCCGGCCCCCGCTATGTGGAATATCTGAATTTCAACACGCTGATCCTTCTGTTTTGCCTGATGCTCATCATCGAGGGGCTTCGGCAGGAAAACTTTCTGCAGATGATCGGCAACCGGATTCTGGGAAGGGTTTCCACCACCAGGGGCGTGGCCCTGACGCTGGTCTTTCTGTGCTTTTTTTCCAGCATGTTCATCACCAACGACGTTTCCCTGATCACCTTCGTTCCCTTCGGCATCCTGGTGCTGAACATGGCCGGCCTGACGGAGCGGATCTGTTATACCGTCACCCTGATGACCATCGCCGCCAACCTGGGCAGCATGTTCACCCCCATGGGAAATCCCCAGAACCTGTACCTGTTTTCCCTGTCCGGCCTTTCCATCCCGCAGTTTCTGCTGCTGACGGGCCCCTATGTGCTGGCCGCCGGGATCCTCCTTCTGCTCTTCGTCTTCCCCGCCTTCCGAAAGGAGGGGATCTCGCCCGGGCTCGCTCCCGCAGACGGGATCAAAAAAGGCGCCGTCTGCTTTTATCTGATCCTCTTCGTCTGCTGCCTGCTCACCGTGGCCGGGCTCGTCCCCCACGCCCTGCTGCTGGCCGCGGTATCCGTCGCCGTAGCGGTCAAAAACAGGAAGCTGTTCCTCCATGTGGACTACTCCCTGCTCCTCACCTTCGTCTTCTTTTTCATCTTCGTGGGGAACCTCCGGCGCGCAGAAGGGCTGCACAGCCTGATTTCCTCCCTCGTCCTGGGACGGGAAAGGCTGCTGGGCGTCCTGATGAGCCAGGCGATCAGCAACGTGCCCGCCGCCATGCTCCTGTCCGGCTATACCGACCGGGTGCAGGAGCTGATCGTGGGGACGAATCTGGGCGGCCTGGGAACCCTCATCGCCTCCATGGCCAGCCTGATTTCCTATAAGCAGATCGCGGGCGGATTCCCGGAGCAAAAGCGGGACTATTTCAAAATTTTCACCGGATGCAACCTGGTCTTTCTGGCCCTGCTGTGCCTGCTGTCCCTCTTCCTTTAAACGGCCGTTCGTCGGTCTGCCCGCCGTTTCCCTCCGGAGCGCGGGCTTGTTTCTCCTCTCCGATTGTGCTAGTATAGGGGACGAATCAAATCATAAGAGAGGGAAATCATGGATACACTGAAAAAATTCATCCGGTACTACGGGCCGTACAAGACCGTATTCTTTCTGGATCTGGTGTGCGCCACCGCCATCAGCCTGGCGGATCTGGCCTATCCGCAGATCCTCAGAACGCTGACCGCCACCCTGTTTACCCGGGACGGTTCCGCCATTTTGAAAGCGCTGCCCCCCATCGCCGCAGGGCTCTTTTTGATGTACCTCCTGCAGAGCCTGTGCAAATATTACGTCAGCTATCAGGGGCACATGATGGGCGCCAACATGGAGCGGGACATGCGCCAGCAGCTGTTCGACCACTATGAGAAGCTCTCCTTCTCCTATTACGATCAGAACAACTCCGGCCAGATGATGAGCAAGCTGGTGTCCGACCTGTTCGACATCGCCGAATTCGCCCACCACGGGCCGGAAAACCTCTTCATCTCCCTGATCAAGGTGGTCGGTTCCTTTCTCTTTTTGTTCCTGATCAACTGGCGGCTGGCCATCCCCATGACCGTCCTGGTGGTGTTCATGTTTCTGTTTTCCCTGAGCCAGAATCAGCGGATGCAGATTACGTTCATGGACAACCGGAAAAAGATCGGGGACGTCAATGCCACCCTGCAGGACACGCTGGCCGGCATCCGTGTGGTGCAGTCCTTCGCCAACGAAGACGTGGAACGCCGGAAATTCAGCAAGAGCAATCACGGCTTTCTCCTCTCGAAGGACGCCAATTACAAATGCATGGGGACCTTCATGGGCTGGAACCTCTTCTTTCAGGGAATGATGTACCTGGTGACGCTGGTCTTCGGCGGCTACCTGATCGCCAAAGGGCAGATGCAGGCCGCGGATCTCGCCATGTACGCCCTGTATATCGGCATTTTCATCAGCCCCATCCAGATCCTCGTGGAGCTGACGGAAATGATCCAGAAGGGTCTCTCCGGCTTTAAGCGCTTCACCGCGGTCATCGAAACCGAGCCGGAAATCGAAGACGCGCCCGACGCCCGCCCCCTGACGGACGTGAAGGGGGACGTTTCCTACGATAACGTGTCCTTCCACTACAGCGACGACGACACCCCCGTGCTCTCCAACGTTTCCTTCTCCATTCCGGCGGGCAGATCCATCGCCCTGGTGGGCCCTTCCGGAAGCGGCAAGACCACCATCTGCTCCCTGCTGCCCCGGTTCTACGACGTGACCGGCGGAAGCGTCACCATCGACGGCAAGGACGTGCGCACCCTGTCCCTGCAGTCTCTGCGCAGGCAGATCGGCCTGGTCCAGCAGGACGTGTACCTCTTCTGCGGCACGGTGCGGGAGAACATCGCCTACGGCAGGCCCGGCGCTTCCATGGAAGAGATCATAGACGCCGCCAAAAAGGCCAACATCCACGATTTCATTCAGTCCCTGCCCGACGGCTACGATACCTTCGTGGGCGAACGGGGCACCCGTTTGTCCGGCGGGCAGAAACAGCGCATTTCCATCGCCCGCGTCTTTCTGAAAAACCCGCCCATCCTGATTCTGGACGAGGCCACCAGCGCGCTGGACAACGAGAGCGAGCGCTGGATCCAGCAGAGCCTGGAAGAGCTGGCGAAAAACCGGACCACCATCACCATCGCCCACCGCCTCTCCACCATCCGCAACGCGGACGAGATCCTGGTGGTGGCGGACAACGGGATCGCCGAGCGGGGATCCCACGAAGAACTGCTGGAAAAAGGCGGGATCTACGCCCACTACTACGAAATGCAGTTCCGGTAAGCGGCCGGCGCCTCAAGGCGCCGGTTTTCGTTTTCAATGAGCTATGGAAAGTCCGCTGTGTGTTCTTTCCATAGCTCCCATTCAAGACACACTATGATAAGCAAAAAATACACTTGATTTTACGCTGATAAGGAAGTATTCATAACAACTCGTTG
Source organism: Candidatus Eisenbergiella merdigallinarum (assembly GCA_019119355.1). Lineage (GTDB taxonomy): Bacteria > Bacillota > Clostridia > Lachnospirales > Lachnospiraceae > Gallintestinimicrobium > Gallintestinimicrobium merdigallinarum. The sequence goes on from DWXE01000018.1 coordinate 31,371, forward strand.
CTATCGCTGACTGACAGGATTACAAAATTAAAGAAGCAGTTTAAAACTATATTTCTAGCTGTTAGACTGCTTCTTCATTGTTAAAAATATTATTTTGTGGTTAGGAAACTGATAATAACGCAATATTACTTTCTTTATTTCTTTCACTCCAACGTATTACTTTCGCTTCATAATTTACAAAAGCATCTTCGACGCCTTTTGCTATATTGTTTTGATCATTTTAAAGAAAATCTTAGTGTAATTGGTTTGAAAAGCAGTCTTTATGCTATTCACGCTTATAGCGTTGCAATAAATCTAACATAGAAAGGATGATGTTTTATGAAAAAATATTTTTTGAGTGTATGGAGGATGCACAATAAATAATCCTCCAAAACAAAGAATGGAGGACATAAGATGACATTAGAAACCCTTCTGCCACTACTACAATTTGATTCTGCTATTGAAGTGGCAGTAAAACAAAAATTCGCTAAAAGTTGGCGACAGATTGAGACAATCGCAGAAACAGCGTATAGTAGCGATGATTTCGACTTTCCAATGTGCAAACGAATGCCTTTGACCCGCTTATCGGTAGTTGTATATCTTCTGTCTCAGAAGTATGCCGAATATGAGTCTACTGGCGTAGCAGGTGACATTATTGTGGATACTTTTAGAGATGTATCTCTGCGAGCAAATTTGTACTATGAGCAAAGTGGAAATATTGGTATCTCAAAAGATGATGTTATTTGGTTTCGCCACATTATGAATGTGCATATATTTAAGATTGGCACGTTACAGTATCAGAAGTTTAATATGATTTATCTGGACGAAGAAACCATCGGCGAACCATATATGGTGTTTACAGAAGAACAAAAAAGAATACTGCCAAGTGATTCCCCTGTAATAAATTGTCATATTCAAAAAGGTGCCGATATTTGTACTACTTCGGTCAAAGAATCTTTTGAACGTGCCAGAGTATTTTTTGGTGAGCACTTTCCCACCACACAATATAAAGCATTTCTTTGCTATAGTTGGTTGCTTTATCCACCAATGTTAAAAAGACTTTCTGAAGAATCTAACATCAAGAAGTTTGCGGAATATTTCTCTATCGTCGGCTACTGCAGTGATTCGGAGCAAGCTAAGGAAAATCTGTTCAACAATGATAAGCATAATTCCTTGCATAAACTAACATCTCTGCAAAGATTAGCGACAGACGAACCAGAAATTTTTGGGTTCGGATGTGGAGTAATTATGTTTTAAGAACAAGTTTATAATAAAATTAGAACCTATACTTTGAGGGGCAAGGTGTTTGTTACCTTGCCCCTCAGTTTTGCATATTATGGCGTTACAGAGCCGTTTCTAATACCTTATGCGAAAATCAGTTCGTTGTTAACAACTTCTCTTGCACAGGCTTGAATATTTCCCATCTTTCCAACCCATTCCATAGGTTGTTCCGCTTTGAGCTGTTCTGTCACGCCTTGTCTTTTTGCCATTTCCTTAATCAGCCGCAGATACATTTCCTCTGCCTGTCTGTCAATCTTGACAAGGTAGCTGTTCAACTTACCCTCCATCAGCATTGTGGCATAAACAATGTGCTTATGCTCCTTTAGATACTCTCTATGGCGTTGTCCCCATAAACCGATAGGCTGTGTTTCTTCTTCGGAAAGTATCAAACAAGGGATATAATAATCGCCTTGCAGTTCATACCAAAGTCCGTTGCTTTCATCATAGATATACTTGTCCATTTATAAATCCTCCAGTAATAATATATTCGCACATACATCACAGTTCTCCGATTGCCACACTATGTTATATCTTGTTATCAGATTTTCTTGCCCTTGCTTTTTCCCTTATGAGGGAACAGGACAAGGGTAAACAAAAGTGAAATCATATAAAGTGATAAGGCGAACACATTGCGATAAATCCTTTGTTTTCAAGGCTTTTGGAGGATTTTATTAAACCCCTATAACGGGTAGTAAACAGCTAAGAAATCATCAAATTCAAACTGGGATTTATCTTATAATCTGTATTTCACCAAAATATCATCATGAGAAAACCATATGCCGTATATAATTTTACGTTCATATCAGAAGCTGTGATCTGAACTGTGCTGCATCCATATTTCCTCACTTCTTCAAAAACTCTTTTTAACAGTTCTTATACGATTCCCATTCTTCTATAATCAAGATTAGTGTACATACTGGATAAGAGGCCTATTTTCCCGCTTTAGCGATCAAAGTATGGTGGTTTCACAATCCTTTTCCGCCGCGCAGGCAATCTCATGCCCCGTCATGGAATCCTCGATCGACGTACAGCAGATGGACGGGGTTTCTCCCTTTAAAAGCCTTAAAAAATCTTCGATAATCAGCCTGTCGCCGTTTCCGTGGGCATCCCCTTTCTGGAGTGGGGACACGTCGATCGCCCTTTCGATGTTTCCGCCTTTCGCCTGTGGCGCGATCAGAGAAACCGTTATCCGTTCCCGGCTGAATTCCCCGTAAATTTCGCCCAGCGTGCCGATGATGCGGATGCTTCTCTCCGCTGCGGAGGCCCCGGCCGTCATGGACATGGTGCCGGTCGTACCGTTCTCAAACAGGACGAGCACCGATTGATGATCGACCACTTTCATTCCCGTGTGATAGACGCAGCGCCCGTACCGGTTGTTTTCATCGGACAGGGATGCGAGCTTCTCCGCATCCGTCCCGCCTGAGAGGCCGCAATCGTTCCAAACGCGGTTCGCCCAGCGCTGCGGATGGTCCACGTAGAGACGCTTGCAGGAATACGCGCAGCGCTCCAGATGGGGACAATCGGGCAGGCAGCGTTCCGCAGCGCCCGCAGGCGCATTCTCCGGCCTGAACTGGAACAGGGAGCCGACGCTGGACACCCGCTTTGGTTTAACGCCGTTCATCAGCCACGCCATGATATCCAGATCGTGGCTGCACTTGGAAAGCAGCATACCCGATCCGCATATGTCCGGATCGCCGTATTTTCCCCGCACGTAGGACACGGATTCGTGAAAGTAACTCACCCGCTCCGCCATCTGAATATCGATGATGTTCCCGATTTCCCCGCTCAGGACCAGTTCCTTGACGGTCCTGTAAAACGGGGCATAGCGGAGGACGTGGCATACCATGACGATCCGCCGGTTTTGTTGGGCGCACTGCAAAATCCGTTCCGCGTCCCGGCCGTTTGTGGCGATCGGTTTTTCCAGCAGGATATGATATCCCTTTTCCATAAAAGGGATAGACGTTGCTGCATGAAGCCTGTCCATGGTGCAGTTAAAAATCGCATCCCCGAATTTCGGGACCGCCGCCGCTTCTTCTGCGGAAGAAAAGCGAAATTCGCCGGGGATTTCGAACAAATCCCCGGCAAAATTCCGCCTTTCCTCCATCGGTTCCACGACGCCGACGATCCGAAAACGGCGCGGCCTTTCCAATGATTGTTTTGCGTATATCATGCCTCTGTCGCCCGCGCCCGCCAGTATGATCCGCGGGACGTCCGAACCGGCATCAAAATCGTTGGTTCCCATGATGGTCCTGTGTACCTCTCTATGGATCGGTAAAAACTTCCCTTTTCTCAGACCGTCCTGTTGCCCTTCACCGCGGGAGCGATGGACAGGTTCGCCACATGATAAGGGATCAGCGTCGCCTGCAGGGCGTGGTAGAGGTCGGATTTCCCGGGCCACACGGTTCCGATCACGTTGTTCTCCCGATCCAGCTGATGAAACCAGGAGCCGTTCACGTGGTCCAGGACCTTCTCGTCCAGATACTGCATGAACTGCGCGTAGTCGTCCGCGTACTTCTGCTTCCCGGTCACGTGCCAGAGGACGGAGGAAGTGTTGATGGCTTCCGCCAGGGTCCAGTGCATCCGGTCGTGCACCACCGGTTTGCCTTCCCAGTCCGTGGTGTAGACGATGCCGGGCGCGCCGTCCACGTTCCACGCGTCTTCGATCGCCCGGTTGAACAGGTTCTCGGAAAGTTCCAGATAGGGCGCTGCCCCTTCCCGATCCTCCCCGTATGTAGAGAGCGCCCACTGCGCGATGAGCCTCGCCCACTCGATGCCGTGTCCGGGCGTCGCCCCGTAAGGCTTGAACTGATCGTCGGGCTTTTCCTTATTGCATTCCAGATCCGCCACCCAGTCTCTGGTGAAGTGCTCCGGGATCCTCCAGCTGTTGTCCTTCGCCCAGACCGCCACGTGGTCGATGATGCGGCCCGCTCTCACCCGGTACTTCTCATCGCCGGTGACGTCCGCCGCGGCCAGGAACGCTTCCACGGTGTGCATGTTGGCGTTCAGCCCCCTGTAGTCGTCCAGAACGGTGAACTCCGTATTCCAGGTATCGCAGGAGAGCCCCTCTTCCTCGTTCCAGAAGCGCAGGTCGTACAGCTTCAGCGCCTCGTCCAGAAGCTCCTGCGCGCCCGGGCGTCCCGCCAGAACCGCGGAGGACGCGGCCAGGATCACGAAAGCGTGGGCGTAGCACTGTTTGTTGGGCACGATGCCGCCGTCCGCGGTCAGCCCCGCGTACCAGCCCCCGTTGGCACCGTCGTGCAGCTCGCCCTTAAGCCCCTTTAAGCCGGCGTCCACCAGGGCTTCGCTCCCCTCGTGTCCCAGGAAGGTCCCCAGGCTGTAAACGTGCACCATGCGGCTGGTGATCCAGGTCTCGCGGTTGCGGTCCGTCCAGGGCGTGCCGTCGTCGCCCAGATAGTAGGAGCCGCCCCCCGGAGAGGGGAATCTGTGCCCGAAACGGAGCAGATCGTTCCGGCAGTCCTCCAGGAATTTCCGGTTTTCCTCCGTGTCGATTTGATACTTTTTGTTGAGTTCGCTCATGTTCATCTTCCTTTCCTCACCCCGTTATGTTTCGGAATTCTTGTATGGATATTTTACATCATGGGCTCTGGAATGTAAAGGAAAAGCGGGCGGCCGGGCGGAGGGCTGCAGGCGCGGGCTGCCGCCCGTCAGCGCGGCGCGGGCAGCTCCACGGTAAAGGTCGTCCCCCCGTCCCCGCTCTCCGCCGCGATCCTTCCCCTGTGCAGCTCCACCACCTTCTGCGCGATGGACAGCCCCAGGCCGTTTCCCTCCGTTTTGCGGGAAGCATCCCCCTGGTAAAATTTCCGGAACATGCGTCTTCGATCCTCCGGGCTCAGCTGAGAGCCCGTATTGCGGATCTCCACGGAAATCCTGCCCTCCCCCTCCCGGATGGAGAGGGAGATCTCTCCCCCCTCCGGCGTGAATTTCACCGCGTTATCCAGAATGTTGATCCACACCTGCTTGAGCAGCTCTTCGTTGCCCTCCGCCATATGTTCGTCAAAATCGGCCGAAACCCGGATGCCTTTGCCCTCCCATTTCTTTTCCAGCAGGAGCACGCAGGTGCGCAGCTGTTCGGACAGGTTGAATTCGGTCACTCCGGTGAGGATGTTCTGGTTTTCGATCTTCGTCATGTTCAAAACGTTGGTGGCCATGGCCGCCAGCCGGGCGGATTCTTCCTCGATAATTTCCAGATATTCGGCCCTCTGTTCTTCCGGGACGCCGCCCCGGTTGAGCAGCCGCGCGAAGCCCAGGATGGAGACGATGGGCGTCTTGAACTCGTGGGAAAAGCCGTTGATGAAGTCCGAACGGAGCATCTCCGTATTCTCCAGCTCCCCGGCCAGGAGGTTGAAGCTCTCCGCCAGGCTCTTTCCCGCCGGGACCTCTCCCAGGTCGATCCTGGCCCCGTAATCCCCCCGGGCCAGGCGTTCCATCCCGTCCATCAAAATATGGACCGGCCGCAGGGAAACTCGGCTGAGCAAGAGCGACAGAAGCGTCCCCACCGCCACGCTGGCGAGGATGAACACCAGCAGGGTGACGGGGAAAAAGCTCCGTTCCCGCATCAGGGGAGACAGGACCCCCGTGCGGTACAGCAGGTACAGCCCGCTCCCCACCACGATCATGGTGAGCAGCAGGATGCAGAACACGCACAGGGTGAACAAAAAGGTCAGCCACCATCTGGACGGCGCCCGCTTCCTCTTCCGTTTTTCCGTTTTTTTCATCCCTTCCTACCTCCATTCCGAAGCGCCCCTGAGCGGGCGGCAGCCGGATGCTATCGGGCGCGCTCTTCGCCCTTCACCGCCTTGTACCCCAGCCCCCGGACGGACACGATTTCGAATTCCGGCCATCCTTCGAACCGCTTTCTCAGCCGGCCCACGTGCACCGTCACCGTCTCCCAGCCCGTGTCGCTGTCCATCCCCCAGATCTCGTCCATGAGCTGAATGCGGGTAAAAATCTGTCCGGGATAGGAGAGCAGCTTGTACAGAAGCTGAAATTCCTTCTGCGGCAGGGTCTGGGTCTGCCCGTGTCCGGTGACGGACAGGGATCCGTAGTCCAAGACCACATCGCCGATCACGATCCTGTTTTCGCTGACGATTCTGGCCCGCCGCAAAAGCGCCCGGATGCGCAGCAGCATCTCCTCCTCGTCCACGGACTTGGTCATGTAGTCGTCGATCCCCACCAGAAAGCCCTTTTTGCGGTCGGCGGCCAGCTGCTTTGCGGATACCATCAGGATGGGCAGCTCGTTCCTTCCTTCCCGCAGGATTTCCGTCAGCTCATAGCCGTCCATTCCGGGCATCATCACGTCCAGCACCGCCAGATCGATATGCTCCCGGTCCAGGACTTCCAGCGCCATCTCCCCGTTCTCCGCTTCCGAAACCCGATAGTTCTCCGCCTCCAGCACGGCGCGCAGAAACCGCCTCGTATGTTTGTCGTCATCGATCACCAGAATGTGCACCATGGCCTTCACCTCTCTTCGTTTTCTATTTTAGAACCGGTTTCTCCCCGCGGGCAAGAAAAATTTTGCGGCAGTTTCGATTCAGTTTAGATTTCCCCTTTATAGTATGGGAAAAGAACAGAAAAAGGAGTCTGTGCAATGCTGAAACTTCTCAAACAATTCACAAAAACGGAGTGGGCCCTGGCCGCCGCAGCCTTCGCCTTCATCCTCCTGCAGGTATGGTTCAACCTGACCATGCCGGACTACATGTCCGAAATCACCACTCTGGTCCAGACGGAAGGGAGCGAAATGAGCGCGATCCTGACGGCGGGCGGCAAAATGCTGCTCTGCGCTCTGGGGAGCCTGGTGTCCGCCGTCCTCACTACCGTATGCGCGGCCCGGATCGCTTCCAATTTCTCCGCCACCCTGAGGGGACAGATCTTCGACCGGGTCCAGTCCTTCTCCATGGCGGAAATCGGGAAATTCTCCACCGCCAGCCTGATCACCCGTTCCACCAACGACGTCACCCAGGTGCAGATGCTCATCGTCATGGGCCTGGAAGTGCTGCTGAAAGCGCCCGTCACCGCCGTGTGGGCCATCTGCAAGATCGCGAACCGCAACTGGCAGTGGACCTTCGCCACGGGGACGGCCGTGGTCGTCCTGCTGGCCGTGGTAATCGGCTGCATCCTGCTGGCCATGCCGAAATTTAAAAAACTCCAGACCCTGACCGACAACATCAACCGGGAGATCCGGGAAGACCTCACCGGACAGCTGGTGGTCCGGGCCTATAACGCGGAGGGCTATCAGGAAGGGAAATTCGATGCGGCAAACAGCGCCCTGACCGAAACCCAGCTCTTCGCCAACCGCACCATGTCCGTACTCTCTCCCGGCGTACAGCTGGTGATGAGCGGCCTGTCTTTGGCCATTTACTGGATCGGCGCCTGTCTGATCCAGAACGCCCGGATGGAGGAAAAGCTGCCGCTGTTTTCCGAAATGGTGGTGTTTTCCCAGTACGCCATCCAGGTGGTCATGTCCTTCATGATGCTGGTCATGATCTTCATCCTCCTGCCCCGGGCTTCCGTTTCCGCCCGCCGGATCAACGAGGTGCTGGATATGGAACCCTCCGTCTCAGACGGCACCGCCACCCGGGGCAGCGCCGGCCACGAGGGCGAAATCGAATTCAAAAACGTCAGCTTCCGCTACCCGGACGCGCAGGAGGACGTGCTCTCCGATATTTCCTTCACTGCCCGCCGCGGTGAAACCGTGGCCTTTATCGGTTCCACCGGCAGCGGGAAGAGCACCCTGATCAACCTGATCCCCCGTTTCTACGACGCGACAAAAGGTCAGGTCCTGGTGGACGGCGCGGACGTGCGCGAATATACCCAGGCGGCCCTGCGCAACCGGATCGGCTACGTCTCCCAGAAAGCCTTCCTCTTCTCGGGAACGGTGCGCAGCAACGTGGCCTACGGGGACAACGGCCGGGACGGTTTCCTAGATTCGGATATCGTGGATTCCGTCTACACCGCCCAGGCCGGCGACTTCGTGGAAAAGATGGCGGACGGTTTCGACGGCTACATCGCCCAGGGAGGATCCAACCTCTCCGGCGGGCAGAAGCAGCGGCTCTCCATCGCCCGCGCCATCTGCCGCCAGCCGGAAATTTTTATCTTCGACGATTCCTTCTCTGCCCTGGACTATAAGACCGACCGCGTCCTGCGCCGGGCCCTGGACCGGGAATGCAAAGACGCCACCCGCCTGATCGTGGCGCAGCGCATCGGGACCATCCGGAACGCGGATAAAATCATCGTGCTGGACGAGGGCAGGATCGCCGGCATGGGCACCCACGACGAACTGATGAAGACCTGCGGCGTCTATCAGGAAATCGCCCTGTCACAGCTTTCAAAGGAGGAACTGGCATAATGGAAAACAAGGCATATGAATCACCCGCCAACGCGGGCAGACCTCCCCGCGGCCCCATGGGCGGCAGGGGAATGGGGCGGGGAGCCGGGGAAAAGGCGAAGGACTTCGCCGGCACCTGGAAGAAACTGCTCCGGTACTGCAAACGCTATCTTCCCGTCATCATCGTGGCCGTTCTCTGCTCCGTTTTCGGCACCATCTTCACCCTGCTGGGTCCGGATAAGCTGTCGGATCTGACGAAGGTGATCACCGACGGCCTGATGACCGGGATCGATCTGGAGGCGGTGGGCCGCATCGGATTCACCCTGGTGGCCTTTTATGTGTGCGGCGCCGTCCTTTCCCTGGTGCAGCAGCTCATCATCGCCACCATCACCCAACGGGTCTCCCAGCGGATGCGGTCGGACATTTCCCGCAAAATCCACCGCCTCCCCATGTCCTTTTATAACCGCACCAGCACGGGCGACGTGCTGTCCCGGGTGACCAACGACGTGGACACGGTTTCCCAATCCCTCAACCAGAGCATCGGGAACCTCATTTCCGCCATCGTCCTCTTCCTGGGATCCCTGGCGATGATGCTGGCCACCAATCTGGCCATGACCTTCACCGCGGTGGCCGCTACCCTTCTGGGATTTTTCCTGATGCTGGCCATCACCCGGCGCTCCCAGAAATATTTCGTCCGCCAACAGCGCGACCTGGGCCTTCTGGACGGGCATGTGGAAGAGATCTTTTCCGGCCACGCCACGATGCGCGCCTACAACGGCGAAGCCGCTTCCAAAAAGGCTTTCGACGGGTACAACGATTCCCTCCGCGACAGCGCCTTCAAGGCGCAGTGCATGGCGGGGATGATGCAGCCCCTGATGGGCTTCATCGGCAACCTGGGCTATGTGGCGGTCTGCGTGGTGGGCGCTCTCATGACCATGAACGGAGCCATCGGCTTCGAAGTCATCGTGGCTTTCATGATGTACGTCCGCTATTTCACCCAGCCCCTCAGCCAGATCGCCCAGGCGGTACAGACCCTGCAGTCCGGCGCGGCGGCAGGGGAACGGGTCTTCGAATTCCTGGAAGCGCAGGAGATGGAGGACGAGAGCGAAAAAACGGCGAAACCGGAAGCCGTGCGGGGCGAGGTGGCCTTCGATCACGTCCGCTTCGGCTATGAGGACTCCGACCGCGTCGTCATCCACGATTTTTCCGCCCAGGCCCGGCCCGGGCAGAAAATCGCCATCGTCGGCCCCACCGGCGCCGGCAAAACCACCCTGGTGAACCTGCTGATGCGCTTCCACGAGCTGCAGGGCGGGGAGATCCGCATCGACGGTATCCCCACGAAGGATTTGACCCGGGAAGACGTGCACGATCAGTTCTGCATGGTCCTCCAGGACACCTGGCTGTTCGAGGGTACGGTGCGGGAAAACCTGGTCTACAACAACCAAAGCGTGACGGACGAACGGGTGCGTTCCGCCTGCCGGGCCGTGGGGCTGGATCATTTCATCCGCACGCTCCCCAACGGCTACGATACGGTGCTCAACGATCAGGTCAGCCTTTCCCAGGGCCAGAAGCAGCAGCTGACCATCGCCCGGGCCATGATCGCCGACAAACCCATGCTGATTCTGGACGAAGCCACCAGCTCCGTGGATACCAGGACCGAGCTGCAGATCCAGAACGCCATGGACCAGCTGATGAAGGGACGGACTTCTTTCGTCATCGCTCACCGGCTCTCCACTATCAAAAACGCGGACCTGATCCTGGTTCTGAAGGACGGGGACATCATCGAAAAGGGAAACCACGAAGAACTGCTTGCCAAAGGCGGTTTCTATACCGACCTGTACAACAGCCAGTTCGAGCAGAGCGCATAAAGGGCGAAAAACAAAATTTCAAAAAGGAGTCAGTCAAATGAAGGTCAATTTCATCACCATCGAACGGGAATACGGCAGCGGGGGGACGCAGATCGCCCGCCGCCTGTCTAAGGTCTGCGGCGTCCCCTGCTACGGGCAGGAAATCCTGGAAGCCGTGGCGGAAAAACTCAATATCTCCGTGGAAAACATCAACCGCTATGAGGAGAGGACGTCCAGCAGCCTGCTGTACACCATCTCCCTGCTGGGTCAGGTCAGCTCCGGGCAGGAGGCGTCCCTCTCCCCGGAAGACCGGATCTTTCTGGAGGAACAGGCGGAAATCCGGCATATGGCGGAAAACGGCCCGGCCATCTTCCTGGGACACTGCGCTTCCGAGGCGCTGAAAAACCGGGCCGGCGTGGTCAGGGTGTTCATCCACGCCGACGACGCACACAAGCGGGAGCGCATCCTGCGGGAGTACCGCATCGAGGAATCGAAAATCGAGGCCACCCGAAAACGGTTCGACAAGAAGCGGGCCAATTATTACTTCGCCAACACCGCGAAGCGCTGGGCGGATCTGAGGAACTACGATCTCGTCCTCAACTCCTCTTCCCTGGGGATCCAGGGCTGCGTGACGGCGCTTGCGGGCATGCTGAACCGACAATCCTGAGCGGTTTTCATTGCCATTTTTTTCCCGCTTCGCTATACTGAACATAGGGAATACCGCAGCGAAAAACAGTTTTTGAAGGTACACGGGAAGGGGAGGCAGACGCATGAAGCAGCTCAGGACGGAATTTTCCAAAGATATTTCCGATCAGTCCGTATGGAACGAATACCCCAGGCCGTCCCTGGTGCGCAGCTCCTATCTGAATCTGAACGGGCTGTGGGACTACGCCATCACCGAAGGCGACGCGGCCTGGAAGGAACCCGACGGCCAGATCCTGGTGCCCTTTTCCCCGGAGTGTTCCCTCTCCGGGGTGATGCGCTCCCTCATGCCCGGCCAGTCCCTCTGGTACCGGCGCACCCTTTCCGTTCCGCGCCCCCAGCCCGGGAAGCGGCTGCTCCTTCACTTCGGCGCGGCGGATCAGGAGGCCCTGGTGTTCGTCAACCGGCAGGAAGCGGCCTTCCATCAGGGCGGATATCTCCCCTTCTCCGCCGACATCACGGATTATCTGAACAGCGGGGACAACGAACTTCTGGTCCGCGTGCGGGATGCCAGCGACACCTCCTGGCACGCCAGGGGCAAACAGTCCCTGCATCCGGGAGGCATGTTTTATACCGCTCACAGCGGCCTCTGGCAGACCGTCTGGGCCGAAATCGTCCCGGACAACTACATCGACGGCATGTTCTTCCTGCCCGATTTCGACCGCGGCCTGGTGCGGCTGCGGGTCTCTTCCCCGGCGAAGGCTCCCGTCCGCGGCGCCGTCCTGGCGGAGGGGATGCAGGTCGCCTCTTTCGAGGGCGTTTCCGATGACCCCATCGAAATCCCCCTGCCGGATTTCCGCCCTTGGAGCCCGGAGGATCCCTTCCTCTATTCGGTGCGGGTGGAAATGGGCTCCGACCGGGTGTCGGGCTATTTCGCCATGCGCAAATGCGAAATCCGGGCCGGCGCGGACGGCCTGCCCCGGTTCTTCTTAAACGGCCGTCCCTGTTTTCAGGCCGGCGTGCTGGATCAGGGCTACTGGCCGGAAAGCCTCTGCACGGCTCCCTCCGACGAAGCCCTGGATGCGGACATCCTGCGGATGAAGGAGCTGGGCTTCAACATGCTGCGCAAACACGCCAAGATCGAGCCGGAACGGTTTTATTATCACTGCGACCGCCTGGGCATGCTGGTCTGGCAGGACATGGTCAACGGCGGGACGCCCTACAGGAGCTGGTTCGTCACGTACCTGGCCACGCTTATGAACTGGCTATGCATTTCCGCAAAAGACGGCGAAAAACATTACGCCCTTCTCTCCCGCCGGGAAGAAGAAGGGCGTCAGGAATTTCTGCGGGAAACCGCGGAAACCGTCTCTTTTTTGTTCAACCATCCCTGTATCGTGACCTGGGTTTTGTTCAATGAAGGCTGGGGGCAGTTCGACGCCGCCGATCTGGCCCGCCGCATCCGCCAGATGGATCCGTCCCGCCCGGTGGATCACGCCAGCGGCTGGTTCGACCAGAAGGCTGGCGATTTCCTGAGCCTTCACTATTACTTCTTCACCCTCCGCTTCCGGCCGGAAACGAAGCGGGCGGCGGCCCTGACGGAGTTCGGCGGCTACGCCTGCCGCGTTCCCGGGCACTGCGCCAGCGAAAAGGTCTACGGATACCGGACGTTTCAGACGCCAGAAGACCTCACCGCCGGCTATGAAAAGCTCATGGAAAAAGTCGTTCTTCCCGCCGTGAAAAAGGGCGTCTGCGCCACGGTCTATACCCAGCTGTCCGACATCGAGGAGGAGGTCAACGGCATTTACACCTACGACCGGGCCGTCTGCAAGCTGGATCCCGAAACCGTCCGCCGCTGGAACAAAACGCTGAAGGAAACCGGGGAGCGCCTGGCGGGCTTTAGGCCGGCCGGCGGCGGGCCGACAGGCAGCGGGCCGACCGACTAGCGCCCCGGTCAGCGGCAGCACGGCGCAGCCGGCAGGCCGAACCCTCCGGCTTTCTCCCCGCTCTACCAGACCAGAACCTCGCAGCCGTCCTCCGTGACGGCTACGGTCACCTCCCACTGAGCGGAGGGCTTCCCGTCGTCCGTGTACACGGTCCAGCCGTTTCCTTCATCGATGAAAATATCCGCCGTGCCGGCGTTGATCATGGGTTCGATGGTGAACACCATACCGGGAGCCATGACCATCTCCGTCCCTTTGGGGGCCACATAGCTGACGAAGGGATCCTCGTGGAATTCCAGCCCCACGCCGTGGCCGCCGATGTCCACCACCACGCTGTAACCGTTTTCCTGCGCGTGCCGGTTCACCGCGTCCGCCATATCCCCCAGAAAGCGCCAGGGCTTCACCTCCCGGATTCCGGCTTCCATGCACTCTTTCGCCACCCGGACCAGCTTTTCCTTCTCCGGCGTCGTCCGGCCGATGATGAACATCCGGGAGGAGTCGGAATAGTATCCCCGGTAGATGGTGGAAACGTCCACGTTGATGATGTCCCCTTCCTTCAGGATATCCGAATCGGAGGGGATCCCGTGGCAGACCTGATCGTTTAAGGAGGTGCAGACGCTTTTCGGGAACCCTTCATAGCCCAGCGGCGCGGGAACCGCCCCGTGCTGCCTGGTGATTTTCTCCACCATCCGGTCGATCTCCCCCGTGCTGATCCCCGCGCGGATGTTGGCGGCCACATGGTCCAGGACGGCCACGTTGATTTTCCCGCTCTCCCGGATCCCCTCGATCTGTTCCGGCGTTTTGATCAGGCTGCGGTCCGGCACGATATGGCCTTCCAGCGCGAAGGCGCGGAGCCTTTCGTCGAACTGCATGTGGCAGTGTTTATACTTTTTATGGCTCCCGCACCAGCAGGGATCATTTCTTTCCAGCTTTTTATACATCGGTCTCTTCCTCCATTTCCCCCGCCTCGATCCGGGCGGCCTTTTCCTCCAGAAACATCCAGCGCTCCATTTTTTCTTCCAGCAAAGCTTCCGCTTCCTGTTTTTCCTCCGCCAGCTGATTCAGCCTGACGAAATCCCGGGCGGACGCTTCCATCTCCCCGTCCAGAGCGGCGATCCTGTCTTCCAGTTCCGCCAGCTCGGCCTCGATGGTCTCATAATCCTTCTGCTCTTTATAGGTGAATTTCACCTTCCGGGCGCCGCGCGGACGCTTCCCCTTTTCGCCGTCAGGGGCCTTCGCCTTTCCGGGCGCGCTGCCCGTTTCCGCTTCCTCATCCTCCCGTTCGGCGGCCTTCCTGGCGGCGTAGTCCGTATAGCCTCCCTCGTACTGGCGCAGCCTGCCGCCTTCCTCAAAGGCGAAGATCCGCTTCATGGTGCGATCCAGGAAATAGCGGTCGTGGGAAACCGTCACCACGATCCCGTCAAAACGGTCCAGATAATCCTCCAGGACGGTCAGCGTGGCGATGTCCAGATTGTTGGTGGGCTCGTCCAGCAGGATGACGTTGGGGGAGGCGAAGAGGACCCGCAGCAGGTTCAGCCGCTTCTTTTCGCCTCCCGACAGCTTCCCGATGGGGCTGTACTGCTTTTCCGGAGGGAACAGAAACTGCTCCAGCATGGCCGACGCGGACACCGTCCCGTCCGCCGTCCGGATATATTCCGCGATGTCCTTCACGTAGTCGATCACCCGCTGCGACGGATCCATGTAAGAAACGTCGATCCCGCCGTCCCGGCCGTCTTCCCCATCCGAAACGGTTTCCTGCGCATAATAGCCCATCCTTACGGTCTGCCCGACGATCACCTGCCCCGAATCCTGCGGGACGATCCCCGCGATGATCTTCATCAGGGTGGATTTTCCGCAGCCGTTTGGCCCGATGAATCCCACCCGGTCGCCCTTCAGGAATATATAGCTGAAATCGTCGATGAGCTTTTTGTCCCCATAGCTCTTGCAGATATGTTCCAGCTCCACCGTGGTTTTCCCCAGCCTCGAGGAAACGGAACTGATCTCCAGCCTGGCGTCCTGCGCCGGGGCCTGCCGGTCCTTAAGCTCCTCATATCGCTGGATGTGCGCTTTCTGTTTGGTGGAGCGGGCCCTGGCGCCGCGGCGGATCCATTCCAGCTCCACCCGCAGGATCGACTGGCGCTTGCGCTCGCTGGCTTCCGCCATTTCCCTGCGCTGGGTTTTCTGCTCCAGGAACCCGGAATAGTTCGTCTGATAGCTGTAGATGGAACCCCTGTCGATCTCCACGATGCGGCTGGTCACGCTGTCCAGAAAGTAGCGGTCATGGGTCACCATGACCAGCGCGCCCCTCCGCTTTTTCAGATAATCCTCCAGCCAGTCCGACATCCCGTTGTCCAGATGGTTCGTGGGCTCGTCCAGCAGCAGGATATCCGCCGGGGAAAGCAGGACGGAAATCAGCGCCAGCCGCTTTTTCTCCCCGCCGGAGAGCTGGCCCGCCGGCTGCCCGAAGTCCCGGATGCCCAGACGGGTCATCATCGCCTTCGCGTCGCTCTCTATGGTCCACCGGTTCTCCTCCGTCACGTTGCCGGCCAATACGCACTCCAGGCTCGACATCCCCGGATCGAATTCCGGATGCTGCGGCAGATACCGGATCACCGCATGGTTCGCCGTGGTGACGGTCCCTTCGTCCGGCTCCTCCAGCCCCGCCAGCAATTTCAAAAGCGTGGTCTTTCCCGTCCCGTTGATCCCGATGACGCCGATCTTCTCCCCTTCCTGCAGGGAAAACGACGCCCGGTCGAATATTTTCTGTTCCGCAAATACTTTGGTGATGTTTTCCAGATTGATCAAATTCATCGCTGCGCCTCTCTCAACTTATTTTTTTACCATATCACAATTCGGAAAAATGTCAATTCCCGTTTCCGGGCGACCGTCCGGGCGCCGCCCTGCAGCCGGAGCGTCAAAAGGCGTTGTCAAACTTCCGTTTCCGGGCTATGATAGAAAGGCGAAGCGCGCGGGCCGCCGCTGCGGCTGCGGGACGGCGCGCACTTTTTACGCGAAGGAGGAATCCAAATGAAGATTGTTCTCATCGACGGGCAGGGCGGGCGGATCGGCAGCCTCCTGGCCGCGCGCATCCGGAAGGAAGCTTTTCCGGATCTGGAGCTGATCGCCGTGGGCACCAACGCCGCGGCCACCGCCGCCATGCTCAGGGCCGGGGCGGACGCCGGGGCCACCGGGGAAAACCCGGTCGTCGTGGCCTGCCGGGACGCCGATTTCATCCTGGGGCCCATCGGGATTTTATCCGCCGATTCCCTGCTGGGAGAGGTCACTCCGGCCATGGCCGTGGCCGTGGGCCAGAGCAGGGCGCAGAAAATCCTCCTGCCGGTGAACCGCTGCAGCAATCACGTGGTGGGCGTGCCGGAACTGTCCCTCTCCGAACTGGCCGACCGGGCCGTGGACTGCCTCAGGGAGCTGCTGGATGGCCGGACGGACGGACGAAGGACGCAGCCCCTGCAATCCTGCTGACACTCTGTCAATTTTCCTCCTCCGGCGGATTGACGAACCGTCCCTTTTTGATTATACTGGAAAAAGAGTCCTCCAGGGACGCTGTTCTCCGGCAGATGACGGCCAAGCCGTTTTACGGAAATTCATTCAATCTGTAACAGGAGGAACCCATTATGAAACGAATAACGAGACTCGTCACGTCAGGCGTCTGCCTGGCGCTCTGTCTGATCCTGCCCTTTTTGACCGGGCAGATCCCGGCCGTCGGGAATTTGCTGCTGCCCATGCACCTTCCGGTGCTTCTGTGCGGGTTTTTGTGCGGCCCCGTCTACGGCCTGGGCGTGGGCTTTGTGGCCCCGCTCCTGCGCAATCTGCTCTTCGGCATGCCGCCCCTGATGCCCACCGGCGTTGCCATGGCCTTTGAGCTGGCCGCTTACGGCGCCTTTTCCGGGCTGTTCTACGGGCTGCTCCCCAGGAAAGCGGTTCACGTCTACACTTCCCTGATCGGGGCCATGCTCTGCGGCCGCGCCGTCTGGGGCGTCGTTTCCTTTCTTTTGTACGGGCTGCTGGGCAACCCCTTCACGCCGCAGATCTTTCTGGCCGGAGCCTTCCTCAACGCGGTTCCCGGCATCCTCTGCCAGCTCATTTTGATCCCTCCGGCCGTACTGGCCCTGCAGAAGGCCGGCTTTACCGCCCCCGTCCCGGCGAAAAAGGCGCTAAGGGCGGAAGGTAGCGCCGTATGAACGCTTCCTTCGATCAGCTCTGCCGCCGGATTTCGGACCTCCTGCAGGCCCGGGGCCGGCTGGCGGTGGCCCTGGACGGCTGCTGCGCTTCCGGAAAGACAACGCTGGCCCGTAGGCTGGCCCGGGAGCTGGAGGCGGACGTCGTCCCCATGGACGATTTCTTCCTTCCCCCGAAGCTGCGCATGCCGGATCGGCTGTCTCAGCCCGGCGGAAACGTCCACTACGAGCGGTTTTCGATCCAGATCATCGATCCCCTTCTCGCGGCCAAAAGAGCCGGAGGGGAAAAAGGCGCACCGGCCAGCAAACGCTGGCCGGTGCTCACATGGGACCGTTTCGACTGCTCCCTCATGGACTTCGCTCAGGAGCCCCGCGCCACCGCCGGCCGCTCCCTGCTGATCATCGAAGGCGCATACTGCATGCGCCCGGAATTTCGCGCCGCCTATGACCTGGCGTTCTGCCTCTCCGTCGCGCCCGAAATTCAGAAACAGCGGATCCTTTCGCGCAACGGCCCGGACCGCTGGCCCGCCTTCCGGGACCGGTGGATCCCCATGGAGAACCGGTATCTGGATTTCTACCGGATCCCGGAACTCTGCGAGCCCCTCATCCTACAATCCGGCGGACGGTGAGGATGGGGCGGTACGTGGCGTACCCGTATTTGATGCCGGTGCGGGCGGTGCTGGCGTGAACGATGCGCCCGCCGCCCAGGTACAGCGCCACGTGCCCCGCATAGCAGATGATGTCCCCGGGCTGCGCCTCTTCATAGGAAACTTCCCTTCCCGCGCTCCTCTGTCCCGAAGACGTCCTGGGAAGGCTGTATCCGTACTGTTTATACACCGCCCAGATGAAGCCCGAGCAGTCCGCCCCGTCCGTCAGGCTGGTGCCCCCCAGCACATAGGGATTCCCCACGAACTGGCAGGCGTACTGTGCGATATCGCTTCCAGAGGATCCGGTGGCCGGAGGCACGGTTTTGGATCCGCCCCCGGAAGAGGACGAGGATCCGGAGGAAGAGGAACCAGAGGACGAAGACGAACCGGAGGAGGAAGAACTTCCCGAAGATCCCGAACTCTGCTGGTTCTCCTGCGCCTTTCTCGCTTCCTCCGCCTTCCTGGCCTCTTCTTCCGCCTTTCTCCTGCGCTCTTCCTCCGCTTTGATGATGGCGTTTTCCTCTTCGTCCAGCTGCTTGAGCTCCGCGTTCTGCTGCTTGATCTGCGCCTTATAGGCCGCGGCTTCCTGGCGTACCTTCGCGATCTGGGCGTCGTAATCCGCCGAGACCGCCTTCTTTTCTTCCAGCAGTTCCTCCATGGCGGCCTCTTCTTCTTCCAGCTCGTACTTCTGGGTTTCCAGATCGCTCTTCTTGTCCTCCAGATCGTTCTTCTTGATCTCCACCTCTTCCTTGATGGCGATATAGGCGTTGAGCATCTTCTGGTCATATTCGTGGAGCTTCTCGATGTACTCCGCCTGATTGAGCATATCGCTCCAGGTGGAGGCTTTGGTCAAAAGCTCCATGTAGCTGGTATCCCCTTTCTCGTAAAGGTAGCGCAGCCTGGCCTTCATGGCCTGATACTGGGCTTCTTCCTGGGCTTTGGCCGCATCGTAATCCTTCTGGGCCTGCTCGATCTGCGCTTCGGTATCCGCGATCTGCTCCTCCATCAACCCCACGCTGGCGATGATTTCCACCAGCTGAGCGTCCAGCTCGTCGATCTCCTCCTGCAGCACATCCTGCTCCTCCTGCAGATCGCTGAGCTTTCCCTGGGTCTCGTTATATTTGCTCTGGGTACTCTGCTGTTGCTGCTTTTTCTCTTCCCTTTCCTGCTGTATCTCTTCCCTCGTTTTGGCGTAAACCGGCTGAAACGCCAGCGTAAAAGCCAGAAAAAAAGCCGTCAGGCCCGTCAGTTTCTTTCGCATCGTTCCCATTCCTTCTTCTGTCGTCTCGAAAATCCAATAACCCCTCTGTGGCTTCTTACAGTATACAATAAAAAAGCGGCGGGAGGAACCCGAAATTTTCCTCCCGCCGCAAAAAATTCCCTGACCTTACAGGTCGCAGTTTTTCACCGTTCTGGGGAACGGCAGCACGTCGCGGATGTTGCCCATGCCGGTCAGATACATGACGCAGCGCTCGAAGCCCAGGCCGAAGCCCGCGTGGCGCGCGGAGCCGTATCTGCGCAGATCCAGATAAAATCCGTAGTCTTCTTTGTTCAGCCCCAGCTCGTCCATCCGTTTCTCCAGCAGTTCGAGGTCGTCTTCCCTCTGGCTGCCGCCGATGATCTCGCCGATTCCGGGAACCAAGCAGTCCATGGCCGCTACGGTTTTCCCGTCTTCGTTGAGCTTCATATAGAAAGCCTTGATCTCTTTGGGATAGTCGGTGACGAATACGGGGCGCTTGAACTCTTTCTCCGTCAGGTAGCGCTCGTGCTCCGTCTGCAGATCGCAGCCCCAGGAAACCTTATAATCGAACTCGTCGTTGTGCTTCTCCAGGATTTCGATGGCCTGGGTATAGGTCACATGGCCGAAATCGGAGTCCAGCACGTGCTGCAGCCGATCCAGCAGCCCCTTGTCCACAAAGCTGTTGAAAAACGCCATTTCTTCCGGCGCGTTCTCCAACACATAGCGGATGATATATTTGAGCATGGATTCCGCCAGGATCATGTCGTCCTTCAGGTCCGCGAAGGCGATTT
Organism: Candidatus Eisenbergiella merdigallinarum; assembly: GCA_019119355.1. Taxonomy (GTDB): domain Bacteria; phylum Bacillota; class Clostridia; order Lachnospirales; family Lachnospiraceae; genus Gallintestinimicrobium; species Gallintestinimicrobium merdigallinarum. Next base: position 51,279 of record DWXE01000018.1, read on the forward strand.
CCGGCTCGATCATCCAGAATTCCGCCGCATGGCGCGTGGTGTTGGAGTTCTCCGCCCGGAACGTGGGGCCGAAGGTATAAATATTCTTGAAGGCCATGGCATAGGCCTCGCCGTTGAGCTGTCCGCTCACCGTCAGGTTGGTGGGCTTTCCGAAGAAATCGGAGGAGTAGTCCACCGTCCCGTCCCCGTTTTTGGGCACGTTCGCCAGATCCAGGGTTGTCACCTGAAACATCTCCCCGGCGCCCTCACAGTCGCTCCCCGTGATGAGGGGCGTGTGCACGTAGACGAATCCCCTCTCCTGGAAAAACCGGTGAATGGCGTAGGCGATGAGGGAACGCACGCGGAAAACCGCCTGGAACGTGTTGGTCCTGGGCCGCAGATGGGTCAGGGTGCGCAGATATTCGAAGCTGTGGCGCTTCTTCTGCAGCGGGTAGTCGGGCGTGCACGCGCCTTCCACCAGCACTTCCTCCGCCTGCATCTCAAAGGGCTGCTTGGCCCCCGGCGTCTCCACGATGGTCCCCGTAGCGATCACCGCGCTCCCCACGCCGATCTTCGCGATCTCCCCGTAGTTTTCCAGCCTGTCTGCCGCGTATACGACCTGAAGCGGCTCGAAGAACGTCCCGTCATTGACCACCAGAAAGCCGAAATTCTTGGAATCGCGGTTGCTTCTCACCCAGCCTCCCACGGTCACCTTCTGTCCGATATACTGTTCTCTGTCCCTGAATAACTGTTTGACATTGGTCAGTTCCATATTCTTTCTCCCCGCTTCCTGCCGCATGGCGGCTCTTTATTCTGTCTGGGTTTCCGCTTCTGCGGATTCCGCCGTCTCTTCCGTAACCTCTTCCCCTGCAGCGGCTTCTTCCGTCTCCTGAGCGGATTCGGTCGCCGTCTCTTCCGCTTCCGTCGTCTCTTCGGAAGCGGCGGTCTCAGTCTCCGCGGTTTCGGTCTCAGCCGTCTCCGCTTCATCGTCCGTCACCACGGCGTTCTCCACTACAAAGGCGCTCATCCGCTCGGTCATCAGATATTCGCCGTATCCCTCAAGCTCGTCGCCCAGGGCTTCCTTATATTCTTCTGCGGACTCATAACCGTAATTCGTCGCGTTCTCTTCCAGATCCGCTTCCACGTCCTCTTCTGTGACGGTCATCCCTTCCTTCTCGGCGATGGCCTGCAGCACCAGAATCTGCTTCACCGCTTCCTCCGCGGAGGCCTGCATCTCCGCCTCGTATTCTTCCTGCGTCAGCCCCGTTCCGTAAAGGAGGAAGGTCTCCAGATCCATGCCGTACATGCTGGCCTGATAGGTGAGGTTGGAAACCAGACGGTCGTAGTAACGCTCCACCATGGCTTCCGGAACCGCCTTGAAGGTGGCGTTCTCGCTCACGGCGCGAAGCACCGCGTTCTCCACTTCCGTATCCCGCTGCGCTTCGGCCACGCTCATCAGGTTGTCGTAAGCGTACTGGCGGTATTCTTCCGCAGTGGTCACGCCGTCGATCTCCAGGCCCGCCACGAAGTCGTCGTCGAATTCGGGCGTCACTTCCTCATAGATGTGGTTCATGGTGATGGTAAACACCACGTCCGCGCCCGCCAAGGAAGGGTTGTTGTTATAGGGGATGGGGAAGGTCAGGTTCAGGTCTTTGGTTTCCCCGGTCTTCATCCCGACGATGCCCTCTTCAAAGCCCTCAATGTATCCGCCGGCGCCCAGGGTCATTTCATAATTCTCCCCGCTGCCGCCTTCAAAGGCTTCTCCGTCCCGGGTCCCCACGAAGGTGATATCCACCAGGTCGCCGTTTTCGGCAGCCCGGTCCGTGATCTCGTTCTTTTCCTTATTGCTCTCCAGGGCGCTGTTGATGTAAACGTCGACCTGGTCGTCCGTCACTTCCGCAGCGGGGACGGCCACTTCCACGCCCAGATAGTCCCCCAGTTCCACATAGTCCGCCACGTTCAGATTGTCCAGCCACGCTTCTTCCGGGTACACCTTTTCTTCCGTCTCCGTCTCCGCAGCCGCCGAAGTCTCTTCGGAAGCAGCCGTGCTCTCCTGGGGATCCGCGTCGTTTCCGCAGCCGGCCAGCGCCAGCGTCAGCGCGAAAGCCGCCCCCATCGCTTTCATCCATTTCTTTCTCATTCTCAATTCCTCTTTCTTCTCAAAACTGATGATGCGGCGTCGGAACAGCCGCATTGTCATTCATTTTAGCATACTTTTCCCGCTCTTACAATACCGGAGACAACAGGCGGCAAATCTGCTCCTTGAAGCGGATCCACAGCGATCTCCCCTGATACATGTCCTTCGTGATGCGGGTGCAGAGCTTCAGATCCTCCTGGAAAATCCGCTCCATCTCCCGGGCCACCTTTTCGTCGTAGATCATGGCGTTGACCTCGAAGTTCAAAGAGAAGCTGCGGATGTCCATATTGGCGGTGCCGAAGCAGCAGGCTTCCCCGTCGATGGACACCCCCTTGACGTGAAGGAAGCCGTTGTCATAGGTGTAGCAGTTGGCCCCGGCCATCACCAGTTCGCCCATATAGGAATAGGTTGCCCAGTACACGAAGGGATGATCCGGCTTGCACGGAATCATCAGGTTCACCTCCACGCCGGACAGGGCTGCCATTTTCAGGGCGGTGAGGATGGACTCGTCCGGGATAAAATAGGGCGTCTGCACATAGATCCGCTTCTTTGCCTTGTGGATCAGGCGCAGATAATTGTCCCGGATCACCTGCAGAGCGGAATCGGGCCCGCTGGAGATGATCTGCATTTTCGTATCCCCGCAGCGTTCCTCCGGATAGACGATGTATTCCGGATAGGAGAACAGATTTTCCCTGGCCGCGTAGTCCCAGTCCTGAATGTAGCGGATGAGAAGGGCCGCGGCGGCGCTTCCCCGGATCCGCAGATGGGTATCCCGCCAGTGTCCGAATTTGGGATCCAGGCCGATGTATTCCTTCCCGATGTTGAAACCGCCCACATAGCCGACGGTCCCGTCGATGACCACGATTTTCCTGTGGTTGCGGTAATTGACGCGCAGGTGCAGCGGACCCAGCAGGGCCGGGAAAAACACCGCCGTCCGGATGCCGCGGCTCTCCAGCTCCTTCCACGCCTTCTTATGCACGCTGCGGCAGCCCATGGCGTCGTAGAGGATGCGGACTTCCACGCCCTGAGACGCCTTTTCCAGCAGCGCCTCCCGGATTCTCTGGAACAGGACGTCGTTCTTGATGATATAATATTGGAGAAAAATATATTTCTTCGCGTTTTTGATGTCTTCGATCAGGGCGTCGAACTTGTCGTTTCCGTCCGTGAAGATGCGCACCTCGTTGTCCCCCGTGAGCACCGCACCCCCACTCTCCAGATTGAAATACACCAGGTCCGAAAAGCCGGACAGCTCCGGGTTACTCTCCTCCAGCTGCCTGCTGCGCACGCTGTATTCCTGCCGGCGCACCGCGTCGCTGACCTGGTCCTCGATCCCCTTGATCTGGAACATCCTGCGCTTGTGCATGTCCGTTCCCGCCAGCAGATACAGCAAAAAACCGATTCCGGGCAAAACGTTTAAAACCAGAAGCCAGGCCCAGGCCGATTTCGGCTCCTTGCGCTGGAAAAATATGATCGTGATGGACAAAAAAAAGTTCAGCAGCACCATGTGGTCCGCGATATAGCTCCCTGCCTGGCACAGGTATTCCCAGAAAAGTCGGAGCAGCTCCATTCACTTTTCCCTCCTTTTCCCGTTCGTATGGTTTGAGCGGCACATCCGGCTTCCTTCGCCGCCGGATTGTTACTACTATATAACATTCTCCTCCAAACTGCAAGAAACCGCTTGTCTAAAATACGAATCTCTGCTACAATAATTTGGCAGATTTGATACCAATCCGAAGGAGGAAGTTCGCCCATGAACGCACTGACAGTCGTGCTTCTCGTCATCCTTGTCATTTTGATCGCCGCGGTGGTCGGTCTCTATTTTCTCGGGAAAAAGGCTCAGAGAAAGCAGGAAGAGCAGCAGAGGCAGATCGAAGCTTACAAACAGACCGTATCGATGCTCATCATCGACAAGAAGAAGATGAGGCTTAAGGACGCAGGGCTTCCTCAGGCGGTGATCGACAATACGCCCAAGCTCATGCGCCGTTCCAAACTCCCCATCGTCAAGGCGAAGGTGGGGCCCCAGATCGTATCCCTGGTGTGCGACGAGAAGATCTTCGACATGGTTCCCGTCAAGAAGGAAGTGAAGGCCACGGTCAGCGGCATTTATCTCACCAGCGTGCGGGGACTGCACGGCAGTCTCCCTCAGCCCGCCGCGAAAAAGAAGAAGGGCTGGCTGAAGCGCAACGTGGAAAAGCTCCAGGAAAAGACCGGGGCCAAACCCGTAAAGTAAGTTTAAAAACCCGCCCCCCGCATGGGACTGCATTTCGGGCTCCGCCAGCGCAGCTGGAAAGTCGCCCGGGAATGCAGTCCCATGCGGGGGGCTTTTTTGCGCTTTCATTCCGGGTTCCGCCGGCCCGGACGGAAAGTCGTCCGGGAATGCAGTCCCATGCGGGGGGCTTTTTTGCGCTTTTGTAAGGTGTAGGTGCAATCATCCTGATTCCCTTTTCACCCTTCCTGTATACAGGCATATTTGTTTCTCAACCATAGACTGCTCCTTCGATTGGCGCATATGTAATAGACAATATGTAATGACCTCCGATTTGTAGGTTCGTGGATTTACCTGTATACTATAAATCGGAACAATAAATGGTAACAGGGATTACCGCATACAAATGGAGGTCATCAAATGAATTATAACACAGTTTACGTA
>DWXE01000019.1 GCA_019119355.1 Candidatus Eisenbergiella merdigallinarum
GGCCAGGATATGGAATTCCTGGCCGGCGCGGCGTTTTTTTATCAAAATATCCTGGCAGAAGAAGGGATCAGCCCTCCTCTTCTTCCCCGCTCTCCTCCTCTTCCGGCGCGTTGTGCGCGGCGGAAACCGAAACCACCACAGTCCCGGGATCCGTAATCAGTTCGATCTCCGGATTGGACGCGATGGGCAGGTCCTTCACCGAAACGGAGTCGCCCAGCCGCATTCCTCCCACGTCAATTTCCACTTTTTCCACCAGCGCGTCGGGAAGAGCCTGATAGGAAATTTCTTTCAGATGCTGCTGCAAAATGCCGGTGGTCACCTTTTCATGGTTCAGCAGATAGATCTCCGCCACGGAGTGCACCTTTTCCCCGCTGACCAGAGCCTGAAAATCCATCTCCTGAATTTCGCCTTTCAACGGATTCCATGCGATTTCCTTGATCAGCGCGTCCATCGGCTCGCCGTCCACTTCCAGAGTGATCCTGCTGCCCTTCGCACAGGTTTTCAGCAGGCGCTCCGCCTCCGCTTTCAGGATCTTTACCGGAATGGAGCCTTCGATCTCTCTGCCGATCACGTTGCCGGTCACAAATCCTTCCCGTCTAAGCCTTTTCGCCTTCATCTCCACGCTTCTTCTCTCAGCTTTCAAAGTAGTCATTTTATCTTTTCCTCCTTCAACTGAGCGCTTAGCGGCCCGTATTCTCCATTTTACGAACAGGTCTGGTTAAGTGCTTCTTACTCTATCTGTTATACAACTGATATAGCAATTTTGCAACCCCTTTTTTCGAATTGTTATTACTTATTTTCCGGCCGCGCATCAAAGAAAATCGAACAGGCTCATCTGCACCGCCTCTCCCTCCTGCCGTTCTCTGCCGATGGCCTCCCGTTCCAGGCAGGACGGATCGATCTGCTCCAGAAAGGCGGAAGGCGTTTTGGAAGCGGTGAGGATCAGCTCTTCCTTTGCCCGGGTCATCCCCACGTAAAACAGGCGCCGTTCCTCTTCGGGATCCGCCTTCCTGCCGGCCATCTCCAGGGGCACCAGCCCCCGCCGCACGCCGTACAAAAATACCGCCGAGAATTCCAGGCCTTTTGATCCGTGGAAGGTCATGAGGCTGACCGCGTCCGCGGAAAACTTCCGGCCGGAGCTGCGCCTGATTTCCCCCTCCGTCCCCGAAGACAGGTTGTCGAGGAACGCCTCCATATCCCCGAAGAGAACGGCCATGTCCGCCAGCTTGCGCAGCCCGTCGTCCTCCTCAAGGCCGCGGTCTTTGGCCCACTCTTCCACCAGCCGGAAGGGCTTCTGGGAACGGATTTTTTTCCTGTACTTTTTCGCCAGAAGGGCGAACTGCCCGGCCCCATCCTCCTGCCGCCCCAGAGGGTTCATCGCCCGCTCCAGCGCCGTCGCGTTGTCCGGATGCAGGAGCGCTTCGAAAAAGGTCAGGGCGTTGATGACCTCGTCCTGCTCAAGGAAATCTTCCCGCCCGGCCACCACGTAGGGAATCCCCTCCCGGCGCAGGCAGGTTTCCAGAAGCTCGGCCTGCCGGTGGGTCCGGTAGAGGACGGCGATTTCCGAAAATCCCCGCGCCTTTCCTTCCCGTGCCCTTTCGCCGCTTTCGGTTTCCAGCATGTCGATCCCGCCCACCATCCGCCCGATTTCTTTGGCGATAAAAATGGCTTCGCTCCTCTCGTCCGGCGCCATCACCGCCCGGATGCGCTGACCGTCCCCCGCCACAGCGCGCAGGCTACGCCTGCCGCCGGGATTGTGGGAGATCATGGAAAGGGCTCCCCGCACAATGTTCCCCGCGGAACGGTAGTTCTCCGCGAGCCCGATCCGCGCCAGATCCGGGAAATCCCGCTCCAGCCGTTCGAAGCATTTCGCGTCGCTGCCCCGAAAACCATAAATGGACTGATCCGGATCCCCGATGACGAACAGCTCCCTGCCGTCCCGGTTCCAGGCCAGAATCAGCCCGTACTGAACCGGATTGACGTCCTGGAACTCATCCACCAGCAGATACTGAAACTGCTGCCGCAGCCCGCCGCTGCCTTCCCCCGGGTTCTCCCCGAAGAGGGCCAGCCCCTCCAGCAGAAGGTCGTCGTAATCCATCAGGCCGTCCAGGCGCATCTGCTCCCGGTACCATTCCACGGCCTTCTCCACGGCCTCATCCTTTTCGCCTTTTTCGTTTTTTTCATCTTCCGGGCCCGTTCCACCCTCCCCGTTTTCTTCGGGATCCGGTCTCAAAAGGCCGCTCTTTCGCAGCGACACCTCCTGCAAAAAACGCCCTGCGGAAACGGAAAAGCCGAATGCCTCCTTCGCCCTTTTCGCCAGGCAAAGACAGTATCCTTCGTCCGCCAGAACCGGCGCCTTTCCCCGCTCGGAAAGCAGCCGGCTGCAGATGGAGTGAAACGTCCCGATCCGCATCTTTTCCAGCGCCTCTTTCCCGCCGGGCAGCTTTTCCAGGCGCTGTCTCATCTCCCCCGCCGCCTGGTTGGTGAAGGTTACGGCCGTGATCCGGGCCGGATCCACGCCCCGTTCCGTCAGCATCCACATCAGCCGGGACAGCAGCGTTTTCGTTTTTCCCGTGCCCGGGCCGGCCACCACGGCCACGGCGCGGGCCTGGCAGCGGATCGCCTCCTGCTGGAGGGCGTTGGGCGAGAGGTCTCCTCCCGCCGCTTCGCTGTAGGCCGTCCGACCTGCCTTCGTCTGACCCTCCCCCGTTTTTCCCGCCTTCGTTTCCGCCGCCCCCGGTTCCGTCTGGGAACGCATTGCCGATTCCCGTCCCATCCCGGC
>DWXE01000020.1 GCA_019119355.1 Candidatus Eisenbergiella merdigallinarum
TTTATGAATGGTTGTCGGGCTGTAATGATATCCCCGGCGTGCCAGATAAACCGTCATGCTGCGATATCCATCCACTCCCATGTGTTCATGGTAAATATCCCGGATTTGTGATTGCACTTCTGCTTTTTGGGCATCATAATCCGCCTTCCGGTGTTTCCGGTAGTTATAATAAGCATTCGGACAGATGTGGAGCCGCCTGAGCAGCCAGCGTAAGCCAAACAGTTTATGATGTTCCTCGATAAATCGATAAGCCTCTAATCGATTTCCTTTGCAAAGAATGCCGCCGCTTTTTTTAAGAAAAGATTTTCTTTCCTTGACTCTTCCAGTTCTTTTCGGAGCCTTAAATTCTCTTTCATAAGTTCTGCTTCGTTCAGAGTATCAGGATTGATATCGGCTTTGGTTTGGCATTCTTCGCTGAATTCTGCACACCACTTGGAGATGCTGGCTTTGGAAACACCATATTCCGCAGTGATGCTTTTGTAGGTGCGTCCTTCCTTCAGATGGAGACGGACAATTTTTTTCTTAAATTCTGGTGTGTAACTCTGTGGCATGATAAGTACCTCTTTTCTTATGATTTTGATTATATCTTATTAGCCACTCCTGTTACAACTTTATTATAGCACTTCAGGAAAACATAGCCTGTGAAACCAGTCAACCATGAGACAGTCCGATGACGCAGACAGGAGGCGACCCCATTGGAAACAGCGGCCGGATGGGCCAGAAGAGGAAACAGAATCCTGAACTTCCTGGTGATGTCCCTGATCCTTCTGATGTTTTTGTACGGGGGATATTCCCTGTGGGATACGGCCATGGTCTACCGGGGGGCCTTCGTCTCTGTAGACCTTCTGAAGTTCAAACCCGCGGCGGATGAGCCGGATAACCCCACCCTGGGGGAACTGGCGGCCATCAATGAAGACGTGCTGGGCTGGGTGACCGTGGACGATACCCACATCGACTACCCGGTGGTGCAGGGGGAGACGAACATGGAATACATCAACAAGGATGTATACGGGGAGTTTTCCCTGTCGGGAGCGGTGTTTTTGGACAGCGCCAACAGCCCGGACTTTTCGGACCCCTACAGCCTGCTGTACGGGCACCACATGGACAACGGAGGGATGTTCGGGGACATCGTGAAGTTTGTGGAGGAAGGATATTTTCAGGGGCATCCGGAGGGGACGCTGTACCTGCCGGGCAGGACGTACCGGATGGAACTGTTCGCCTGCGTGGAAGCGGATGCCTATGACAGCATGGTCTTTCAGCCGACGGCCCAGGAAGGGGACGCAGGGGAGCTGCTGTCCTGGATCCGTGAGAACGCGGTGCAGTACCGCGAGATCGGGGTGAGCGGGGAGGAAAAGATCATCGGGCTGTCCACCTGTGCCGGGGCGGAGACCAACGGGAGAGTGATCGTATACGGCCGTCTGGAGGAAGCCGGGCAGGCACAAGAAGGAGGAGCATGAAAGCGATGAAAGGAAAGAAGCATCGGATCGGGAAGCTGCTGATGCTTTCGCTGGTCAGCGCGGGCCTGCTGGTGCCTGTGCAGGCGAAGGCGGCGGGCTATGAGTGCGAAGCGAAGATCCCGGTGGAAGTCAGGGAAGAAGGCAGCGGAATCCCGGAAGGGAACGAATATACGGTGAAGATCAGAGGTCTGGACGGAGCGCCCATGCCGGAAAACGGCAGCGTAGTGATCGCGGGAGAGGGGAAGGCGGAACTGGGCCCCATCTCCTATACGGAGCCGGAAGACTATCAGTATGAGATCTGGCAGGAAGGGCAGGAGAAGGAGCACTTTACGTATGACGATACGGTGTACACGGTGACGGTGCGGGTGACGAATACGGAAGACGGAACCGGACTGGAAGCGCAGATCTGGGCCATCAAAGAGGGGGAGGAAGCCAAAAGCGAAATCGTGTTTGAAAACCGGTATGAGAAACCCTCAAAGCCGTGGAATCCGGGAAGCGAAGACGAGGATGAGGACGACGACGCAGAGGTGTCCGCAGCGGTAACGCCGCCGGCCCAGACGCCTGGGGCGCCCATCCAGATCCCGGAGCAGCCGGCAGGGAGCCAGGCGCAGGGAGCGCAGACGGGAGACAGCGCCAACGTAGCGCTGTGGACGTCCACGGCCGGCCTGGGAGCGCTGGCCCTGGTGGCGGTGATCGCAAGGCGCAGAAGGCGGGAGCAGGAAGGCTGAGCGAAAAACCGGGCCAAAAAGAGAAAAGAGAAAAGGAGGCCGCCGGAGGGAGCAAAAGAAGCGCCTGAAGGCGGCCTTTTTGTGGATTGAGGCGAGCGGAGGGAGAGAAGGATGGAAGAGCAGAAGAAAAACAAAAACCGGGAAGTCACGGGACAGGAGGAAAAGGAAGGCGGACGGGGAGCGGCGATGAAGCCGGGACGCAAACAGGGGAAGGGGAGAAACCTGACGGACCTGACGGGGCGGCGGTTCGGCCGTCTGGTGGCGCAGTACCCCACGGCCAGGCGGGACCGGAAGGGATCGGTGTATTGGCACTGCACCTGCGACTGCGGGAAGGAAGCGGAGGTGACGGAGAACGGCCTGGTGCACGGGAACAACAGAAGCTGCGGATGCTTAAAGAGGGAGAACCAGAAGCGGGTGGTGGACCAGCTGCACATGGTGGACGGGACCTGCCTGGAATGGCTGGAGAAGAGGAAGAGCCGCAGCGACAATACCAGCGGGTTCCGGGGAATATATTGTTTGAAGAACGGCCGTTACCGTGTGGGGATCGGGTTTAAGAGGGAGAGGTACTACCTGGGGACCTACGACACCATGGAGGATGCGGTGAAGGTGCGTCTGGAGGCGGAGAAGAAGATCCACGGGGAGTTCGTCAGGCAGTACCGGAAGTGGAAGGAGAGGGCGGACGGGGACGAGGAGTGGGGGAAGGCGCACCCGCTGACGTTCCGGGTGCAGAAGGGAGCCGGAGGGAGCTACCGGGTGGTGACGGAGCTGGAAGAATAGAAAAAAACAGGGCTGAAGCAGACGGTTCCCGCCCGGGTAAAAACCGTGGTGAGCGAGGAAGAAAATAATCATCATAACCTTCCGGGGATTGACCGGGCAGGATCCCCGTCGTATAATGATCTCACAGGAAATTCTGTTCAGCGGTCTGCTGAAGAAGTGCGGGCGTTCTGCCCGCGCGGATATTTCGGAGAAGAGATTTTGCCCGTCTTATGCGGAGAGGGACGGGAGGGAAAATGGAATATTTGACTGCCTGGTATTGGAACCGGGGAAATTTTCGGGCGAAAAACGAGGACTCCTTTTCGCTGCAGAAGGTGAGGATCGGCGGCAGGCAGGCGGCTTTTCTGCTGGTCTGCGACGGCATCGGAGGGCTGCCCGAAGGGGAGACGGCCAGCGGTTTCGTGACGGAGGCCATGACGGAGTGGTTTTACCGGGAAGGGATCCGGCTCATGGGAAGCGCCGTCTGGAAAAAGAGGGCGGCTGCGGCTGCCGTGTCCGCCCTGGCCCGTTCGCAGGAAAAGCTGGAGCGCTGCGAACGGGAGGAAGGGATCTGCTGCGGGACCACCTGCACCATGGCGCTGGTCAAAGGGCGGGATTTCGCGCTGATCCATTCCGGGGACAGCAGGGCCTATCGCATCGGCAGAAAGGAGCAGCTTCTGACCCGGGATCACAAACGGGACGGCATGCTGTGCCGCTGTATCGGCGCGTTTGGCTTCGAGGAGCCGGACGTCCTCTTCGGCCGGCTGCGGCCCGGCGATCTGCTGGTGCTGTGCAGCGACGGCTTTTCCCGGATGCTGCCGGAGGGCTTTCTGATCAGCGGGTTGAGCGGGGAAGAGGAGAAGGCGGGGACGTATTTTAAGCGTTTAAAAGGGATGGGCGGCTTCCTCATGGCCCAGGGGGAGAAGGACAATCTGACCGCCCTGGCGCTTCGGTGCTGCCGGAAAGGAGGGCGCGGATGAAGGGAGGAGCGGGAAAGAGGATCGGGGAAAAGTACGAGGTTCTGGAGGAACTGGGAAAAGGGGGTGGAGGCACGGTCTATCGGGTGATGGACATCCGGCTGGAGAAGGTCTGGGCGGCGAAACGGATTTCGCGCCGGGAGCCGGGGACGGAAGAGCAGGTCCTCGCCCGCCTGGAAAAGAGCGCCTTTCCCCGGATCGTGGACGTGGTGGAAGAAGAGGACGGCCGCTATCTGATCATGGACTGGGTGGAGGGGGAGACCCTGGAAAAGCGGCTGAAGCGGGACGGGGCCTTTTCGCCCACGGAGGCGGTGCGGATCGGAATCGGGCTGTGCCTGGCGCTGGAGGAGCTGCACGGGATGCAGCCTCCCCTTTTGTATCTGGACTGCAAGCCTTCCAACATCATGCTGGACAGGGATGGGAAGCTGTGGCTGGTGGATTTCGGCAGCGCGGTGGAAAGCGGGGAGCCCGGGGCCAGTCCCGTGGCCGCGAGCCCGGGCTATGCGGCGCCGGAGCAGCTCTTCGGGGGAGAAGGGCGCCGCAGCGCGGACGTTCGAAGCGACGTATTCGGGCTGGGGAGGACTCTGTATGCCATGTTGAGCGGAAGGAATCTGATCCGCCCCTCCGACGCGGCCTGCCGCCTGGAGGACTGCGGCCTTCCGGAAGGAAGGGGGCTGGCCCGGATCGTGGATCGCTGTACGCAGACCGATCCGGACAGGAGGTTCCAGACCGTGAGGGCCGTGCGGGAAGCGCTGACGGCCTGGGAGGAAAATCCGGAGAAGGGAGAGGGGAGGCTTTTGCGAAAGGCAGCGGGATGGGCCGGCATGGCAGCGGGGCTGTGCGCCACGGCGGGTAGCGGCCTGTGGTTCTACCATCTGGCTGCGGAAACCGGGACGGACTGGCGCAGGAAACTTCTGTTTCTGGCCGTCTTTGCGGCCGCAGCCTGCCTGACGGCGGCCTGGGAGAAGGCGTGCGCCGCCCTCATCCGCCCGCCGTCCCCTTTCTGCGAACCCCTCCAGAGCGTGCTGCGGACGGAGAAAAAAGCGGGCCGCTGGCTTCTGGCCTGGCCGGCGGCCGTCCTGCTGTGCGCCGCGCTCCTTTCGGGACAGGCCCAGGGGGCGGGGCGCGATGTGGCCGGGGAGGGAGAAGGAGGAAGCAAAGAAGGGGAAAGCAAAGAAGGGGAAAGGCCGCCGACCGCGGCGTTGCCGGTGGAACTGCGGGACGGCCGCATGCGCAAGCTTCTGGTGCGGTCCAACGCCCCGCTGCGCGCGGACGAACCCGTTTATCTGAAGCTGGATCCCTCCGCTTTCGAAGCGGGGAAAACCTTCGTCATCCGGGTGACGGCCCGGGAGCAGGGGGAAGGGGAAGAAATGTCCTGGACGCTGCTGTACTGCCCGCAGGAAGGGGAAGAGGAGTAGCGCCGCAGGAGAAAACTTCTGTTTGCAGCCCGTTTTATCTGTGCTATACTGAAACGAGACGAAAGCGGGAGGTGTCCTATGTACAGGGATCATACGAGGGTAGTGAAAATCGGGGACAGGGTGATCGGAGGAGGGAATCCGATCCTGATTCAGTCCATGACCAATACGCCCACCCAGGACGTGAAGGCCACGGTGGAGCAGATTCATCGCCTGGAGGCGGCCGGATGCGAGATCGTCCGCTGCACGGTGCCGGACGAAGAGGCCGCCAGGGCCATTTCGGAGATCAAAAAGCAGATCCGCATCCCTCTGGTGGCGGATATTCATTTCGACTATAAGATGGCCATCGCGGCCATGGAAAACGGGGCGGACAAGATCCGGATCAATCCCGGCAACATCGGCGGCAGGGAGAAGGTGGCGGCCGTGGTGAACGAGGCCAGGGATCGCCGGATCCCCATCCGCGTCGGGGTCAACAGCGGTTCCCTGGAACGGAATCTGGTGGAAAAATACGGCGGGGTGACGGCGGAAGGCATCGTGGAGAGCGCCCTGGATAAGGTTCGCATGATCGAGGATCTGGGATATCAGAACCTGGTCATCAGCATCAAATCCTCCGACGTCATGATGTGCGTGAAGGCGCACGAACTGCTGGCCGGAAAGACGGACTATCCGCTTCACGTGGGGATTACGGAATCCGGCACGCTGATTTCCGGCAACATCAAATCCAGCATCGGCCTGGCCCTGATTTTGAATCAGGGGATCGGCGATACCATCCGGGTATCTTTGACCGGGGATGTGACGGAAGAGGTGAAATCCGCGAAGCTGATCCTGCGCACCCTGGGGCTGCGCAGGGGCGGAATCGAAGTGGTCAGCTGCCCCACCTGCGGCAGGACGAAGATCGATCTCATCGGCCTGGCGAACCGGGTGGAGACGATGGTGGGAGAGTTCCCGGACCTGAATCTGAAGGTGGCCGTGATGGGCTGCGCGGTGAACGGACCCGGCGAAGCGAAGGAAGCGGACCTGGGGATCGCCGGCGGCATCGGAGAAGGGCTTCTGATCAAAAAAGGAGAAATCGTGCGCAAGGTGCCGGAGGCGGAATTCGTTTCCACCCTGCGCCATGAACTGGAACACTGGAAGGACTGAATGAAATAAGATGGCAAAGCATTTCCCGGAGGTATTTCCCGGACTGAATCTGAAAGAAGAATATCGGGCGCTGTTCGATAAAGTGGAGGTGGAGCGGGTGACCGCCACCCGGCAGAAGGACTTCGTGCGGATTTATATCAGCTGCGACCGGCTCATCGAAAAGCCGATCATTTTTGAAGTGGAAGAGCAGATCAAAAATCAGCTCTTTTCCGGGTGCAATATCACCATCAAAATCCAGGAAAAGTTTCATCTGTCCGCCCAGTACGATCCCGAAAAGCTGCTGGAGGCGTACCGCGAGAGCATCCTGCTGGAGCTGAAAGCGTGCAGCCCCGTGGAATACAGCATCTTTAAAAACGCGGAGCTGTCCTTCGAGTCCGGGGGACGGCTGAAGCTGGAGGTGCCGGATACGGTGATCGTTCGCGAGCGCTGTCCGGAGCTGATCCGGATCCTGGAAAAGATCTGCTGCGAGCGCTGCGGGATTCCGGTGGAAGTCTTTGCGGAATATGCGCAGCCGGGGAAAAACCGCAGCAGGGAAGAGGGCGAGGAGGTCATCGCCCGGAAGGTGGCGGAGATTTCCGGGGAGGCTTCGGGCGGCCGGCAGGAGCGTCGGGAAGAAGAGCCGTCAAAGCCGCGGAAGGAGGCGCGCGGCGCAGCTTCGGCGGCCGGCGGGGAAGTTCCTTTCGAAGGCGGTACCGTCCGCAGCGCCGGGGCCGGCGTCCGGGAAGGGCGGGCGAACGGGCCGGCAGCGGGCCGGAAGGCGGGAGGCTTTCGGGGACAGCGCGGCGAGGGCCGGGGCGATTTCTGCCGCGGCGCGAAAAAGAGCGACAATCCCGACGTCTTATACGGAAGGGATTTCGACGGGGAGCCCATTCCAATGGAAGAGATCATCGGAGAAATGGGCGAGGTGATCATCCGCGGAAAGATCCTGAACCTGGACAAGCGCGAGATCAAAAATGAGAGGACCATCCTGATCTTCGACGTGACGGACTTCACCGATACCATGACCATCAAGATCTTCACCTTAAACGAGCAGGTGAATGAGATTACGGAAGGAATCAGGCCGGGCGCATTCATCAGGCTCAAAGGGCTGACCATGGTGGACAAATTCGACGGGGAGCTGACCATCGGTTCCATCGTGGGCGTCAAAAAAATCCCGGACTTCACCGGTTCCAGGATGGATCACAGCGCCCGCAAACGGGTGGAGCTGCACTGCCATACCAAAATGAGCGATATGGACGGGGTATCCGAGGTGAAGGACATCGTGAAGCGGGCCTATCAGTGGGGCCATCCCGCCATCGCCATCACGGATCACGGCGTTGTGCAGTCGTTTCCGGACGCGAACCATCTGGTGGAGGATCTGTGGAAGGCGGAAAAGGCGAAGCGGAAAGAGGCCGGGGACGAGAATCCGGACAGAAACGACTTCTTCAAGGTGATCTACGGCTGCGAAGCCTATCTGGTGGACGATTTAAAGGAGATCGTGACCGGGGACCGCGGGCAGGCTCTGCGGGATCCGGTTTACGTCGTGTTCGACATCGAGACCACGGGATTTTCCCCGGTCAAAAACAGGATCATCGAAATCGGCGCCGTGAAGGTGGCGGGCGGGGAAATCGTGGACCGGTTTTCCACCTTCGTCAACCCTGGGGTTCCGATTCCGTTCCGGATCGAACAGCTGACCTCCATCAGCGACGAGATGGTCATGGACGCTCCTCCCATCGAAACCGTCCTGCCCGAATTCCTGCAGTTTTGCGACGGCGCGGTGTTCGTGGCGCACAACGCCAGCTTCGATATGAGCTTTATCCTGGAGAACGCGAAACGCCAGTCCCTGCCGCTGACGCCCACCTACGTGGATACGGTGGGAATCGCCAGGGTGCTCCTGCCCAATCAGGCCAAACACACGCTGGATGCGGTGGCCAAAACCCTGGGCGTTTCCCTGGAGAACCATCACCGCGCGGTGGACGACGCGGAGGCTACTGCGGAAATTTTCATCAGATTTCTGCCCATGCTGGAACAGAAGGACTGCAGGACTTTGTCGGACGTGAACCGGCTGGGGGATTCCAGCCCGGATCTGGTGAAGCGCCTGCCCTCCTATCATGCCATTCTCCTGGCGAAAAACGATATCGGCCGGGTGAACCTGTACACGCTGGTTTCGGAATCCCATCTGAACTATTTCCACAAGACGCCCCGGGTGCCCAAAAGCCTGCTGGCCAGACACCGGGAGGGGCTGATTCTGGGAAGCGCCTGCGAGGCGGGGGAGCTCTACCGGGCTCTGCTGGACGAGCAGTCCGACGCCCAGATCGCCAGAATCGTGAATTTCTACGATTATCTGGAAATTCAGCCCACGGGAAACAACCTGTTCATGATCGAATCGGAACGGATCGAAAACGTCCGTTCCGTGGAGGACATCCAGAATATAAACCGCCGGATCGTACAGCTGGGAGAGCAGTTCAACAAGCCCGTGGTGGCCACCTGCGACGTCCATTTCCTGGATCCCGCGGACGAGGTTTACCGGCGGATCATCATGGCCGGAAAGGGATTTAAGGATGCGGACGATCAGGCCCCGCTGTATCTGCGCACCACGGAAGAAATGCTGGAAGAATTCCAGTATCTGGGCAGCCGGAAGGCGGAAGAGGTGGTGATCACCAACCCCAACTTTATCGCGGATCAGGTGGAGCCCATTTCCCCGGTGCGGCCGGACAAGTGCCCTCCGGTGATCCCGGACAGCGACAGGACGCTGACCGATATCTGTTACCGGAAGGCCCACGAGCTGTACGGGGAAGACCTGCCGCAGATCGTGGTGGACCGCCTGGAAAAGGAGCTCAACTCCATCATCAAAAACGGGTTCGCAGTGATGTATATCATCGCGCAGAAACTGGTGTGGAAGTCCGTGGAGGACGGATACCTGGTGGGCTCCAGGGGGTCCGTGGGCTCCTCCCTGGTGGCGTTTATGGCCGGGATCACGGAGGTAAATTCCCTCAGCGCCCATTACCGCTGCCCGAAATGCCACTATTATGACTTCGATTCGGAGGAAGTGAAGGCGTTCTCCGGAAACGCAGGCTGCGACATGCCGGACAAAGCCTGTCCGGTGTGCGGGGAGCCGCTGATCAAGGACGGGTTCGACATCCCTTTCGAGACCTTCCTGGGATTTAAGGGGGACAAGGAGCCGGATATCGACCTGAATTTCTCCGGGGAATACCAGAGCAAGGCCCATAAATATACCGAGGTGATTTTCGGGGCGGGCCAGACCTTCCGCGCCGGCACCATCGGCACGCTGGCGGACAAGACGGCCTTTGGCTACGTGAAGAACTACTTTGAGGAGCGCGGAAAAAAGAAGCGGGTGTGCGAGATCAACCGGATCGTCCAGGGGTGCACCGGGATCCGGCGCAGCACGGGGCAGCATCCCGGCGGAATCGTGGTTCTGCCGGTGGGAGAGGATATCAATTCCTTCACGCCGGTGCAGCATCCGGCCAACGATATGACAACGGACATCGTGACCACCCACTTCGATTATCACTCCATCGACCACAACCTGCTCAAGCTGGACATTCTGGGGCACGATGATCCCACCATGATCCGGATGCTGCAGGATCTCACCGGGGTGGATCCCACGAAGATCCCGCTGGACGATCCGCAGGTGATGAGTCTGTTCCAGAACACTTCGGCCCTGGGAATTGCGCCGGAGCAGATCGACGGCTGTCCCGTGGGCTCTCTGGGCATTCCGGAATTCGGCACGGACTTCGTCATCCAGATGCTACTGGACACCAAACCCCAGTGCTTCTCCGACCTGATCCGGATCGCCGGGCTGGGCCACGGCACGGACGTGTGGCTGGGAAACGCCCAGACGCTGATCCAGAACGGGGACGCCACGATTTCCACGGCCATCTGCTGCCGCGACGATATCATGATTTACCTGATCAACAAGGGGATGGATCCCAGCCTGTCCTTCTCCACCATGGAGAGCGTGCGAAAGGGCAAGGGCTTAAAGCCCGAGATGGAAGCTGCCATGAAGGAAGCGGGGGTGCCGGACTGGTATATCTGGTCCTGCAAAAAGATCAAGTACATGTTCCCCAAAGCCCACGCGGCGGCCTACGTGATGATGGCCTGGAGGATCGCCTACTGCAAGGTGAACTACCCGCTGGCCTACTACGCGGCCTATTTCTCCATCCGGGCCTCGGCCTTTTCCTATGAGATCATGTGCCAGGGGCAGCAGCATCTGGAAGCGGTGATGGCGGACTACAAGCGCCGTTCGGACAGCCTGTCCCAGAAGGAGCAGGCGTCCTTAAAGGATATGAAAATCGTGCAGGAGATGTACGCCAGGGGCTTTGAATTCGTCCCCATCGACCTGTTCAAGGCCCACTCCCGGAATTTCCAGATCATGGACGGGAAGATCATGCCTTCCTTAAACAGCATCGACGGGCTGGGGGAGAAGGCGGCGGACGCCATCGTGGAGGCGGCCAAGGACGGCCCGTTTTTGAGCAAGGACGATTTCCGGGACCGTTCCAAGGCCAGCAAGACCATCGTGGAAATGCTGGACAGTCTGGGGATTCTGGGAGATCTTCCGGAGTCCAACCAGATCAGCCTGTTCGATTTCATGGCGGGGTGAACGGCCCCGCCATGCCGGCGAATAAATTTTGTAACAGTTTAGCCATGCAGGCACATGTGGCAAAATGCCGCGTGGGAGCTTGCTCACTAAGCTGTATTTTGCCACATGTGCCTATAGGGCGGACGCCCGACATGAATAATTTGACGGCCAGTGGTCTTTTGCGCAGCCAATTCAGTGGAATCCGTCAAATTATGAATGGCATGGCTAAACTGTTACAAAAATTTTTGAAAAATTTTAAAAAAGTACTTGCAATTTTCTCCTGAATGTTATATAGTAATCAAGTGCCGAGCGACCGGTACGAAACAAAAGGATGGCTAGTTGGTCAAGCGGTCAAGACGTCGCCCTCTCACGGCGAAAACAGGGGTTCGATTCCCCTACTAGCTGTTATTCTTAAAACAGAATAGCCCAACCCGTAAAAGTGCTTTAAACGCTGATTTCATCAGGTTTTGAGCATTTTTTTGCGTTGAAAATGGATTTCACTTGCAATTTTGGTTGTTTCAGAATATAATAAAAGTGTGATTAGAAAGCGCTAAAACACTCATAAAAGTGTGATGGGAGGCATATATGGAACGATTGATTTTGAAGAAACTGCTGAATTGGAAGAATTCGCCCTATCGCAAGCCCCTGATCTTGAAAGGCGTGCGACAGGTTGGGAAGACCTGGATTCTGAAAGAATTCGGCAATCGCTACTATGAAAACACCGCTTATTTCAACTTCGATGAAAACGAAGAGTATAAGCAGTTTTTTGAAACCACAAAAGATGTAGACCGGATTTTGCAGAATCTGATGCTGGCAAGCGGTCAGAAGATTATGCCGGAAAAGACCCTGATTATTTTTGACGAGGTACAGGACTGCCCCAAGGTCATCAACTCCATGAAGTATTTCTGCGAGAATGCACCGCGGTATCACGTTGCCTGCGCCGGTTCTCTCCTGGGCATTGCCCTGTCAAAACCTTCTTCTTTCCCTGTAGGAAAAGTTAATTTTATGCAGATTGATCCTATGACCTTTACAGAATTTCTGTTGGCCAACGGGGATGAAAATCTGGCAAAATATCTGGAAACAGGAAACGCCATCGAGCCGATTCCTGATGCCTTCTTCAATCCTCTGTATGAAAAGCTGAAGATGTACTATGTGACCGGCGGTATGCCGGAACCCGTCAAAATGTGGACAGAGGAACGGGATGTGGATGCCATGCAGGAAGCTTTGTCCGGAATTATTGGCGCCTATGAGCGCGACTTTGCCAAGCACCCCAATATCAGCGAGTTCCCCAAGATTTCAATGATCTGGAAGTCCATACCGTCTCAGCTGGCGAGAGAAAACAAAAAATTTATCTATAAGGCGGTCAAGGAAGGGGCAAGAGCCCGCGAATACGAGGATGCCTTGCAGTGGCTGGTGGATGCCCGGCTGGTGCATAAGATCTATCGCAGTACTGCTCCCGGCCTGCCGGTATCCGCTTATGATGATCTCTCTGCCTTTAAGATATATCTGGTAGATGTGGGACTGCTCCGTCGACTGGCGCATCTGGCACCGACTGCCTTTAGCGAGGGCAATCGCCTGTTTACCGAATTCAAGGGTGCATTGACGGAGAACTTTGTGCTTCAGACTCTGATGACTCAGTTTGAAGTGGTTCCCCGGTACTGGACTCAGACAAATCCTCCTTACGAAGTGGATTTCCTGATTCAGCGTGAAAACGATATTTTCCCCGTGGAGGTCAAGTCCGAAGCCAACACCGCCAGCAGAAGCCTTAAAAAGTTCAAAGAGCTGTTCCCGGGGCAGGTCAAACTCCGCGTGCGGTTCTCACTGAATAATTTGAAGCTGGACGATGATGTGCTGAATATCCCGCTGTTTATGGCAGATCAGGCTGACCGGTTGATTGGACTGGCACTAAAACAGCGGAATTAGCCGGCATTCCGTTCCTGCGGAGACTGTTAACGAAATAGCCCAATAAAAAGTGCTTTAAACGCTGATTTCATCAGGTTTTGAGCATTTTTTTTTATGCGACAGGAATGTTCCGTTCCCCGGAATATGCCGCGCCCCGTGCCCCCGCTGTGCGGCCGCCGTGACGGCTTCTTCAAACCGCCGGTCATAACCTGTCCTCCCCGCGCATAGGTTGTACCAGTGCAGGAAGAGCAAAAAAACGGGAGGACAGGGATGTTTGAAGACAAAACGGCGAAACAGACAGAACAGCTTCTGAAAACGGACATGCGTGCCGGGCTTTCCGGGGAAGAGGCCGGGGAACGCTACAGCAGGGAAGGGCCCAACCAGCTGGCGGCTGCGAAACGAAAGAGCCCGCTGGCCTGTTTTCTCGAACAGCTCAACGATCCGCTGATCTATGTGCTGCTGGCGGCTGCGGCGATTTCGATGCTCTTGCGCGAGGTCAGCGACGCCGTCATCATCATCGCGGTGGTGGGCCTGAACGCGGCGGTGGGGATGGTGCAGGAGGGGAAGGCCCAGAAGGCGCTGGATTCCCTGAAAAAACTGACGCAGCCGACGGCCGTTGTGATCCGGGACGGCCGGGAAATGCAGATGGAAGCCTTCCGGCTGGTCCCCGGCGACCTGGTCTGCCTGGAAGCGGGCTGCCAGGTGCCGGCGGACCTTCGCCTGACAGAGACCGGGGAGCTGCAGGCGGAGGAATCCACCCTCACCGGGGAAACCGTGCCGGTGAAGAAGGACGCCTCCTTTTGCCTGCCGGAGGGCGGGAAAAAGGTCCCCCTGGGCGACCGGAAAAACATGGCCTATATGTCCACCGTCATCACCGGGGGCAGGGGAAGGGGAATCGTGGTTTCCACCGGCATGAATACGGAAATCGGGAAGATCGCTTCCATGATGGCCCAGGGGGAGGAGGAGCCGACCCCTCTGCAGAAGAGGCTGGGGGAACTGGGAACGGCCCTGAGCCTGCTGTCGCTGGGGATCTGCGCGCTGCTGTTCGCCATCGCGGTCATCCAGCACAGGAACGTCTTCGATATGTTGCTGACCGCCATTTCCCTGGCGGTGGCGGCCGTGCCGGAGGGGCTTCCGGCCGTGGTGACGCTGTGCCTGGCGCTGAGCGTGACGCGGATGGTGAAGGTCAACACCATCATCCGGAGGCTGCCTTCGGTGGAAACGCTGGGGGCGGTGAGCGTGGTCTGCTCCGACAAGACCGGCACTCTGACGCAGAACCGGATGCAGGTGTTGTCCTGCTATGTGGACGGGCGGATCCTGGAAGCCAGCGCCCTGGATGCGGACCGGCACCGGCTGTTTCTGGAAGGGCTGACGCTGTGCAACGATGCCGTGGCCGGCGGGGAACGGATTGGGGATCCCACGGAGCTGGCCCTTCTGGATCTGGCCAGAGACTACGGAATGGACCGGGAAGGGCTGGAGAGCCGCCTGCGGAGAAGGGGGGAGATCCCCTTTCAGTCGGAGCGCAAAATGATGACGACCTTTCACCGGGGCGACGGCCGGCAGATCAGCTTTACGAAGGGGGCTCCGGACCGGGTGCTGAAGCTTTGTACGGCGGTCTGGAAAAACGGGCGGGCGCAGCCGCTGACCGCAGCGGAAAGGGAGCGGATCGGGGAAGCCGTATCGCAGCTGGCGTCCGGGGCGCTCAGAACCCTGGCGGTGGCCTGCAAAACGGGGGGCTCCGGGCCGGAGGAACGGGATCTGATTTTTCTGGGGATGACCGGGATGAAGGATCCGGTGCGCCCTGAGGCGGCGGAAGCGGTGGAAACCTTTCGCCGGGCCGGCGTGGACACGGTGATGATCACGGGGGATCATGCCAGCACGGCCTTTGCCATCGGAAAGCAGCTTCGCATCGTCGGGGATCCGAAGCAGTGCATGACCGGGGAGGAGCTGGACGAACTGCCGGAAGCGGAATTTTTGAAACGCCTGGAGGACGTGAGGATTTTCGCCAGGGTTTCTCCGGCGGATAAGGTGAAAATCGTCAGGGGTTTCCAGAAAAAGGGAAATATCGTGGCCATGACCGGAGACGGGGTGAACGACGCCCCCTCCCTGAAAATCGCGGACGTGGGCGTGGCCATGGGAAAGGGAGGGACAGACGTGGCCAGGCAGGCGGCGGACCTGGTTTTGACCGACGACAATTTCGCCACCATCGAAAAGGCCATCGAAGAGGGCCGCGGGGTTTACGAGAACATCAAAAAGTCGGTGGTCTTTCTGCTGTCCTCCAACCTGGGGGAAATCCTGACCATGTTCGCGGCTGTCCTTCTGGGACTTCCTTCCCCTCTAAAATCCAGCCATATCCTCTGGATCAATCTGATCACGGATTCCCTTCCGGCCCTGGCCCTGGGCGTGGATCGAAACGATGGGAAGGAGCTGATGGGGCGGCCGCCCAGAAAGGCGCAGGAGAGCCTGTTTTCCGACGGCGGCCTGTCCAAAACGCTGCTTTACGGGATCCTCATCGCGGGGATCAGCCTGACCGCATTTTTCACCCTGCCCTGGTATATTCTCAAAGAGCAGGGCCTGCCCTTTTCGCCGGAACACATCGGCGCGCTCTTCGGGCAGCGGGATATCCTGGCCAGATCCCAGACCTACGCCTTTACTGTCCTGGGCATGTCGCAGCTGTTCCACGCGGTGGGGATGCGGGATGTGCACAAATCCGTCTTCCGGATGAACCATCTGGAAAACGGGCTGATGATCCTGGCCTGCGCTGTCGGATTTTTCCTGCAGTTTTCCGTGACCGAAGCGCCGTTTTTCGTGCGGGCCTTCGGCACGGCGCGGCTGTCGGGGCACGAATGGCTGTACCTGACGGGGATGGCGGCCTTCCCCCTGCTGGCCCACGAGCTGCTGGTTTTGCTGAACGGCGACGTTGGCATACTCTCCGGGACAGGGCAATATACTGAATTATGTGGACAACATTGTATCAATGCTGGAAATCGTGAAAGGAGGAGGAATCGATGCAGCTTGCGGAAGAGGTGATCCGGCTGTTTCCCGAATATCTGAGATTTAAATGGAAGGACGTGGCCGGGATGGGGGAAGCGCTGCAGGAAATCCGGCTGCGCTGCGAGCGCCCGGTGATGATTTACGCCCGGGGAGAAGAATGGTATCTGGACCGTTCCGGAAGGCTGACCCGGGAAATCGAACGGGCTCAGACGCTATCCAGGGACGAACTGTCGCAGATTTTAAAACATATTTGCCGGTATTCCCTCTATGCGTACGAGGATGAGATGAGCCGGGGATACATGAGCGCGGACGGGGGATTCCGGGTGGGGATCGCCGGGGAAGTGATCCTGAATCCGGACGGAAGCGTCAAAAACGTCCGCTACATTTCCAGCCTGAATATCCGGATCGCCCATGAGGCCCGGGGAGCGGCGGCCCCGGTCCTGCCCTGGCTCTACGACGGCGGGCGGCTGGAAAACGTGCTCATTTTGTCCCCGCCGGGCTGCGGGAAAACCACCCTGCTGCGGGACATCATCCGCATGGTTTCCGACGGAAACGAGTGCGCTCCCGGGCAGACCGTGGGCGTGGTGGATGAGCGGTCGGAGATCGCCGGCTGCTTTCAGGGCATTCCCAGAAACGATGTGGGAAAGCGGACCGACGTGCTGGACGGCTGCCCGAAGGGAGAAGGGATGATGATGCTGCTGCGGTCCATGGCGCCGAAGGTCATGGCCGTGGATGAGCTGGGGAGCCGGGAGGATGTGGCCGCCCTGGAGCAGGTGCTCAAATGCGGATGCAGCGTGCTGGCCACCGTCCACGGATCATCCTGGGAAGAACTGTGCCGGAAGCGGTTTTTGCAGCCCCTTCTGGAGGGACATGTGTTCGGGCGCTTCGTGGTTCTCGGGAAACGGGGCGACAGATTCGTGGTGGAACAGGTGCGGGATCCGGACGGGCAGATTCTGGCGGAAGGGCTTTGATGCTGGCCGCGGTGGGCGCCTGCCTGACGGTGCTGGGAGCGGCCGGTGCGGGCGGCTGCATCTGCCTGGAGCGCGGGAGGAGGATCGACCGCCTGTCCGTTTTCGTACAGGCATTTTCCCTGATGGCGGGGGAAATCGCCTACAGCAGGATTTCCCTGCCGGAGGTATTTCTGGAACTGGGGAGTCGGCTGGACGACGCTTCCCTAGGAGAAGTATTTTCCGGGATGGGAAGCCGGCTGTGCGACGGAAGCGGTCAGGACATCCGGACCATCTGGGGGGAGGAAATGGGGAACTATCTGCGGCGGACGGAACTGACGCCCGGGGAAAAGGAGCTGATCCTCTCCTTTCCGTCCTCGGTCTGGTATCTGGACGGAGGGCGGCAGCAGGCGGCGGTGGAAGCGTTTTCGCAGCGCTTTTTGGAGGAAGCGCGGCGGGCCGGGCAGACGCAGCGGGAGGAAAACAGAATCACGATGGCGGTGAGCGTCGCCTGCGGGGCGCTCGCGGCGATTCTGCTGGCGTGAAAAGGACGGGGGAAAGCGGATGGAGGTCAGTCTGATTTTTAAAATTGCGGCGGTGGGGATCCTGGTGACGATTTTGTGCCAGGTCCTGAAACACAGCGGAAGGGAGGAACATGCCTTTTTGCTGTCGCTGGCCGCACTGATACTTGTGTTGAGCTGGATTGTGCCCTATATCTACGATCTGTTTTCCACCATTCAGACGTTGTTTTCCCTGTAAATCGCGGGCGCGGCGGGAGGTGAAGAAATGGAGTTCGTCAAAATCGGGGCCATCGCGGTGGCCGGCGTCCTTTTGGGGATCCAGTTTAAGAGCGGCAGGCAGGAATACGGGACATATATCGGCGCGGTCATCTGCCTTCTGATTTTTTCCTGTACCGCGGCCTATATGGGGCAGGTGAAGGAGCAGCTGGAAGCGTTCGCGGCCTATCTGACTTCCGCGGGCAGGTATTTCACCCTGCTGTTTAAAATCGTGGGGATCACCTGGCTGTGCGAATTCGTGGCCGGAATCTGCAGGGACAGCGGCTTTTCCGCCATCGCCTCCCAGATCGAGCTGTTCGGAAAAATCGCGATTCTCTTCGCGGGAATGCCGGTGTTTCTGTCGCTGGTGGAAACCATCGCGGAGTTTATGGGGTAAAGGGATGAACGGTATGGAACACTATCTGGAACAGCTGAATCTGACGGGGATGATGGAAGAGCTGGACGGATTTTTCCCGGACGCGTCCCTGGATCTGTGGGGGATGTTCGAGCGGATTCTGGTGGGAAACTGGAAAGAGGCGGGACAAATGGCGTGGCAGGGGCTGTTCGGCAGCGTTCTGGATCAGGCGGCGGGGATGCGGGGCCTTCTGGCTTCCCTCCTGATCCTGGGAATGCTTTCGGTCCTGGTATCCAGCTTTCTGGCGAGCTTTGAAAACCATCAGATCGCTCAGATCGCCCACTACATTTTCTATCTGCTCCTGCTGGCCATCGTGCTCAAAATTTTCGCCCGGTGTTATGAGATCGCGCGGCAGTCCATGGAAGCCATGACGCAGTTTTCCCGCTTCGTGCTGCCGGCCCTCTGCCTGTCCCTGGGGCCGGCGGCGGGCGGGCTCACCGCGGCCGGGTATTACGAACTGGCTCTGGTGCTGATCTTTCTGGTGGAAACCTTCCTCCTGCAGCTGTGCCTGCCCCTCCTTCCGGTTTTCATGCTGCTGCTTTTGATGAACGGGGTCTGGGAGGAGGGCAAGCTGGCTTCGCTGATGGAACTCCTGGAAAAAGGGCTGAAGGCCGCCGCCGGATTCTGCATGGCCGCGGTTACCGGGCTGGGATTTTTGCAGTCCATGGTGGCTCCCGCGCTGGACGGTTTGAAGCGCAGCACCATGCAAAAGGCCGTCTCGGCCATTCCGGCCCTGGGCGGGCTGGCGGAGAGCACCACCCAGCTTCTGATCGGGTCCGCGGTGCTTTTGAAAAACAGCCTGGGCCTGTTCGCCCTGATTTTGCTGGTCCTTTTGATCGCCGCCCCCTTCGGGCAGCTGTTTTTGTACGGGGCGATGCTGCGCGCGGCCGGGGCGCTGATGGGGATCGTGGCGGACAGGCGGCTGACGGCCTGCGTGAACCGGGCTGCTGACGCGGTGTTTTTGACCCTGCGCATCGCGGGCGCGGCCGCCGCCTGCTTTCTGATCCTCATCGCGGTGGTGACCTGTCTGGCGGGAGGATAAAGGCGGATGATGGAAGAGCTGCTGTCGGTTTTGAAGGAAACGGCCATTTTCATGCTGGCCTCCCAGCTGATCCTGCATTTTGCCGTGGAAAAGCAATATGAGAAATACGGGAAAATGATCGCGGCCCTGATCGTCCTGGCCCAGCTCGCCGTTCCGGTCCTGTCTTTGTTCCGGGGAGATCTGGCTTCCGGTTTCTTTCAGAAAATGGACCGGCTGGAGGCGGAAAACGAAATTTTTTCCAGGGAGCTGGAAGAAATGGAGGGGATGGAAGGGGCCCTGGTGGAAGAAGGGCTGTTTTCGTCCGTGGAACAGAGGCTGGAAGGCGAAGCGGCCGCGGCGGGCGTGAGGGTGTCCAGCGTGGAGCTTTCGGGGGACGTGCTCAGGATCGGCGTGGAAAACGCGTCCGGGGATGCGCCTTCGGGAGAAGGGCCGGAGGGGGCCAGGGAAAACGGGGAGATCGCCTCCGTGCGGGTGGATCCGGTGACGATCGGGGAAGAGAGCGCGCAGGCATCGGGCGCGGCCGGCGTCAACCGGCAGGATCTGGCCAGACGGTTTGCGGCCGCGCTGGGGATGGAGGAGCAGGAGGTGGAGGTGATCGGGCTTGGATAAACTGAAAAGCTGGTTTGCGGGAAAGCTGACCCGGGAAAATATGGTCGTCCTGGCGCTGTCCGGGATTTTGCTCATGGTGATCGCCCTTCCTTCCGGGAGAAAAGAGAAGGAGGGGAACGAAGGAGGGTCCGGTTTATCGGACGCACAATCTGCTAGAATCGAAGAAAACGAAGGCGAAAGCGGCGGGGAAGAGAGGGAGCTGGAGCGGCGCCTGGAGGAGTTCCTCTCCTGCATGGAAGGCGCCGGGGAGGTGAAGGTGATGCTCACCTTTTCTTCCACGCAGGAACAGGTGGTGGAGAAGGACGGCCCCTATACCAGCTCGCAGACCAGCGAGAACGACAGCGCCGGCGGCAGCAGGAGCATCGATCAGCGGGAGCAGGAGCAGTCCACGGTCTATACCACGGACCGGGAGGGAAACCAGGTCCCCTACGTGAAAAAGACGCTGGCCGCAGCCGTGGAGGGGGTGACCGTCCTGGCCCAGGGAGGGGATTCCTGGACGGTTCAGAAAAATATTACCGACGTGATCGAGGCATTATTCGGGATAGAAGCTCATAAAATTAAAGTAGCAAAGCTGGTGGTCCCTTCCGGTGAGGCGGCCGCCGCAGAGGAAAATGAGGAAAGCAGAGGGATCAGAAATTGAAAAACATGTTCAAACGCAACCAGATTATGATCACGGCCCTGGCCATTATGATAGCGGTGGCGGGGTATCTGAATTTCGCCGGGACCAGGATCGGGGAAGAGGAGATGGTGAGCGCCGGCGCGGAGGCTGTGCAGGAGGATGCGCAGGAGCTGTCCGATCCCCTGCTGGAAGATTCGCTGTCGGATATCCCCAGCCTGGATTCCGACGACGAGGCGGCGGCCGTGGAGAATTTCCTGGATTCCGACATGCAGGTGGCGGACGGCGCGGAGGTTTCCATCGTCTCCGATTATCTGGAAGAGGGGATGGCGCAGGAAGCTTCGGATGAGGTGGCAGCCGTGGGGCAGGAGGCGGAGGTACAGGACGGAGAGACGCCGGGAGAAGCCGTCTATACCAGTTCTTCCGGAGTTTCCTCCCTGTCGGGTGCCAGGCTTTTAAAGGAGCAGACCCGGGCGAAAAATAAGGAGACGCTCCTGGAAATCATCAACAACGCCAACATCGCGGAGAGCCAGAAGCAGGAGGCGGTGGACAATATGATCGCCCTGACGGATGTGGCTGAGCGGGAGACCGCCGCGGAGATCCTTCTGGAGGCGAAGGGGTTTGCGGACGCGGTGGTCACCATTACCGGAGACAGCGCCGATGTGGTCGTCGCCATGACGTCCCTGACGGATGCGCAGTGCGCGCAGATCGAAGACATCGTTTCCCGCAAGACCGGGGTGGCTGCGGAGAACATCGTGATCAACCCCATGTCGGAGAACTGACAGGGGCTGCCGCCCGCCGTCAGAAAAGGCGTGCCAAAGCGGGCGGAATATGTTACACTTAAAACCAGTTGGATTTCGAAAAGATACCGGAGAAAAAATCCGCTTTCAGGAAGGAGAAGCGCCACATGAAAAGAGTATTTTTGATCGTATTGGACAGCGTTGGGATCGGGGAGATGCCGGATGCGGCCGCCTATGGGGATTCGGGGACCAATACCCTGAAGGCGGCCGCATCCAGCCCGTTTTTTCGTTTGCCCAACCTGGCGAAGCTGGGTATTTTCAATCTGGACGGGGTGGACTGGCATCCGGATGCGGCGGATTTCACCGGCAGGATCGCCCGGATGAAGGAAGCATCCAGGGGGAAAGATACGACCATCGGCCACTGGGAGATCGCGGGGATCCGTTCGCCCAGGCCCCTGCCCACCTATCCCGAAGGCTTTCCCGAAGAGGTGATGGAGCGCTTCTGCAGCGCGGTGGGAAGGGGATATCTGTGCAATAAACCCTATTCCGGGACGCAGGTGATTCAGGATTACGGGGACGAGCATGTCCGCACGGGAAAACTCATCGTCTACACCTCCGCGGACAGCGTCTTTCAGATCGCGGCCCACGAGGACGTGGTGCCCGCCGAAGAGCTGTATCGGATCTGCGCCGTGGCCAGGGAGCAGCTTCAGGGCGAGCACGGCGTGGGCCGGGTCATCGCCAGGCCCTTCGCCGGCGCCAGCGGCAGCTACGTCCGGACCTCCGGCAGGCACGACTATTCCCTGACCCCGCCCGGCACCACCATGCTGGATCAGCTCAGCGCAGCCGGGCACCCGGTGATCGGCGTGGGGAAGATCCGCGACATCTTTGCCGGAAAGGGGATCACGGAGTACGTCACCACCGCGGGAAATGAGGACGGGATCGAAAAGACCCTCTCCTATCTGAAGAAGGACTTCGACGGGCTGTGTTTCGTCAACCTGGTGGACTACGACATGCTCTACGGCCACAGGAGGGATGTGGACGGATACGCCAGGGCCCTGACGTACTTCGACGAGAGGCTTCCTGAGCTCCTGGCCTGCCTGAGGCCGGACGACCTTCTGATGATCACAGCGGATCACGGCTGCGATCCTTCCTATACCAGGACCACGGATCACACCCGGGAGTATACGCCGTTTCTGATGGCAGGGCCTGAGGTGAAGCCGGCCAACCTGGGGACCAGGGATACGTTTGCGGACATCGCGGCTACGGTGCTGGACTGGTTCGGCATCGTGCCGGCCTTTGAAGGGAAGTCCATGCTCTGAGATGGGAATAGAGGTTGACAAAAGCGTTTTCGCTGCTGTTTAATGGGAAAAGAACTTTTTTGATGTGGAGGAAACGAAAGTGGGAAACATTCGAGAGGAAATTAACAGGAGGAGGACGTTTGCGATCATCTCGCATCCCGACGCGGGGAAGACGACGCTGACGGAGAAGTTTCTGCTCTACGGCGGGGCCATCAATCTGGCCGGCTCGGTCAAAGGGAAGGCCACGGCCAGGCACGCGGTGTCCGACTGGATGGAGATCGAGAAGCAGAGGGGTATTTCCGTCACCTCCTCCGTCCTGCAGTTTGAATATGACGGGTATTGCATCAACATTCTGGACACGCCCGGGCACCAGGATTTCTCGGAGGATACCTACCGGACGCTGATGGCTGCGGATTCCGCGGTGATGGTCATCGACGCCAGCAAGGGGGTGGAGGCCCAGACCAGGAAGCTGTTCAAGGTATGCGTGATGCGCAAGATCCCGATCTTCACCTTCATCAATAAGATGGACCGCGACGCCAACGATACCTTCGAACTGCTGGACGATATCGAAAAGGAGTTGGGAATCGCCACCTGCCCCATGAACTGGCCCATCGGTTCCGGAAAGAGCTTTAAGGGCGTTTACGACAGGGAGAAGAAGTGCGTGATCACCTATTCCGATACGGAAAAGGGGACGAAGGAGGGGGAGGCTACGGAGATCCCGCTGGAAGAGGCGGACAGGCTGACCGGATTCGTCGGGGAAAACCTGAAGGAAAAGCTGATGGAAGAAATCGAGCTGCTGGACGGAGCCAGCGCCGAATTCGATCTGGAGGAGGTGCAGGCGGGCGTGCTGACGCCGGTATTTTTCGGTTCCGCGCTGACCAACTTCGGCGTGGAGGACTTTTTGCAGCACTTCCTTCAGATGACCACCACCCCGCTTCCCCGCAGGGCGGACCGGGGGCTCGTCGATCCGGCGGAGAACGGCTTTTCCGCCTTCGTTTTCAAAATCCAGGCGAACATGAACCGGGCGCACCGGGACAGGATCGCGTTCATGCGGATCTGCTCGGGGAAATTCGACGCGGATATGGAAGTCAGGCACGTGCAGGGTGGGCGGACCATGCGCCTTTCCCAGCCGCAGCAGATCATGGCCAACGACAGGAAGATCCTGCAGGAGGCCTACGCGGGGGATATCATCGGCGTCTTCGATCCGGGCGTATTTTCCATCGGGGATACGCTCTGCATGCCGAAGGAGCAGTTTGAATACGAAGGGATCCCCACCTTCGCTCCGGAGCATTTCGCCAGGGTGCGTCAGGTGGATACCATGAAGCGCAAGCAGTTCGTCAAGGGGATCAGCCAGATCGCTCAGGAAGGCGCCATTCAGATCTTCCAGGAGTTCAATACCGGCATGGAGGAGATCATCGTGGGCGTGGTGGGCGTGCTGCAGTTCGATGTGCTGAAGTTCCGCCTGGAAAACGAGTATAATGTGGAGATCCGGCTGGAGCCCCTGCCCTACGAGCATATCCGCTGGATCGAGAACTGGGAGGAGATCGACCTGGCGAAGCTGGTGGGGACGTCGGATATGAAGAAGGTCCGGGATCTGAAGGGCAACCCGCTTCTTCTGTTCGTCAACTCCTGGAGCGTGGGCATGGTGCTGGACCGGAACGAAGGGCTCGTCCTTTCGGAATTCGGAAGGAACTGACCGGACGGGCGGCCGGTTTTGGATTGGGCTGAGGGAATGAAAAGACTGGGATTGGTTTTTTTGACGGTTTTGGTATCGCTGGGAATCGCGGCCGGATGCGGCGGGGGCGGATGGCTTTCGCGGGAAACGGGCAGCGCGGATGTCCCGGCAGCTCCGGCGGCTGCGGTTTCGGAACGAAGGCCGCAGGAAACGGAGGAGATTCCGGTTTTCGTATCCGCCCGGGAAAGAGCGGTGGAGGCGGAGATTTTCCGCTACGGATACTCGGCGCTGGCGACGGAGGAAGAGCGCCTTTTGTACCGGGAAATCCTGAGATCCCTGCAGGAGAGGGAGGAGGAGACGGAGCTTTCCACCCTGAATCAGGATCTGCTGGAGCCGGTCTTTGCGGCTGTGATGGCGGATCACCCGGAGATTTTTTACGCCGACGGCTATTCCTGCACCTCCTACCGGCTGGGGGATACGGTGAGAAAGCTCACCTTCGCCGGCTCCTATACCATGGACGGGCAGGAGATCGAACGGCGGGCCGGTCTGCTGGAGGAAGCGATAGACGGCTGGCTCGCCGGCCTGCCGGAGGGCGGCGATTATGAAAAGGCCCGGTATCTGTATGAAACGCTGATTTTTCATACAGAATATCAGCAGGGGGCGCAGGACAACCAGAACATCTGCTCCGTTTTCTTAAACGGCCGGTCGGTGTGTCAGGGCTATGCGAAGGCGCTGCAGCTGCTGTACCAGAGGGCGCAGCTTCCCGCCATGCTGGTTACCGGAGAGGTGAACGGGCAGGGACACGCCTGGATCGTGGCCAGGCTGGACGGGGAATGGTATCACATAGATCCCACCTGGGGGGATGCCTCCTGGCAGCAGGACGGACAGGACTTCGCGGCGGAAGGGGCGCAGCCTTCGGTCAACTACGATTACTTTTGCGTGACTGCGGAGCAGATTTTAAAAACCCACGTTCCGGATGAAGGGCAGCCGCTGCCGGACTGCACCGCGGTGGAGGACAATTACTATCGCAAGGAAGGCTGCTTTCTGGAGGAGGCGGATCCCGAACGGATCGGGGAGATTTTCCGCAGGGCCATCGACGCCGGAGAGGATATCGTGCGGCTGCAGTGCTCACAGGATTCGGTGTACGAAGAGGCGTACCGCTTCCTGATCGAAGAGCAGGGCGTTTTTTCCTGGCTGCCCGGGACGGCGGGATCGGTGGCCTATGCGGATAACCCGCAGCAGAGGACCTTCTGCTTCTGGCTCGACCCTTAAAAATACTAGGCAAATGAAAAGGATTTTGCTATAATGAGACGTGAAAGTAAAGGAGGCACCCTTATGGAAAAAGAAAGCAGCAAAAATACGTATGTATTACAGGAAGACGAGAATCTCGGCTCCGTGCAGATCGCCGATGAAGTGGTTGCCATGATCGCATCCCTCGCGGCTACGGAGGTGGACGGCGTTTCCGCCATGGGAGGGAATATCACCAATGAACTGATGAGCAGGGTCGGCGTGAAGAACCTGACCAGAGGCGTGAAGGTGGAGGTGATCGGTTCCAGCGTGAAGGTGGAGCTGGTCGTCCTGCTCGAGTACGGGTACAATATCCCGGCCACCAGCCAGAAGGTGCAGGAGCGCGTGAAGAACGCCATCGAGAATATGACCGGCCTGGCCGTGACGGACGTGAACATCCGCATCGCCGGGGTCAATATGAATACCGGGAAATAATTGGCCTGGGGCCGTTACATGGAGCAGTCATTTCATGGGACAGCCCCTCGTTCGGTTATCGTAGGAGAACAGATGAACAGAAGAGAACAGAGGGAACAGATTTTCAAACTGCTGTTCCGCATTGAGTTTAACGACAGAGAAGAGATGCCCGGACAGTGCGATCTCTTTTTTGAGGACGAGGAGAACGCGTCCTCCGAAAAGGATATGGATTACATCCGGGGAAAATATGAAAGGATCGCGGAGAAGCTGCCGGAAATCGACGGGCTGATCAACGAAAAGGCGAAGGGATGGAGCACCTCCCGGATGGGGAAGGTGGATCTGACGATCATCCGCCTCGCCGTATACGAGATCCGTTTTGACGAGGAGGTGCCTCTGGGCGTGGCGATCAACGAGGCCGTGGAGCTGGCCAAGAAGTTCGGCCAGGACGGATCCGCCGGTTTCGTCAACGGCATCCTGGCGAAATTTGCCTGATCGGGGAAATCGATGAAGCATATCTATACTGTGGGCCAGGTAAACTCGTACATCAAAAACATGTTTACCCAGGACTTTTTACTCCAGTCCATTCTGGTGAAAGGCGAAGTGAGCAATTGCAAGTATCATTCTTCGGGGCATCTGTATTTTACCCTGAAGGATGAGCGGGGCGCGATTGCCTGTGTGATGTTCGCCGGCAACCGGGGCGGGCTGAAATTTCATATGCAGGAAGGCCAGCAGGTCGTGGTCACCGGCACCGTGGACGTCTACGAGAGGGACGGGAAATACCAGCTCTACGCCAGGGAGATCGCACTGGACGGGGCGGGGCTTCTCTACGAGCGGTACGAACGGCTCAAGCAGAAGCTTCTGGAGCAAGGGCTGTTCGCGCCGGAGTACAAGCGTCCCATCCCCAGGTTCATCCGCCGTCTGGGCGTGGTGACGGCTCCCACCGGCGCGGCCGTGCGGGATATCATCAACATCGCCTCGCGGCGGAACCCCTATGTGCAGATCGTCCTGTATCCGGCCATCGTCCAGGGGGATCAGGCTCCGGCCAGCATCGTCAACGGAATCCGGGCGCTGGAACGGCTGGGCGTGGACGCGATGATCGTGGGGCGCGGCGGCGGTTCCATCGAGGATCTGTGGGCGTTTAACGAAGAGATCGTGGCGCAGGCCATCTTCGACTGCAGTGTGCCCGTGATCTCTGCGGTGGGACACGAGACGGACACCACCATCGCCGATTATGTGGCGGACCTGCGCGCGCCCACCCCCTCCGCCGCCGCGGAGCTGGCGGTTTACGATTACAGCCTGCTGCAGGCGCAGCTGGACGAGGCGGGGGCCGGGCTGGTCAGGCGGATGAAACAGAAGCTCGCCCTGCAGCGGATGCGGATGGAAACCTGCCGGATCCGGCTTCAGCATCTGAGCCCTCTGGGAAGGATCCGGGAAAAGAGGACATGGCTGGCCCAGCTCTCCGACCGGCTTTCGCGGGGGATGGAGGACAGGATCGACGGCAGACGGCATCAGCTGGCGCTGTGCGCGGAGCGGTTAAACGGCCTTTCCCCGCTGCAAAAGCTCAGCCAGGGCTTTTCCCACGTGGCCGACGGGGAGGGCAGGACGGTGACGGATATCGGGACGGTGCGGATCGGGGATCTGCTGACCATCCATATGAAGAACGGGCGCGTGACAGCGCAGGTAAAGGAAAAGGAAGCGTGGCAATGGAAGAAAGAGAGCTGACTTTGGAAGAGGCATTCGCCCGGCTGGAGGAGATCACCAGGCGTCTGGAGGACGAGAAAATTTCCCTGGAGGATTCCTTCGCGCAATATCAGAAGGGGATGCAGCTTTTGAAATACTGCAACGACAGCATCGACAGAGTGGAGAAGAAGGTGCTGG
The DNA here is from genome assembly GCA_019119355.1 of Candidatus Eisenbergiella merdigallinarum. GTDB lineage: Bacteria > Bacillota > Clostridia > Lachnospirales > Lachnospiraceae > Gallintestinimicrobium > Gallintestinimicrobium merdigallinarum. The sequence goes on from DWXE01000020.1 coordinate 27,643, forward strand.
TGCTCAACGGGGAGGGAAATCTGGATGAATTTTGAGGAAGAACTGAAGCGGCGGGTTTCGGAAGCGGAAGAGGTGCTGCAGCGGTATTTGCCGGAGGAGACGGGGTTTCAGAAGACGGTTCTGGAAGCCATGAATTACAGCGTCCTGGCGGGCGGGAAACGCCTGCGCCCGATCATGATGAAGGAAACCTGCCGGCTGTTTTCCGGGGACGAAACGCTGGTGGAGCCCTTCATGGCCGCGTTAGAAATGATACATAACTATTCCCTGGTCCACGACGATCTTCCCTCCATGGACAACGACGAGTACCGCAGGGGAAGGAAGACCACCTGGTGCGTATACGGGGAAGGGATGGCGGTTCTGGCGGGAGACGCCCTTCTGAACGCGGCCTTCGAAACGGCGGCGTCCGCCTTCGATCTGATCGGGGAGGAATCGGACGGGGATCCTTCCCGGCTCCTTTCTTCTTACCGGGCCGTCTCGAAAGCGCTGGGCATTCTGGCGCACAAGGCGGGGGTTTGCGGGATGATCGGCGGGCAGTGCGCGGACATCGTGGCGGAGGATCTGCCGCCGGAAGAAGTGACGGAGGAGATGCTCCTCTATATCCATCGGAACAAGACGGCGGCCCTGATAGAAGCCGCCATGATGATCGGCGCGGTGCTGGCGGGAGCCGGGCCCGAAGAGGTGGACAGGATCGAAGGCGCTGCCCGCCGGATCGGGATCGCCTTCCAGATTCAGGACGATATCCTGGATGTGACCAGTTCTCTGGAAGTCCTGGGAAAACAGACCGGAAGCGACGAGAAAAACCATAAGGTGACCTATGTCAGCTTAAACGGAATCGAAAAATCCCGCGGGGATGTGCAGCGGCTTTCCGAAGAAGCGCTGGATGCGCTGCGCGGCTTTCCGGAGCGCAACGGTTTTCTGGAACGGCTGGTGGAGTCTTTGATCAGCCGGAGAATGTAAGGAAGAAGGGGGCAGCGTATGCTTCTGGAACAGATACAGCAGACGAACGACATCAAAAAAATAGACCCGAAAGACTACCCGCTTCTGGCGGAGGAGATCCGGAGGTTTCTGATCGAGAAAATCAGCGTTACCGGAGGGCATCTGGGCTCCAATCTGGGCGCCGTGGAGCTGACCATGGCCCTGCACCTGGCCCTGAACCTGCCGGAGGACAAGATCGTATGGGATGTGGGGCATCAGTCCTATACCCATAAACTCCTGACCGGAAGGAGGGAAGGCTTCGATACCCTGCGCAAATACGGAGGGATGAGCGGGTTCCCCAAGCGCAAGGAGAGCGACTGCGACTGCTTCGATACGGGCCACAGTTCCACCTCCATTTCCGCCGGCCTGGGGCTGGTCCGGGCCAGGGATATTCAGGGACGGGACAACACGGTGGTATCCGTGATCGGGGACGGCGCCCTCACCGGCGGAATGGCCTATGAAGCGCTGAACAACGCGGCCAGGATGGATACCAACTTCATCATCATCTTAAACGACAACAATATGTCCATTTCGGAAAATGTGGGAGGGGTTTCCCGCTACCTGAACAATATCCGGACTTCCAACGCCTATCTGGACATCAAGGACGGCATCTACGACGCCATCCGGGGCACCCGTTACGGCGACGGAGTCGTGACCGGGGTGAGGAGGGTGAAAAACAGCTTAAAGCAGCTGGTCATTCCGGGCATGTGGTTCGAGGATATCGGGATCACTTACCTGGGGCCGGTGGACGGCCACGATGTCAACGGCCTGGTGCGCGTGATCCGGGAAGCCAAGCGGCGCAGAAACTGCGTGCTGATCCACGTCATGACCCAGAAAGGGAAGGGATACGGGCCGGCGGAAAAGCATCCCGCCCGGTTCCACGGGGCGGAGCCCTTCGACGTGGAGACGGGGATTCCCCTGAAAAAGAAGACGAAAGCCAATTATACGGACGTATTTTCCACCGTCATGGTCAAGCTGGCGGCCCGGCACCAGGATGTGGCCGCCATCACGGCGGCCATGCCGGACGGAACCGGCCTGAAACGCTTCCGGAGCCTGTATCCGGAGCGGTTTTTCGATGTGGGAATCGCGGAGGAACACGCGGTCACCTTCGCGGCGGGCCTTGCGGTGGGAGGGCTGCATCCCGTGGTGGCCATCTATTCCTCCTTTTTGCAGCGGGCCTACGACCAGATCCTGCACGACGTCTGCCTGCAAAACCTGCCGGTGATCTTCGCCATCGACCGGGCGGGTCTGGTGGGGAGCGACGGGGAGACCCACCAGGGCATTTTCGACCTGTCCTATCTGTCCTCCATCCCCAACATGCACATCATGGCGCCCAAAAACAAATGGGAGCTGTCCGACATGATCAAGTTCGCCTATGCTTTTCAGGGGCCCGTGGCGATCCGCTATCCCAGGGGGGAGGCCTATGACGGCCTCGCCCAGATGCGGGCTCCCGTGGAGATGGGAAAGAGCGAGCTCCTGTATCAGGGACATGGAGTCGCCCTGATGGCTGTGGGCAGCATGGTGAAAACGGCTCTCGAAGTGCGGGAGCGGCTGGCGGCCGAAGGGATCGACGCGACCCTGGTCAACGCCCGCTTCGTCAAACCCATCGACGAAGAAATGGTGCGGGCGCTGGATCGGGATCACGGGCTGCTGGTGACGATGGAGGAAAACGTGGCCAGCGGAGGCTTCGGCGAAAAGGTGAGGGACTTCGCCGACAGCCAGGGGCTGTCCGTCCGGATTTTGCCGGTCACCATCCCGGACGAATATGTGGAACACGGGAACGTGGATCTGCTGAAAAAGGAGATCGGCATCGACCCGGACAGCATTTTTGACAGAATCATGAAGGAACTGACGAAAGAATGAAAGAACGTTTGGATGTACTGCTGGTGAAGCGGGGGCTGGCGCAGTCCCGGGAGAAGGCGAAAGCCCTGATCATGGCCGGCGACGTGTTCGTGGACGGGCAGCGGGAGGACAAGGCCGGGACGATGTTCGAGGAAGAACGGGCCCGGATCGAGGTGCGCAGCGCCGGGCTCAAATACGTGAGCCGCGGCGGGCTGAAGCTGGAAAAGGCGATGGAATGCTTTCCGATCCGTCTGGAGGACAAAATCTGCATGGATATCGGCGCATCCACGGGAGGATTTACGGACTGCATGCTCCAGAACGGGGCGAAAAGGGTCTATTCCGTGGACGTGGGCCACGGGCAGCTGGCGTGGAAGCTGCGCAATGACGGGAGGGTGGTCTGCATGGAAAAGACCAATTTCCGCCATATGAAGCCGGGGGATATTCCGGACCTGCTGGATTTCGCATCCGTGGACGTATCCTTTATTTCCCTGACAAAGATCCTGCTTCCGGCCAGGAATCTGCTGGCTCCGGGCGGCGAAATGGTCTGCCTGATCAAGCCCCAGTTCGAAGCCGGCCGGGAAAAGGTGGGAAAGAAAGGGGTCGTCAGGGATCCTTCGGTTCACCGGGAGGTGATCCAAAAGGTGATGGATTTCGCGGATCTCATGGGATTTTCCATTCTAGGGCTGACCTGGTCCCCGGTGAAGGGGCCGGAAGGGAACATCGAATACCTGATCCATCTGCGCAGGCAGGAGCGGGAGGACGGGAGCGTACCGGAAGAAGAGCGGGCTGCGCTGGAGCGTCTGAACGGGATCCTCGCGGAGCAGTCGGGGATATCCCGGCGCCGGGACATGCGGGAACTGACGGAATCGACGGTAGAACAGGCGCACAGTCAGCTTCAGGAGTGAAGGATGAAGCATTTTATTATCATTACGAACAGAGGAAAGGATCCCGAACTTGAGGTGACCGGCCAGGTAGAAGGCTTTTTGACGCGGCATGGCTGCAGCTGCAGCGTCTATTCCGAAGAGCGCTCCAGCGGAGAGTGGGTGGATCTGCCTGAGGAACGGAAGGCGGACGGCATTCTCGTGCTGGGCGGGGACGGCACCCTGCTGAAGGCGGCTGCGGGGGCTTCCCGCGCCGGCATTCCGGTGCTGGGGATCAACCTGGGCACCATGGGATATCTGGCGGAGGTGGAGCGGGCCAATCTGGACCAGGCCCTGGAAAAGCTGGTGCAGGGGACGTACGCGGTGGAAGAGCGGATGATGCTCTCCGGACAGGTGATCCGGCAGGGCGAGGTGCTGGAAGATACCTGCGCCTTAAACGATATCACCATCACCAGAAACGGCCATCTTCAGATGCTCTATTTCCAGATTTTCGTCAACGAAAAGCTGCTGAAGGAATATCATGCGGACGGCATTATCCTGGCTACGCCCACGGGCTCTACCGGGTACAACATGTCGGCGGGAGGGCCCATCGTGGAGCCCGGAGCCCGGCTGATTCTGCTGACTCCCATCTGTCCCCATACGCTTCAGACCAGGAGCGTGATCCTGCGGGCGGAGGACGGGATATCCATCCGGATCCGGGAGAGGGACGGCAGGGAACGGCAGCATATGGAGGTCTGCTTTGACGGAAGCAGAAATCTCTCCCTGTGCCCGGGGGACGAGGTCCGCATTTCCAGAAGCCCCAGGGTAACGCCGATCATCAAGCTGAGCGAAGCCAGCTTTCTGGAAGTGCTGCACAGAAAGCTGAGCGAGTAGAAAACAGATTAGGGGAACCGGAACGATGAAGCAGAACAGACATCAAAAAATCGCGGAGCTGATCGCGGAATATGAGATCGAGACGCAGGAAGAGCTGGCGGAGAAGCTCAGGGAGGCGGGTTTTACCGTGACCCAGGCCACCATTTCCCGGGATATCCGGCAGATGAACCTGTCGAAGGTGCCTGCGGGAAACGGCAGGCAGAAATACGTGATCCTGCGGCCAGAGAACAGCGCGATGTCCGAAAAATATATACGGGTCCTGAAGGATGCGTTTGTTTCCATGGATATGGCGCAGAATATTCTGGTGATGCGCACGGTGTCGGGGATGGCCATGGCCGTGGCGGCCGCGCTGGACGCCATGCATTTTAAGGAGCTGGTGGGCTGTATCGCGGGAGACGATACCGTGATGATGGCTGTTCGTTCCGTGGAGGACACAAAGGTCCTGATGGAAAAAATCAGGGAATTGATCCACAGGGGATAAAGGAGCGGAAAGTGTTAGGAAGCTTGCATGTGAAAAATCTGGCTCTCATCGAGGAGACGGAAGTGGTGTTCGGACCCGGGCTGAACATACTGACCGGGGAGACCGGCGCCGGGAAATCGATTGTACTGGGGTCCATTGCGCTGGCGCTGGGGGCGAAGGCGGACAGGGAGATGATCCGCACGGGCGCTCCCTCTGCGCTCATCGAGCTGGATTTCGAGGTGCCGGAAGGAATCGGACAGGAACTGGAAAAACTGGAGGTTCCGGTGGAAGACGGGCATGTGATCCTGCAGAGAAAGATCCTTCCGGGCAGAAGCGTCTGCCGGGTCAACGGGGAGACCGTCAACGCCAGGCTGTTAAAGCAGCTGGCGGGACTTTTGATCGATATTCACGGACAGCGCGACAGCCAGGTGCTGCTGCAGACGAAAAAGCATCTGGAAATTCTGGACAGCTATGCCGGGGAACGCCTTCTTTCCAAAAAGGAAGAGATGAAGAGAGCCTGGAAGAAGCACGCCGCCATCGTTCGGGAAATCGGGGAAAACGCGCTGGACGAGTCCGCCAGAAAAAGGGAGCTTTCGCTGGCGCAGTTCGAGCTGGACGAGATTGGGGCGGCAGCCATCGAGGACGGGGAGGACGAGCGGCTTGAGAACGATTTTCGGCGGATGGCCAACAGCAGGAAAATCGCGGAATCCCTGAATCTGGCCTGTGCGCTGACGGGGGATTCCGACGGCCGTGGGGCCGCGGAGAGCGTGGGGCGGGCGCTGAGGGAACTGTCCGGAATCGTCTCTTTCGACGATAAGCTGGAAGATTTTTACAGCCAGCTGTCCGAAGTGGACGGGCTGCTGAGCGATTTCAACCGCAGCGTCGCGGACTATATGGCGGATCTGGAATTCGATCCGGAAGAATTTCAGAATACGCAGGACCGCCTGAACGAAATCAACCGCCTGAAGGACAAGTACGGCAGGACCATCGGAGAAATCCGCGCGTACGAGCGCAGGCGGCGGGAAGAAGCGGACCGGCTGCTGCATCAGGAGGAATGGCTGGAGCGCAGGCGGCGGGAAGAAGAGGCCGCCCGGGAGGAAATGCTGTCCGTCGCAGAAGAGCTCACCGGGCTGCGCAGGGACGCGGCCGCCCGGTTTTCGGAAGGGATGCGGGAAGCGCTGCAGGATCTGAATTTCCTGCACGTGGAGTTCGGCGTTTCCCTGACGGAAAAGGAGCGCTGCTCGGAGGACGGGCAGGACGACGCGTCCTTCCTCATTTCCACCAATCCGGGGGAACCCTTAAAGCCGCTGGCTTCCGTGGCCAGCGGAGGCGAACTGTCCCGGATCATGCTGGCCTTAAAGACCATTACCGCAGGACAGGAACCGGCAGGGACGTTCATTTTCGATGAAATCGACGCCGGGATCAGCGGAAAGACCGCCTGGCAGGTTTCGCGGAAGCTGGGGATCCTCTCGAAAACCCACCAGATCATCTGCATCACCCATCTGCCGCAGATCGCGGCCATGGCGGACCGGCATTTTTATATCGAAAAAAATGCGGTGATGGATTCCACCGCTACCACCATCCGCCAGCTTAAAGAGGCCGAAAGCTTGCAGGAACTGGCAAGGCTCTCCGGAGCGCCCGACATCACGGAGGGAGCGCTGAAAAATGCCCGCGAAATGAAAGAATTGGCAGAGAAAAACCGAAGAAAGGGAACATACTAAAGAGGACGTTGCAGTCCTCTTTTTTTATACCATGGGGAAATTTTCTTCCTGTCGTATAAAAAAAGATGGCGGATCGCACGGAATGCCCGTGTGCAAAACGGGCTCCATACGGAAAGGATGTGAAATGGTGGGGAAAAAATATACAGGAAAAAAACGGTTTTGGGGTCCGGCTCTGCTGATCGCCTTCAGCGCGGCAGTTCTCGGCGGCTGGATCTGGTTTACATGGGAAAAAATCCCGACTTCCATTCGGATTAAGGCAGGCGTGTCGCAGCAGCTCTCCTTCAACGTTCCGGTGAGCGGGGAGGTATACCCGGATTTCGGGGAGCAAGGGCAGGAGGCGGTGCCCGCTGCGGGGATGCAGATGGAAACGGTGAAGGAAACGGCGTCGCTCCAGGTGGATTTGAGCCGGCCGGTGACGATGGTGGCCAATCGGACGCAGAATTATAAGATGAACGTGAAGCTGTTCGGCGTCATCCCCTTCAAGACGGTGCAGGTACAGGTGATTCCGGACGAAATGCTGATCCCGGCGGGCGTGCCCATCGGCATCTATGTCAAAACGGACGGGGTGATGGTGATCGCGGAGGGGGATTTCGAAGGGCTGGATCATACGATGAAGGAGCCGGCGAGGCATCTGCTCATGGCCGGAGACTATATTTTGAAAGCGGACGGAAAGGAGCTGACATCCAAGCAGGAGCTGATGGAAAAAATCGCGTCCGGATGCGGAGAAGAGATGGTTCTGACCATCCGCAGAGAGGGAGAAGTATTCGACATAAAGGTAAAACCGCAGCAGGATGCCGGAGGGGAATATAAGCTGGGAATCTGGATCCGGGATAACGCGCAGGGGGTGGGAACCATGACCTATCTGGACGAAAACGCTTCCTTCGGGGCCCTGGGACACGGGATCAACGATACGGACACGGCGCTTTTGATGGACGTAAAACAGGGAAGCCTCTACAGGACGAAGATCGTGGATATCAAAAAAGGGCAGGACGGCGTGCCCGGAGAGCTGACCGGCGTGATCGACTATAATGCGGAGAACCGGATCGGCACCATCGATCAGAATTCCGTGGAGGGGATTTTCGGCACCCTGGAAGGGGGAATCCCGGAAAATTTGCAGGACAGGGCCATGCCCATCGGGCTCAAGCAGGACGTCAGGATCGGGGAGGCCACCATCCTGTGCTGCGTGGACGGGCAGGAGAATCCCCGGGAATATGCGGTGGAAATTACGGCGGTCCATCTGGATCACGATAACGTGAACCGGGGGCTGGAACTGGAGGTGACGGATCCCGGGCTGCTGGAACAGACCGGGGGGATCGTTCAGGGAATGTCGGGCTCCCCCATCCTGCAGGACGGGAAAATCATCGGGGCGGTGACCCACGTGCTGGTGCAGGATCCCACCAGGGGATACGGGATTTTCATCGAAAACATGCTGGAGGAGTAGAGGGGGAACGAAAAAGGGACTCCGTTTTTCGAGCCGCTTCGACCATTTTCGAAAAAAGGACGGAAAAAAGGCGCGTAAATACCGCGAAAAGACGGGAATTTGTGCGCCTTTTCACGATGTCAATTTCTTGCAGAAACTTCCATTTTGAGACTATAATGAGCGTGCCAGGCGGGAAAAACGCAGTCGGATCCAGGCGTTTTTTCGAAGATCGCCGGGCTTTTCAAGATAAAACAGGATGGAGGAATTTCAATGGAACAGCTTAGCATGACTGCGGGAAAAGAAGGCGAAAGAGTCGTACAGATTCTGACGGATCTGATGAAAAACAATAGAGAGTTTCAGATTATGATTACGGTTCCGGCGTCCGGCGCCGCCAGGGCGGATGAGGAACGGGAGATTCCGGTTTTGACGAAGGCGGAACACAATCTGGAAAAGGATGTGACGGATATGATCCACGAGATCGGCGTCCCGGCCCACATCAAGGGCTATCAGTATCTGCGGGAGGCCATTCAGATGTCGGTGAACGACATGGATATGCTGGGCTCCATCACCAAGACCCTCTATCCCACCATCGCCGCGAAATATCAGACGACGCCCAGCCGGGTGGAGCGGGCCATCCGGCACGCCATCGAAGTGGCGTGGAACCGGGGAAGGATGGAGACTCTGGACGCGCTGTTTGGATACACCATCAACACCGGAAAGGGAAAACCCACCAATTCGGAATTCATCGCCCTGATCGCCGATAAAATCCGCCTGCAGTACAAGGAATAAGGCGGTCAAAAAGTCCTTTCATTCAAGATGGGAATGATGTATAATAGACAAAAGGCTTGCTTAGGGGAAGCAAATCACAATACATCTATATGGGAGGATACAAAATGAAGAAGATTCTGTTTGTGGCATCGGAGGGCGTGCCCTTTATCAAAACAGGCGGCCTGGCGGATGTGGTCGGCTCCCTGCCGAAATGCATCGATAAGGAATATTACGACGTGCGGGTGATCCTGCCCAAGTACAACTGCATGCACCAGGACAAGAAGGATATGCTCCATTACCGTGACCACTTTTACATGGAGTTCCACTGGAAGAACGAGTATGTGGGAATCCTGGAAGCGGAATACGACGGAATCAAATATTACTTTATCGATAACGAATACTATTTCAACGGCTTTAAACCCTATGGCGACAACGTGCTGTTCGAGATCGAGAAATTTGCGTTCTTCTCCAAAGCGGCGCTGTCCATCCTGCCCGTGATCGGTTTTCGCCCGGATCTGATTCACTGCCACGACTGGCAGACAGCCCTGATTCCCGTGTATCTGCATGAGCGCTTCGCGGGCGGCGACTTTTACCGCGGGATGAAGACGGTCATGACCATCCACAATCTGAAGTTCCAGGGCAAGTGGAACATCAAGGATGTGCAGGACATCACGGGCCTTTCCAGCTACTATTTCACTCCGGATAAGCTGGAAGCCTATAAGGACGCCAATCTGCTCAAGGGCGGCCTGGTCTTCGCCGACGCCATCACCACGGTGAGCGACACGTACGCGGAGGAGATCAAGACGGCCTTTTACGGAGAAGGGCTGGACGGCCTGATGCGGGCCCGCGCCCACGACCTGCGCGGCATCGTCAACGGCATCGACTACGAAGAGTTCAACCCGGAGACGGACCGCTATATCGTCAACCACTATAACGCGGTGAACTTCCGCAAGGAGAAGATCAAGAACAAGAGGGCGCTGCAGGCCGAAGTCGGCCTGGAGCAGAACGACAAGGCCATGCTCATCGGCGTCGTTTCCCGGCTGACGGACCAGAAGGGCTTCGACCTGATCGCCTATGTGATGGATGAGCTGTGTCAGGACAACATCCAGCTGGTGGTTCTGGGAACCGGGGAAGAGCGCTACGAGAACATGTTCCGCCATTTCGCATGGAAATACGGCGGGAAGGTGTCCGCTCAGATCTATTACTCGGAAGAGCTTTCCCACAAGATCTACGCGGCCTGCGACGCGTTTCTGATGCCCTCGCTGTTCGAGCCCTGCGGCCTGAGCCAGCTGATGAGCCTCCGTTACGGGACCGTGCCCATCGTGCGGGAGACCGGCGGCCTGAAGGATACGGTGCAGCCTTACAACGAATACGACGGGACGGGAACCGGATTCTCCTTCACCAACTACAACGCGCACGAGATGCTCTCCGCCGTCCGCTATGCGGAGCAGATCTACTACGATAAGAAGCGCGAGTGGAACAAGATCGTGGACCGCGCCATGGCGGCGGATTTCTCCTGGTATGTTTCCGCGAAGAAATATCAGGAGATGTACGACTGGCTGATTGGCTGATCGAAAACTCCATAGAACAGACGATACCGGCAAGACGGAAACCTCCGTTTTGCCGGTATATTTTTTTGCCCGGCTGGAAACCATATCCATAAAAAGATTTCGAAAAGAAAGGAAATGAACGATGAGAAGGAAAAGCGTCTGGATCCTTTTGGCGATATTGGCGGTCCTCCTGGCCGTCTGGGCGGTTTCCTGCAGCCGAAGCGGGAAAGGGGGCCCAAAGGGCGGGGGAGAAGGGGAAGCGGAAAGCCGGATGCCGGAGGGCCGGGAGGTGGACGGCGCGGCGCAGAAGGCGCCGGGGGAAGGCGGAGGAGAAACGGAACCGGACCGTCTGGCCGGAGGGGGAACCGGAACGCTGACTTATGCGGTGAAGGAGACGCAGCAGGAATATCGGGCGGATGACGGAACGCCGATCTTTCGGGCGAAGCTGTCCTGGCCGGCCTTCGACGGAGACGGAGAGGGAATTGAAGAAATCAACCGGTTTTTTGAGAGCTGGGCGCAGGGGAAGCTGGCGGAATACGCGGATGCGCAGAATTCCACCAGACAGGCGGCGCTGGAGGTCTACCGGGAAAGCCGGAATTCCAGTTGGACGGGCCCCTGGGGCGAAAGCTACGGGGTGGAGGCGGTGCAGACCCATGGGGACTATGTGAGCGTCCTCATGACCTCTTTCCTGGAGGATGGCGGCGCCCCCGGACTGCCCTGCCGGGAGGGACATCTGTTCCGGCTGACGGACGGACAGCCGGTGGGAATCTGCGAGATGACGGGGAAAAATCAGGAAGAGTGGGACCGGCTGCTGCGGGAGCGTTTTTCCGCCGCGATCCGGGAAGGGGACCGCGCCCTCTATTACGAAAACGCGCTGGAAACGCTGCGGACCTACGATATGAGAAACGCCGGATGCTATCTGACGGAGACGGGCATCGTTTTCTATCTGGAGCCCTACGAAATCGCGCCCTATGCCACGGGATACGTGGAAGTTTCCGTTTCCTATGAGGACGCGGGCGCATAAAGCGCCGGGGATGCGGGCATACTTGAATTGTAAAAAAGAAGGAGGTAAAAGCGATGGCGAATTTATCGGAACTCGAGCTGCAGAATCTGCGCCACCTCATCGGCGGGTATGATACGACCCACTGCAAGATGCAGGAATACGCGAACTGCGCACAGGATGTACAGATCAAACAGTTTTTTGAAAAAGGGGCGAAATCCGCGATGGAGAACAAGCAGGCCCTGATGAAATTTCTGCAGTAGGAGGGATGAGGGAATGTTGGAAGACAAGACGATGGTGGCGGATGCCCTGACCGGAATCAACGGCGAACTGATGCGTTTTGGGGAGATGATCCCCCAGACGGACAACAAGGAACTGAAAACTACGCTGAAACAGTTCCGGGCTGCCTGCGAGCAGTCCCAGGAAGAACTGTACCAGATCGCGCGGGAAAAATCCTATTACGTGCCCGCCGCGAAGGCCACGCAGGAAGAAGTGGACCACGTGAAGAGCCTGTTTACCGGGAAGACCATGTAAAAAAAACGTGCAGCGCCGTGAGACGAAAGGCGCTGCACGTTTTTTATCCGTCAGGGCTCCTCCTGTCGGATGCCGGAAATATCCGTGCTGATGAGCATGGAATAGTTGGTATGGTAGATGACGAACCCGGGTTTGGAACCGGCCACCTTTTTGACCTGTTTTCTTTCCACGTAATCCACCTCCACCTTTTCCTGCTCCCTGCCGGTGGAATAATGGGCCGCCAGCCGGGCCGCCTCTTCGAAGGTTCTGTCGGGGAGGGGAGCGCCGCCGGATTTCACGATAACGTGAGAACCGGGCATTCCCTTGGCGTGAAACCACCAGTCGTTGCCCGAAGCGAACTGAAAGGTCAGCTCTTCGTTCTGCAGATTGTTCTTTCCCACATACATATGAAATCCGTCGCTGCTGACGTAGTGGAAGGGGCGGCTGGTGATTTTCACCTTTTTGGCCGTGCCCCTGCGGCGGATGTGGCCGCTTTCGATCAGTTCTTCCCGGATCTGAACGAGATCTTCCTCTTTTCTGGCGATGTCCAGCGCGTTGCTGACGGACTGAAGATGCAGGATTTCCTCCTCCGTCTCCCGGATCAGGGCGCTGAGGGCTTCATTGGTGCGCTTGAGCTTGTTGTACTTTTCGAAATACCGCTTCGCGTTTTCCACCGGGGTGAGCTGGGGATCCAGAGGGATGGCGATTTCCTCCCCCGTGTAATAATTGAGCGCCTGCAGGGATTTCGCCCCGGGGGCCGCGCCATAGCCGTAGGCGTTCAAAAGTTCCCCGTAAACCCGGTAACGATCCCTTTTCTGCGTGTCCTGCAGCTGTTTTTTCTGCAGGTCGTATTTCCGGACGTTTCGTTCCAGCGCGGTGGAGACGATGCGCCGCAGATCCGCGGAGCGCTGCCGGATGCGGGCGATCTGGCTCTTCTGCGTGTAATATTCCTCCAGAAGGGGGGAAATGCGCTCGAAATGTTTCAGGGAACCGGAGGGCCAGGAGGTCAGGGAAACGGCGGCATATTCCGCCGGAACGCCGCCTTCGGAAGCGATGCACGGGGAAAAGCGCCCCGCACGGACGTCTTCCATCATGGAAGAAAATGCCGTCCAGAGCGCCTCCCGGTCCTTCGGCCCGCAGGCGGCGGTGGCCAGCTCCGCAGCTCCGCCCGCCCGATGGCAGATTTCGTGGGAAATGGCGGGAGAAAGCCCGGTGAAAGTCGTATAGAGCGCCTTATAACAGTCCATGGGGCAGGAAAAAATCCGGTCCAGAAACGTTTCCCTGGAAACGGTGAGCGGATCCAGCTTGTCCTGGGTGTGGGGAATGAACCAGGGCTTGCCGGGCAGCACCTCACGGACGGAGCTGACCAGACCGGAAATATGCTTGATGCTGTCGATAATCCGGTCGTTTTCATCGCAGAAAATGATGTTGCTGTGCTTTCCCATGATCTCCACGATGAGCTGTTTGCGGCGAAGATCCCCCAGCTCATCCACATGCTCCACGGTAAAGCGGATGATCCGTTCCAGCCCGGGCTGGGAAATCTCCACGATCCTGCCGTTTTGCAGATGCTTGCGCAGGAGCATGCAGAAATTCGGAGCCGTAGCGGGACTGGGCTTGTTTTCCCCGGTCAGATAGATGAGCGGCAGCGAAGCGCTGGCGCAGATACAGAGGCGCAGGGTGCAGGAGCCCTTTTTGATGGTGAGCAAAAGCTCGTCCGGCTCCGGCTGCGCGATCTTGGAAAGCCTGCCTTCCAGAAGGTCAGACCTGAAATCAGATACCAGATTGGCGATGGTAATACCGTCGAAAGCCATTGTAACCTCCACTATGATGATCTAAAAAACCAGTATAGCAGAATACTTGACGGAAAGAAAGCGTTACTTTATAATAAGATGGATTATCAGCAACAGAAAGATCGTGGGAGAACAGATGATTAAGAGTATGACCGGGTTTGGCAGATGCGAGGTCTGCGAAGCCGACTACAGAGTGACCGTGGAGATGAAATCCGTCAACCACCGCTATCTGGACGTGAATCTGAAGATGCCCAGACGGCTCAACCCGTTTGAAGCGGCTGCCCGCAGCCTGCTGAAGGGATCCGTGCAGCGCGGCAAGCTGGATATCTACGTTACCTGCGAGGACATGGCGCAGGAGAGCGTCGCCGTCCGGTATAACCGGGATGTGGCCGCCAGATATCTGGAATATCTGCGGCAGATGGAGGAAGAATTCGGGCTGGAGAACGATGTGAAGCTGTCCGCCCTTTCCCGGTATCCGGAGGTATTTGCCATGGAGGAGGCGCAGCCCGACGAGGACGGTCTCTGGAAAGCGTTCGAAAAAGCGCTGCGGGGCGCGGTGAAGGAACTGGACGGCGCAAGAGCCGCGGAGGGAGCCAATCTGCAGAGGGATCTGACGGAAAAACTGGACCAGATGCTCGGGCACGTGGCCTTCATCGAAGCGCGTTCCCCGCAGATCGTCGCGGAATACCGGACCAGGCTGACGGAACGGGTCAGGGAGCTTCTGGACGGGGTACAGGTGGAGGAGAGCCGCCTGCTGACGGAAGTGACGGTCTATGCGGATAAGGTCTGCGTGGATGAGGAGATCGTGCGCTTAAGGAGCCATATCGAGGCGGTGAAAAAGGAACTCCTTTCCGGCCAGAGCGTGGGGCGGAAGCTGGATTTCCTGGCGCAGGAGATGAACCGGGAGGCCAATACGATCCTTTCCAAGACCACGGATCTGGAGCTGTCCAACAGGGGAATCGAGCTGAAAACGGAAATCGAGAAGGTACGGGAGCAGATTCAGAACATCGAATAGCAAAATCGTTCAGGAGCGAAGAGATGAGCCAGTTCATCCATATCGGATTTGGAAACATCGTCAATACGGATAAGATCATCGCGGTGGTGAGCCCGGAATCGGCCCCTGTCCGGCGGCTGATTCAGCGTTGCCGGGAAGCCGGGACGGCCGTGGACGCCACCCAGGGAAGAAAGACGAAGGCCGTGCTGGTCATGGAGAACAGCCAGCTGATTTTGTCCGCCCTTCTGCCGGAAACGATCTGCGCCAGGGCGCAGCTTCCGGAAGCGGCGGAGACGGCTCAACAGGAAGAAAAGGAGTGACGGGATGCAAAGGAAGGGAATTCTGATCGTGGTGTCCGGCTTTTCGGGCGCCGGCAAGGGCACGCTGATGAAGCGGATGGTGGAGCGGTTCGACAACTACGCGCTGTCCGTCTCCATGACGACGCGCAAGCCCCGGCCGGGAGAAAAGGAGGGCGTTTCCTACTTCTTTGTGGAAAAGGATGAGTTCGAGCGCTGCATCGGGCAGGACGGCCTGGTGGAATACGCCAGCTATTGCGGCAACTATTACGGGACGCCCAGAGCGTGGGTGCAGGAACAGCTGGAAGCGGGCAGGGACGTGATTCTGGAGATCGAGATCCAGGGCGCGCTGAAGGTGAAGGAGAAATTTCCGGATGCCCTGCTTTTGTTCGTGATGACCCCGTCGGCGCAGGAGCTGAAGCGGCGGCTGGAGGGAAGAGGGACCGAATCGCAGGACGATATCCGCGGGCGCCTGCAGAGAGCGGTGGAGGAGTCCCGCGGAATCGAAGCGTACGATTATATCATCGTCAACGATGATCTGGAAGAGTGCATCGCGCAGATGAACCGGACCATCGAAGCGGCCCGGATGCGTCCGGACCGGAAGAAAGAATTTGTCGATCAGTTCAGGCTGGAACTGGAAGAAATTTTGAAAGGAGAAAATTGATCATGTTACATCCGTCTTATTCTGATTTAATCAAGGTCGTCAATCAGGACGTGGAGCCCGGGGAGGAGAAGATCGTCAACAGCCGGTATTCCATCGTCATGGCGACGGCGAAGCGGGCCAGACAGATCATCGGCGGCCATGAGCCCATGGTCCGGATCAAACCCGGTGAGAAGCCCCTTTCCATCGCGGTGGAGGAGCTCAGACAGGGGAAGATCAAAATCCTGGGCGAGGAAGAACAGGAAACCCAACAGGAACAGGAGTAAAGAGGATTGAACAAGCGGATTATATTGATATCTCTGGGCTGCGATAAGAACCTCGTGGATTCGGAGATGATGCTGGGACAGCTCGCCCAAAAGGGCTATACCTTCACCGACGACGAGGAAGAAGCCGATATCGCGGTGGTAAACAGCTGCTGTTTCATCAACGACGCGAAAGAAGAGAGCATCAACACGATCCTGCAGCTTGCAGAACGAAAAAAAGAGGGGCAGCTAAAGGCACTGATCGTCTGCGGCTGCCTCGCGCAGCGCTATGCGGATGAAATGCAGGCCGAAATTCCGGAAGTGGACGCCATCGTGGGAACCACGGCCTTCGACAGCATCGCGCAGGCCGTAGAAGAAGCGCTGGAAGGCCGGCCGCACAACCACCTGGAGGACATCGACAGGGACTGCATTTACGATATGCCCAGGAGCGTCACCACAGGCGGCCACTATGCGTACTTAAAGATCGCGGAGGGGTGCAACAAGCGGTGTACCTACTGCGTGATCCCTTCCGTGCGGGGCAACTACCGCTCCGTTCCCATGGAATCCCTGGTGAGACAGGCCCGCGCGCTGGTGGCGGGGGGAGCGAAGGAACTGATTCTGGTGGCCCAGGAGACCACGCTGTACGGAGTGGATCTCTACGGGGAGAAGATGCTTCCGGAGCTTCTGCGCAAGCTGTCCGCCATCGAAGGGCTGGTCTGGATCCGGCTGCTGTACTGCTATCCGGAGGAGATCACGGACGAGCTCATCCAGGTCATCCGGGAGGAGAAGAAGGTCTGCCATTATCTTGACATTCCCATCCAGCACGCCTCGGACAGGATCCTGGCCCGGATGGGGAGGAAAACCCGCCGGGAAGAGCTGGAAGCCATGATCCGGAAGCTTCGGGAAGAGATCCCGGACATCTGCCTGCGGACCACGCTGATCAGCGGCTTCCCCGGGGAGACGGAGAAGGATCACGAGATCCTCATGGAGTTCGTCAACGAGATGGAATTCGACCGGCTGGGCGTTTTCCCCTATTCCCAGGAGGAAAATACGCCTGCGGCAGAGATGCCGGACCAGGTGGAAGAGGAAGTGAAATTGAAGCGGCAGGCCGAAATCATGGAGCTGCAGCAGGATATCGCGTTCGACAGGGCGGAGTCCTTCGCCGGGCAGACGGTGAGCGCCATCGTGGAGGGAAAGGTGGCGGACGAAGACGCCTATGTGGCCAGAACGTGGCGGGACGCGCCCAACGTGGACGGCTATCTGTTCATCAACACGCGGCGGGAACTGATGACCGGAGATTTCGTGCAGGTGAGGGTGACCGGTTCCTATGAATACGATCTGATAGGAGAATTGGAAGATGAATTTGCCAAATAAGCTCACGATCGCGCGAGTGATCATGATTCCGTTTTTCGTTTTGTTTTTGCTGTCCGGGCTGGCGGGGCCGGCGTCCAAATGGATCGCCCTGGCGATTTTTATCATCGCGAGTCTGACGGACCTTCTGGACGGCCATATCGCCCGGAAACATAACCTGGTGACGAACTTCGGAAAGTTCATGGATCCTCTGGCGGACAAGCTTCTGGTCTGCGCCGCCATGATCTGCCTGGTGGAGATGGGAAAGCTGCCCGCCTGGATCGTCATCGTCATCATCAGCCGGGAATTCATCATCAGCGGGTTTCGGCTGATCGCATCGGATAACGGGAGGGTGATCGCAGCCAGCTACTGGGGGAAATTCAAGACCACGTTCCAGATGCTGATGATCTGCCTGATGATCGCGGATATTCCGGCGCTTTCCATCGTGACGTCCGCGGTGATGTGGATCGCCCTGATCCTGACCGTGGTATCGCTGGTGGATTATCTGATGAAGAACAGGGACGTGCTGGCGGAACAGCGCTGAGAGAAAAGACCGGGTGACAGGGGAGGTCAACATGACGGTAGAACTGATTTCGGTGGGGACGGAGATCCTTTTGGGCAACATCGTGAACACCAATGCGGCCTGGCTGTCCGGCCAGTGCGCTGCGCTGGGGCTCGCCTGCTATTATCAGAGCGTGGTGGGGGACAACGCGCAGCGGCTTCGGGAGGCACTGAAGACGGCGCTGGAGCGCTCGGACGCGGTGATCCTTTCGGGCGGCCTGGGGCCCACCACGGACGACCTGACCAAAGAGACGGCCGCGGAAGCCATGGGAATGCCGCTGGTGGAGGATCCCCGCAGCCTGGAGCGGATCGAAGAATATTTCCGGGTCAGGGGCCTGGAAATGACGGACAACAACAAAAAGCAGGCGCTGGTGCCCGCAGGGGCCGTGGTGCTGGACAACGATAACGGCACGGCTCCCGGCCTGATCCTGGAGAAGGACGGGAAGCGGGCGATTCTGCTGCCGGGACCTCCCAACGAGCTGATCCCCATGTTCGAAGAGCGGGTGCGCCCTTATCTGCAGCGGCTGGAACCCGGAATCCTCTATTCCAGAACCGTGAAAATCTGCGGCATCGGCGAGAGCAGGGCGGCCGCCATGGTACAGGACCTGATCGATACCCAGACCAATCCCACCATCGCGCCCTACGCCAAAACCGGAGAGGTTCATCTTCGGGTGACGGCCCGGGCGGAGCGGGAAAAGGAAGCGAAAAATCTGGTCAAAACGGTGGTAAAGGAACTGGAGAAACGGTTTGGCCAGGATGTCTACACCACGAAGGAAGAGGTCACCCTGGAGCAGGCCGTGGTGGAGCTTTTGCTCAAACGTAAAATGACGGTGTGCACCATCGAGTCCTGCACCGGAGGGATGCTGGCGTCGCGGCTGATCAACGTGCCCGGCGTATCGGAAACCTTCCGGGCCGGGTACATCACATATTCCAACAGGGCCAAGCAGAAGGTGGCCGGAGTGAAAAAGAAGACCCTGGAGAAATACGGGGCGGTGAGCCCGCAGACGGCGGAAGAGATGGCGCGCGGGGCGGCGAAAGCGGCCCATGCGGACGCCACCGTATCCGTCACCGGGATCGCCGGGCCGGACGGAGGGAGCAGGGAGAAGCCCGTAGGCCTCGTATACATCGGCTGCCACGTGGGGGATCGGACCGTGGTGCAGGAATACCGCTTCGTCGGCAACCGCGGGAAAATCAGGGAATCCGCGGTGTCGGCGGCCCTGACGCTCCTTCGCAGGTGCATTCTCACGGCAGAACCCGCACAATAGGGCGCGGAGGGGACGGCCCGCAGAAGGGGCTCCAAAATCGGAATTGACAAAACAGAACAAATGTTTTATGATAAGGACAGAACATTTGTTTGGGAAAGGAAAGCGATATGGAAAGAGAAGAGAAGCTCAAGGCGCTGGATGCCGCCATCGCCCATCTGGAGAAGGAGTACGGCAAGGGCACTGTGATGAAGCTGGGGGATCCTTCCAACCAGATGAATATAGAGACGATCCCCACGGGGTCTTTGAGCCTGGATATCGCGCTGGGTCTGGGAGGGATTC
Organism: Candidatus Eisenbergiella merdigallinarum; assembly: GCA_019119355.1. Classification (GTDB taxonomy): domain Bacteria; phylum Bacillota; class Clostridia; order Lachnospirales; family Lachnospiraceae; genus Gallintestinimicrobium; species Gallintestinimicrobium merdigallinarum. The sequence goes on from DWXE01000020.1 coordinate 47,084, forward strand.
CCAAAGGCAGAATCGTGGAGATTTACGGGCCTGAGTCCAGCGGTAAGACCACCGTCACCCTCCACATGATCGCGGAAGTGCAGAAGAGAGGCGGGATTGCCGGCTTCATCGATGCGGAGCACGCTCTGGATCCGGTCTATGCCAGAAACATCGGCGTGGACATCGACAACCTCTACATCTCCCAGCCGGATAACGGGGAGCAGGCGCTGGAGATTACGGAGACCATGGTTCGTTCCGGCGCCATCGATATCGTGGTGGTCGACTCCGTCGCGGCCCTGGTTCCCAAGGCCGAAATCGAAGGGGACATGGGCGACAGCCACGTGGGCCTGCAGGCCCGCCTGATGTCCCAGGCCCTGCGCAAGCTCACCGCAGTGATCAGCAAGTCCAACTGTACGGTAGTTTTCATCAACCAGCTGCGGGAAAAGGTCGGCGTGATGTTCGGCAACCCCGAGACCACCACCGGCGGCCGCGCGCTGAAGTTCTATTCCTCCGTCCGCCTGGATGTGAGGCGGATCGAGGCCCTCAAGCAGGGCGGCGAGGTGATCGGAAACCGCACCAGGGTCAAGGTCGTCAAGAACAAAATCGCGCCTCCGTTTAAGGAAGCGGAGTTCGACATCATGTTCGGCAAGGGGATCTCCGTGGCGGGAGATATCCTGGATCTCGCGGCCAGCATCAACGTGGTGAACAAGAGCGGCGCATGGTATGCCTACGAGGGCAATAAGATCGGCCAGGGCAGAGAGAACGCGAAGAACTATCTGCTGGAGAATCCGGCGGTCTGCGCCGAGATCGAGAACCGGGTCCGGGAACACTTCGGCCTGACGAAGAAAGAGGACGGCCCGGAAGCGGAAAAAGACGGCGGGAAAGCCGCAGAGAAGGGAGAGCAGGCGAAGGGATGATCGTGACCGGAATCGAGGAGCTGTCACGCAGCCGCTGTAAAGTCTGCCTGGAAGAAGATTTCGCCTTTGTCCTGTACAAAGGCGAAATCCGTTTTTACGGGATCCGCGAAGGGGAGGACCTTCCGGAGGAGAGCTGCCGGGAGATCCTGGAGGAGCTGCTTCCCAAAAGAGCCTCGCTTCGCTGCATGCACCTGCTGAAGGACAGGCCCTACACGGAGAGCCAGCTGCGCCGGAAGCTGGAGGCCGCCCAGTATCCGCCGTCCAGCGTGGAACGGGCGCTGGACTACGTGAAGTCCTTCGGGTATGTGGACGACCTGCGCTACGCCATGGACTATATCGAAAACCAGAGGGAGAAGAAGAGCCGGCGCGCCATGGAGATTGATCTGATGCGCAGAGGGATCCCGGAGGAAGCGGTGCGGGAGGCGATGAGGCGGCAGGAAGAGGAGGAGAACGGGCCGGACGAGGAAGCGCTGGCGAGACGATGGCTGGAAAAGAAGCGATTCGATCCGGGGACAGCGGATTACGCGCAGCGGCAGAAAATGTCCGCTTTTCTGTACCGGAAGGGAATCGACGGGCAGATCATCCGCAGACTGATTTTCACAGAAGCACTTGACATAAATGACGATATTGTTTAAAATTGAAGTGTTGTAAAGCTGATTATAAGAATGTATTTTCCGCTACATTTCTATAACTGATATCGTACAATGAAAATTTAATAAGGAGGTGCTCCTGTAATGTTGGGACCAATCATGATAGCGGTAATCGTTACCCTGATCATTTCCATTCCGGTCACCGCAAAAATCTCTTCCGACCACAGCAGAAAGATGGTGGAGGAACAGATCGGGAATGCGGAGGACAAGGCCAGAGAGATCATCGACGAAGCCCTGAAGACTGCCGAAGCGAAGAAGCGCGAGGGGCTGCTGGAGGTGAAGGAGGAATCCATTCGTACGAAAAACGAACTGGATAAGGAGATCAAGGAACGCAGGGCCGAGGTGCAGCGCTTTGAAAGGCGGGTGCAGCAGAAAGAAGAGAACATCGACAAGAAAGCCGATGCGATGGAGAAGAAGGAAGCCCATCTGGCGAAGCGGGAAGAGGAGATGCGCAGACAGCGCGATGAAATCTCCAGGCTGAACGAACAGCGGATACAGGAACTGGAAAGAATCTCTGGTTTGACCTCCGACCAGGCAAAAGACTACCTGTTGAAAATTGTGGAAGACGAAGTGAAGCATGAATCGGCCGTGATGATCAAGGAAATGGAACATCGGGCCAAGGAAGAAGCGGACAAGAAGGCGAAGGAATATGTGGTGAACGCCATTCAGAAATGCGCGGCGGACCACGTATCCGAGACGACCATCTCCGTGGTTCAGCTTCCCAACGACGAGATGAAGGGACGCATCATCGGGCGCGAAGGAAGAAATATCCGGACGCTGGAGACGCTGACCGGAGTGGATCTGATTATCGACGATACGCCGGAAGCGGTCGTGCTGTCCGGGTTCGATCCGATCCGCCGCGAAGTCGCCCGCATCGCGCTGGAAAAGCTGATCGTGGATGGGCGGATACATCCTGCGAGAATCGAAGAGATGGTGGAAAAGGCACAGCGGGAAGTGGAGACGATGATCAAGGAAGAAGGCGAAGCCGCGCTTCTGGAAGTGGGCGTGCACGGCATTCATTCGGAGCTCGTCAAACTGCTGGGCAAGATGAAGTTCAGAACGAGTTACGGTCAGAATGCTCTGAAGCATTCCATCGAAGTCGCACAGCTGTCCGGGCTGCTGGCTGCGGAGCTGGGGCTGGACGTGCGCATGGCCAAGCGAGCCGGCCTGCTGCATGACATCGGCAAGGCGGTGGATCATGAGATGGAAGGCTCCCACATTCAGCTGGGCGCAGAGCTGTGCAAGAAGTATAAGGAATCTGCTACCGTGATCAATGCGGTAGAATCGCATCACGGGGATGTGGAACCCACTTCCCTGATCTCCTGCATCGTGCAGGCTGCGGACACGATTTCCGCTGCCCGGCCGGGCGCCAGAAGGGAGACGCTGGAGACTTATACCAGCAGGCTGAAACAGTTAGAAGACATTTCCAACAATTTCAAAGGTGTAGATAAATCTTTTGCCATTCAGGCGGGCAGAGAGATTCGGGTTATGGTAGTTCCAGAGCAGATTTCGGATGCGGACATGGTGCTGCTGGCGAGGGATATTTCGAAACAGATCGAAGCGGAACTGGAATATCCCGGGCAGATCAAGGTCAACGTCATCCGGGAGAGCCGGGTAACCGACTACGCAAAATAGCATTTACGCGCAACATGAAGCTGCTGCCAGAATTTCCGGGAAGGCTCCCGGGTTCTGGCGGCAGTTTTTTATACGGGAGGAAAGGAACTTTCCTCCCGTATAAAAAACTGCCGCGGATCGCGCCGCGGCGAAACATTTTGAGTGCAGGAGGAGATCGATATGGCGGAAGAATTCAAACGGCTCGGAAGAAAGCTGGTTTATCGGGGAAGCATCATCGATTATTATCGGGATACCGTGCAGGTGCCCAACGGCAACGTGGTGGAATGGGATTTCATCGGCCATCACGGGGCGGCGGCGGTGGTTCCCGTGCGGGACGACGGGAAGATCCTCATGGTTCGCCAGTGGAGGAACGCCCTGGACCGTTATACGCTGGAAATCCCGGCGGGCGGCTTAAACGGGGACGAACCCACCAGGGATGCGGCTGCCAGGGAGCTGCAGGAGGAAACCGGATACGTTTCGGAAGATTTGAGCCTTCTGATTACGATCCGGACGACGGTGGCTTTCTGCGATGAAAAGATCGACATTTACGTGGCGCAGAAGCTGAAGCCCGGCCATCAGCACCTGGACGAAGACGAGTACATCGACGTGGAGGCGTTTTCGGTGGAAGAACTGTGCGCCATGATCTATTCCGGACAGATCGAGGATTCCAAGACCATCGCGGCGATCATGAGCTATAAGAACCGGTACTGCTGACAGTTTCGCGTCTGTGCGCCCCCGGATCCGCATATATTTGAATGAAGCGGATTCGGGGGTGTTTTATGTTCTTTTTCTGGAAACTGGAACGAAAGGAGACGAGGAGGTGGATGATCCTTTTCCTGACGGGATTTTTGGCAGGAATTGCAGCCATCTGTCTGTTTTCGGATCCCCTGATGGAGTCCACCGGCTTTCTGGATCCCTCTTTGTGGACGAGGATGCAGCTTCTGGAAATCAACCGGAACGGGCTGCTTTTGTATTCCCTGCGGCAGCGCCTGGGAGCGGCGGCCTTTCTCGTTCTGCTCGCTACGGCGGGAGCGGGGGAAATCGGGGCGGCCGGCTTTCTTTTTTTCGGCGGTCTGTCCGCCGGCGCGGTGCTGACAACCCTTTCCGCCCGCTACGGGCTGGGCGGGATCCTGCTGTTTTCGGGCTGCGTCCTGCCCCATCAGCTGCTGCTGGTCCCCGGATTTTTGCTGCTGCTGGACTGGTGTGCCAGAAAGCTGGAAAAAAGAAAACTGCTGATTCCGCTGGCGGTTGTCATAACAGGATGCCTCCTGGAAAGTTATGTCAATCCGATTGCCCTGAAAGTGGTGACCGGCCTGCTGTTTTCGCGGTAGGGGTCCCGCGCGGCAAAACGGTTGCCACGCGTGGGGAAAAGGTGGAAATTCCGCATTGCTTTTCCGCGATGGATTGATTATAATGTTTTGCATACGGGTGGAGCGTTACGATCGATTCGATTCAAAAGAAGGGTTCAATGTGGGGATGGAGGAGCAGATTCAGGCATTTATCGCTTATTTACATAATGTAAAGGGGACTTCCCGGAATACGGAGCTATCGTATCAGAGGGATTTAAGGAAGCTGGAAGGTTTTCTGAAGCGTCAGGGGATCGAAGAAGCGGGGCAGATCACGGCTACCGCTCTCAATTCCTATGTCCGCCATCTGGAGCAGGAGCAGTTCAAGGCGGCCACGATTTCCAGGAATATCGCGTCCGTGCGGGCCTTTTTTCATTTTCTGCTCCGGGAAAAGCTGGTGGAGGCGGATGTTTCGGAAAATCTGAAGGCGCCGCGGGTGGAAAAGAAGGCGCCTGGCGTGCTGTCCCTGGAGGAAGTGGAAAAGCTTTTGGAGCAGCCGGGGCGGGAGAATCCGAAGGAGATCCGGGACCGGGCCATGCTGGAGCTCTTGTACGCCACGGGGATCCGGGTGTCCGAACTCATCGGCCTGACCATATCCGACGTGAACATGCAGATGAGCTATATCATCTGCCACGACCGGAACAGGGAGAGGGCGGTCCCTTTTGGCAGCAAGGCCAGAGAGGCGCTGACCGAGTACTTTTTTAAGGGAAGAAGCAGCATGCTGAAGGATCCGCAGGAGCAGGTCCTGTTCGTCAACTGCTCCGGGAAACCCATGAGCCGGCAGGGCTTCTGGAAGCTGGTGAAGTCCTACGCCCACAAGGCGGGGATCGCGGAAGAGATCACGCCGCATACGCTGCGGCACTCCTTCGCCGCCCATCTGGTAGCCAACGGGGCGGATCTGCGCAGCGTTCAGGAGATGCTGGGGCATTCCGACATCACATCCACCCAGATCTACGCCAGAATGAACCGCAACCAGCTCCGGGATGTATACGCAAAAGCGCACCCCAGAGGATGACGCGGCCGCCGTCCTTTAGGGTGCGTACTCTGTGCACGGGCTTATGGATCCTACAGGGTGAGATCCGCGATATCGTACAGCAGCTTTTCGGAATCCGCCCATCCCAGGCAGGGGTCCGTGATGGACTTGCCGTAGACGCCGCCGCCTACCTTCTGGCAGCCTTCTTCGATATAGCTTTCGATCATCACGCCCTTCACCAGATTGCGGATGTCCGGGCTTAACCGGCGGCTGTGAAGCACCTCCTGGACGATCCGGATCTGCTGCTCGTACTGCTTGTTGGAGTTGGAGTGATTGGCGTCGATGATACAGGCGGGGTTTTTCAGATCCCGTTCGTTATAGAGCGTCAGCAGGGTATTGAGATCCTCATAGTGATAGTTGGGAAGATTTCTGCCGTGTTTGTTGGTGGCGCCCCGCAGGACGGTGTGCGCCAGCTCGTTGCCGCTGGTGCGGACCTCCCATCCCCGGTAGATGAAGGAATGGGGATGCTGCGCGGCGTAGACGGAGTTGAGCATGACGGAGAAATCCCCGCTGGTGGGATTCTTCATGCCGGAGGGCACGTCGAAGCCGCTGACCGTCAGGCGGTGCTGCTGATCCTCCACGCTTCGTGCGCCGATGGCAACGTAGGAGAGGATGTCGGACACATAGCCCCAGTTTTCGGGGTAGAGCATCTCGTCGGCGGCCGTCAGTCCGGATTCTTCGAAGGCGCGGATGTGCATCTTGCGCATGGCGATGAGACCCTGCAGGAAGTCTTCCTTCTTTTCGGGATCGGGCTGGTGGACGATGCCCTTGTAGCCTTCCCCCGTGGTGCGGGGTTTGTTGGTATAGATCCTGGGAATCAGGATCAGCCGGTCCGAAACCTTTTCGTTGATTTTGGCCAGCCTGCTGATGTAGTCGCATACCGCGTCCTCGTTGTCCGCGGAGCAGGGGCCGATGATGACGAGAAAACGGTCGCTTTCGCCGGTGATCACGTCCCGGATCTGTTTGTCGCGGAGGGCCTTTAAGCGGGCGAACTCCTTCGGAACCGGATATTGTTCCCGGATTTCGTCCGGGGTAGGAAGTTTTTTTATGAATTCAAAGCTCATCTTTTGTCGTTCTCCTTTTTTGTGCACGCTTATTATAGTATACAAAGCGTTGGGGCGCAAGAGCGGATTGCGGAATGTCGGAACCCGGAGGATGGCGGAGCGTCAGGGCCGGCGCAGGCAGGAGCGCAGGATCAAAAAGCTCGCGGAGGTCACCAGCAGCTGTCCGGCCAGCATTCCCCACAGGTAGCCCTGAATGCCGAAGGAGGGGATGGCGAAGAAGACGAAGGCCAGCCGGGTCAGGATGGAAGCCATGCTCAGGGCGAAGGTAGCTCCGGTCTTTCCCAGCCCGTTGAGAACGGAGAGCAGTGTGGTATTGAGGTAGAGGAACGGGCATAAAAAGCTCAGGGTGCGGATAAAGCGGCCGGTGAGTTCGCTGTGGAACAAAACGGTGCCCAGAAAATCGCCGGTCAGCAGGAAGGCGGCGAGGCAGAAAAACCCCAGAAGCAGACAGTAACGGACGCATTTGAGGATAGCGGAGCGGATGGCCGCGACGTTGTTTCTGGCGTCCGCTTCGGCCACCAGCGGCATGAGGAGGACGGAGACGGAGTTGGTCAGAGCTCCCGGAAAGTGGATGCACGTCATGGCCATGCCGGTGAAGACGCCGTAAATGGAAAGGGCCTGGGTCTGGCTGTAGCCGAACTGCTGCAGGCTGGCGGGGATCCGGGCGGATTCCACAGCGCCCAGAAGATGAAGGAGGACCCGGTTGGCGGACAGCGGGGCAGCGAAGCAAAACAGCCGTCCCATGATGGCGGAATACCGCGCTCTGGCAGGAGCGGGGAAGGGCAGCTGTCCGGCGAAGTGAAACCAGGCCATGGGGATGGAGGCCAGCGTGGAGGCGAATTCACCGATTACCAGCCCCACGGCGGCGACGTTGATGGAAAAGACCACGGAATGGCTCAGGGAGTATTGCCAGAACAAAAATACGCTGCCCACCCGGAAGCTCTGCTCGATCAGCTGGCAGAGCGCCGGCAGCCCGGCTCTTTTGATGCCGTAATAGTAGCCGTTGATGCAGGAATGCAGGCAGGCGGCGGGAAAAGAGAGGGCGGCGATCCGCAGCAGGGAGGCGCAGCGCGGTTCCATCAGGAGGGAGACGGAAATGAATTCCGCGCCGCGATAGATCAGCGCCGCGCATCCGGCGGACAGGAGGCCGGAAAAGACCATGCCGGACAGGAGGATGCGCAGCCGGGAGGCGACGCAGGAAGGGCCGGATTCCGCGGCCACGAATTTGGAAATGGCGCTCTGGATGCCGGAGGTGCACAGGGCGAAGGTCAGGGAAAGGACGGGATTCATCAGCTCGTAGATCCCCATCCCCTCCTCGCCGAACATCCGGGACAGAAAAATCCGGTAGAAAAAACCGATGAGCCGGCTGGCGAAACCGGCTGCGGTCAGAATGAGAGTTCCTTTGATCAGCGCATTTTTTTTCATAACCGCCTCCGGGGCGACAGGGTATATGGATATATATGCGGCGAAACGCGAAGGACAGAACAGGAGGAAACGGACGGTCAGTATGGAAAAGAAGAAAATCGTAGTGGGGATGTCCGGAGGGGTGGACTCTTCCGTGACGGCATGGCTCTTAAAGCAGCAGGGGTACGAAGTGCTGGGGGTTACCATGCGCCATTTTTCCGGAATGGATGAAATCGAACGGGAGGCTGCCCTGGCGGCGGAGCAGCTGGGAATCTCCTGGGAAGCGGCGGACGTCAGGGACGCTTTTTCCGAACAGGTGATGGAGGAATTCGCCCGGGAATACGCGATGGGAAGGACGCCCAACCCCTGCGTGATCTGCAACCGGAAGATCAAGTGGGAGGCGCTTTTGCGTTACGCCGCAGGGCGGGGCGCCGACCGGATCGCCACCGGGCACTATGCCAGGATCTGCAGCCTGCCAAACGGCAGGCTCAGCATAGCCAACGCCTCCTCGGCCACGAAGGACCAGACGTACGCCCTTTACCGGCTGACGCAGGAGCAGCTGAAGCATACGGAGATGCCCCTGGGGGAATACTCAAAAGAAGAGGTGCGTCAGATGGCCCGTCAGGCGGGGCTTTCCGTGGCGCAAAAGAAGGACAGCCAGGAGATCTGTTTCATTCCGGACCACGACTACGCGGCCTTTATCCGCCGCTTCGCCGGGGAAGAAAAGGCGGGAAGCGCGCTTTTGCCGGGGAATTTTGTGGACCGGGAGGGGACGGTTCTGGGACGGCATAAGGGGATCATCCACTATACCATAGGGCAGAGAAAGGGCCTGAACCTGGCCATGGGCCATCCGGTTTTCGTCACCGGGATCCGGCCGGATACGCAGGAGGTGGTGATCGGGGAAAATGAAGATCTTTTCTCCACGAAGCTGCTGTGCGGGCGGATCAACCTGATGGCGGAAGAGCGGCTGGAGGGGGAACGCCGCCTTCTGGGCAGGATCCGCTACGGACACAAAGGGACCATGTGCCGGGTGCGGGAAGCCGGGGAGGGCCTTTGGGAGTGCGAGTTCGAGGAACCGGTGCGGGCCGTCACCGCCGGGCAGTCCGCGGTGTTCTATGAGGACGGCCATATCTTCGGCGGAGGAATCATCGAAGGACGGGGCTGAACCGTTACAGTTATGAAAACAGTTCAGCCATGCCATTCATCATTTGACGGATTCCACTGAATTGGCTGCGCAAAAGGCCCTGGCCGTCAAATGATGTTTGTGGAGTTTTTCCCCGCCGGGGGGTTGCGCCCTCCCACCTTTTTCGCTATACTTTTGCCGAAGGAAACCGGAATGCGCAGAAAGAGAGGATGAAAAGCCGATGAGTACAGACAGATACATTAGCCCGCTGTCGGAGCGTTACGCCAGCAGACAGATGCAGTACATTTTTTCCCAGGACATGAAATTCAGGACGTGGAGAAAGCTCTGGATCGCCCTGGCGGAGACGGAAAGGGAGCTGGGGCTGGAGATCACGCAGGAACAGATCGACGAGCTCAAAAGCCATCAGGACGATATCAACTACGACGTGGCAAAAGCGAGGGAAAAGGAAGTGCGCCACGACGTGATGAGCCACGTGTACGCTTACGGGGTGCAGTGCCCGAAGGCGAAGGGGATCATTCACCTGGGAGCCACCTCCTGCTACGTGGGAGACAATACGGACATCATCATCATGGCGGAAGCGCTGAAGCTGGTGAGGAAGAAACTTCTGAACGTGATCGCGAAGCTGGCGGATTTCGCGGACCGCTACAAGGCGCTTCCTACGCTGGCCTTTACCCATTTTCAGCCGGCCCAGCCCACCACCGTGGGGAAGAGGGCTTCGTTGTGGTTGCAGGAATTCTATATGGATCTGCAGGATCTGGAATACGTGCAGGACAGCCTGCGCCTTCTGGGATCCAAAGGCACCACGGGCACCCAGGCGTCCTTTCTGGAGCTGTTTGAAGGGGATCAGGAGAAGGTGGACCGCCTGGATCCCATGATCGCGGAAAAAATGGGATTTCCGGGCTGCTATCCGGTATCCGGACAGACCTATTCCCGCAAGGTGGATACCCGGGTGATGAACGTCCTGGCCGGGATCGCGGCCAGCGCCCACAAGATGTCCAACGACATCCGGCTGCTGCAGCATCTCAAGGAGGTGGAAGAACCGTTCGAAAAGAACCAGATCGGCTCCTCCGCCATGGCGTATAAGCGCAACCCCATGCGCAGCGAGCGGATCGCTTCCCTGGCCCGCTATGTGATGGCGGACGCCCTGAACCCGGCCATTACCTCCGCAGCCCAGTGGTTCGAGCGGACGCTGGACGACTCGGCCAACAAGCGGATTTCCATCGCGGAGGGCTTCCTGGCGGCGGACGGGATCCTGGATCTGTGCCTGAACGTGGTGGACGGCCTGGTGGTTTACCCGAAGGTCATCGAAAAACACCTGCGCAGCGAGCTGCCCTTCATGGCGACGGAAAATATCATGATGGATGCGGTGCGCGCAGGCGGGGACCGGCAGGAGCTGCACGAACGGATCCGCCGTCTCTCCATGGAAGCCGGAAGGCGGGTGAAGGAAGAGGGCGCGGACAACGAAATGCTGAAGCTCATCGCCGAAGACGAAATGTTCGGCCTGGACGGGCAGGCGCTGGAAGCGGCCCTGGATCCGTCCCGCTATGTGGGATGCAGCGTCCATCAGGTAGAGCGCTATCTGGATCAGGTGATCCGGCCCCTGCTCTCCGAAAACAGGGAGGAGCTGGGCGTGACCGCCCAGATCAACGTCTGATCATTCGATATAAGTCCAGATTATATTATGTATAATATTTATTGATTTTACTTATAAAGATTTTTTGCTATACTGATACTGTATCGGATCCGCTGCGGATCGAAGGCGAAGGACAAACGCGAAAAGGAGCTTTGAAGCAAAATGGAAAAAATTTATACTGGCAAGACGAAAGACGTGTTTCAGCTGGAAAACGGCAACGTGCTTCTGAAATTCAAAGATGACTGCACCGGCAAGGACGGGAAATTCGATCCCGGCGAAAACTCCGTGGGTCTGACCATCGAGGGGATCGGCAGAGAAAACCTGAAAACATCCATTCACTTCTTCGAGCTGCTGAAGGCAGCGGGCGTGAAGACCCACTATGTCGGCGCGGATATCGATGCGGCTACCATGGAAGTGCTTCCGGCGAAAGTGTTCGGACACGGCCTGGAGGTGATCTGCCGCCTGGTGGCCACGGGCAGCTTCATCCGCCGCTACGGGGAATATATGGAGGACGGCACCCGCATCGAGGGCGGATATGTGGAGACCACCTTCAAGGACGACGCGAAGGGCGATCCGCTGGTGACCAAAGACGCGCTGGCGGTTCTGGGCGTCATGACCCCCGAAATGTACGACAGCATGAAGGAGCAGACGCTGGCCATCACGAAGATCGTGGCGGATGATCTGGCGAAAAAGGGACTGGACCTTTACGATATCAAGTTCGAGTTCGGCTACAGCAAAGGCGGGGAAGTGATCCTGATCGATGAAATCGCCAGCGGGAACATGAGAGTATATAAGGACGGTAGGATCGTGGATCCCATGGATCTGACGAAGATGATCCTCGCGTAAGAGACGGACGGATGGATTCAAAGAGGGCAGGATTGATCCTTAAGCGGCGAAAGAGCGCCGGGGAATGGAGGAAACGATGGTAAAAGCAGTAGTTGGTGCAAACTGGGGAGATGAAGGAAAGGGAAAGATCACGGACATGATGGCGCAGGAGGCGGATATCGTCATCCGCTTTCAGGGAGGCGCCAACGCGGGCCATACGATCGTGAACGATTACGGGAAGTTCGCGCTCCATACCCTTCCTTCCGGCGTGTTTTACAGCCACGTCACCAACATCATCGGCAACGGCGTGGCGCTCAATATCCCGATTCTGTTTCAGGAGATCAAAGAGCTGACGGACCGCAATGTGCCCATGCCTCATATCCTGATTTCGGACCGCGCCCAGATCGTGATGCCCTATCATATCCTGCAGGACAGCTGCGAGGAAGCGCGCCTGGCGGGAAAATCCTTCGGCTCCACGAAGTCGGGAATCGCCCCCTTTTATTCGGACAAATTCGCCAAGATCGGCTTTCAGGTCAGCGAGCTGTTCGACGAAGAGCTGCTTCGGGAAAAGGTGCAGCGGGTCTGCGAGGTGAAAAATGTGCTCTTCGAGCATCTCTATCACCGGGAGGGGATCGATCCCGACGGGCTTTTGACGACGCTGCACGAATACCGCGACATGGTGGAGCCCTATGTGGGCAACGTGTCCGCGTTTCTGTACCAGGCCCTGCGAGAGGGAAAGAACATCCTTCTGGAAGGCCAGCTGGGAACGATGAAGGATCCGGACCACGGGATTTATCCCATGGTGACGTCCTCCTCAACCCTGGCGGCGTACGGCGCCATCGGAGCGGGCATTCCGCCCTATGAGATCAAAAGCATCGTGGCCGTGACCAAAGCCTATTCCTCCGCGGTGGGAGCGGGGGCGTTCGTCTCCGAGATCTTCGGGGAAGAGGCGGACGAGCTGCGCCGCAGGGGCGGAGACGGCGGCGAATACGGAGCTACCACCGGGCGGCCCAGGAGAATGGGCTGGTATGACTGCGTGGCCTCCCATTACGGCTGCCGGCTGCAGGGAGCCACGGACGTGGCGCTGACCGTCCTGGACGTGCTGGGCTATCTGGACGAGATCCCGGTCTGCGTGGGCTATGAAATCGACGGGGAGGTGACGAAGGAATTTCCGGTCACCCGCCTTCTGGAGAAGGCGAAGCCCGTCTATCGGGTCCTTCCCGGATGGAAATGCGACATCCGCGGGATCCGCACCTATGAGGAGCTCCCGCTAAACTGCAGGAACTACGTGGAATTTATCGAAGAGCAGTTGGGATATCCCATCACCATGGTCTCCAACGGCCCCGGCAGAGAGGATATCATTTACCGCGAAAGCCCGCTGAAAGGCTGAGCGGGATCCGTCGAATTGACAGAATGAGCGAAAATCCCTTATAATAGAAGCCGTTGCAGGAGGCTTCCAGGATAAGGGATTTTTGCGTTATAGTATCGTTATGTTGATTGCGAATCTGGAATATTACAAGGTGTTTTATTATACGGTGAAATGCGGTTCCGTGACCCGGGCATCGGAGGAGCTCTCCCTGTCCCAGCCGGCCGTGAGCCAGAGCTTAAAGCAGCTGGAACGGATTCTCGGGATCCGCCTTCTGAAGCGGACTTCCCGGGGCATTTCCCCCACGGCGGAGGGAAAACTTTTGTTTTCCTTCGTGGAAAAGGGATATGAACAGTTCGAAGCGGGGGAGAAGCGGCTGCTGCAGATCCGGAACCTGGAACGGGGAGAGATCACCATCGGGGCTTCCGACATGACGCTGCGATTTTTTCTCCTCCCCTGGCTGGAACGGTTTCACGAAACCTGGCCCGGGATCAGGGTCACGGTGACGAACGGTCCCACGCCCGCCACCATGGCGCTCCTGCGGGAGGGAAGGATCGATTTCGGCGTGGTATCCGGCCCGCTGGAGGAAGAGGAGGGGATCCGGATGCGGCCGGTGCAGAGGATCGAGGATATTTTCGTGATCGGGAGGAACTTTCGGGGGCTGAAGGAGGGAAAGCATCCCATCCGGGTCCTGGAGAAGCTGCCTCTGATCATGATGGAGCCCTGCACCAGCACCAGGAAATATGTCCAGGGATTTCTGGAGAGCTGCGGCGTGGCGGTGAGCCCGGAATTCGAACTGGCTACCAGCGATATGATCGTGCAGTTCGCGATCCGCAATCTCGGCGTGGGAAGCGTGGTGCGGGATTTCGCCGAAGAACAGCTGCAGGCCGGCGCGCTGGACGAGCTGAAGCTCGAGACGCCCATTCCGCCCAGGGATTTTCTGCTGGTGACTTCGGAACGGGATCAGGCGGGGCTGGCGGCTTCGCGGCTGCTGGAGATGATACTCGGAAAGGAAAAGGGATAGAATATGATCAGAACGGTGATTTTTGATATCGGAAACGTGCTGGCCGGGTTTTCCTGGGACGAGCACTTTCGGAACCTGGGTTACGATGAGGGGATGAGACGGAGGCTGGCGCGGGCCACGGTGCATTCCGAAGACTGGAAGGAATACGACAGGGGATGCCTTTCGGATGAGGAGATCGAGCGCCTTCTTGTGGAAAACGATCCCGAAATCGGACAGGAGATCCGCCGTGTGCTGGCGGATCTGGGCGGGATCGTAAAGCGATGGGATTACGCCATCCCCTGGATCCGGGAGCTGAAGGAAAAGGGATATCAGGTGCTGGTCCTCTCCAATTTTTCCCAAAAGGCGCTGCGGGAGTGCTGGAACGCCCTGGACTTTCTGCCCTATGTGGACGGCGGCATCCTGTCCTTTCAGGATAAGCTCATCAAACCCATGCCGGAAATTTACAGCCTGCTTTTGGACCGCTACCGGCTGAAGGCGGAGGAATGCGTGTTCATGGACGATACGCAGGAGAATGTGGAGGGCGCCAGGCGGGCGGGAATCCACGCGTTTCGTTTTGAAAATCAAAAACAGGCGAAGGCGGAACTGGAAAAGCTGGGCGTTTGACGGACGGGGGACGGGCCATGGTCAGAAAATATATTACGGAAAACGGGGTGCTTCGCGCCAGTCAGGAGACGGCGCCGGGCATCTGGATCAATCTGGTGAGCCCCACGCTGGAGGAGTGCGACGCGGTGGCAAGGGAGTTTCACATCGACCTGGCGGACGTCAGGGCCGCGCTGGACGATGAGGAGAGCTCCCGGGTGGATGTGAACGACGAATATTCCCTCATTCTGTTCGACATCCCCTCCATCGAGTACCGGCACGAACGGGAGGCCTATACCACCATCCCGCTGGGCCTGATCCTGGCGGGGGACGTTTTCATTTCCGTGTGCGGGGAAGATACGCCGGTGCTCCGGGGGTTCGAGGAAAATGCGGTGAGGGATTTTTCCACCAAAAAGCAGATGCGCTTCATGTACCAGATTTTCCTGAAGTCCTGTATGCTCTATCAGGCATATCTGCACATCGTGGACCGCAAACGGAAGGAAATCGAAGAACACATCGGGCACGACACGGAGGATGTGGAGCTGATCGATCTGCACGAGCTGGAATCCAACCTGGTGTATTTCGACACGTCCCTGCGGGCGAACAAGGTGGTGCTGGAGCGGCTGGTGCGCTATAACCGGATCAAAAAATATCCCGAGGATCAGGAGCTTCTGGAGGACGTGGTGGTGGAAAACCAGCAGGCCATCGAGATGACTCAGATCTATCGGGATATCATCAAGGGTACCAGGGAGCTTCTGTCCGCGGTGATGGACAACCGTCTGAACACAGCGATGAAATACCTGGCTTCCATCACCATCGTGATGGCCATTCCCACCATCATCTCCGGCATTTACGGGATGAATGTGGACGAGGAATGGATGCCGCTGTCCGGCACGCCCTTCGGCTTCGGGATCATCTGCCTGATCATGCTGGCTATCTGCCTTTTGGCCATCTGGATCCTGCGCAGAAGGAAGATGCTCTGACTCAGGGCTCCTTCTGATCGGGGTGATCGGTGCCGGAAGCGCCCGGATCGAAGGAAGCGATGGTGCGGCGGTCCGTCACTTTTCCGTAGATCCAGATATAGATCCACAGGAGGATGGGAAGGCCGATGGTAGCCACCAGGCAGGCGGCGAAGAGCCTGTGCCAGTTCGGGAAAGAGAGCAGGGCGCAGACGAAAGTGAACAGGTAAAGGGCGACGAGGAGCAGGGCGCAGACGAGGGCCGCGATCCGCTTCGGGGTCATCTTTGATTTCTGATCTTTCCGATCTGATTTCTGATTGTTCTCCATCAGGGTCATCTCCTTTGCAGGGAATCGGGGGTCGCTTGTCCTTTGCATCGTACAATAAAGCGGGGGGATTTTCAAGGGGAGTTTCACGGAAAATTCGCTTGCACAAATGCCCTTCCTGGGCTATAATAACCGGAGATATGGCCGGATGGCTATCGAATGCGCCCTGTGGGGCGCACAAGATGATTTGAATCGAATGAGGTGAAGAATATGGCGTTATTAGAGCAGTGGAGAGATATGGCGTATGACCAGAAGGCGGACAAGGGGAAGCTTCAGCGTTTCTGGGCCGCTTATTTCGAAAAGGAAAAGGAGATCTACGCGCAGCTTCTGAAGAACCCCGACGAAGTGGTGGAAGGGACCGTGAAGGAGCTGGCGGAGCGGTACGGCATCGACGTGATGACCATGACCGGTTTCCTGGACGGGATCAACGACAGCCTGGTGAAGGCCAACCCCATCGAGGAGATGGAGGAGGACACGGCGGTGAACCTGGGCTTCGACAAGGAGCTTTTGTATAAGAACATGGTGGCCGCGGAGGCGGACTGGCTTTACAATTTGGAGGAGTGGAATTCCATTTTCGACGAGGAGAAGCGCAAGGAGCTGTATAAGGAGCAGAAGCGCTCCGGCACCATCGTCAAGGAAGCGAAGGTTTATCCCAACGATCCCTGTCCCTGCGGCAGCGGCAAAAAGTATAAGAAGTGCTGTGGCAAAAACCGCTGAAGTTTGTGACATTCGATCGGGGGAATCGTTTTGGAGAGCAGAGTAGAGAGGGCGCAGGAGCTGTTTTGCTCCGGGTATAACTGCGCGCAATCCGTGTTCGCGGCCTACGCGGACCTGTTCGGAATGGACCGGGAGACCGCGCTGAAGCTGTCCTGCCCCATGGGTGCGGGAATCGGAAGGATGCGGGAAGTGTGCGGTACGGTATGCGCCATGTCCATGCTTTCCGGATTCGTTTACGGGAATGCGGATCCGAAGGACGAAGAGGCCAAAAAGAGAGCCTATGAAATCGTCCGCCGGATGGCCGGGGAATTCCGGGAGGAGAACGGCACGCTGCTTTGCCGGGAGCTTCTGGGGATTTCCGGGATGGAGGAGAGCGCCGCTCCCTCGGAACGCACGCCGGAATACTACGCTTCCAGGCCCTGCCTGAAGATCGTCGGCTGCGCCGCCCGGATCGTGGAAAAGCACCTCTTTTCAGAAAAAGAGCTTTACAAACCGGCCGAAGTGGATTAAGATAGTGCCATGAATTGAAGACGAGCCAATGCGATGAGGAGACGAGTAGACAGCGCGTTCCGTGACAGAGAGAGGCGCCTGCGCGAACGGAAGTTCCGCAGTGCTGGAAGCGCCCCGATGGGATCCCTGTTGAAGACCAGCTCCGAGCGGCCCCAATCCGGCCCGGTGATTCCGTTATCATCCTCAATGAGAGGCATCCGCCCACCCTGCGGCGCGGATTGCAAGATGGGTGGAACCGCGTGAATTGACGTCCCATGGATTTCCGAAAGGAAGTCCATGGGATTTTTTTGCGGTAACAGTTCAGCCATGCAGGCACATGTGGCAAAATGCCGCGTGGGAGCTTGCTCACTAAGCTGCATTTTGCCACATGTGCCTATAGGGCGGACGCCCGACATGAATCATTTGACGGCCAGTGGCCTTTTGCGCAGCCAATTCAGTGGAATCCGTCAAATGATGAATGGCATGGCTGAACTGTTGCTTTTTGCGATCTGCCCGAAGCAGCGGCCCGCAGGAAGAGAGAAAAGGAAAGGAAAAGGAGAGAACGCAGATGAAGATTACCTTGAAAGATGGTTCTGTGAAAGAATATGACCGCGCGATGTCGGTCATCGAGATCGCTGCCGA
This sequence comes from Candidatus Eisenbergiella merdigallinarum, assembly GCA_019119355.1. GTDB lineage: Bacteria > Bacillota > Clostridia > Lachnospirales > Lachnospiraceae > Gallintestinimicrobium > Gallintestinimicrobium merdigallinarum. Next base: position 64,794 of record DWXE01000020.1, read on the forward strand.
TTTGAGCGAAGGCCTGGCGAGAGCCGCCTGCGCCGGAGAGGTGGACGGCGAAGTGGTGGATCTGCGCACGGTGGTGGACCGGGACGCGCAGGTGAATATCCTCACCGCCAGGGATGAGGAAGGGCTTGCGGCGCTGCGCCATACGGCCAGCCATGTGATGGCCCAGGCGGTGAAGCGCCTCTATCCCAATACGAAGCTGGCCATCGGCCCTTCCATCGCGGACGGGTTCTATTACGATATGGACTTCGAATCCCCGCTCACCAGCGACGATTTCGGGAAGATCGAAGCGGAGATGAAAAAGATCGTGAAGGAAGATCTGAAAATCGAACGCTTCACGAAGCCCAGGGACGAAGCCATCGCATATATGAAAGAAAAGGGAGAACCCTATAAGGTGGAGCTGATCGAAGATCTGCCGGAGGGCGAGGAAATCAGCTTTTACAGCCAGGGGGAATTCGTGGACCTCTGCGCGGGCCCTCATCTGATGAGCACCAAAGCCGTTGGAAAGGCGTTTAAGATCATGAGCCTGGCCGGCGCGTACTGGAGGGGCGACGAGCACAACAAGATGCTCACCAGGCTGTACGCCACCGCGTTTTCCAAAAAGGAAGAGCTGGATGCCTACATCACCATGATGGAAGAGGCGAAAAAGCGCGATCATCGGAAGCTGGGCAAGGAGCTGGGCCTGTTCATGATGCACGAGGCCGGCCCGGGATTCCCGTTCTTTTTGCCCAAAGGGATGACCCTGAAAAATACCCTGCTGGATTACTGGAGACAGATTCATACGAAAGCGGGCTATGTGGAAATCTCCACCCCCATCATCTTAAACCGGAGCCTCTGGGAGACTTCCGGACACTGGGATCATTACAAAAACAACATGTATACCACGGTGATCGACGGGGAGGATTATGCGGTCAAGCCCATGAACTGCCCCGGAGGCGTTCTGGTCTACGCTTCCGAACCCCGCTCCTATCGGGATCTGCCCCTGCGCATGGGCGAGCTGGGGCTGGTGCACCGCCATGAGAAGTCCGGCCAGCTGCACGGCCTGATGCGGGTGCGCTGCTTCACTCAGGACGACGCCCATATTTTCATGACTCCGGAGCAGATCAAGGACGAGATCAAGGGAGTGGTGAAGCTCATCGACCAGGTGTATTCCCTGTTCGGCTTCGAATATCACGTGGAGCTGTCCACCAGGCCCGAGGATTCCATGGGAAGCGACGAGGACTGGGAACTGGCGACGGACGCCCTGCGGGAAGCGCTGGAGGAGATGAACCTTCCCTATGTGGTCAACGAAGGGGACGGCGCGTTTTACGGCCCCAAAATCGATTTCCATCTGGTGGACTGCATCGGAAGGACCTGGCAGTGCGGGACCATCCAGCTGGATTTCCAGTTGCCCCAGCGGTTCGAGCTGGAGTACATCGGGGCGGACGGCGAAAAGCACAGGCCGATCATGATCCATCGCGTGGTGTTCGGTTCCATCGAGCGCTTCATCGGCATCCTGATCGAGCATTTCGCGGGCGCGTTCCCGGCATGGCTGGCTCCGGTGCAGGTGCGCGTGCTTCCGATTTCCGATAAATATATGGATTACGCGAAGGATGTGAAGGCGAAGCTGGACGAAGCCGGAGTCCGCGCGGAAGTGGATATCCGTTCCGAGAAGATCGGTTATAAGATCCGGGAAGCCCAGACCGCCAAAATTCCCTACATGCTGGTGGTGGGCCAGAAGGAAGCGGAAGAGGGCACCGTAGCGGTGAGAAGCCGCTGCGCCGGAGACGAGGGCGCGAAGCCCCTGGATCAGTTCATCGCCGATCTGCTGCAGGAAATCGAAACGAAGGAAAACCGGAAAAGGGCGGAATAAAAAGAGCCTCTGCGGCCATACTGAAAAGGTACAATTCACTTTTTTCGTATGGAGGTAGAGAAAATGGCAGAACTGAAATGCGCGGTGGAAAACTGTATGTACAACAACAGCGAGTGCTGCTGCAAGGGAGATATCATGGTAGGCGGCATGCGCGCCTGCAGCTGTGAGGAAACCTGCTGCGAGAGCTTCCGGGAGCAGAAGGGCGACCGGACGACCAACGCTGCGGAGCACCCCAGCCGCACCATCAGCATCGACTGCGAGGCGGTAAAATGTATCTATAATACGAATTACAAGTGCCTGGCGGATCATGTGGATATCAAAGGCTGCGGCGCCGCGGACTGCAGGGAGACTTCCTGCGCGACGTTCAAGGAGCGCTGACCCGGCGGCGCGTCCCGTTTAGCGGCGGGGCGCGCCGTCTTAAGGTATTTGGTAACAGTACAGCCATGCAGGCACATGTGGCAAAATGCCGCGTGAGAGCTTGCTCACTAAGCTGCATTTTGCCACATATGCCTATAGGGCGGACGCCCGACAGGAATCATTTGACGGCCAGCAGCCTTTTGCGCAGCCAATTCAGTGGAATCCGTCAAATGATGAATGGCATGGATGAACTGTTACGGTATTTGCGCCATCGGCGAAAAAAAGTATTGACAGCAGGGGCATCCTGTGCTAAAGTTACTGAGTACGCGACAGGTGCGCGTATGACATGCAAGCAGAGTATCCGCTCTCACCCTATAGCGATTGGGCTCATAGGCGTTTACAGTTCTTTTCTTCGGACCCCTTTGGGGCTGTATTGGAGTGACGGGAAGCGGATCTTTGCATCCGCTTTTTTCTATTTTATGAAGACAGGGACTCCGGGGACGGGGCTGTCGGATATCTTATGGAGGGAATCAGCCATTAGCGAATTATTTATCAACGAACAGATCAGAGACAAGGAAATCCGTCTGATTGGGGAAGACGGCGCTCAGCTGGGGATCATGTCTCCCCGGGATGCGATGAAGCTGGCAGAGGAAGCGGGACTGGATCTGGTGAAGATCGCGCCCACCGCGAAACCGCCCGTATGCAAGATCGTTGATTACGGGAAGTACCGGTATGAGATGGCGCGCCGGGAGAAGGACGCGAAGAAAAAGCAGAAGACCATCGAGATCAAGGAGATCCGCATGTCTCCCAATATCGATACCAACGACCTGAATACGAAGGCGAGCGCCGCGCGCAAGTTCATCGAAAAGGGAAACCGCGTGAAGATCACGCTGCGCTTCCGCGGGCGCGAAATGGCGCATATGTCCACCAGCAAGCATATCCTGGACGACTTCGCCCAGATGCTTTCCGATATCGCGGTTGTGGAGAAGCAGCCGAAGGTGGAAGGCAGAAGCATGATTATGTTTTTAACTGAAAAACGCTAAGTTGCGCAGTTAAAATATACGTTTTGAAAATAAGGAATGTAGGAGGAAATCAGATATGCCGAAAATGAAGACAAGCAGAGCTGCTGCAAAACGTTTCAAAGTGACGGGAACCGGGAAATTAAAGAGAAGCAAAGCTTACAAGAGCCATATCTTAACCAAGAAATCCACGAAGAGAAAGAGAAATCTCAGAAAACCGGCTATTACGGATGTGACCAACGTTAAGAATATGAAGAAGATTTTACCGTATTTATAAGTCGTAAGGAGGAATTGAGAAGATGGCAAGAATTAAAGGCGGCATGAGTGCCAGAAGGAAACATAATAAGGTATTGAAGCTCGCGAAAGGCTACAGAGGCGCGAGAAGCAAGCAGTACAGAATCGCAAAACAGTCCGTGATGAGAGCGCTGGCGTCTTCCTACGCGGGCCGTAAGGAGAGAAAGCGCCAGATGAGACAGCTGTGGATCGCGCGTATCAACGCTGCGGCGAGAATCAACGGCCTGTCCTATTCCAAGTTCATGTACGGCTTAAAGCAGGCCGGCGTGGACATCAACAGAAAGATGCTGGCGGAGATGGCGGTCAACGATGCGGAAGGCTTTGCAACCCTGGCTGAACTGGCGAAAACCAAAATCGCGTAAGGCGAGAACATAGAGACGGAAAAATCGGGTCTTTGCACGAAAACGGATGCAGAGACCCTTTTTCTTTCGCGCGCGGAGAGCGGACGGAGTAATCGGACGGGGAGAGCGGGATGCAGGATTTCAGGATGGAGACCTTTCTGGCGGTGTGCCGCCATTTGAATTATACCAGAGCGGCGGAGGAGCTGTGCATCACCCAGCCTGCGGTGTCGCAGCATATCCGCTTTCTGGAGGAACATTACGGGTGCCGGCTGTTTGCCAGCGAGGGACGGAGGATGGCGCTGACGCCGGCGGGCCGGATTCTATACAGCGCGGCGCTGACCATGAAGCACGACGAGGATCTGCTCCGGGATCAGATGCGCGAGGCGGCCGAGGACAGGCACCTGGCCTTCGGAGCCACCGTTTCCATCGGCGAGGGCGCGCTGGCGGGCTGGATGGAGCGCTTTCTGAAACAGTGCCCGCAGGACAGGGTGCAGGTGACGGTTTCCAACACCAGGACGCTGCTGCAAATGCTGGACGAAGGGAGCATCGACTTCGCCTTTGTGGAGGGCTATTTTTCCAGAAACGACTACGATCTGGTGGTTTTGTCCGAAGAGCCGTTCATCGCGGTGACCGGCAGCGGGCATGTCTTCGAACGGGAGCCCCGGCGTCTGGAGGACCTCCTTTCCGAAACCGTCCTGCTGCGGGAGGCGGGAAGCGGGAGCAGGGAAATTCTGGAGCGCGCCCTGAAGGAGAGACAGCTGTCGCTGGAGGATTTCGCGGCGCGGATCGAGGTGAACAACATCCACGTGATCAAGCAGCTGGCCGCGGAAGGGAGGGGCGTGACCTTCGCCTACCGCGCGGCTGTAAAAAAGGAACTGGAGGAAGGGAAGCTGAGGGAAATCCGGCTTCAGGATTTTTCCATCGAACACGAGTTTTATTTTATCTGGAGAAAAGGAAGTATTTATGCGCAACGCTACAGAGAAATCTACAGACGCTTTATGGAAGAAGGATGAAAAGGGGAAACCGGCCTGCCCTCTGTTCGGAAAATGCGGGGGATGCCGGTATCTGGATCTGACGTACGAACAGCAGCTGGCGAAGAAGCAGAAGCTGGTCCGCCGCCTGATGGAGAAGCACTGCAGGGTGAAGCCCATCCTGGGGATGAAGGATCCCTGGCGCTATCGCCACAAGGTGCAGGCTGTTTTCGGCCTGGACCGGAAGAAAAATCCGGTCTCCGGCGTCTACGAAGAAAAGAGCCACCGGCTGCTTCTGGTGGAAAGCTGCCTGATCGAGGATCAGAAGGCGGACGAGATCATCGGGACCATCCGCCAGATGCTGCGTTCGTTTAAAATCCGGATCTATGACGAGGATACCGGGTACGGCCTGTTTCGATATGTGATGATCCGGAAGGGGCGCTTCACCGGGGAGATCATGGTCATTCTGGTGACGGCTTCCCCCATGTTCCCTTCCAGAAAGAATTTCGTGAACGCCCTGTTGAAAGCGCATCCGGAAATTACCACGGTGGTGCAGAATATCAACGACCGGACGGACAGCATGGTGCTGGGGGAACGGTTTCAGACGCTGTACGGGAAGGGATATATTATGGACGAGCTGTGCGGATGCCGGTTTAAAATCTCGCCGGCCTCGTTTTATCAGGTAAATCCCGTTCAGGCGGCCGCGTTGTACAAAAAGGCCGTGGAGCTGGCGGGGCTCACCGGCAGGGAGACGGTGGTGGACGCCTACTGCGGGACGGGGACCATCGGAATTATCGCGTCCGGGAAGGCGGGCAGGGTCATCGGCGTGGAGTCCAATCCGGAAGCGGTCAGGGACTGCGTCAGCAACGCGAAGGCCAACGGGGTGAAGAACATCCGGTTTTACCGGGACGACGCGGGCCGGTTTTTCAAGGCGCTGGCGGAGGAGAAGAGCTCCGTGGACGTGGTGCTCATGGACCCGCCACGGGCCGGGAGCAGCCGGGAGTTCCTGGAGGCGCTGGGCGCGCTGGGGCCGAAAAGGATCGTCTATGTGTCCTGCAATCCGGAGACGCTGGAGCGGGACGTGACGGTGCTGGAAAAGGAAGGATACCGGGCGGAGGAAGTCTGGCCCGTGGACATGTTCCCCTGGACCGCGGGGGTGGAGGCGGTGTGCTTGTTGTCCAAACTAAAATCAACACAGCATTTTTCTGTAGAAATAGCGCTTGATGAAGTGGATATAACCGCAGCGGAAAGTAAAGCAACCTATGAAGAAATTAAGAAGTATATATTGGAAAAGCATGGGTTAAAAGTATCATCCCTTTATGTCGCACAGGTGAAGCGGAAGCATGGAATTGTTGAAAGAAGCAATTACAATACCGGAGAGGAAAAAGCAAAGGTCTCAAATGTAACACCGGAAAAGGAAAGGGCAATAGAAGATGCGCTGAAGCATTTCAAGATGATTTAATATAATTGAGATATGGGTGGGGAAGCCACAATAGGGGCTTCCTCCTTGTTCACGCCCTTTGCAAAAGAAAAGAAGGCTGTCAAGGGTGGGCGTAAGCCCATGAACTGCACCCCAAAAGTTGGACATAGAGACCAACGATTGGAGGTGCAGTTTATGGGAAAAGAACTTTTTACAGAAGAATTCAAAATGATGGTTGTTCAATATGTGCTGGAAAGCCATAGCCGGAGAGAAGCATCAGAGAAGTTTGGGGTATCTTGTACTCCGATAGAAAAATGGGTAAATCTGTATAAGCTTCATGGCACGGAAGGACTTCTAAGCCGAAATCTGGCCGGCAGACAAAAAGGCTTTGAAAGAGAATTCCGTCTGAAAGTGTTACAATACAAACAGGAACATAATCTCTCCTACACATAGACGGCAATGCATTTCTGCCTGGATGTTGTAACGGTGTGCCGCTGGGATAAAAAATTCCGGGAGAAAGGCGCAGATGGACTTATGATGAAGCAAAACCAACCACGCCTACAAAAAGGCAAAAAGCGCAGGAACAGGCGGAGTTAAAAAAGAAAATAGGCGCCTTGAAGAAGAAAACCTGCGGCTTCGTATGGAGAACGACTACTTAAAAAAATTGAACGTCTTAATTCAAAAGCGGGAAAAATCCAAATGACCGATATTGTGGCTGTCATTACAGAATTAAGGCGCAACTACAAACTGGCAGCCTTGCTGGAACTTGTCGGCATCCCCAGAAGCACTTATTACTATCATTGCAAAAAAGCGCAGTCTGGAGACAAATATAAGTTTGAAAAATCAGAAATCAAAGCAATTTATAAAGAAAATCAGGGACGTTACGGATACCGCCGAATTCTCATGGAACTGCGTAATCGTGGATATGTTTTGAACCACAAAACCGTGCAGAAGCTGATGAAAGAACTGGGACTGAAATGCATGGTAAGAATGAAGAAATATCGCTCCTACCGGGGAGAAGTTGGAAAAACAGCCCCTAATCTGCTAAACAGGGATTTTCATGCGGAAAAATCGAACCAAAAATGGAGAACTGACGTTACGGAATTTTCTCTGTTTGGCCGGAAACTATGTTTGTCACCGATTCTGGATATGTATAATGGAGAAATCATCAGCTACGCGATCAGTGAACGGGCAAATTTTGAGCAGATTACAGAGATGCTGGATAAAGCATTTAAGAAGCTCCTTGGCAATACTGGATTGATTTTTCACTCTGATCAGGGATGGCAGTATCAAAATGCCCGTTACCAAAAGCGGCTCTCCGATAAGGGAATCCGGCAAAGTATGTCCAGAAAAGGGAATTGTCTGGACAATGCGGTTATAGAAAATTTCTTTGGTTTATTAAAATCCGAGCTGCTGTATCTAAGAGAATTTTGCTCATATGAAGAATTCCAAACAGAGCTGGAACTTTATCTGGAATATTACAATCACAACCGAATAAAAGAAAAATTGGGCGGATTAAGTCCTATTCAATATAGGATTCAAGCTGACTTTGCCACTTGAGAAACTGTCCAACTTTTTGGGTCACTTCACCTCCATTGGCAGAGCAGATCCTCCGGTTGTTCCAGTAGCTGAGGAAGTATCTCCAGATAAGTACCTTTAATTCTTCTACTTCCATCTGTTTTGTATCATAACGGTCATAAAGGAGTTCCGTCTTCATTCTGGCCCACATGCTCTCGCAGCGTGCATTATCATGGCAGCGCCCTCCAGCACTGTTCATGCTTTGCTGGATATGATACTCCCGGATGGTCTGTCGGTAGGACTCGCTGGTATACTGTGTCCCCCGGTCACTGTGGATGACAGCACCTTTCAGACCGGGATAAGCAGTCAGGGCATTTTTCAGTGTATGGATACATAAATCCGCTTTCATATTTGCTCCCATTGCCAGACCGAGGACACTAAGATCAAAGCAGTCAAAAATTGCGGATACATACAGTTTTCCATTGGCTGCCGGGATCTCCGTGATATCGGTAATGCATTTTTCTAATGGGGTATCAGAACGGAAATCCCTCTTCAGCAGATCATCGGATTTCATGGCTTCACGATCAGCCTTTGTGATTCCGTTGGGTTTTCTCTTTGGCCGATGGCTCAGGCCAATCTGATCCATAACCCGGTATACGGTCCTCTCACTGGGGATATGTACTCCTTCCGGCTGTTTCAGCAACAATGCCTGGTACATCCGGATCCGGCCATAAGTATCGTTACATTCATCCTCGCTGACGATTGCTTTCATGGCATCCGCCAGATCCTGGTACTTCCAGGGACGGTCTTTGTTTGCGAGATATTTATAGAAGCCCTGGCGGCTAATTCCAAGCATTCTGCAATAAAATGAGATTTTTCCAGTAATCCTGCCGTCCTCTGTCTTCAGAGCCAAAAAGATCATTCTCTGGTTTTTGCTGACTTCCGACGGCTGGCGGCGAAAAAAGCGCTCGCTTCCTCCAGAAATTCGTTTTCTTCCTTCAGGCGACGGATTTCTTTATCCTGTTCCTTTACCCGTTTGCGCAGCATGGTAATCTCTTCTGACAGGCTCATTGCGCTGGCGGGAGTATGGGAGCCTTCTCCGATATCCAGCTTACCGGCTCTAACCGCTTTCAGCCATGTATGGATGGTTCCTTCAGGGATTCCTAATTCTTTAGCAGCCTTAGCGCCGCCGATTTCTTTTGCAAGTTTTACTGCCTGTACTTTGTATTCATGGTCATATTTACGTGCCACTTTGAATACCTCCTTATTCTCTTGGTTTTATTATGAAATCCTTGAGAATAAGCTGCCAACTTTTTTTATACCACACCATATGCCAGATTGTCATAATGCGGCATATTCAAATCTGAGAGGATGTCAACCGTTGTGATCTGTTTATGCTCAGGATCCATTTCCATGGCAAGTCGGTATCTCACCCGGACCGTCTCTGCCTTGAGGTGCTGGATGTCCCTGACCATTGCGTCCACCAGTTCCAGAAAGGAACGGATCAGCTCGCAGTCGTCAGCTTCCGGACATTCATCCCATGCGTTGTAACCCTCATACAGCATCGTTTTCACCTGCCTCTCCAGTTCTGGGTGTGTTCACGCCATGGCGTTCCCGCATAGATACGGCTCCCTCGATCAGGACTTCATACGCATTGGGACGGATCCTGTCAATGACTGCATCACAGAGGGTTTCATACTCCGGTGACCCGATCCGTTCATGCCAGCCGTCCGGTTCAAACTGGGTTCAGAAGATAATAGAACCACGTTCTGTACGTGGCTCAATGACCTCCAGCAGGTCATTCGCCTGCTCATTCGTCATCGGTGTGAGAAGGAATTCATCAATGATCAGCAGGTCAGCTTTCTGGTACGAGCGGATCATTTTCAGGTAAGTACCTTCTCCCCGTGCGACAGCAAGCCCGTTCATCAGGTCCGGAATCCTGACATACCGGACGGTAAAACCGCTCCGGCACGCAGCAACTCCCAGAGCATTGGAGAGATACGTTTTCCCACTGCCAGATGCGCCCATGATGATGATATGGCGGCTGTCGCGGATGTAACCGCAGCCGGACAGGCGGAGCAGTTTCCCGCGGTCCAGCTTCCGGTCTGCATGGTATTCGATATCCTCCATACACGCGCCCGGATACCGGACCCCAGCGCTACGGATGAGCCGGGCAAGACGATTATTCCGGCGTGATTCCCATTCCCTGTCCACAAGGATCCCAAAACGGTCCGCAAAACTGAGTCCCTGGAGACCTCCGGCACGACACTGGTCTTCGAATGCGCCCGCCATAGCGGAAAGCCGCAGCTCGCGAAGTTTGTCGATCGTAGACTGTATGGTCATGCCTGGGTACCTCCCTTCTCACGGGCTGCGCGGCGTGTCAGGCCATGGCTGCCAGTTGCCCGGGGCGGGATACTGTTTTTTACTTTATCCTGTCCGTTCTGAAGGATAGTAGTGATATTTTTCAGACTCGGGCCTGGCGTATAGGAAAGCGCTTTTGCGCAGGCTGCCTCCAGCCTGGCCGGGGTAAACCGGTCAGCAAGCTTCATCATGGACGCGCAGCTTTTATATCCCTGCTGCGGAGTCCTGTGCGCATGGAGGAAGGTACGGATGACAGTCCCTGTAGAAGGGCCGATATCTTCCGCCCATTGCTGAAAGCTTTCTTCATTATAATTAAGGTAACGCCGGTGGGCTTCCGGCATATGCTCCGATACATAGACCGGATCTGTGGTGTTGAAAATCCTCACATGGGACGCGATCCTTTGGTTTTGATAAAAAACCTCCACGCATTTCTCCGTTGTTCGGATATCGACCTTCCTGCCGATGTACTCATATGGTACGGAATATCGGCAGCCACCTGCTGTGACCAGGTAATCCGGCTGGACTGTTTCCGAGGACCATACGGCTGTCTCATACGGAACGGATGGAAGTGGCAGGAGGAAGGCCTTTTCTTCTTCCTCGAATGCGGAAAGCCTGCAGCCTTTCCTCTTTTGAAAAGGACGGCTGTTAAACTCATCCAGTTTTATGCGGATGGCTTCATTCAGTTCCTGAAAGGAAAAGAACTTATCGTTACGCAGGGATGCCACGATCCAGGTTGACAGGACACCGACTGTGCCTTCGACAGAGGCCTTGTCCTTCGGTGAGACCGGTCGGGCAGGGACAATGGCGGTGCCATAGTATTTCGCCATCTCCTGGTAGGAACGGTTGAGGATCAGCTCCATGCGGGTGTTCTTAACGACCGCAACCTTTGCATTATCAGGCGTAAGGATCCGGGTGACGCCTCCGAAGTAGCTATACGCATGGATATGCGCCCGGATCCAACTGGCGGCCTTCATGTCGGGAACTGCCTCCGCATAGCTGTACATACTGCATGGGAGGCAGGCGACAAAGACGTATGCGGTGACAGGCTCCCCGGTGATGCTGTCAGTAACAGCCAGGGTACTGCCGGCCCAGTCCACTTCCATGAGTTCGCCGGGTTTCCTGCTGATCCGCAGCGTTGCCTTTTTGGAAGCAGCGTAGGCATGGTACTTTTCATTGAATTGTGTGTGCTGATAGGGGATCGCCCCGGCAGCCTCACATTTCGCGCAGTACTCTGCCCACAGAAGCGTGAGGGTTACGTTGGGCTTCGCGAGTTCCTTATAAACGTATTCATAATCCGGCATGAGCCGCCCTTCCCTATGGGTACGTTCAGGATACAGGATCTGTTCCAGATCCCGGTTAGTAAGGGTAGCCGGAAGCGGCCAGGACAGCCCCTTCTCCTGGACAAGCTTCCAGACTTCAGCGACAGTGTTCCTTGAACTGCCAATGCTGGAAGCAATCATTGTGTTACTCATTTCCGGCTTTGTTGACTTGAGCCGGATGATCTCTCGATAATCAACCATAATTATCGACCTCCATAATGTATTTACACGATTAACTCGTGCATAAGACCATTATAGAGGGCTGCACTGGCCGCCGGAATCACCGCACTGGATTTCCGGATGCTTCGCACTGAAAGTTCGAAAAGGCTGCATTATGTCATCGGAATATTCATTGTTGTGGTCAAGCATTTTTGTAACACTTATGGCTAAAAAATATCATAAATCAGTTACGCTGCATTCCTTGCCTCAAACGGAGTTCTATAACCATTGAAACTGTGAGGACGTACATGATTGTAGTCAAT
>DWXE01000001.1 GCA_019119355.1 Candidatus Eisenbergiella merdigallinarum
AGGAAAGGGAAAGGAGGACCCCGGAATATGTGCGAAGTATTGGACAGAGTGGAAGAAAAGGGGCGTCAGGAAGAAAAGCGGAGAACGGCGGCGAGCCTGCATAGCATGGGAATGACGGAGGAATTTATCGCAAAAGCAGTAGGGGTCAGCGTTGATCTGGTGAAAAAATGGCTGGATCCCGCGACTGCATAACGGAGCATGGATTCTTCGCCGGCACTGTGAGACGCAGGATTTGTTTGGTGAATATTTATAGCAAGAGCGCAGGAGGGAATCTGTTGAGGGCATCGCAAAATCATCGAACGGGATGTGAGCGGTGCCCTCGCTCCGTATGGGGCAGCATGGGAAAGGTCTGGAATGGATGTAAATGATAAAAAATGAAATGAAAATGAACAATTTATTGAATATATGGAAAATAATGAGAATTTAGAATGAATAAAATTGAATTCGATAAATTGAAAAAAGCTACAATAAAAGCTTTGAATTGTGAAAAATACACAAAAAATGATGAGCAAAATTATATATATTAACAAAAGAGCAGGGGTGAGTATATGGAACAGAAAAAGAGAATTCAAAAAAATATCAAATATGTTCAAAAAATATTCAAAAAGATATTGCCAAATATGAATAAGAGTGATATTATAATGACACAAAAACAAATATAGAGGAGGACAAGTACATGAAAAAGAAATTGTTGGCAAGCCTTCTGGCTGCGGCAATGGCCGTTACGGCGCTGACCGGCTGTGGCAGCGATGGCGGCGCGACGACCGGGAGCACGGCATCCACCGGCAGCGCTGCGGCAGAAGAGAGCGCTCCTGCCGAGGAAGCGGCTGGCGAAGAGGCTGCGGCGGAAGACAACGGCGAAGCGGTGGAGCTGGAGTTCTGGGCATGGTGGAGCAGCGATGCGAGAAAGCCTTATATCCAGCAGATGGTGGATGACTTCAACGCATCCCAGAGCAAATACCATGTGAATTATGTTGACATTCCGTTTGGTGATATCTTCACGAAGAACATCGCCCAGATCGCGGCTGGAGATCCCTGCGATATCATGGCCAACAGCATGGAGGAAGTGAAGTTCCGCGCTCAGGAAGGCCAGGTTGAGCCCCTGGATGCGTATCTGACCGACGATGTGGTTGGCGGCTTCTATGAGCAGTATATGGAATCGTGTACCGGCGACGACGGTTCCGTTTACGCGCTGCCGTTCTCTGTGGATACCCGCGTGATCTACTACAACAAGGACCATTTTGAGGAAGCGGGCATCAACCCTGAAGACATCCAGACCTGGGACGACCTGTGGGAAGCTGCTCACAAGCTGGATGTACAGGATGGCGATGACTACACCAGAATCGGCTTCCTGCCTGTAGTCGGCAACGGCGGCGTGGATACCTGGCTGATCAATGCCAACGGCGGCCCCTGCTGGTTTGATGAAGAGACCACCGAGCCTACGGTGAACTCCGACGTGAACAAGGAAGCGTTCGCATGGGTGAGAAGCTGGATCGACTACTACGGCGATTCCACTTATAACGAGATTTCTGCAGCGTTCTCTTCCGGTATGGCGGATCCCTTCGCTTCCGGCGTGATGTCCATGGTGGTACATACTTCTGCCTATACGGCAGCGCTGGCTCAGACCGCACCTGATCTGAACTACGGCGTCATCCTTCTGCCTGAGTTCAAGGAAGGCAACGGACACACGGCCAACGGCGGCGGCTTCGTTCTGGAGATCCCCAAAGGCGCGAAGAATCCGGAAGGCGCTTATGAATTCATCAAATACGCCACCAGCTACGAAGTGCAGGATTTCCTTTGCACGGCGATGGGCGACTTCTCCGGAAGAAATGACTTTACGGATGAGTCCCAGTTCTTCCAGAAGCCCCTGGTAGGCGATATCGCGAAGGCGCTGGAGGAGACCTCTACCATCATCGTTCCCAATAGCATCAAGGGATATCAGGATGTGATCAATCCTATCATCGATGAGGGTACGCTGGGTATTGCTCCTACGGATGATGTTCTGGACAGAGCGCAGCAGGCGTTTTCGGACTTCAAGGCTACTCACGAATAAGGCAAAAGAGTTCGGCTCGAAACTGTAAATGAATGGAAGGAAAGGCTCTTTATATCAGGTAAAGGGCCTTTCTTTATAAGAGAAAGAAGGGACAGGTTATGTTTGGAAAGCTTCTGGACTTGCTGGGAGTGAAGACCAGAAAGGGGAGGGAAAATGCCTACGGCTATATTTTCATCCTGCCCTGGCTGATCGGATTCCTGGGTCTGACGGCCGGGCCGATGATCTTTTCACTGGTCACCAGCTTTGCGGATTACAATATGCTGAAGATCGATTTTATCGGCCTGGGCAATTATGAAAGGATGTTCTTTAAGGATCAGCTCTTTTTCAAAGCGCTGGGCAACACTCTGTTCTATGCTGTATTGAACATTCCTCTGGTGACGGCGGGCGGCGTCATCGTGGCGGTGATCTTAAACAAGTCCGTGTTCGGGCTGAGGACCTTCCGCACCATCTACTATTTGCCCTCCATCATGGTGGGCGTTGGGACCTACTTCTTGTGGATGCTGATGCTGGATCCTTCTACGGGGATTATCAATGCCGCGCTGGATCTGATCGGCATCGACGGGCCGGCCTGGCTGTCGGACCCCAACTGGACAAAACCCGCCATCATCGTGATGCATCTCTGGGGGCTGGGAGGACAGATGCTTCTGTACCTGGCCAGGCTGCAGAGCATTCCGCAGGATTATTACGAGGCGGCCAGCCTGGACGGGGCCAGCGCATGGCAGAAATTCCGCAAGATCACGGTGCCCCTGCTTTCCCCCATCATTTTCTACAACCTGACCATCGGCATCATCGGCGCGTTTCAGGTCTTCCAGGAAGGCTACATCTTCTCCGGAGACGGTACCGGAAAGCCCGCGGGTTCCCTGCTGTTCTACAACCTGCACGTCTGGAACCAGGCGTTTAAGAACTTCGATACCGGATATGCCAACGCCCTTTGCTGGTTCCTGTTTGCGGTGGTTATGCTGCTGACGGTGATCAACAACAGGGTTTCCAAAAAGTGGGTTCACTACGATTGATCGAGGAGGACGAAGACAATGACAAAATCACAGAAAGAAAGAATTTCCAACATCATCCTGTTCGTCGTCCTGACCCTGGGTGCGATCC
This sequence comes from Candidatus Eisenbergiella merdigallinarum, assembly GCA_019119355.1. GTDB lineage: Bacteria > Bacillota > Clostridia > Lachnospirales > Lachnospiraceae > Gallintestinimicrobium > Gallintestinimicrobium merdigallinarum. Next base: position 3,155 of record DWXE01000001.1, read on the forward strand.
TGATCCTTTTCCCTATCGCGTGGATGATCTGCACGGCGTTGAAATCCGCGCCGGAAATCGCCATGTACCCGCCCAAGTTGCTGCCGGAGAAGCCCATGTTTGAAAACTTCATCATCGCGTGGCAGAAGGCTCCCTTTACCAAATATACGATCAATACGCTGATTATCGTATTTTTCACCATCATCGGCAACGTATTCGTCAATTCCTTCGTATCCTATGGATTCGCGAAGGTGGATTTCGCCGGGAAGAACATTCTGTTCACCTGCATTCTGGCGACCATGATGATCCCCGGTTTCATCACCCTGGTGCCCACCTATGTCATTTTCTCCAAGCTGCACTGGGTGAATACGTACCTGCCTCTGATCGTGCCGGCGTTTTTCGGCAACGCGTTCCATATTTTCATGATGAGGCAGTTCTATATGACCATTCCCATCGAGCTGACCGAGGCGGCCAGAATCGACGGGGCCGGACACTTTTATATCTGGGGCAAGCTGATGATGCCCCTGGTAAAACCCGTGATGGCCACCATCGCCCTGATCGCATTTAAGGGAGCGTGGTCCGATTTCCAGGGCCCCCTGCTCTACTTAAGCGACCGGAATATGTACACCCTGCAGCTGGGCCTTCAGGTCTTCAAGGGCCAGGGCTTTACGGAGTGGAATTATCTGATGGCGGTGTCCTTCCTGTCCATGATCCCGATCCTGATCCTGTTCTTCTGCTTCCAGAACTACTTCATCGAAGGCATGAACGTGGGCGGAGCGGTGAAATAAGGAGGAGAAGATGAAAAAAATCGGCATCATTCATACCACTTCGGCCACCATCGCCAGCTTAAACCAGCTGGTGAAGGAAAAGATCCCGGGAACGGAAGTCGTCAATTTTCTGGACGACTCCATCCTCGGGGATATGAGGAACGGACATGATGTGGAATTTGTCCGGGAACGCTGGATTTCCTACGCCCGCACGCTGGAAAAGCTGGGCGTGGACGCGGTGCTGTCGGCCTGTTCTACGGTGGGCGAATTCGCGGAGGAAGCGAATGAAATGCTGGAAATCCCGGTCTACCGGATCGACGAGGCCATGTGCGAAAAGGCGGTAGATCAGGGAACCGTGATCAGCGTCTTCGCCACCCTGCAGTCCACGCTGACCCCGACGGTCAACCTGGTGGAACGCAAGGCGAAAGAGGCGGGAAAGACCGTGAAGATCAACACCGTTTTGGTGGAGGGCGCTTACAGCGCTCTGATGGACGGACAAAAACAGCTCCACGACGAAAAAATTGCACAGGCGGTGAACCGGTATCTGGACAGCTCGGATGTGATCGTCCTGGCGCAGGCTTCCATGGCTTCTGCGGTGCAGGCGGACGGAGAAGCGGCGAAAAAGGTGCTGACCAGCCCGGCGCTGGGAATCGATAAGCTGGCCGAAGATCTGGAAGCGGCGGCGGAGTGAAAACAAAGGCGCTTCGGATGGAGGAAAGATGAGAGCGATCATCGGAATCGACGTGGGGACGACCCATATCAAGTCCCTGCTCTTCGATGAGCAGGGACGGGCAGTCCGTCAGGAAAAACAGAGCACGCCCCTTTCTCACGACGGGACGGGGAGCGTTTATCGCCCGGAACAGATCTGGGGAATCGTGGAATCACAGCTGGAAAGCCTGCTGAAAACCGATGCGCAGGTGATGGGCATCAGCATTACGGGGATGGCGGAAGCGGGATTGATCGTCAACCGGAAAACGGGACGGGAAGCGTCCGCGATCCTGCCCTGGTTCGATGGAAGGACCCGCGCGCTTTCGCGGGAACTGGACCCGGAGCGGGAAAAGGATCTGTTTCGCATCACCGGACTGCGCAACAGTTTTAAATACGGCATTTACAAATTTTTATGGCTGCTGTCCGAAACGGGAGCGAACAAAGAGGAGGCGGTCTGGCTGTCCATGTGCGATTTCATCGCCTGGAAGCTGACCGGACGTTTTGTGACGGAACCGGGATTTGCGGCCAGAACCTATGTTTACGACATTCGAAACGGCCGATGGGATGAAAACCGGATTCGGGAATACGGGCTGGAGCCGGAAAATTTTCCGGAAGTGATCCCTTCGGGATCCGTGGCGGGAGAATGGCGGTCTTCGGACGGAAGGCTGATTCCGGTAGCCATTGCGGGGCACGACCATATCTGCGCGGCATTCGGCCTGCTCTACTGCGATAAGGACGGGATCTGCGACAGTGCGGGGACTTCGGAAACTTACGTGGGCAGGCTGAACGAAAACGCTTCGTTTTCCATGGAGACGGGGATGCTCTACGGCCCCTTTGTGGACGGGGGATATTTCTTTATGGCGAATGTCCCTTCCTCGGGGCATTCCGTGGAGTGGTTCCGGACCCGCCTGCAGATGACGGAGCTCTCCTATGAGACCATGAACCGGGAGCTGGAAGCCCTTCCGAAAGGGCCCACGGGAATTCTGTATTATCCCTATCTGACCGGAATGGGGAGCCCTTGGTACGAACCGTCCATGAGGGGAACGATTTTCGGAATCCGGGAGGAGACGGACGGCCTGACGATGCTGAAGGGGATTATGGAAGGGATTCAATATCAGTCCGCCTGGCTTCTGGATATTTTGAGAAAAGAGCACGGCGTTGAAGCGACGAAGGTTTTCTGCGCGGGCGGTTCGGTGAACAACCGGGCGCTCATGCAGTTGAAAGCGGATATTCTGGACAGGACGGTGGTCGCGCCTGCGATGCCGGAAGCGACGCTTCTGGGCGCCGTAGCCCTGTTTTTACAAAAAAACATCGACCCGGAGACGGCCGGACAGTTTGTCCGGGCGGCTTTCACGGAGAGAGAGGTTTATATACCCGATGAAGAAAGAAGCGGCAGCTATCGAAAGATCTGGAAAGAACGATATCTGCCGATGACTGACATATTGGCAAACTTTTATCATGATGGAGGGAATGAAAATGGCTAACGTACAGAATCTGACGAAACTTCTGGAGGATGCGACGAAAAACCGCTATGCGGTGGGATCCTTTTCCGCGCGGTATACGAAACTGATCAGACCCATTATCAAAGCGGCGATCAATACGAATTCGCCGGCGATCGTGCAGCTGTCCGAGAAGGAAGTGATCCGCCACAAAGTGGGCGTGAAGGAATTTGCGGATGAGTTTTACCGCGTGGTGGAGGAACTGGATCCGAAGGTTCCCCTGGCGCTGCATCTGGATCATACGAAGACTCTGGACGTGATCCGGGAGGCCATGGACGCGGGCTTCACCTCCGTCATGATCGACGCTTCCGAGATGGACTATGCGGACAATGTGGCCGTGACGAAGGAAGTGGTGGCCATGGCGCACCCCAGGAACATCACGGTGGAAGCGGAACTGGGAAAGATCGGCACCACGGATTTCGTGGAGACCGATCACGATGAAGAACTGTACACGGATCCCCAGGAAGCGAAATCCTTCTGCGAAGAGACGAAGGTGGACTGCCTGGCGGTTTCCGTGGGAACGGCCCACGGCGTTTATACGGTGAGACAGCCCAAAGTAGATTATGCCCGCCTGGAAGAGATCAACGGCCTGACGGATACTCCCCTGGTGCTTCACGGAGGCTCCGGCGTTCCCAGCGAGATGGTGACGAAGGCGGCGCAGATGCCTTCCGGCGGCGTGAGCAAGGTCAATATCGCCACGGATCTGGAGCTGGCCATGCTGGCGGTGGTGGGAAAAGAAGGCCATCTGACCGAAGCGGAGCTGAACTCCTACTCGGACGAGATGATCGAAAAATCTCAGGAAGCGGTACAGCTTCTGGTGGAGGATAAGATTAAAAATTACCTGGGCAGCGAAAACAAGGCGTGGTAAATTCGATTCGAAAAGACAGCAAAAGGAGCATCATCAAACATGAAGGACAAAAAACTCTACATGATCGGAAACGCGCATCTGGACCCGGTATGGCTGTGGAACTGGCAGGAGGGCTTTCAGGAGGCGAAGGCGACCTTCCGTTCCGCTCTGGACCGGATGAAGGAGGATGAGGATTTCGTCTTCTCCTGCAGCAGCGCAGCATTTTATCAGTGGATCGAGAAAAATAACCCGGCCATGTTCGAAGAGATCCGGCAGCGGGTCGAAGAGGGCAGATGGGAAATCGTGGGCGGCTGGTGGGTGCAGCCGGACTGCAACATCCCTTCCGGGGAATCGTTCGTGCGCCAGGGGCTCTACGGGCAGCGGTATTTCCTGGAAAAATTCGGGAAGACGGCGGTGACGGGCTATAACGTGGACAGCTTCGGACACAACGGCAGCCTGCCTCAGATTCTGAAAAAGAGCGGCATGGACAACTACATTTTCATGCGCCCCATGCCCAATGAGAAAGGGCTGCCGGGACGGATTTTCCGCTGGAAGTCCATGGACGGAAGCGAAGTGATGACCTATCGGATCCCCTACGAATACTGCACCTGGGGGAAGGATCTGGAAAAATATACGGACCGCTTAAAATGCGAGCTGGAGGACGGGGAGGACGCGCTGATGATGTTCTACGGCGTGGGCAACCACGGCGGCGGCCCCACGAAGGAAAATATCAAAAGCATCCACGAGCTCAACGCCAGAGAGGATATGCCCGTGATGGAAATGGAAACCACCACCCATTTCTTCGAGGAGATCCGCAAAAACGGCAGGGAGTATCCGGAGTTCACCGGGGACCTGCAGCACCACGCCAGCGGCTGCTACAGCGTCACCTCCCGGGTGAAGCGGGAAAACCGCCGGGCCGAGGACAAGCTCATCGAGGCCGAGGGATGGAGCGCGGTTTCCAAAGCGGTGGAGGGACAGCCCTATCCGGACGATTTTAAGAAGGCATGGGAAGGCGTTTTGTTCAACCAGTTCCACGATATCCTGGCGGGCACCAGCATTCCGTCCGCCTATGACGACGCCTCCTGGCTGTACGGCCAGGCCATGGCCGTGGGCCAGGAGAACTTGAACTACGCCATCCAGGCTATCTCCTGGGACGTGGACATCGAAGAGGATGTGACCATGCGCCCCATCGTGGTGTTCAACTCCCACGCCTGGGAAGGAAAGATGGTCATCGATCTGGAGATCCGGGGTTTGAGCAACGACGACTTTAAGCTCACGGACAGCCAGGGCAACGTCATCCCCGCCCAGAGGATCCAGTCCGAAGCCACGGTGAACGGCCAGTCCAGGCTTTTGTTCGTGGCGAACCTGCCCGCCATGGGTTACGAGCTGTTTCGGCTGTACTTAAATGTAGAGGACGCGCCGAACTTCCCGAAGGTGAAGGTTACGGATTCCACCCTGGAGAACGGCCGTTTCGCCCTGAAGTTTTCCCAGCGCACCGGCTACATGGAAAGCCTTTACGACAAGAAGGCGGATCTGGAAGTGCTGCGCCGGGAGGGCGGCCGCCTTACGGTGATCGAGGACAAATACGACACCTGGGCCCACAACATTTACAAATTCGACCGGCAGCTGGGCGATATGAAGGCGATTTACCGCAAAGTGGTGGAGGAAGGCCCCGTGCGCTCCACGCTGCGGGTGAAATATCAGTACAACAGCTCCTTCGTGATCCAGGATTTCAGGCTCTATCACGAACTGGATTACGTGGAAGTGAAGGTGTTCGTGGACTGGAGGGAACACGGCACGCAGCTGAAGATCAAGTATCCGGTGAACCTGAACTTCCGCAGGCCCACCTACGAGATCCCCTACGGCTACATCGAAAAGAGCGCCAACGGGGAGGAGGAGCCCGGCCAGTCCTGGTTCGATTTCACGGGCGAACACTTCAAAAAGCCCGTGATGTACGGTCTGGCTATCGCCAACGACGCCAAATACAGCTATAATATGGATGTGGACGAGATGAATCTGACGGTGCTCAAAAACTCCGTCTTCGCCCACCACGATCCCAAAGTGCTGGAAGAAGGGATGGAATATCGGTACGTGGACGACGGGATTCAGGAGTTCACCTATGCGCTGATCCCCCACGAAGGGTCCTGGAAGGATGCGAACGTGGTGGAGCGCGCCAGGGAGATCAACGTCCGTCCGCAGACCGTGATCGAAACCTTCCACAAAGGGAAGCTTCCCGGGCGCATGTCCTTTTTGTCCCTGGACTGCGACCACGCGGTGATTTCCGCCGTGAAGGAGAGCGAGGAAGGCGACGGCGTCATCGTCCGCGCTTACGAGACGAAAAAGCAGGCGGGCAAGGCCGTGCTGAAAGCCGGCTTCCTGGATCGGGAAGCATCGCTTTCCTTTGCGCCCTGCGAGATCAAAACCGTGAAAATCCCCTATGACCGCAGCCTCCCGGTGACGGAAGTGAACATGCTGGAGCTGTAGGGGAGAGAAGGAGGAACGAAACATGCCCGGAACAATCGTGATTGCGGACGACGTGACAGGAGCCAACGACATCGGCGTCATGTATGCCAAAGCGGGTCTGGACGCCTATGTTTACAGCTTTGAGGAGGGGAAAATCCCCTCCTGTCCTCCCTGCGACGTTCTGGTGATGGATACGGATTCCAGGTTCGACACTTATGAAAGGGCTTATCAGAAGGTTTTTTCGGCTCTGAAAGCGCTTCCCGCAGAAGGGGTGCAGCAGTATATCGATAAGCAGTGCTCCGTGTTCCGGGGGAACATCGGGGCGGAGTTCGACGCCATGCTGGACGCCCTTTCTGAAGAGTTTGCCCCGGTGGTGCTGGGATTTCCGGACAACGGCAGGACGACGCTGCACAGCGTCCATTACGTGTACGGGACGAAGCTGGAGGATTCCCAGTTCCGCCGCGATCCGGTTCATCCCATGACGAAGTCCGATCTGGTGGAAATCCTGCAGGCGCAGACGAAGCGGAAGGTGGGCGCCATCTGGTATGAGGTCTATGACCGGGGGGAAGAAGCACTTCGCCGGGCTCTGGAAGAGGCGAAGAAGGACTTCTCATACGTGATCATGGACGTTCGGGACAACCGGGATCTGGAGCTTTTGGCCCGCGTCCTGAAAGACCAGCGCGTCCTGTGCGGCAGCTCCGCCCTTTCCGCCCCGCTGGCCCGGCTGGAAGCGGCGCAGAAGGGGAAGGAAAAACCGGCGAAACAGGAAACGGTGCAGGATAAGGTGTTCTGCATGGCCGGGAGCCTGACCCCCCAGACCATCGGACAGACCGCTTACATGAAGGAAAAAGGCTATCCGGTCTTCACTCTGGACACCCGCAGGATTTTCGACGAAGGCCAGAGGAGGGCGGAAGCGGACAGGCTGTACGAAGCGGTGGCCTGCGCGTATGAGAGCGGGGACTTCGCCATGATCCATTCCATGAATGCCCCGGGGGAAGTGGAGGAAACCAAGCGGATCGCCGCCTCTTTAGGGATCGACAACACGGAGGTATCCTCCCTGGTTTCTTCGGTCCTGTCGGAAATCTCGGAGAGGGTCATCCGGCGGTTTTCCATTCGGCGGATCATCGTCTGCGGCGGGGACACTTCGGCTTCCCTGTGCGCCCGGCTGGGCGTCACCGGCATGAAAGTGCTGGAGGAGATCGAGGCCGGGCTTCCCGCCTGCGAGAGCGTCAAAGAGCCCCATTACCGCATGGTGCTCAAATCCGGAAGCTTCGGCAGCCCGGAATTTGTGGAGAAGGCCTGGCACACCCTTCTTCTGGAAAACAGAACGTAAAGGAGACTGACATGTCGCAAGCGATGCAACTGGAACGACTTTTACAACGATATCCCGCGCTGGACGCCTGCCGGGAAGAAATCCAAAAGGCGTATGAAATTCTGAAGGAAACCTACGAAAGGAAAGGGATGCTTCTGGTGTGCGGAAACGGCGGCAGCGGCGCGGACAGCGAGCACATCGTGGGCGAGCTGATGAAGGAATTCGCCATAAAGCGTCCTCTGCCGGAGGAGATGAAACAAAAGCTCAGGGAGGTTTCGCCGGAATACGGGGAGCTGCTGGGCAGGCATCTTCAGGGGAGCCTCCCGGCAATTCCGCTGACGGGGAACATCGCCCTTTCCACGGCATTCGCCAACGATGCGGTGCCGGAGCTGGTTTTCGCCCAGCAGGTGTACGGATACGGGGACGAAAACAGCGCCCTTTTGGGAATCAGCACGTCCGGCAACTCCAAAAACGTGATTTACGCCATCGAAACCGCCAGGGCGAAGGGGATGGCTGTCATCGGCCTCACCGGGGAAGGCGGCGGAAAGATGAAGGAGCTGTGCGACGTGTGCATCTGCGTGCCGGCCGCATCCACGCCGGACATTCAGGAACTGCATCTGCCGGTTTATCACGCGCTGTGCAGGATGATTGAGGAGGCGTTTTTCGGATGAGATATCTGGCTGGAATCGACATCGGCGGGACGAAATGCGCCGTCACCGTGGGAAAGGAAACGGGGACGGGAATTGAAATTCTGTATAAGGAGAAATTCCCCACGCCGGACGCGCCGGAGGAAGCGGTGGAAAAGCTGGTGAGCGTTCTTCGGGAGATGCTCCGGGAGCATCCGGAAGTGAACCTCTCCGCCGTGGGCGTCAGCTGCGGCAGCCCCCTGGATTCGGAAAAAGGGCTGATTCTGTGCCCGCCCAACCTGCCCAACTGGGATCGCATCGACGTGGTTACCCCGTTTATGGAGGCCTTCGGCGTGCCGGCGGCGGTGCAGAACGACGCCAACGCCTGCGCCCTGGCGGAATGGCTCTGGGGCGCTGGAAAGGGCGCCAGGAACATGGTGTTTCTCACCTTCGGAACGGGGCTGGGAGCCGGGCTGATCCTGGACGGGAAGCTCTACACCGGCACCAACGACATGGCCGGGGAGGCCGGGCATGTGCGCCTGGCTGAAGACGGGCCGGAGGGTTATGGAAAGCGTGGATCCTTCGAGGGGTTCTGCAGCGGCGGCGGCATCGCCCGGGCCGCGGTTCCCAGAGTGAAGGAATGGCTGGCCGCAGGACGGACCACAGCCATTTTGGACCGGGGACAGGCTCCGGAGGAGGTGACCACCCAGGACGTGGGGCTGGCCGCCCAGAACGGGGATGAGCTGGCGCTGTCCATCCTGCGCGATACGGGGCGGATGCTGGGGCGCGGCCTGGCCATGCTGATGGACCTTTTAAATCCCCAGAGGATCGTCATCGGCAGCATTTTCCTGCGCCAGGAGGAGATCCTGCGCGGTCCCATGGAAGAAATCATTCAACGGGAGGCCCTTTCCTATACGAGAGAGGTCTGCGAAGTGGTTCCTGCCGGGCTGGGAGAACAGCTGGGCGATTACGCAGCCCTGTCCGTGGCCGGCAATCTGTTGCAGAAAGGAATGGAACGATGAAGGTGAAAGATCCGCACTTCGTGCTGGAGAAAATTCAAAAATACATCGACGAGGACATCCGCCCTTCCCGGATCCGGGAAGCGGTGGACATCGAACCCTGGAAATATTATGAAACCGACATGGACGACAGGATCGACGACGCCTGGAAACCGGATTACGACGACAGCGGGTGGCAGGATTTCCGCCTTTGGGATACCTGGGGCGGCTACGATAAGGTAGCGTGGTTCCGCACCCGCGTGGGGGTGCCGGAGAGCTTTCAGGGCGGTCAGGTGGCGCTGAAATTCCTGGTGGGCCCCAGGGACGGCGGGGATTCCACCGCGGAGACGCTGCTGTATGTGGACGGCAAACCGGTGCAGGGCATCGATATCTGGCACGAGGAAGCGCTGCTGGAGCCGGAACTGTGCCAAAAGAGCGAACTTCAGATCGCCCTGAAATCCTGGAGCGGGGTGCTGGTCCCGCCGAAGTTTCGGACCTTTAAGCTGGCGCAGCTTTTGCTCGTGGACATGGCCGTGGACAAATTCTGCTTCGTCATCGATACGGTGCGCCGCTGCGCGCTTTTGCTGGACGAGGACGATCTGCGCCGGATCCGGCTGACCCAGCTGTTAAACGAGACGTTTCGGCGGGTGGATTTTTTAAATTACAGGGAAGAATCCTATTACGCCTCCATCCGGTCGGCGCTGGAGTACGTCCAGGGACAGCTGGACGAGCTGGCGAAGGTGGAGGAGATCAAGCCGGCAGTCTACGGGGTGGGGCATTCCCACATCGACATGGCCTGGCTGTGGCGGCTGTGCGCCACCCGGGAAAAGGCTTCCCGCACCTTCTCCACGGTGCTCAATCTGATGAAGCAGTATCCGGAATACCGGTATATGCATTCCTCCCCGCAGCTGTATCAGTTCCTGAAAGAGGATTATCCGGAACTCTACGAAGAGGTGAAGGAGCGGATCGCAGAGGGGCGCTGGGAAATCACCGGCGGCATGTGGGTGGAGCCGGATACCAACATCCCTTCCGGCGAATCCCTGGTGCGCCAGTTCGTTTATGGAAAGCGGTTCATCCGGGAGGAATTCGGGAAAGAGACGTATCTGGTGTGGCTGCCGGACGTGTTCGGCTATTCCGCGGCCTTCCCCCAGATTATGAAAAAGTGCGGCATGAAGTATTTTATGACCACGAAGATCTCCTGGAATCAGTACAACCATTTCCCTTACGATACGTTTTTGTGGAAGGGGATCGACGGCTCCGAAATCTTCACCCACTTCATCACGACCCCGGAGGACGGTTCCTGGTTTTATACCTACAACGGGCACATGGATCCCGAAGAGGTGACGGGCGTCTGGAAAAATTACAAGGATAAGGACAAAAACCACGAGCTGCTCATCGCCTTCGGCTGGGGCGACGGCGGCGGGGGCCCCACCCGGGAGATGCTGGAACAGAGCCGGGTGATGAAAAATATCCCCGGCATCCCGAAGGTGGAGATCACCTCGGCGGAAGGGTATTTCGAAAAGATTTACGAACATACGGACCATGAAAAGCTGGGAAAATGGGACGGGGAGCTGTATTTCGAACTCCACCGCGGCACCTACACCTCCCAGGCGGCCAACAAGCGCTACAACAGGAAGACGGAAATCCTTCTGCACGACATCGAGGCCATGTCCGTGCTGGCGGGGCTTTCCACGGGTTACGCGTGGCCGAAGAAGGAGCTGGATGAAATCTGGGAGCGGGTGCTGTTAAACCAGTTCCACGATATTCTGCCCGGGTCTTCCATCCGGCAGGTGTATGAGGACACCGCGAAGGACTACGAAGCCATCGCCCAAAAGGGCGGCGGGCTGCTGGATGCGGCCGTTTCGGTCCTCCGGAGGACGGTGGAGGTGAAGGACGATTCCGCAATCCTCTACAACATGACCGGCTATCGGCGCTCGGACTACGTGCGCATCCCTTACGGGGAGAGGATCCATAAGGACACCGTGCTTTTGGGAGAAGAGGGGCCGCTGGCCGTTTCGCCCGGAGCGGACGGGCTCTACGTCCATGTGGACGGGATCCCGGCCTACGGATACAAAACCCTGAAAATCGGCGGGGCGGACGAGGCTGTGACCGCTCAGGGAGAGGCCATGCGCGCGACGCAGGACGGCGTCGAAACCCCGTATTACCGGATGACCTTCAACGGAAACGGGGAGATCGAAAGCCTGTATGACCGGGAAAACCGCAGGCAGATCGACTGCGGCAGGCCCATGAACGTTTTCGCCGCTTTCGAGGACAAGCCCCAGCGCTTCGACGCCTGGGATGTGGACGTGTACTATAAGGAAAAACCCTACGCGCCCTTCGCGTTAAAGAGCAGGGAAGTGATCCGGGAAGGGCAGAGGCTCATCGTCCGCCAGACCTGGAGCTTCAACCGTTCCTCGCTCAGCCAGGATATGATCCTCTACGAAAGGAGCCGCAGGATCGATTTCGAAACTACGGTGGACTGGAAGGAAGAGCAGGTATTCTTAAAAGCCTGCTTCCCGGTGGACATACACGCCGTGGAAGCCACATATGAAATCCAGTTCGGCAACATCAAACGGCCCACCCATACCAATACGGAATGGGATTTCGCCCGGTTCGAGGTATCCGGACACCGGTGGGCGGACCTGTCCGAAGGGGATTACGGCGTGGCGATTTTAAACGACTGCAAATACGGCTACGACATCCACGAAAACGTGCTGGGGCTGTCTTTGATCAAATCCGCCGTGCGGCCGGATGAGACGGCGGACCGGAAGGTGCACCACTTTACCTATTCCCTCTACCCTCACGCGGGGGACGTGGAGCATTCGGATGTGCAGCAGGAGGCCGTGAACTTAAATCAGCCCGTTCTCGTCGATGTGGCTGAGGGCGCAGGGCAGGGCGCAGCCTTTTTGCAGGACGGCCTGGTGCGCACGGACTGCGGCCATATCCTCATCGATACGGTGAAGCGGGCGGAGGACGGAGACGGCATCGTGGTCCGGCTGTACGAGTTCCGCAACCGCAAAGGGCGCGCGAACCTGACCTTCGGCCGTCCGGTGAAAAAAGTGACGGAGACGAATCTGTGCGAAGAGGGAGGAGAGGAAGTTTCGGTGAAAGACGGCGGAATTTCCTTCGACATCGGCTGTTATGAAATCAAAACGTTTCGCGTGTGGTTTTCGTAAAATCGATCAGTGACCGCGGGCCGGGGATCCGGGACAGGGGTTGTCCTGTCCGGCTTTCCGGCCTGTTTCCGGTTTGCGGCGATAGAGAGCGGCATGATCAAAAAAAACGGGGAGAAAAAAATTATGGATATTTCGCTGTCAGGGCTTTCCTGGGAACTGAAAGGATACTGGCCCTATGTGCCCATCAAGGAAAAGAGCATGGAGACCGGGCAGACGCTGCAGGGGGTGACCGACTGGATCCCGGCGAAGGTGCCCGGAGGGGTTCACTGCGATCTCTGGCGGGCGGGCCTCATCGAGGACCCGTATTTCGGACAAAACAGTTTGAAGTGCGAGTGGGTGGAAAACCGCTGGTGGATGTACCGCACGGCCTTTCCGGGAACGCTGGACGGAACGGATCTGACAAAAGAAAGGGCTATCCTGATCTTTCAGGGGCTGGACTACGAGGCGGAGGTGTTTTTCAACGACGAAAGCTGCGGTTCCCATACGGGGATGTACACCCCCTTTGAAGTGGATCTTACGGGAAAAATCCGGGACGAAAACCGGCTGGTGGTGCTCTTAAAGGGCGTGCCGCAGGAGATGGGCCAGATCGGGTTCACCTCCCGGACGTTCACCCAGAAGAGCCGGTTCAATTATAAATGGGACTTCTCCACCAGGCTGGTGAACATCGGCATCTGGCAGGACGTGAAGCTGCACTTAAGAAAAGAAGCCGAACTTTCGGAACTTCACATCGATACGGATTTTGCGGACGGAAAGGGAAAGATTTTCGTTTCCGCCCTGGCGGAGGATTTCCGCAAAGAAAGCGGCCGCGGGGAAAGAAAACAGGATCTGGCTGTGAAGCTGACCGTGGAAGGGCCGTATCTGTGCGAGAGCGAAGATGTGGCCGCCTTAAAGGGCATGGCGCGGGACGGGCAAAAGGCGCGCGCTGCGGCCGGTGGGGAAAAGCCTTCCGTCCGCGTCAGCCTTACGGTCCCGGTGAAAGACGGGCGGATCGACGAAACGCTGGAACTGAACGCCCCGGCCCTCTGGAATCCAAACGGATGCGGCCTGCCCTGGCTGTACGGCGTCCGCATGGAACTGACGGAAGGGACGGCCGCGGGCGGGCGGGTCCTGGACTCCATGGAGAAAAAGACGGGAATCCGTTCCCTCGCCATGGCGCAAAACGAAGGCGCTCCCGAAGGAGCCCTTCCCTATACCTTCGTGGTCAACGGCAGGAAAATCTACATCAAGGGCGTCAATATGACCCCGCTGGATCACCTGTACGGAACCGTCACGAAGGAACAGTATTCCCATCTGGTGACCGCCATGGTCAACGCCGGGGTGAACCTGGTGCGGGTCTGGGGCGGCGGCCTCATCGAGAAGGAGGAATTTTACGATCTGTGCGATGAGAACGGCATTCTGATCTGGCAGGAATTCATTCAGTCCAGCTCCGGCATCGACAACCTTCCGTCCCGGCGGCCGGAATTTCTGCGCCTCCTGGAGGAAACCTCCGTATGGGCGGTGAAGGAAAAGCGCAACCACGTCAGCCTGGCCGTTTACAGCGGTGGAAACGAGCTGATGGACGCGCCGGACAGGCCCTGCGGCCTGGAAAACGAAACCATCGCCATGCTGCTTGAGATCGTCAGGCGTTACGACGGCAGGCGGCCGTTTCTGCCCACCTCCGCTTCCGGCCCCAGGGAATATATTACCCGGGAAAAGGGCGTCAGCCACGACGTCCACGGCAACTGGCGCTACGAGGGAAACCCGGGGCACTATGAGCTCTACGGGCAGTCGGACAACCTGTTCCACAGCGAATTCGGCATGGACGCGGTATCCTGCGTCAAGAGCTTAAGGAAGTTTCTGCCGGAGCGCTCCCTTAGGCCCACGCCCATGACCGGGGATCTGACCTGGCAGCACCACGGGGAATGGTGGGGCACCTATTACCGGGACTGCGGGATCTTCGGCCCCATCGAAAAGACGCCCGAAAACCTGGAGCTGTTCGCGCGATGCAGCCAGTATATGCAGTCAGAGGGACTTCGCTTCATTCTGGAAGCGGACCGGAAACGGGCCTTTCACAACAGCGGGGTCATCATCTGGCAGCTCAACGAGCCCTGGCCCAACGCCTCCTGCACCAATCTCATCGACTGGTATCAGGAGCCCAAAACCGCGTACTATCAGACGAAGCGGGCCTATGAGCCGCGCCACGTTTCCCTGGATTACCGGAGCCTGACCCTGTCGGGGAAGACTTCCATGGACGTTTATGTGGAAAACGACGAAGCGGCCTTTTCGGGACGAATCCGGGCGCTGGTCAGAACCCTTTCCGGAGAGACGCTGCAGGAGGAGACGCTCTTTTTGCAGGTTCCGGAAAACGGCAGCGTTTGCGCGGGAAGGGTGACCGTCGAACCGCGGGAAGGCGAAGAGCTGATTTTCATCACCCTGTTGCTGGAAGCGGACGGGGAGACGGTTTCGGAGAATACCTATCTGTTCGGGACGAAGGAGCAGGAGGTGCTTTCGCCCCTTCGTAAAACGCCGGGGCGGGTGGAACTGGTCCGGTATTCGGCCGGGGAGCTTGCGGGCGGAAGGATGGCCCTTTCGGCGACGGTGAGAAACGCCGGGACGCGGGCGGTGCTGGACGCCGGCGCGGAGCTGGCGGGGGAAGGATACGCCCTGCTGGGAGGGGACAACGACCGCGTTCTCTTTCCGGGAGAGGAGAGGACGTTTCATTTCCTGGCGATCCCCAAACGCTGCGGCGGGTTTTCGCAGGCGCAGAATTCCGGCGGAGCGCCCGCGCTGAAGCTTCACTGGCTGTAACCCGGAAAGGAGAAGAAATATGGCGACCATAGCGGATCGAAGCGATTTTTCTCTGGAGCTGGAATTCACCCGGATTTACCGGGAAAACGCGGGAGTCCATCCGGCGTTAAGGGAGGCAAGGTGCCTGGCCTGGCAGCTGCCCCGGATCGTTTTGGACATCGAAGAGGACGATCTGGTGCCCGGCGGCTGCCATTACGGGGCCGTGGGATTTTCCAGCCAGATCGGCGGATTTTTGTACTATTCCCACGAAGAGAAGATCGACGAGGAGATCGAAAGGAACCAAAACCGGCCCGACTACTGCCGAAAGCTTCGGGAAATGAAGGAGTTCTGGAAAAAGGAGGACTGCAAAACCAGGCTGCGGCAGCGCTACAGCGAAAGCCAGCTGCTGGCCCTTCCCACGGACGACTGGGAGGGGGAAAAGGCCGTCGCCTATCCCCTGTACCGGATCGCCGGCGGGATCCTGGACTTCAAAAAGCTGCTGACCCTGGGGCTGCCCGGGCTGTACGCCCTGATCGAAGAGAAGAAACAGAGCGCGGTTTCCGGCGGCGGGGCGGATCTGGTCTACGCCGGGATGCTGCTGTGCCTGGATACGCTCAGGGAAGTGATCGGCCTGTACCGGAAGCGGGCCGGGGAACGGGCAAAGGAGATTTCGGGCCGGGAGCGGACGCTGGAAAACGAAGCGGCCTTCCGGAGGATGAAGGCGGTGGAAGGGGCCATGGATTCCATCCTGACAAAACGGCCGGCCCATCTGCTGGAGGCGGTGGAGCTGTTCTGGATGTATGTGCTGGTGTCGGAGGTGCGAAACTACGGCAGGATCGACGACTATCTGGGGACGTTTTACGCCGACGACATCGACAGCGGCTATCTGACCGGGGAGCAGGCCGACGGCATCGTGCGAAAGCTCTGGGAGCGGATGGCGAAACGGCGCACCATCACCGATGGCAGGGTGTTCGTGGGCGGCCGGGGCAGACAGGACGAAGCGAAGGCGGACCGGTTCGCGAAAGTCTGCATTCAGGCCACCAGGGAGCTGAAGAACCCGGATCCCCAGCTATCGCTGCGGTTCTATAAAGGGATGGATCCGGAACTTCTGGATCTGGCCTACGACGCCATCGGGGAAGGCTGCACCTATCCGGTTTTGTATAACGACGACTGCATCGTCCGGGACGTGTGTCACGCCTTCGGGCTGCCGGAGGAGACGGCGGTTTCCTACGTGCCCTACGGCTGCGGGGAATACGTCATCGACCACCAGAGCTTCGGAACCCCCAGCGGCGTGATCAACCTGATGAAGGGTCTGGAGCTGTTTCTGGACGCCGTAACGGAGAGCAAAAACCCGGATGCGGAATATCTGCAGGGCGAAGCCGGGAAGGAACGGATGGAGCGGCTGAAGGAGGCCGCGGGCCTGTCCCGGACGGCAAAGGATTACAGAAGCTTCGACGATTTTTACGGGGACTATCGGAAATGGATCGCCTTCCACATCGAAGCGCTGGCGCAGCAGGAGAAGATGGAGTACGATTTCGCCGGAGAGGTGTGCGGCCTTTCCTGGCTGTCCATGCTCTACGACGACTGCATCGACCGGGGCAGGGGGCTGTTTTCCGGCGGGATCCGCTATCTGGGAGGCACCATGGAGAGCTACGGCAACGTCAACGCGGCCGACAGCCTCACCGCCATCAAAAAGCTGGTGTTCGAAGAGGGAAAAACGGATCTGAACGCCCTGACGGCGGCGCTGAAGGCCGATTTTGGCGGCGATCCCCTCTTGTGGAAACAGGCGAAACGCTGCCCCAAATTCGGGAACGACGAAGAGGAGCCCGACGGGATGCTGCGGTCCTTGCACCGGTTCGTCTGCAACACAGCGGCCGCTCAGGCGAAAAAGGTGGGGCTGGACACGTATCTGACCGTGGTGATCAACAACAGCGCCAACACCACCCTGGGCCTTTTGACCGGGGCCGGGGCGGACGGCAGAAGGGCCTATACGGCCATGGCCAACGCCAACAGCCCCCAGGCCGGAGCGGATACCAAAGGCGTGACGGCCGTCCTCAACTCCATGCTGAAGGCGGATACCGACATTCACGCGGGAGCGGTACAAAACGTGAAGTTTTCCAAAGATACGTTTCAGAACCATCGGGATGCGGCCAGAGGGGCCATGGAGTCCTATTTCGACCGCGGGGGAGCCCAGCTCATGGTCACGGTGGTGGGGCGGCAGGATCTGGAAAACGCCATGGAACGGCCGCAGGACTATACCGGCCTTCTGGTGCGGGTGGGCGGATTTTCCGCCCGGTTCGTGGAGCTTTCGCCGGAAGTGCAAAAGGATATCTTAAGCCGCACCTGTTACTAGAGGAGACGAAGATGGCGGAAACGGGAAACATTTTTTCCATCCAGCGGTTCTCGATCCACGACGGACCGGGAATCCGCACCAGCATCTTCTTTCAGGGCTGTCCGCTGCGCTGCGCGTGGTGCCACAACCCGGAGAGCTGGCAGGCTGCCGGGCCGGTGCTGCAGTTTCTGAAGGCGGAGTGCATCGGCTGTATGGCGTGCGGGAAGGTCTGTCCAAACGGCGTCCACCGCTTTGAAAACGGCGTCCATGTGATGGATAAAAGCCGCTGTACGGGCTGTATGGCCTGCGCGGACGCCTGTCCCGCGGACGCCTTAAGGGCGCTGGGCCGGCGGATGAGCGCGGAGCAGGTGCTGGAAGAAGCGCTGCGGGACGCGCCCTATTACAAAGAGGAAGGGGGCGTGACTTTGTCCGGCGGGGAGCCCCTTTTGCAGGCGAAGTTCGCGGCGAAGGTGCTGGAAGGCTGCAAAAAAGCCGGGATTTCCACCTGCGTGGAGACGGCGGGGTTCGTGCCCTGGGAAGCCTTTGAACGGGTGCGGGAGCTGACGGACCTGTTTTTATTCGATTATAAGCTGGACAGCCAGGAGCAGATGGACCGCTGCACCGGCGGAAACCGGGAGACGATCCTGGACAATCTCAAAAAGCTGGCGGCGTCCGGAGCGGCCATCGTCCTGCGCTGCCCCATCGTCCCCGGCATCAACGACGCGGACGGCCACTTTTCGGCCATCGCCGCCCTGGCGGAGGAATGCGGCATTTCGGAGGTGGAGCTGATGCCCTATCACAGCTGGGGAGAACCCAAGTGGGAGCAGGTGGGCAGGCCCTACGGCCTGTCCGGATTAAAGACCGTCTCCGAAGAGGAGGCCGCCGCATACCGCGCCCGTCTGAACCGGGCGATGGAACTGGAACAAAAAAGACGGAAACAGAGGAAAACAGAAGAGGAATGGAAACCATGAGACTGGAAGGAAACAGCGCGAAAATCATTCTGAACAGACAAAAGAGCGGGAAGCAGGAGCTGGAGGCAGTCCGCGGGGAAAAAGGAGCGTTTGAGGCGCAGGCGGAGGGCGTATCCGCCGGGCTTTGGCTGGAAGAGACAAATGGCTGCGTCCTGGGACGGGTGAAGGTATCCTTAAAAAACGAGTCCTGCCGGGAAAACGACAACCTGGCCCTGACGAATCCGGTGACGGTGTGTATGGAAACGGCCCGGCAGCCCCTTCGCATGACGGCCCTGTATCTGCACCGGGACTGGTGGACCCGCCCCGCCTTCGTGACGAAGTGGGAGGAGCTGCCGGAGAGAACCCAGTGCGTTTACCTGGAATACGAGGACGGTTACGGCTGCCTGATGATGCTGGCCGGAACGGAATTTAAGGCCAACGCCGTGGGGCTGGAAGCGGGAAAGCTGTGCATCGTTCTCAACGCTTACCGGGGCGGGCAGTCCTGCGCGGACGAGCCGGTCTTCGTCTGGGCCATGGGCGGCAGCGTCTATGAGGCGGTCCACGCCTGCGCCCTGGCGGCGGCCGGGGAAACCGGAGCGGTTTTAAAGGAGAACAAGGAGTACCCGCCCATGTTCGACTATCTGGGCTGGTGCAGCTGGGACGCCTTCTATACCGATATCTGCGAGGAAAAGGTGCGGGCGAAGGCGGCGGAGCTGAAGGAAAAGGACGTTCCCATCCGCTGGATGCTCCTGGACGACGGCTGGCAGTCCGTGCGGGATCAGAGGATGTACGATCTGATGCCGGACCGGGAGAAGTTCCCGGAAGGGTTTGCGAACATGATCCGGGAGATCAAAGACGGCAGCAGCGTGGATTACGTGGGGGTCTGGCACGCCCTGGGCGGCTACTGGGGCGGCATCGAACCCGGCAGCCGGGCGCATATGCAGGAGGCGGACTGCCTGTATGAGACGGTTTCCGGCAAGGTGCTCCCTTACCCGGACGCGAAGAAGGGCTACGGCTTTTACCGGGACTGGTATGAAAAACTGCGGCGGGAAGGGATCGATTTCGTCAAGGTGGACGGGCAGAGCGCCGTCAAAAACTACTATGAAAACGAGATTTCCGTATGCCGGGCGGCCCGGGAGACTCATAAGGCGCTGGAAGGAGCCGCGGGGGCCTATATGGGGGGACGGCTGATCAACTGCATGGGCATGGCCATGGAGAACGTGCTGGGACGCCAGGGCTCCGCCGTAAGCCGCAACAGCGACGATTTCCTCCCCAACGAGCCGGAAGGATTTGCGGAGCACCTGCTGCAAAACGCCTATAACGCGGTGTACCACGACGAATTTTACTACTGCGACTGGGATATGTTCTGGACTTATCATCCGGACGCGAAAAAACACGCCCTGCTGCGGGCGGTGAGCGGCGGCCCTGTGTATTTCAGCGACCGGATCGGGGACACCGACCGGGCGGCCGTTCTGCCGCTGATCGCGAAGGACGGCAGGCTTTTGCGGATGGACCGGGCTGCGAAGCCTTCCCCGGACAGCCTGTTTGCGGATCCCACAAAGGACGGCCTCATCAAGATGACCAATACGGCGACCTGCGGTCTGGACGGCCTTTCGGGCGGCGCGGTGGCGGTCTACAACCTGAGCAAAAAGGCGGGTTCCGGGACGGTTTCCGCCGGGGACGTCTACGATCTGCCCGCAGGCGAATATTATTGCTATGACTGGAACGCGGGCAAAGGACGGCTGCTTCGGGAAGGGGAAAGCCTTCCGGTGAGCCTGGAAGCGGACGGCTTCGCCCTGTATCTGCTGATTCCCGTACAGGACGGGCGGGCGCTTGTGGGCCTGACGGAAAAATACGTCTCCTTCCTGGGAATCCGGCATGCCGCCGGGACAAAAAAGGGATTCTGGGCGGCCGCAAAGGAAGAGGGAACCTTCGCCTTCTACAGCCAGAGGGGCGTGAAGCGCTGCCTGGTGAACGGAAAGGATGTGACCGGTTCGCTGCAGGAAGCGGACGGGCTGTATCGGATCAGCTGTCCGGAAGAAGGCGAATCCATGATTCTGGTGGAAGAGGAGGAATGAGACGCCATGTACGAAGAGCAGAAAAGGGAACTGGTTCGGATCTGCCATCTCCTATATGAAAAAAATCTGGTGACTGCGGCGGACGGAAACGTCAGCGTCCGGGTTTCTGAGGAGCACATCCTGCTCACCCCTTCCGGAAAGAGCAAGGGTTTCGTGGAGGAAGGGGATATCCTGGTGCTGGATCTGGAGGGCCATCTGGCGGAAGGGGCCGGCAAGCCCAGCCGGGAATACCCCATGCACAGGGCGGTGTACGAAGAACGGCCGGAGGCTGGAGCCGTGGTCCACACCCATCCGGTCTTTGCCACGGCCTTTGCCATGGCGGGGAAAACGGTTCCGGACCGCTATCTGATCGAGACGAAAGTGGCCCTAAAGGGGATCGCCCTGGCCGGTTACGCCGCTCCGGGCAGCGATGCGCTGGCGGAGCAGGTGCGGAAAGTGGCGGCGGGCAACGATGCGATTTTGCTGCAAAATCACGGGGCGCTCACCGTGGGACACGACCTGATGGACGCTTTTTTAAAGATGGAAGTGCTGGAATGCGTGGCGAAGACCATCATCATGTCCCGCCTGGTGGGGGACCCGGTGGCCATCCCGGAAGAGTAGAGGAGAAAATTTGAGGAGGAAACGTTATGAGCCAGCGGCTTCACGTCGAAGAGAGCGGCGTTTTTCTGGAATTTGAAGTGACGGACAAAGGGGAGACGCTTTTGCTGCACTGCCAGCGAACCCCTTTTTCGGAAGCGTCCGTGGAAGAAGGGCAGAAGGAATGGTACCGGCTGGTGGAAATCCAGGCGGCCGGAGAGGATCAGGACGATCATCACGGGGCCAAATATACGGGTACCCTGCCGGGCAGGCGGCTGGTTTTCCAGGGCCTGGAGGAGGAAAGAAACGAAAGGGGGCGCCGCGTCACGGTGTCCCAGAAGGACGAAGTCACCGGGCTTTTGGTGAGGAGCGTCCTGCAGTTCGTCGGTGCCACCGGAGTGTTCGAGAGCTGGACGGAGGCGGAAAACCGGGGGGTGGAGGCCGTTGGGCTCACCTACGTTTCCTCCTTTTGCCTGAACGGCCTGACGAAGGATTCCGGTCTGCCCTGGGACAGGGCCGCGCGGCTGTACGTGCCCTCCAACAGCTGGTACGGGGAGTTTCAGTGGAATTGCCATACCCTTCCGCAGCTGGGCATGAAAAAGGCCTTCGACTATTCCACAAAACGCGTTTCGTTTTCTTCCACGGGAACCTGGACTTCCAAGGAGTTCCTTCCCATGGGCTATGTGGAGGACGCGAAGGCGGGGCAGGGCTGGTATTTTTCCATCGTCCACAACGGCTCCTGGCACTGGGAGGTGGGGGACAGCAGAAATCAGATTTACCTGCAGCTCTCCGGGCCGGCTGAGGCGGAAAATCACTGGTTTCGCAGCCTAAAGCCCGGGGAGATCTTTACGACCGTTCCGGCGGCCGTGGCGCCCGCGGCGAATTTCGAGGAAGCGGTGGAAAGAATGACAGCTTACCGGCGGGCGGTGCGGCGCAGAAACGAAGACGACGAAAAGCTGCCCGTGATCTTCAACGACTTCATGAACTGCCTGGGAGGGGATCCCACGGCGGAAAAGGAATATCCCCTCATCGATGCGGCGGCCGCCATCGGCTGCGAATATTACACCATCGACGCGGGCTGGTACGCCAACGGCTCCTGGTGGTCCCGGGTGGGCGAGTGGGAGCCCGCCGAAAAGCGGTGGCCGGGCGGCATCGGCAGGGTGCTTTCCTACATCCGGCAAAAGGGCATGGTGCCCGGCCTGTGGCTGGAGCTGGAGGTGATGGGGATTCACTGTCCCATCGCGCAGGAATTGCCGGACGACTGGTTTTTCATGCGCCACGGGAAGCGTGTCATCGACCACGGCCGCTATCAGCTGGATTACCGCAACCCTCAGGTGAGGGAGTTCGCGGACGGGGTGATCCGCCGTCTGGTGGAGGAATACGGGGCCGGCTACATCAAGATGGACTATAACATCGACGCGGGAACCGGCACGGAGACCGGAGCGGACAGCGCCGGGGACGGGCTGCTTTCGCACAACCGGGCCTATCTGGAGTGGCTGGATCACGTCTTTGAAACCTGGCCGGATCTGATCATCGAAAACTGCGGCAGCGGCGGGATGCGCATCACCGACGCCCTGCTCTCGAGGCACAGCATTCAGTCCAGCAGCGACCAGACGGACTATCTGGCCTATGCGGCCATCGCGGCCGCGGCCCCCGCGGCGGTGACGCCGGAGCAAAACGCGGTCTGGTCCTATCCCCTACGGGATGCGGACGCCGAGCAGACGGCCTTCAACATGGTCAACGCCATGCTCATGCGCATCCATCAGAGCGGCCATCTGGCCAGGCTGTCGGAGGAAAACATCTCCCTGATCCGGGAGGGGATCGCATACTACAAGGAGATCCGCCGCCTGATCAAAGCCTCCGTCCCGTTCTGGCCCCTGGGGATGCCCGCCTTCGGACAGGGCCGTTTCGCCCTGGGGATGATGAACGGCGAATGCGCTCACCTGGCGCTGTGGAGGACCGAAGATCCCGGGGAGGCCGTGACGGTGCCCTTAAAGGGATTCGAGGAGCGGTTCGGGCGCAGGATCCGGTATGTGGAAACGGTATATCCCAAAGAATTGCCCTGCGCCTGGGAGTGGGATGAGCGGAGCCGGAACCTGACCGTCCGGCAGCCGGAAAAGAGCGCCCGGTTGTTTCGGATCGTCTGCGAGCCGCAGCGTTGACGCGAGAGCGTTGGAACGGAGGAAAAATGCCGAACGTGGTTTTGATCACAACCGACCAGCAGCGCTTCGACAGCCTGGGCTGCAACGGGAGTTCCTGGATTCATACCCCGGCGCTGGACGCCCTGGCGGCCGGCGGGGCCCTGTTCCGGCGGGCGTACTGTTCCAATCCGGTGTGTACGCCCTCCCGGGTTTCCATCATGACCGGCCAGCTGCCCTCCCGCCACGGTTCCTATAACATCGGCACCGCGGCGGCGGACTGCAGCCGCTTTCTGAGCACTGTTCTGACGGAACGCGGATACCGGACCCATCAGCTGGGAAAGGCGCATTTTTATCCCTGGGATGTGGCGTCGCCGGAAACCGCGGTGCCGGACGGGACGGCCCCCTTTCGGGATTTCGCCGGCTTTGAGACGGCGGAGCTGACCACGGGCCATACCGACTGGGGCGTTTCCGGCCACTATGAGGCCTGGCTGGCGGAACGCGGCGTCAAAAAGGGACATGGTATGCCGCAGCTTCAGGTCTGCCGGCTGACGGAAGGGGACGCCTATCAGGCCGGGGACTGGGGAATGCCGGTCTCTTTGCACAGCGGAGCCTGGATCGTGGATCGGACGGAGGATTTTTTGAAAAACAGGGATCCTGCCCGCCCTTTTTATCTCAACATCGGCTTTCAGGATCCCCATCACCCCCTGTCCGTGCCGGGGGAGTGGCCCAAAATCCCGCCGGAAAAAATTCCCCTCCCCAAAGGGGCGGCGGACGAACGGATCGGCCCTCAGAAGGCCCTGCGGGAAGGGACGGTGGAAGAGGACTGGGGCGGGCCGTTCGGCATGGCGGGAAATCAGGATACGGTCTGGAAGGACGTATCCGCGGAAGCGGTGCGGACGGCCCGCAGCTATTATTATTCCATGGTGGAACTGTTCGACAGCCAGCTGGGGCGGCTCGTGGGCCTGCTGAAGGAGTACGGCGTTTTCGACGACACCCTGCTGATCGTCACCAGCGATCACGGGGACATGCTGTTCGATCACGGGCTTGGCCAAAAGGGGCCCGTGGCCTACGAGGAAGTGCTGAAAGTCCCTCTTCTGATGAGCTGGCCGGGCAAAATCCGGCCCCAGACCGTACAGGAGCCGGTTTCTCTGACGGATCTGTACCCCACGATCCTGGACGCGCTGCACATCCCCTGCCCAGGGCCCTGCGACGGGCTGTCTCTGATGCCGCTTCTCGCCGGAGGCGAATCCGGAAAGGGGCTGTGCCGGCGTGGGGTGATGGCGGAATTCAAGGAGGAAAGGGACGCCGTCCGTTACCGGTGCTTCATCGCGAAGGACTGGAAGCTGGTGGAATATCAGGGAGCCGGTTTCGGCGAGCTGTATCACCTGAAAGAAGATCCGGGGGAGGAGAGAAACCTCTGGTTCGATCCGGCGTATCTGCCGGTAAAATATGAACTGCTGCGGCAGATGCTGGAGGAAGCGGATCGACACGCGTTTCTTTCGGACAGGCCGTGCAGATGTTAGTCCGGCTATATGCGCAGGAGCGTCGCAGATAGCCCTTGAGACGGAATGGAGATCGCTATGAAAAATAAAATCATGTTGATTACATATGCCGACAGCTTCGGCAAAAATCTGAAGGAATTGAAAAAAGTGCTGGACGAACACTTTTCCAGGGAAATCGGATCGATCCACATCCTACCCTTTTTCCCCAGTTCCGGGGACCGGGGATTCGCCCCGCTGACGTATGAAAAGGTGGATCCGGCATTCGGCGACTGGGAGGACGTCCGGGCGCTGGCGGAAGACCATGAGCTCATGTTCGACTTCATGATCAACCATCTGTCCCGGCAGTCGGAACAGTTTCAGGATTTCATCCGGCGACATGACGAATCCCCCTATAAGGATATGTTCATCCGGTTTCAGGATTTCTGGCCCGGCGGCGCGCCCACGCAGGAACAGGTGGATCTGCTCAACAAGCGCAAAAACTGCGCGCCCTGCGAACGGATCGTTTTCGCGGACGGAACGCAGGAGGACATCTGGTGTACCTTCAGCGAAGAGCAGATGGACCTGAACATGGAAAGCCCCGTCACCTGGGAATTCGTGGAGCGTTCCCTGCGCTGGCTGATGGATCACGGCGCTTCCATGGTGCGTCTGGACGCCTTCGCCTTCGCCACGAAAAAGCTGGGAACCTCCTGCTTCTTCGTGGAGCCGGAAATGTGGCAGTGCATGAAGAGGGTGGCGGATGTGCTGGCGGAGCGCGACGTGCCCATGCTGCCGGAAATCCACGACCATTATAAAATTCAGCTCAAAATCGCCGAAAAAGGCTATCCGGTTTACGATTTCGCCCTGCCGGTGCTGGTGCTGCACACCCTCTATACCGGAAACTGCAGGCGGCTGAAAGACTGGTTTTCCATCTGCCCGAAGGATCAGTACACCACCCTGGACACCCACGACGGCATCGGCACGGTGGACGTGGAGGATCTGCTGACGGAAGAGGAGCTGCAAAACGTCATCGACCGGACCGAAGGCTACGGGGCCAACTTCAAGATGGACTATTCCGCAAAGGCCAAGGATAAGCCCGTGGTTTATCAGATCAACTGCACCTACTACTCAGCCCTGGGCGAAGACGACGACGCCTACCTGTTGGCCCGGGCCATCCAGTTCTTCGCGCCCGGCGTGCCCCAGGTGTATTATATGGGCCTGCTGGCCGGAGAAAACGATTACGAGCTGATGCGGCGGACGGATTTCCCCAGAAACATCAGCCGACACAATTACACCGTGGAGGAGATCGAAGAGGCGGCGAAAAAGCCGGTTGTGCAAAAGCTCTGCAGGCTGATGCGCATCCGCAACGAATATCCCGCTTTCGACGGAGAGGCGCAGGTATCCGATCTGCCCGACGACGTGCTGGAGATCGTGCGCGAGAGCAACGGCTGCAGGGCGGTGCTCCATGCGGATCTGAAGACGAAGGCGTTCCGGATCGTATGCGCGGACAGCGCCTTCGACTATGAATCCTGATCGAAAGGACATTGTATGAACAGGGAATATATCCTCGAAGGGGGAGGGCTGGAGCAGCTGGCCCTGGCCTGGCGGCTGCGCCGGGCGGGGGCGGATGTGCTCCTTCTGGTGCCGGAGACGTTTCTGGGCCGGGAAATCTGCGCTCCGGGGCGCTATCTTCTGGAAGGGGAGGATCTTGCGCAGGAAGGGGACTGCGATTCCGAAAACTGCGGGGAATGCGGGTTTATGGAGCGAAAGCTGTGGGAGGAATGGATGGTTCCGGAGGTCTGGGACCGCCCCGGCCAGCTCCACCCGGACCGGCTGAAGCGCCGTCTGGAAGACTGGTGCGAAGAAAACGGCATCCGGTATTATTATCAGATAAAGGTCCTGTCCTCCCGCCGGGAAAAGGCGGGGCGGCTGAGGGTGGAGTGCTGCGCCAAATGCGGCCGGCCGTTCTTTTTCGGGGATGTTTTCGTGCCCGCAGGTCCGGATGAGGAAGAGCGCAATACGGTGGCCCTGTGCATGAGCCGGAAGACCAGGGAGGGCGTGCAGGCCGAAATCGTCTACGTACCGCAGCCGGAAGGCGGGAACTGCTTTTGCCACAGATCCCGGACCGCCATGGATGCCTTTGAAATGCGCAGGCAGGAAGATCCTTCCCTGCTGCCGGGGCGCTTTCCTCTGGACGGCTTCGACCGGTCTTTTCCGGTGCGGGGGTATGTGCAAAAAGGGCTGGCGGCCTTCGAAGAGCAAAAGGACGCAGAATGGCGGGACGCAAAGGAGCAGGAGAGCCCTGTCAGCTGGAGGAGCAAAACCGGGCCGCCGGGGTGACGGTTTATAAAAACGCCATGGTATACGGGGTGAAAACCGGAGCGGACGGCGGCGTCTGCGGCGTGCTGGCGCGGACAAAACGGGGGCTCCTGCGGGCAGAAGCCCCCTGCGTCATCGACGCTACGGGGGACGGGGATCTGGCAGTCATGGCCGGGGCGGAGTACGCCTACGGCTCGGATCGGGACTACGTGACTTACTGGGCTTCCCTGGCGCAGTACCGGACGCCGGATTCCTACCGGAATAATTTTTCCTCCACCGTGGTGCTGGACGACCTGCAGAGCTTTACGGACTTCATCCGCCTGGGACGGCGTCGGGGCGAGGACACCCATGACCACGGCGTCTACGTGGCCATGCGGGAATCCCGGCACATCCGCGGGAAAAAGACCGTGGACCTGAAGGATGTAGCGGGCTTTCGCAGCTGGGAGGACGGGATCTATACCTGTTATTCCAACTACGATCCCAAGGGAAAGCTCTCCGCGGACATGGTGTACGCGGGGGTGCTGCCGCCCCAGAACTGCGTCCAGATTCCGCTGGGGGCCTGTCTGCCGGTGAACGAAAAAGGCGAAAGGATCTTCGGCCTCATCGTGGCCGGAAAGGCCGTTTCCTGCACCAGAGGGGCCTTCCCGGGGATCCGGATGCAGGCGGATCTGATGCATCAGGGGGCCGTGCTGGGCCTGCTGGCCGCAAAGGCGGCGAAGGCCGGACTGCGGGTGGACGATCTGTCCCCCCGGGATTACAGGGAATGGATCCGGAAAGCCACCGGGGATCCCCTGGAACTGCCGGAGCAGAAGGCGGATTTAAAAGAGGCGGCGAAGGACGTCCTCCATCTGAGAACCCACTGGATCGATATGGCCTTCGACGGGGTGGAAACCGAAGAGAGCGGCAGCCTGGCCCTGATGTGCGCGCCGTCCGAAGAAGCCCTGCCCGTTTTGACGGAGAGCTACCGGGCGCTCTGGGGACGGGAAGATGCGGAAGCGAAGGAAACGCGGGCGGCCCTGGCCGCATATCTGCTCTGGCACGGCAGCGATCTGGGGACGGAGGCGCTGCTGGATGCCATGGAAAGGGAGCTGTCCGCCTGCGAAGGACTTCCGAAGCGGCAGGGCCCCACCACCTGCGCCCAGCTTTTGCCGGATCACGGGGTGATGGCGGAATTCACCTACCGGCTCAACGTCCTGGCCTGGTCGAAAAAGAGGGAAATCCTGCCGCTGTTCGGGGAAGTGCTGGAACGGATCCTGCGGGAGGACCGGGATTACCGGGACATCCGGAAGGGGATTTATCATTACGTGGAGGCTTTCGCCTATGCGGCGGAGCGCACCGGTTTCGCGGAATTTTCGCCATGGCTTTCGCAGCTGGAAAAGCTGCCCGAGCTCGAGACCGCCTGGAAGCGCCCGCTGGACAGCGATATCCTGACGGAGCGGCTTTTGATCCTGCGGCTGATCCTTCGCAGAGCCCTTGCGCGGATCGCGCCGCGGGAGGGAATGCCCCTGCTGGAGGAAGCCGTATTCTGCCGGAACCGGACCATCGCGCTGTCGGCCCGAAAGGAGCTGGAACGGATCCGGCGGGGCGGGACGGCGTTCGAAAAGGAGTGGTGAGAAGAGGATGGGGGAGAAAAAAGAGAAGGTATTTCTGAGGACCATGCGCTTTATCGCGCCATATCGGCGTCTGTTTTGCGCCCGGATCGCCCTGACCGTTTTAAACGCCGCCATGGGACTGGTGGCCAGCTACGGCAGTTCCCTGGTGATCCGGGCCGCGCAGGAGGGAAGCGCGGCCTGGCTGTGGAGAGGGACGGCCGTGCTGGCTTTCAGCCTGACGGTGGAGGCCGTCTCCGTGATCTCCGGGGCCTTTCTGATGTCCCGGGTCAGCTTCGGCAGCCTTAAGGATATTCGAAACCGGATCGTATCCGGGATGATGAAAGCCCCGGTTTCGCTCTTTACATCGGGCCATACCGGGGACATTTCCTCCCGGATGACCAACGACGTATCCGTCCTGCAGCAGTTTATCAGCGGCAAGCTTACGGTTTATCTGTACTATCCGGTCAGGTTTCTGGCGGCGATCTGCTTTATGGTCCCCATTTCCATAAAGCTGACTGCGGCCTGCTGCGCGGCCATCCCGTTTTCCGTTTATTTTTCCCGCTTCCTGCTGGCGGGGATTGAAAGGCGGGCGGCAAGCCTGCAGCAGGGGCTGGGAGAAGTCAACGTGGAAATTCAGGAGGCCATGGCGGGAGCGCTGGTGACGAAGGCGTTCGGCGGACAGGAGCAGCGGGAAAAGCGGTTTCTGGAGAAAAACCGGAAGGCCTTTGAAGACAGCCAAAAACTCACGGGTCTGCACGCCTGGATGGGCGCCATAGGAGAAGTGACCCGGGCGATTCCGGCGGTGACCTGTATCCTATACGGAGCCAGACTCTGCTTTGTCGGGGAAGTGGAATTTTACCAGTTTTCCTTCTTCCTGTTCGCATTGAGCTTTCTGGTGGAACCGGTGGCGAAGATTCCGGACATGCTGGAAGCCTGGAAAAAGACGAGAGGGGCGGCGGCCCGCATTCTGGAGCTGCTGGATGAGCCGCGCGAGCCGGAAGGGGAGGAAACGGAGGAAATCGGGGGAGCGCTCCCCGTTTCCGTGCGGGATCTTTTCTTCGCCTATGAGGATGGGACTGAGGTCCTGAAGGGGATTTCCATGGAAGGGGAGAAAAACGGGATGACGGCCATCGTGGGGGAGAGCGGCTGCGGAAAAACGACCCTTTTGTGGCTGCTGGCCGGATTTTTCGGGGAGTATAAAGGCAGTGTCAAACTGTTCGGACAGGAGCTGAAAGAATGGAAGCTGTCTTCTCTGCGCAGCCGCATCGGTTTCGTCTTCCAGGATCCCTTCCTCTTTCCGGGAACCGTTCTGGAAAACATCGCTGCGGGCAGGCCGGAAGCCACACGGGAAGAGGTGGAGGAGGCGGCCAGAAGGGCCAACGCCCATGAGTTTATCCTGTCTCTGGAAAACGGCTATGAAACCCGGGTGGGGGAGCGGGGAAGCAGGCTTTCTGGGGGACAGCGGCAGCGGATCACCATCGCCCGGGCCTTTTTAAAGGATGCGCCCCTTTTGCTCATGGACGAACCCACCTCGGCGCTGGATGTCTCTGCCGAACAGCAGGTGCAGCAGGCGCTGGAGCGACTGATGGACGGGAAGACCGTCTTCGTAGTGGCGCACCGGATGAGCACCATCCTGTGCGCGGATCAGATCCTGGTTCTGAAGGACGGCAAAATCCTGGACCGGGGAAGGCACCAGGAGCTGCTGGAACGCTGTAACTGGTATCGTCGGCTATATGAGAAGGAGCTTGCAGGAAGGGGGAGCGAATGAGGGGAAGGGTGAGAAAAAGCGGGCTGCCGGAGCTGTTCGCCTTTCTGGAGTATGACAGGGGCCGTTATCTGGCATTTGTTCTGGGAGACGGCATTTTGGATTCTCTGGGGCGTGTCCTTCAGACTTTTTCTACAGGACAGGTGGTCTCTTTGCTGGAAAGCCGCAGGGAAGGGGCAATCTTCATGGTGGCGGCTCTTCTGCTGGTTTCCGCGGCCATGTCCGTGACCAGCCGTTTTTGTCTGAAGGGAGCGGAAAACTGCGTAAACAGGATGAACGAAAGGATTCGGGAACGGGTATTCCGGAAAATTCCGGGGCTGAGCGCGGCGTGGTTCGATACGTCGAATTCCGGAGAACTGATCAGCAGGGTTACCAATGATATGGGAAGCTTTACACCGCTGTTTTCCGATAATATTCCGGGCATTTTTTTCTTCGTCGCCTATGGAGTGATATCCATTTTGGCGGCTATGGGGGTGAACTGGCAGCTATGTGTCATTTTCGTGATCTGCAGTCTGGGCTTTAAAGGGATTAACGATCTGGTGGTGGCCAGGATCAGGGACATCAGCGCGGATGCCTACGAAAAAAACGCCGGTCTGGTGGAGAGACTCCTGTTGATTCTTACCGGGGTTCCGGTGATCAGGCTGTTCGGGATGCAGGAGAAAATGGAAAGGGACTACCGTCGGGAAAATGAAGAATACACCCATCTGTCCGTCCGGCTGGAAAGCTGGAAGGGATTTCAGAACGCGGCCAACGCTCTGATGACGAGTACGGTAGCGGATCTGGCCGTTATCCTGGGGGCCTGGCTGGTATTGTATCACAGGGTTTCTCTGGCGGAGCTGGTGGTGCTCAGCCAGCTATCCGGCTCGGTAACCATGATGTTTCGATGGACCGGGCAGATTTTTGGGGAAGCGGCGGCTGCCGGCGTGGCGGGCAACCGGATCCGGGAGCTTCTGGAAGAAGAGGAGGAGCCGGAGGGCTTTTCGGACGATCAAGAGGAGCCGGAGGCGGACGGCACGGAAGGACAACGGAAAAACGCCTGCCCGGAAAAGGTGCCAAAAGAGGCGGTCCGGTTTGAACATGTGAGTTTTTCCTACGGGGAAAAACCGGTCCTCGCCGACGTGAGCTTTTCGGTGGTGCAGGGTGAGACTCTGGCTCTGACCGGGGAGAGCGGCGGGGGAAAGAGCACGGTGCTCAAACTGCTCCTGGGTTTTTACGATGTACAAAAGGGCCGGATTTATCTGAACGGGAGCCCTTTAAGCGCCTATACGCGCCGGGAAGCCAGGAAGCTGTTTTCCTATGTCTCTCAGGACAGCTTTCTGTTTTCGGACAGCGTATTTGAAAACATCCGTTGCGGCAGGCCGGAAGCGGGGATAGAAGAGGTGAAACGGGCGGCGAAGCTGGCGTATGCAGACGGCTTTATCGAAGAGCTGCCGGAAGGATACGACACTTCGGTGGGGGAACGTGCGGTGCGTCTGTCCGGAGGGCAGAGACAGAGGATCGCCATCGCCCGGGCCCTGCTGAAGGACGCCCCCATCCTGTTGTTGGACGAGGCCACCTCCGCCCTGGACGCGCAGTCCCAGCTCGAGGTACAGATGGCGCTGGAGCGGCTGATGGAAGGAAGGACCGTCATTATGATCGCCCATCGGCTGTCCACCATTCGGGGAGCGGATGAAGTGCTGGTGATAGAGGGCGGCAAGGTGCGGGAGAGAATCCGGAAAGAATAGGATCGAAGCGTTCGGGGAATCCTTCTCCCTGAAAAGAAAGGGAAAGGAGCGAAAGGCCAATGATCGAATCCGATACGATCAAACTGCTGCGGGAGTGCGACGCGGGCGTGAAGATGGGAGTCGCTTCCATCGACGGGGTCCTGGACTACGTGCACGACGGCGATCTGAAAAAGCGGCTTTCGGACTGCAGGGACGAACACGACAGGCTGAAAGACGAGATGCAGGCCCTTCTGGAGCGCTGCCATGACGACGGAAAAGAGCCGAACCCCATGGCCAGGAGCATGTCCTGGCTCAAGACCAACGCGAAGCTGGTCATGGATGAATCGGACGAAACCATCGCCGACCTGATGACGGACGGCTGCAATATGGGGGTCAAGTCCCTGAGCAGATATCTCAACCAGTACAAAGCCGCCGACGGAAAATCGAAGGATTTTGCAAAGCGGCTGATTCAGCTGGAAGAAAAACTCGCCGCCGACATCCGGGACTATTTATGACGAAAAAGCGGACGGCGCATCCGGATCCCTGCGGGGAAGGCGGATGCGCCGTCCGGCCGTTGCAGGATAAAATCCCGACAGGCGCGTCCGGGCATGGGTCGCGCAAATTTTTCCGTGCGCGCTCAGTTGAGCAGGTAAATGGAAAGGTTCAAAACTGCCGTTTTTCTCCACACAAAACACACATTTTCTCCAGATTCCTTTCATGAACTCCTGATACCATTCCGTTATCACAACAGAAAGGAATCAAACGATATGGAGATCAACATCGAAAACGTCAGCATGACATATCCTGACGGGAAACAGGCGCTCAAATCGCTTTCCCTGAATCTGCGCTCCCCGGGCATGATCGGCCTTCTGGGGCCGAACGGCGCGGGAAAGTCCACCCTGATGAAGCTGCTGGTCGCGGCCCTCCTTCCGACTTCCGGAGCCATCCGTGTGGACGGAGTGCCTCTGGAAAAAGCGGAGCGGGAACTGAAGGCGCAGCTGGGATACCTGCCCCAGGACTTCGGCCTGTTCGACGAACTCACCGTGACGGAATTTCTGGACTATATGGCCGCCTTAAAAGGGTTGAAAAATCCGAAGGCGCACATCTGGGAAATCATCCGCACGGTGAACCTGGCGGAAAAGGCAAAGGCGAAAATCCGCACCCTGTCGGGCGGACAGCGTCAGCGGGTGGGCATCGCCCAGGCGCTTCTGGGAACCCCGTCCCTTTTGATCTTTGACGAACCTACCGTAGGGCTGGATCCGGAGGAACGCATCCATTTCCGAAATCTGTTTTCCAGGGCGGCGCAAAACAGCCTTGTGCTCCTGTCCACCCATATCATCGAGGACGTGCAGTCGGTGTGCGATCATCTGGTGGTCATCGACGGAGGGGCGATTTTATTCGCAGGAACGCCGGAACAGCTGATCGGGATCGCGGCGGGACATGTGGGCACTTTCTGGGAAAAGGAGGCGGCCCGGGAACAGGGGCTTATGATCACGGCGCGGATCAATACCGGTCAGGGCGTCCGATGCCGCGGCGTGGCCGACCGCCTTCCGGCCTGCGTCAAACCGGAGGAACCCACGCTGGAAGACGCATATCTCTATCTGACTTCCGGGGAGGTGACAGGATGACCGCCGCGCGACTGTTTTTGCCGGAGCTGGGACGTCTCCTGAAAAACCGCCTGACCTGGCTGATCGCCTTGCTGACGATCCTGTCCCCGGCAGCGGGCCTCACGCTCTACCGCCCGGCTGAGGCAGACACCATGATGTCCATGTATCTGGCCAACCCGTCCCTGGCGGGCGGCGCGGCGGGAGCGATCCTGTTCGGCCTTCTGACGGTGTACGAACTGGACCGGGCCGGCCGCAGCCGGGCGGATGTCCTGCTGGATGCGGCGGTCTCGCCCCTGACCATGGCGCTGGTGCGCCTGCTTTCCATGATCGCTGCCGCCGTCTGGACCCTGGCAGCGGCCATGCTGGTCTGGTTCCCCGTCAGCAAAAAGCTGATCGGCTCCGTCCTGGGCGCGACGGATTTTGTCCTGGCGTATGCGCTGTTTATGGGCCTGGCCATGGCGTTGGGCATCCTGGCCGCTTCATCCGCATTTTTGCTCACCCGGCGGGCGGATCTGGCTTCGGTGCTGCTGATCGTTTTTGCGGGGCTGAGCCTCACCGTCTGGGCCGACGACTGGCAGCTGTGCTGGCTCAATCCCTGTGTGTGGGCGCTGTCCGACGATTTTTCCAACTTCCGGATCTTCCGTTCCGTAGCCTATATGCGCCTCACCTGGCTCCTGGCGCTGTCCGGCGTCTGGACGCTCTCCTGGCTCTGCGTCCGGCAGTACAAAAAAGGGCTTTTCGGCTCGTTTTCCCGCAACGCCCGCCGGATCCTTCGCCCCGCCGTGGCCCTTTGCCTTCTGGGCTGCTGCGCTCTGTCCTGGGCGGCGCAGCCCATGGTGGATCACAGCGATCCGGACGAAACGAAGATGTCCTTTTCGGAAATCCCCTATCTGGACAAGGTGGCATATGTCCGGCGCCTGGCGCGGGTATTTCCGGATACGGACGCGGGAACGCTGCGGGGAACGGCCACTTACTGGCTCCAAAACGCCTCGGGAGAGGAGCAGACCGTGGCTTTCGGAATCAATCCGGGCTATGAGGTCCGTTCCGTCACCGCAAACGGGACAAAAGCGCCCTTTCGGGTGGGAACCCGTCAGGAATTCAACGAGGCCCTGCTGGAGGTGGAGATTCCGGAAGCGGATGAAGTGGAGCTGACCGTGGAATACGGCGGATTTCCCCGGGAAAACGGGAATCTTGCCATCATGCAGGGTTCCATGGAAATCAGCGACGAGTACATTTGCCTGGAAAACGCCAATCTGTCCCCGAGACTGATGAACGTGCCGCCAGGGGAGGAAGGTTATCCCGCTACCATCGAAATTACCCTGCCGGACACCATGACGGTGATCCCCTTTGGAACCGGTCAGGCCGACGCGGTGGATCGGGGAGAAGGCGGGACGCTGACCTGGCGCTATGAGAGCAACGGGACGGGCGGCATCCTCTATGCGGGGGATTATATCCGCCAAGATATCCGGGCGGGCGGAATCGATCTGGAATTCTATTACGGCAGAAAACACCGGGATATTATGGAAGCTTCGGGCGCGGCGGACGCGGTGAAATCCGTTGTGGATTACTGCACCGGGCATTACGGAGCCCTGTCCTTTCTGGCCGGAAATTCCCTCAAGCTCATCCAGAGCCGGGTTTCCGGAGGCGGATACGCCACGAACGGAGCCAGCCTGCTGGACGAACAGGATTTCACGGCCGCGAACTTAAGCGACACGGAAAAAGGGGCCGTACCGGGAGAGGTGATGATCCATGAGCTGGTCCATCAGTGGTGGGGGCTGGGCAATATGTTCGACGTGTCGGACGGGACGGACGACTGGTCCGCCGAGGGCCTGACGGTCTATACCACCTGGCGCATTGTGAAGGAGCTTTACGGAGAAGCGTATGCCCGGGAAAACTATGTAGAACGGTGGCAGGAGGCGGTGGACGACTATTATCTGAATTTCTATGTCCGAAATCCCCAATATCTGGAAATGCTCCCGGAGAAGGAGCGGGCGAAGATCGACAACAGCCTGACCTGGGTGAGGAGATACTGCGAAATGCCGCTGAAAATCCTGAAAGCCCAGGAGCTGGTGGGCGGGGAAGAATCCATGGACCGTATCCTGCGGGGGCTGTTCAACCGGGAGCTGGATCCTGCCAGCCCCTGGCTGACAAAACAGGACTTTTTGGACGCCTGCGGGCTGACGGAGGAGGAGATTAACCTTGGCTAAACTGTTTCGTTACGAGTGCAAAAGATTGTTGTGGAACAAATTTTTCTTTGGGATCCTGGCGGCGCTTCTTTTGTATGGGCATCAGGTGCTGAGTGGCGCGACCGTCCTGGGCGTAGCCCACACCGCGCCGTTTTCGCCCTGGAGCTTCGGCGACTATCTGAGCCGCATCCTGCCGCTGCTCTGGATGGGAACCCTGTTCTTTTTGACCTTTTTTACCTCTTCGAAAGCGCGGCGCGCGGCGGTTTTGACGGACGCTGCTCCCATGGCGCCCGGCCGGTACGCGGCGGCCCGATGCGGCGCCGCCCTGGCGGGGACCGGGATCCTGGCTCTGGCCGGACTGCTGGAAGCCGCCATATTTTACGGAACGTATTTCGGATGGTTCGGATGGGAAAGCCTGCTGCTTCCGGCAGCGGTCACCCTGATTCCCGCCCTGCTGTTCGCCCTGGGGAGCGGCTGGCTGCTGGGGCGAATCCGGAGCTGGCTGCTGTACGTCTGGATGCCGCTTCCGGTCCTCTGCATGCTCCTGCCCCTGCCGGAAGCACTGGGGCTGTGGAATGGAAGCTTCTTTTCGGAATATCCCCTGACCCTGGGGATGCTGGATCCGGCTTTTGAGCTGCCGCCCTTTGCGGCAGCGGCCCAGTGCCTCCTGTTGGCCGGGGGCGTCGTCCTGTTAGCGCTGGGGGGAAGGAGATCCGGCGGTTTTGCCGGGGGCTGCCCGGAATAAAACGGTGGCCCTTACTCCCTCGGCGGTATTTTCGATGGCGCAGGAGGCGCGATGGCGCTCCAGGATGGTCTGCACCAGATACAGCCCCAGGCCGCTGCCGCCGGTGCTCCGGTTCCGGGAGTTTTCCTCCCGGTAAAAGGCTTCGAAGAGATGGGGGATGGCGTCTTCCCGGATGCGGGCTCCGCCGTTTTCCACAAAAAAGGCGGGCGACCCGTCCCGGATGCCGCACCAGACGCGGATGCGGGCGCCTTCCGGGGAATAAAAGACCGCGTTGGAGAGCAGATTTTCCACCGCTTTTCCCAGGAGGGAAGGATCTCCGGTCACGAAAACGTCCGGATCCAGGGAGGAGACCAGCGTTTGACCGCGCAGGTCCAGCAGTTCCGCGTCCAGGTCCAGCTGCTGCCGAATCAGGGAGGAGAGATCCACGCGCTGCTGCCGGATCGGCACGGAACCGGATTCCATGCGGGAAATGGTCAGCATTTCCCGGATCAGGTTTTCCATCCGGCCGGCGACCTGGAGGGAGCGGAGCAGATACCTGTCCCGGTTTTGATAAACGTCTATGCCTTCCAGCATTCCGGCCAGCTGCCCTTTCAGGATGGTGAGCGGGGTCTTCAGTTCATGGGACGCGGCGGAGAAAAAAGCCGTCCGGCGGCGGTCGGCTTCCCGTTCCCGCTCCACCTCTCCCTGCAGGCGGAGATTGGCGCTCTCCAGCTCCTTTAAGGCGGAGGACAGCCGGCGCGACATCCGGTCCAGGCTGTTCCCCAGCTTTCCGATTTCATCCGGGCGCTGCAGACCGCATTCCCAGACGAAATCCAGCCCGGCCATCTTTTCCGCGATGGCGCTGAGGCGGAGGATGGGGCGGGTGATGGACCGGGAGTAAATCAGCGCGCACAGCAGGGACAGGAGCAGCAGCACAAAAAACAGCCAGGGAGCCATCCGGATCATGGCCTGCACCGCCAGATTTTGCGCCTGCATGCGGGGAATGACGGAGAGGGTACAGGTTTCGTCCCGATCGGCAAACTGGACGTCTGTGCTGATGGTGGTCCGTTGGGACATGGCGACGTTGACGAAGGCGTCCGTTTCCTTTTCATCAGTTTCATAAGCGGACCAGGTAACGGATGCCGCGCCTTCTTCGGAGGGCTGTTCGACGGTGAGGCGGGAAGAGGTGGTCGCCAGCGATCCGTCGGGAAAGGTCAGCACCACGTCCGCGCCGCAGGAGCGGATGAATTCATCCAGCAGGGGGCCGCAGTCCCTGAAATCCGTTTGGCTCAGGGTTTCTGCCAGGGCATTCGTCCGGCGGACCAGATCGTCGCTGACTGCGGCGGACCAGGTGATGGGAGTCACCCAGGCGATGAGGCCGAAGGTGATGGAAAGGGCCCCGAAGAGGAGGAGGGCGGTGGTGAAAAAGATGCGGGCCGTCAGGCTTTCACGGATTTTCTTTCGCAGCACGATATCCCACCCCCCTTACCGTTTCGATATAATCCCGATTCAATTTGTGCCGGAGGTTCTTGATGTGGCTGTCCACCACGCGCTCATCCCCGTAAAAATCGTATCCCCACAGTTTCACCAAAAGCATCTCCCTGGTGAAAACGCGCCCGGGGGAGGCCAGAAACGTATGCAGCAGTTCGAATTCCCTGGCGGTCAGATCCAGAGAGCGGCCCTCCAGCAGAACTTCTCTGGTATCCGCATCCAGCGTCAGATCCCGGTAATGCAGAGCGCTTTTTGCCGGTTCTGAGCTCCTTAGCAGGATCACGCGGATCTTTTCCAGCAGGACGGGCATGGAGAAGGGTTTGGTCACATAGTCGTCGATGTCCATGCCGTACCCTTTCAGCTGTTGTTCCTCTTCTTCCAGGGCCGTGAGCATCAGGATGGGGACCCGGGACTGTTTCCGGATCAGCTCGCATACGCCGAAGCCGTCGATTTTGGGAAGCATGATGTCGAGCAGGACGAGATCGAAGGAACCCTGCTGAAACATGGAAACGGCTTCCACTCCGTCCCCGGCCGCCGCGGGCATATATCCGGTGTCCTTTAACCAGGCGCAGAGCAGTTCCTGAATATCCGGTTCATCTTCCACGATTAAAATTTTTTTCATAAGCAATCACCGTCTGCAGTATAGCACGGATCTATGAATTTCCTGTGGAGAAATCCGAAAAAGCGGAAGTTTTGGCAGGGTTTCAAAGCTTGCCGCCGGCCGCAGGAAAACGTATAATGGAAAAAAGAGAGAAAGGGACCGGGGACGAATGAGAAGAAAGCTGTTGATTTGCGCCGCAACCGTTGCGTTGGGAGCGGCCTGCGCGGGATGCGGATGCGGTTCCGCCTTATATACGCTGGCTGAGCTGGCAAAGAGCGCTGTTTCGGACGAGCCCTACGTCAGCTACGAGGAAAAGATTTACCTCGAAACGGTGGAGGCGTTTCTGGAAGCTTCCGAAGCCGGAGACAAAAAGGCCATCCGGAAACTGTTTTCCAAAAACGCGCGAAAGAGCGATGAAGATCTGGACAGACAGATCGATCTGTGGCTGGAAGAATACCCCGGAAATGTAAACCCAAGAATTGATACAAGAAAATGCGGTTGTCAGATTGAGAAAGTGGCTTGAAATCAAGGGATTTCAGAAAACAAAGGCTTTACGCTGACTCTTTCTTTATGCTCACGGTGGGCGGAAGCTGTGGCAACACCGAAAGTGGAAACGACAACAGCAGAAAACCACCTGACAACTGATATGATACCCTCAAGTAGGACACTAAAATATAAAAAACCTACTTGGGGGTATTTTATGTCCAGAAAAAGTAAGATTGATGCACTGGAGAAAGTAAAAATTGTAGTGCAGTATCAAAAACTCGTGATAACAGTTTTAAGGTATCTGTATTTGGCTGCGTTTCGCCTGTTTCCCAACGACTAACCGCTTGGCGGGTAACTTGCACACGCTCTGCCATTTGTTCTTGTGTAAGATTGTTTTTCTCGCGTAAATTTTTAAGAATATCTTGTATTTCCATGCCCGTCCCTCCTAAAGGATGTTTTTTACTCATTATAGCCTTAAAACATGGTTTTAACAAGCAACTCGCTGTTGCTACGGAATAATGGGCTGCTGTCTATCAAATTCTTGTGTTACTTTATGGCACATGAGCATTGTATTACGGCATGGCGCACCTCTCCCTTAGCATGGACGAGGTGTGGCTCATGCCGTTTGGCCTGCGTATGGATTTTGGGAGTGCTACAGGCAGTTTTTGGGGCTTGCAAAGCCAACGCAGGAACTGACCATTGACGATGTGATCCCATACGGAATTTAAAGTTTTTGTGAATGTATTGCTTTTGTCAGCACGTCAGTGTATAATATGGATGAAGTTGGAAACACTGAATCCGGAAAGGAGTTTTCGATATGGCAAAATCAGCAAACCTTTATGCACGAATTGAGCCGGATGTAAAAGAACAGGCGGAAACCATTTTAAACGCCCTGGGCATTCCTGCATCCAATGCCATCACCATGTTCTATAAACAGATCATTCTCCACAATGGTCTGCCTTTTGATGTGAAGCTGCCGGAGCATCCTCTGGATATCAGCCGCATGACGGCCGAGCAGCTAAACGCAGAACTGGAGAAAGGATATGCGGCTATCCAGGCGGGACGCACGCGCCCGGCTTCGGAAGTCTTTGCCGACATCCGTAAGGAATACGGCGTATGAACTATGAAGTGCGACTGACAACCGAAGCAGAGAATGACCTTCGCGGTATTTTCGAGTATATTGCCTTCGAACTTCAATCACCGCAAAATGCCGCAGGTCAGCTTGACCGGATTGAGCAGAGCATTATGGCTCTGGATCAGATGCCGGAGCGGTTTCGTGTGTACGAAAAAGAGCCGTGGCACAGCCGCAATCTCCGTATTATGCCGGTGGATAACTATCTTGTGTTCTACATACCGAACCATGAGGAGCATACTGTCAAGGTTATGCGTGTGATGTATGGTGGACGGGATATTGCCAAGCAGCTAAACCGGCTTTTGTAACCCTATAACTTTGTGAAGAGTCGAGAAATCGGCTCT
Organism: Candidatus Eisenbergiella merdigallinarum; assembly: GCA_019119355.1. Taxonomy (GTDB): domain Bacteria; phylum Bacillota; class Clostridia; order Lachnospirales; family Lachnospiraceae; genus Gallintestinimicrobium; species Gallintestinimicrobium merdigallinarum. Next base: position 43,801 of record DWXE01000001.1, read on the forward strand.
TTTCTTTTGCCTGGAGAAATCCGGGCTTTTTTTATGCGCTCATGCAGGAAGGGGGTGTGGCCCATAGCAGATATGAAAAACAACATGGAAAAGTTGAATGGATGGCTGCATCGAAGGATACGAATGTGTATCTGGAAACAATGGAAGCCGCCCGGAACACGGAAGCGGGGTGCTGCAAAGCGCTTTAACAAAACAAAGGCTGATAGGATGGGGATTCTATGATTTATCCACAGCCTGTCACTCCCTCCTGCTTGAGTTAAATTCACAAATTCATCAAAAAAATTCAAAAACTATCCAAATAGAAATTGAAATGGTGGTCATACAATGGTAAAATACTGAAAAGATCGATTCAAATGCGACGGCCGGAGGAGCTGCGCCGAAACGGGGCAGCTCCTCCGGCGAAAACGCTTCGACAGGAGGAGAAGATGGGACTTCATTTTGCGAACGGGTACGACGGATTGAAGGAGCTGTCCGCCCGCGTGGAGAAACGGCAGGGGGACGGCGGGCTGAAGGTGGTCTGGAAGGACGGCGCGGGCAGCGTCGAATGCGGCCGGGACTGCGAATATTACAGGGGCCTGGGATGGATCCGCCAGTGGATGCAGGAAGGGAAGACGGAAGGATACCGGGAGGAAAACAGGGGCTTTAAACATCTGACCTACATGGTGGACTGTTCCCGCAACGCGGTGCCCTCCGTCCCGTTTTTGAAGGAACTGCTGGTTTCCATGTCCCTGATGGGATACGACCGGCTGATGCTGTATACCGAGGACACCTATGAGATCGAAGGCAGGCCCTTTTTCGGATGGATGCGGGGGCGCTATACGAAGGAGGAGCTGCGGGAGCTGGACGATTACGCCCTGTCTCTGGGGATCGAGCTGGTGCCCTGCATTCAGACCCTGGCCCATTTAAACGCCATTTTCCGCTGGAAAGCGTTCTCGGGCGTCCACGACACGGCGGACATCCTGAGCACCGGGGAGGAAGAGACCTACGCCCTCATCGAGGACATGGTGCGCACCTGGGCGGAAACGGTCCGGTCCCGGGTGATCAACATCGGCATGGACGAAGCGGAGATGATCGGGCGGGGCGCTTATTTAAACCGCTACGGCTATCAGGACCGGCTCTCCATCATGGAGAAGCATTTGAAGCGGGTGCTTTCCATCTGCGAAAAATACGGTTTCACCTGCATGATGTGGAGCGATATGTTTTTCAAGCTCCTCTCCGGGGAAGGGTATCACAGCGAAAACGTGAAGATTTCCGAAGAGGTGCGCAGCCGGATTCCCCGGAACGTGGAGCTGATCTACTGGGACTACTACAGCAGGGATGAAAATACATACCGCCGGATGCTCGCCAACCATCAGAAGCTTTCCGACCGGGTGGGGTTCGCGGGCGGCGCCTGGAAATGGAACGGCTACGCGCCGCTTCTGCATCACAGCGTGCAGGTTTCCCGCATCGCCCTGGCGGTCTGCAGGGAATTTTCCGTCGGCAACGTGATGGTCACGGGCTGGGGCGACGACGGAGGGGAGGCCGCTCAGGCGGCAGTGCTGCCCGTACTGAGCCTGTACGCGGAGGGCTGCTATGCGGACCGGACGGACGACGCCTGGCTTTCGGAACGGATGAAGGCCTGCACCGGGGAGAGCTACGAAGATTTTCTCCTGCTGGATCTGCCGAACCTGACGCCGGACAATCCCTGTCCGGGAAGGGTCAGCGTTGGGCCGGCAAAATACCTGCTGTATCAGGACGCCCTTCTGGGGATTTACGACCGGCATGTGGACGAAGAGACGTTTCCGGCCCATTTCGCCGCAGCGGCGTCGCAGCTGCAGCAGGCGGCCCTGCGGTCCGGGCGATACGGATATTTGTTTGACACACTGTCCGCTCTCTGCAGCGCCCTGGAGGTCAAGTGCGACCTGGGCGTGCGGCTGGTCCGGGCCTATGAAGCGGGGGACAAAGATGCCCTCAAAGAGCTGGCGGACCGGGCGGGCGAGGCCGCGGGGAGGACGGAAGACTTCCGTCAGGCCGTGCGGGCCCAGTGGTTTGCGGAAAACCGTCCCTTCGGCTGGGAGGTGCTGGACGTCCGCCTGGGCGGGGTGAAAGCCCGGCTGGAATCCGCGAAATGGCGGGTGACGGATTATCTGGAAGGAAGGGCTGCGCGCCTGGAGGAACTGGAAGAGCCCAGGCTTTTGCTGGACGAACGGGACAATCCGGGCCACAGGACGCTGCCCTTGAGCGACAATAACTGGAAACATATCGCCACGGCCTGCGTGATGTGACGATTGGGAGCGGCGGTTCGGCTTTCCGGCCGGATCGCAGCAGCAGAGCGCATCCCCATGCGGATGCAGGACGAGAGAGGAGAAAAAAGGGATGAAACTGATGGAGCATGTATACCAGGTGGCGGGAGTTTCCCTTTCCCACTTTTATGACGCCACGTCCTATCTGATCGAGGGAGAGGACGGCCTGTATCTCATCGACTGCGGTACGCCGGACGGATATGAACAGATCCTTTCCAATATCCGGTCGCTGGGCTTTCGCCCGGAGGATATCCGGATCATTTACGGCACCCACGGGCACTACGACCACGTGGGCACCGCCGCGCTGTTTCAGAAGGATTTCGGCTGCCGCCTGTATCTGCACGCGGCGGATAAAGAGCAGGTGGAGGAAGGGGACGGCGTCCGGACTACGGCGGAACTTCTGTACGGACGCGAATTTCCGCCCTGCAGGGTGGACGGCCTTCTGGAGGACGGACAGAAGATCGATTTCGGAAACGGCGTTTCCATGGAAGTGCTTCACACCCCGGGCCATACGGCGGGCAGCGTCTGCTTCGCCATGGACGTAAAAGGCTTTTCCTTCCTCGTGGCGGGGGACACGCTTCACGGCGGGTATTCGGATAAAATCGGCTCCGACGAAGGGGTTTGGAAAGCGAGCCTGGATAAGCTGACGGCGCGCCATTTCGACGGATATACCTTCGGCCACATGGGGGCTACGGTCATCTGCGACGCCGACGCGCGCATCGCGGAGCTCAAAAAACAGTTCGCAACCTATTACAATCCCTGGTTCAAGGCCATGAAGGATACGTTCCGCTACGCATAGGAGGGTTTATGACACAGAGAACTTTGTATATGATCGGCAATTCGCACATCGACCCCGTCTGGTTCTGGGACTGGGACGAGGGGCTGCAGGAGGTGAAGGCCACCTTCGCGTCGGCTCTGGACCGGCTGCGGGAGTACCCGGAAGCGAAGTTCACCTCCACTTCCTCCGCTTTCTTCGAATGGATCGAAGCGGTGGCGCCGGAGATGTTCGAAGAGATCCGGCAGCGGGTGAAGGAAGGACGCTGGGAGCTCACCGGCGGCTGGTTTCTGGAGCCGGACTGCATCCTTCCCTGCGGCGAAGCCTTCGTGCGCCAGGGACTTTACGGGCAGCGCTATTTTCGGGAAAAGTTCGGCGTCACCTGCCGCACCGGCTCCAATGTGGACAGCTTCGGCCATAATCCCATGCTGCCGCAGATCTTAAAAAAGAGCGGGATGGACGAATACGTGTTCATGCGGCCCAGGCTGGATACCCCCCTCTTCGTCTGGGAGAGCGCGGACGGCAGCCGGGTCAACGCCATCAGCCTGCCCAGCGAATACACCACCTGGTTTTACGGGCCCACGAAGACGGCGGTGGAAATGGCGGATCAGGCGGCCGAAAAGGCCGGGCTTTCCTCCATGGCCTGCTGCTACGGGGTGGGAAACCACGGCGGCGGCCCCACCGTGGAGAACATCCGGGCCATCCTGCGCCTTCGTGAGGAGAAGCCGGAACTTTCCATGCCCTTCGGCTCGTTCCGGGAGTTTTTCGACAGCCTGACGGAGGAAGAAAAGGGCGGGCTGCCCGTGCGCCGGGAATTTTTCGACGGGGTCAATACCGGCTGCTACAGCATGGACAGCAGGCTCAAGAGGGCAAACCGCCGGACGGAAGGGAGGCTTCTGGCGGCGGACTGCATGGCGTCCATGGCGTCTCTGTTTTCCGGAAAGCCGGTGAAAGCAGCCAGAAAGGACGCCATGAAGCGGCTCTGGAAAACGCTGCTGTTCAACCAGTTCCACGACACGCTGGGCGGCACCACCATCAAGCCCGCCAGGGACGAAGCCATCGCGCAGATGTCCGGAGCGGGAGCGGAGGCGAAAAAGCTGTGGGTCGCCTGCATGCAGGAGATCATGGGCGGACTGGACACCCGGGGAGAAGGCTTCCCTCTGTTCGTGTTCAATCCTGCCGGCGCGGATTACGACGGCCCGGTGGCGGCGGAGCTGGACTGGTTTTGTCAGGACGGGCTGATTTTGCGGGATCCGCAGGGAAAGGAGATCCCGTATCAGCGGGTGCATACCATGGCGAAGGTGCGCAACTACAACCTCGGCGGCAGGAGGGGAATCGTTTTCGACGCCCATGTCCCCGCGCTGGGGTTTGCGGTATACCGGACGCTGATCGGGGAGTCCGGCCTGTGCAGCGACTCCAGGGACAGCGGCGGCGCGAAGCTGAAGGCGGCGGTGATGGAAAACGAATCCCTGCGGGCTGCCTTCGATGAGACGGGGGCGCTGTGCAGCCTGTACGATAAGAAAAACGGCTATGAAGCCCTGTCCGGCCCGGTGACCTTCCCCCTCTGGGCGGACGAACGGGACTGCTGGGGCGGAGACCAGGGAAGGCCCTTCGAACCGCGGAATGAGAAGCTTGAGCCCGAATCCCTGGAGCTTGTGGAACAGGGGAGCCTGCGCCAGGTGGTGCGGGCTGTTTACCGGCTGGGCGGCAGCGTCCTGCGCCAGGATTTCATCCTCTATCACAATACGGACTACGTGGAAGTGCTCAACCGGCTGTTCTGGGACCGGGAGTGGCAGATGCTCAAGATGGAGCTGCCCCTTTCGGCGAAGGCGGAATCCGTATTCCGGGAAGCTGCCTTCGAGAGCGCCTGCACGCCCATAGCGGAGGGCCAGGAATACAGCATGCACCGGTTTGTGGACATAACCGGGGCGGACGGGGCGGGGCTGTGCGCCGCCAACGACGGCAAATACGCCTTCAGCGTGGAAGGAAACCGGCTCTGTTTCCCCATCGCCCGCAGCGCCATCTACGCCCAGGGCAACGGGGTGAACTGGTACAATCCCATCGAGGGATACGATTATACGGATCTGGGAAAACAGGAGTTCACCTTCCTGCTGTCGCCTCACGGCGCGGCTTTGGAGAACTCTGACCGCTACCGGCTGGCGCGGCTGGCGCAAAAGCCGCTGCTGATCACGACGGATTGCCGCCATCCCGGAGCGCGGTCTCTGACGGTATGGCGCGGCGTCCGGATCGAAGAGGACAACGTGGAGGCGGGCTGCATCAAGGCCGCGGAGGACGGGGACGGGCTGATCTTGCGCCTGTTCGAAACGCAGGGGAAAAAGACGGACGGCGTCCTTTGGGTCAACGGAAAAGCCTACGACTATGAAATCGGCGCCCATGAGATCTTAAGCCTTTTGATTTCGCCCGGCCGGGAGAGGGCGGTCCGGGTGAACCTGCTGGAGGAGGACTGCTGATGAAACGGGCTGTCCGCGGGAAAAAAACACGGGAGAAAAAAGATATGGACGGGAAAAAATACGACATGATCGGTTATACCCACATCGATCCGGTGTGGCTGTGGAACCGGGCGGAGGGAATGCAGGAGGTAAAATCCTCCTTCGCCTCCGCCCTGGACCGGATGGAGGAATTCGGGGACTTTAAGTTCAGCCAGACGAGCATCGCCTTTCTGGCCTGGCTGAAGGAAAACTGTCCCTGGCTGTTCGAAAAAATCCGGGATCGGGTGAAGGAAGGGCGCTGGGAGATCCAGGGCGGCATGTGGGTGGAGCCGGACTGCGACCTGCCCTCCGGGGAAGCGCTGATCCGGCACCATCTGTACGGGAAGAGCTTCGTGAAGCGGGAGTTCGGGAAAGAGGTGACGGTGTCCTTCAATCCCGACAGCTTCGGCCACGGCGCCAATCTGCCCGCCATTTTAAACGGCTGCGGCATTCATTCCTACATCGCTTCCAGGCCGGACAAAAAGACGGTGCCCCTGCCCGCCATGTTCGTCTGGAAATCCCCGGACGGCAGCCGGGTTGCTGCGGAGCGCACCGGAGGGGAATATATGGCCTGGACAAGGCCTGCCCTGGAGTTCAACTTAAAGGAGAGCGAAGAGGGGCTTGACGAAATCGGCTACGACCGGATGGCGGTTTTCTACGGGGTGGGAAACCACGGCGGCGGCCCCACCATCGAGAACATCCGCACCATCTATGAAATGCGGGGGGAATATCCGGCCGGAACACTGGATTTTTCCACCATGGAAGAGTTTTTCAAAAAAGTGGAGCCCGATAAGCTGCCCGAAGTCACGGGGGAGCTGGGGCGGATTTACTACGGCTGCTACAGCTCCGACCGGGAGATCAAGCAGAAGAACCGGAGAGCGGAGTGGACGCTGCATAAGGCGGAGGCCATGTCCGCCATGGCCTCCCGCATGGGGGTCAAAAGCTGGGAAACCCCGGTTCAAAAGCTGGAATACGCCTGGAAGGAAACGCTGTTCAATCAGTTTCACGATGTGCTGGCGGGAACCAGCATCGAGCCCGCCCGGGCTCAGGCCTGCCGGGAGTTCGACGCAGCGATTTCCATGGCGGAGCGCGTGATCTTCGACGGGGTGCAGGCCGTCGCCAACGGGCTGGATACCAGGGGAGACGGATTCCCTCTGGTGCTCATCAACCCTTCCGGACAGCCCTTCGAAGGGGTCTTTGCGGCGGACGTTTACGTGCCCAGGGCGCAGAAAAAGCCGCTGCGGATGCGGGATCCCAAAGGGGCGGAGATCTTTTGCTGCGAAACGCAATACCGGAACTTTTCTCCGGACAGCAGGAAGGGCATCCTCTTTTTTGCGAAAATCCCGGCCTGGGGTTACAGCGTGTACCGCGTCATCGGGGAAGGCCCCAACGAAATGGAGCAGCCGCCCTGCATCGCGGCGACGGAGCGGATGCTGGACAACGGCGTAGTCAGGGTGGAGCTGGACGAAGTCACGGGATGCCCTTCCAGCCTGATCAAAAACGGGAAGGAGCTGCTGGAAGGGCCCTGCAGCGTCCGGGTCTTTTACGACGACCGGGGCGCCTGGGGGGAGGACGTCTGGGAGGAAAAGTCCCTGGGCCGGTTTGAAGCGGCGAAAATCCGCGTGATGGAGGCAAACCCTCTGCGGGCCATCGTCCGCGCCCTTATGACCTTCGAGCGGTCCGAACTGCGCATCGACTATATCCTGGAGCGGGGAAGCGACGTGCTGAAAATGGATGTGCGCCTGCACAACATGGAAAAGCACCGCCAGATCTGCCTGTGCGTTCCGGTAAAGGCCCAGAACCCGGATGTGAGGACGGAAACGGCGTTCCTTTCGGAACACAAGATTTCCTGCGCCGATCCCAACCGGGAACACTATCAGCACCGCTTCGCGGACGTGAGCGATTCGGACGGCAGCGGCGTGGCCCTGCTCAACGACGGCGTTTACGCCTGCCAGCAGACGGGATCGGAATACCGGCTGATCCTTTCCCGCAGCAGCGTCCACGCCAGAGGGGGAAAAGGCCCCCTTTCGGAGGACCTGGAGCATCCGTTCATGGATCAGGGCGTCTGGGATTACCGGATCCGGATGATCGGGCACGACGGGGCCATTTCCAACGGGCGCCTGTTTGCGGAGGCGGATCTTTTGCATATGCCGCCGGAATATCTGGGGGACAGCAACCATCCAGGAGAAAGGTGGCAGCGCGCGGGAGCACTGCTGGAGACGGAAACGAAAAACGCGCAGGTTTCCTGCGTCAAGCAGGGGCTGGAGCATCCGGACGAGCTGGTGATCCGCGCCTTCGAAACGGAAGGAAACGGCGGAAGCGTAAAGATCTGCTGCGGGGACGAAAGCTGGCAGAGCGAACTGGGGCCTTATCAGATCAAGACGGTGAAGCTGACGGCGGACGGCTTTGTGGAGTGCGATCTGCTGGAGCGCCCGACGGGCGAAAAGGAACGGGAAGATGGAAGCGGAAAAACCAGTCTTTAGCAACCGGGCGCTGCGCGCCCTGATCATCCCGCTGGTGCTGGAACAGATTCTGGGGCTGACGGTGGGCATGGCGGACTCCATCATGGTTTCCAGCGCGGGGGAGGCGGCGGTATCCGGCGTCTCCCTGGTGGACTCCATCAACGTCCTGCTCACCAATCTGTTCAGCTCCCTGGCCACGGGAGGGGCGGTGGTGGCCGCCCACCGGCTGGGGGAAAAGAAAGGGGAAGCCGCCAGACGCACGGCGGATCAGCTGCTTTTGTGCGTCTCGGGAATCGCGCTGATCATCGCCCTGTTTTCCCTGGCCTTTAACCGGCTGATCCTGGGGCTGATCTTCGGAAACGTGGAAGCGGACGTGATGAAAAACGCGGTGATCTATTTTTATCTCACCGCCCTGTCCTTCCCCTTTCTGGGGATCTATAACGCCAGCGCGGCGCTGTGCCGGGCCATGGGGAATTCCAGGGTCACCATGGTGATTTCGATTTTGATGAACGCGGTGAACATCACCGGCAACGCCTTTTTCATTCTGGCCCTTCGCTGGGGCGTGTTCGGCGTGGCCCTTTCCACCCTCCTGTCCAGGATTTTGGGCGCGGCCATCATGTTCTGCATTCTGAGAGACGAAAAGCGCCCGATTCATTACAGCGGAAGGATCGCGCTGCGTCCGGATTTTAAAATCGTAAAGAATATCCTGCGGGTGGGCGTGCCCACCGGGCTGGACAACTGCATTTTCCAGGTGGGGAAAATCCTGGTGCAGAGCCTGATCGCCAGCCTGGGGACCACGGCCATCGCGGCCAACGCCATTGTGGGGACGGTAGCCGGAATCGCGGTGATTCCCGCCTCCGCCATGGGCATCGCCATGATCACCGTGGTGGGGCAGGCGCTGGGCGCGGGCAGCGAAGAGCAGGCGAAATACTATGTGAAAAAGATGATGGGCTACGCCTATCTGTTTATGGCCATCCTGAATCTGGGCCTCATCGCGTTCGCCGGCCCCATCGCCGGCCTGTACCGGGTGACGGAGGAAACCAGAAGGCTGGCGGCGGGGATCATCGTGTTCCATTCGGTCTGCGCTACGGTTCTGTGGCCCACGGGATTTTCCCTGCCAAACGCCATGCGGGCCGCCATGGACGCCACCTTCACCATGGCGGTTTCCATCCTGTCCATGTGGACCTTCCGCATCGGCTGCAGCTATCTGTTCGTCAGCGGACTTCACATGGGGCTTTTGGGGATCTGGGCCGCCATGGGCGTGGACTGGATCTTCAGGTCCGCCTGTTTTCTGTGGCGGATGAGCGGGGGCAGATGGCTGAAGAACGCGCGGCAGGCGGAGTAGACGAAAAGGAGAGAATCGCATGAAAAAAATCAGCCTCAACGGCAGCGACTGGGTCTGCAAGGAATACGTGGGAGAGGACTGGGTCTGGAGAAACGGGGAGAAGCGGGGGACGAAGGACGTGCGCTGGTGGAAGGCGGCGAAAGTGCCCGGCAGCGTGACGGACGATCTGTACGCGGACGGCGTGATCCCGGATCCCTGGTTTGAAAAAAACAGCCTCCTCATCGAGTGGATCCCGGAGCGCACCTGGATCTACCGGAAGGAATTTCAGATTTCGAAGGAAGACGCCGGAAAGCGCTTTTTCCTCCATTTCGAAGGGGTGGATTACGACGCGCATTTTTATCTGAACGACGCGCTTCTGGGAGAGCATCACAGTATGTATACCCCGGCGGTCTTCGACGTGACGGATCTGGTGGAGCCGGGGGAAACGAACCTTCTGGCCGTGGTGCTGGATAAAGCGCCGGACGAGCAGTGCCAGGTGAGCAAAACCCGCTACGTGAAAACTCACAAGAGCCGGATGACCTACTGGTGGGATTTCTGTCCCCGGATGATCCATCTGGGGATCTGGGACGACGTCTGGATGGAGGTGACGGAATCGGTGCGGCTCTTTGCGCCGGACGTGGAGGTGAGCCTGACGGACGGATTTTCCCGGGCCCGGGTGTCCGGCAGCGTGGCGGCGGAAGGGGCCGGTTCGGTGAGCGTCCGGCTGCTGTCCGGCGAAACGCCGTCGGCCCGTCAGGACGTCCCGGTATCGGGAGGAAAGGCGGATTTTTGCCTGACCCTGGAAAACCCGCGGCTGTGGTGGCCCAACGGATACGGGGAGCAGCCCCTGTACACGCTGGAAATCGAGGCCCGGGGAGAAAACGGGGATACGGATCTGCGGCGGGTGCGCATCGGCATCCGGGAGCTGAAGTTCGTGAAAAACGAGACGGAGGATGAGACGGCCCGGCCCTATACGGCCTGCGTCAACGGCAGAAGGATCTATTTAAAGGGATATAACTGGGTGCCCATGGATGCGATGTACGGGCCGAAACGCCCGGAAAAGCTGGTCCGCCTTCTGACCCTGGCCAGGGAAGCTCATGTGAACTGCCTGCGGGTCTGGGGCGGCGGCCTCATCGAGCGGGAGGAGTTCTACGACTTCTGCGACGAAAACGGCATCCTGGTCTGGCAGGAGTTCATCCAGTCCAGCTCCGGCATCGAAAACGAGCCGTCACGGGATCCGGAATTTCTGGAGCTGTTGCGGCGCGAAGCCGAAATCATCATCCCGCGCAAAAAGCATCACCCTTCCCTGGCCCTCTGGGGCGGGGGCAACGAACTCTCCGGCCCGGAAGATGCCATGATTTCCATGGAAGAGCCGGCGGTGTGGGTGCTGGCTGAGCAGGTGCGCCGACTGGATCCTTCCCGGCATTTTCTGGAATCTTCCCCCACCGGGCGGATATTCAACAACACGCTGGAAAACATCGAAAAGGATCCGGACGGGCTTCACGATGTGCACGGCCCCTGGGAGCATCAGGGGCTGACGGAGCAGTATGCGCTGTACAACGCGGGAACCTCCCTTTTATCCAGCGAATTCGGGGTGGAGGGCATGACGAACCTGTCCGCCCTGCGCAGGAACATGAAGGAGGAGCATCTCTGGCCCCCGTCCAGGGACAACGAATTCTATTTCCACAGGGGATCCTGGTGGAACAATTTTCCGCTGATGCAGCAGTGCTTCGGCGGGCAGCTGGGCGATATCGAAACCGCGGTGAAGGCCAGTCAGTTTCTGCAGTATGAGGGCTTAAAGTACGCGGTGGAAGCCAACCGGCGCAGGGCCCTGCGCTGCAGCGGCACCTTCCCCTGGCAGTTCAACGAGCCCTATCCCAACAACACCTGCACCTGCAGCGTGGACTACTACGCGGCGCCGAAACCCGCCTATTACGGTGTCCGGGCCGCTTATGCTCCGGAAAGCCTGACCGCCCGCTTCGATTCCCAGACCCTTTCCGGGCGGGAGAGCTTTGCGGCTTCCCTGTTCTGGCAGTCGTCCTCGGCGGAGCGGGTGCCGGAGCGGATCACAGCCCGGGTGGTGGCCCAGGACGGGACGGTCTGCGCGCGGGAGGAGATTCTGACGGCAGGCCTTTTGGCGGAAGCGGAAAAGGCGGCCTGCGCGGGAACCGTTTCCTGTGCGGCCGAAAAGATCGGAACGGAAATCTTTTATCTGGCGCTGGAAGCCGTGGACGAAAGGGGAGCGGTGCTGGCGCAGAACCGCTACTGCTTTACGAAAACGGATCTGTCCGGGCTTTTGCGCCTGCCGCCTGCCCGGATCGAAACCGGGATGACAGAAACCCCAAACGGGTGTATTCTGGAAGTGAAAAATGCCGGAAGTTCGACAGCGGCGGGATTGTGGCTGGAGGACGGGGAAGCTCTGGACGGGGAAGAGAAGGGCTATCTGTATTTTGGCGAAAACTATTTTTACCTGTTCCCCGGCGAGAGCAAAACCGTGCGGATCGTCAGCACGAAAGGGAAGAAAGCTGCCGTGCGCGTCAGCGGCTTCAACGTGGAGGAGTGAGAAGATGCTTTTTTATAACGGGATCGCGTTCTGCGACGGAACATTTCAGCAAATCGACGTGCGCACGGGAGGGGATCGCATCGCGGAGACAGGCCCTTCCCTGAAACGGGCTGACGGGGAGGAAGCGGTGGATCTGCAGGGGATGTGGCTGCTGCCCGGCTTTTTCGACGTGCACACTCACGGCAGGGACGGGGCGGATTTTTCGGACGCGCCCGCAGAAGAACTGGTGCGCATCCGGGATTCCTACGCCCGCTGCGGCGTGACCTCCCTGCTGGCCACCACCATGACCATGGAAGAAAATTACAGCCGGGCCATGCTGAAACGGATCCGGACGGCCATCGAGGAGAAGTCCGACGGAGCCCGGATCTGGGGCATCAATCTGGAAGGGCCCTTCCTGGGCCCGGACAAAAAGGGCTGCCACGATCCGCAGTACCTGCGCAAACCGGACATCGCCTGGTTCGAGGAGCTGGACGGCTGCGCGGGCGGCCATATCCGGCTGGTGGATCTGGATCCGACGCTGGACGGAGCCATGGACTTTATTCGGGCCTTCGCCGGGAAGAAAAAGCTGTCCATCGCCCATACGGGCGCGGATTATGAAACCGCCTGCCTGGCGGTGGACGCGGGGGCGGACCATGTGACCCATCTCTACAACGCCATGAACGGCCTGAATCACAGAAAGCCCGGCGTGGTGGGAATGGTGCAGGACAGGGAAGTCTGGGCGGAGCTGATCTGCGACGGCGTCCACGTCCATCCGGCGGTGGTGCGCATGACCTTCGCCGCCGACGCGGGAAAGCTGTGCATCGTTTCGGATTCCCTCAGCGCCGCCGGGCTGGGGGACGGGATCTACAGCCTGGGAGGGCTGGAGGTTCACGTGACCGGCAGGCGCGCTGCGCTGGCCGACGGCACCCTGGCCTGCTCCGTCAGCGACGTGTTCGAGGAATGCCGCAACGTCATCTCCTTCGGCGTGGCGCCGGAGGCGGCCATTTCGGCGGCTTCCAGAAACCCGGCCAAAGCCATGGGGCTGGAGGGAGAAATCGGGGATATCCGGCCGGGCCTTCTGGCGGATCTGCTGGTGGTGACGCCGGACTTCGCGCTGAAGCGCGTTTATGTGGGAGGAAAAGAGATCAGATGAAATCCGTGGGAATCGATATCGGGACCACGTCCATCTGCCTGGTGGTCTATGACGGGGAGAAGGGTACGGTGGAAGGCAGCCGAAGCGCTCAAAACGCCTTTCTGCCGGGGACGTTCTGCCAGGATCCGGACCGGATTGCGGATGCGGTGATGGGGATGCTCCGGGAGCTGGAGCGCGAGTGCGGGCCGGTCTGCGCGGTGGGAATTTCCGCCCAGATGCACGGCATCCTCTACACCGATGCCGCGGGGCGGGCGGTGTCGCCCTTTTATACCTGGAAGGACGGGAGCGGGAACCTGCCCTTCGAGGACGCCACCTGGGCGGAAGTCCTGTCCCGGCGGACGGGACAGCGAATCCATCCGGGCTACGGGAGCGCCACCCATTTCTATCTGGGGCAGACGGGGCAGATCCCGAAAGAAGCGGTCTTTTTGTGCAACATCGGGGACTATGTGGCCATGCGCCTGTGCGACAGGGCCGTCCCCTGTCAGGACGTGTCCATGGCGGCCAGCCTGGGCGGCCTTTTGCAGGACAAGAGCGGCTATGATCTCAAAGCCCTTTCCGAAGCGGGCGTGCGCACGGAATTTTATCCGTCCGTATGCGGGGACTTCGCCCCGCTGGGGACCTGGAAGGGGGCGAAGGTCTATCCCGCCGTGGGGGACAACCAGGCCAGCTTTTTCGCGGCGGCCGGGCGGGAGGAAGCGGCCGTCAGCGTCAACGTGGGGACGGGTTCCCAGGTATCGCTGTTTTCATCCGGACTGGCGGAGACGGCCTGCGGGGAGGTCCGGCCCTTTCCGGGCGGCGGCAGCCTGTATGTGCAGGCGTCCTTAAACGGCGGGAAGGTGTACGAAAAGCTGGCTTCCTTCTGGGAGGAAGCGGTGTTTTCCTTCACGGGGCAAAGGATCGACGCCTACGGGGGAATGCAGCGTCTGGGAGAGGAGCGGCAGGAGACCGGCCTTTTGGCGGATCCCCTTTTATACGGCAGCAGGGCCCGGGAAGGGGTGCAGGGCAGCATTTCGGGGATCACCGAACAGGACTTCCATCCGGGCGACCTGATCCGCGCCTGGGTGGCCGGCATGGCCCGGGAGCTGCACCAGCTCTATCTGGAATTTCCGGAATCGCTGCGGCAGGGCAGGAAATGGATCGTCGGTAGCGGAAACGGGATCCGCAAAAATCCCCTGCTCAGGCAGGAAATCGAAAAGGCCTTCGGACTGCCCCTTCGACTGAAGGAGATTCAGGAAGAGGCGGCTGCCGGGGCGGCCATGCTGGCGCACACTTTCTTTCGATATTCGTTGGGGGACATCCCTTCGATCCGGCGGAATACTTTCGTAAAATAGCTCTGATCGTCGTAGCCCACCATCTGGGAGATGTCCGTCAGGCGCAGGTCCCCGGAGCGGATCAGCTCTTTGGCCTTCGTGATGCGCACGTTGTTCAGGTACCGGTTGAAGCTGGTGCCGGTTTCCCGGGAGAAGATCCGGCTTAAGTAGTCCGGCGACAGAAACAGGGCCCGGGCGACGGATTCCAGCGTCAGGTGATCCGCGTATCCGGTGCCGATGTACTGGATGCACCGGTGGATGATGTTGGCGTGCCTGGCGTCCGAATAGGAGGAAACGCTGTCCAGAAGATCGGTCAGGGCGTCGTAGAGCCAGGCGCTGAGCTCGTGGAAGTTTTTGCGGGAGGAGAGCTCCTTTTGACAGCGCTGGAGCCAGAACAGCGTCTGCTGTTCATCCGCTCCCCTTTCCGTGAGGGTGCGGGACAAAAGGACGATGAGCTCCTGCGCTTTCTGGTTCATCCAGTCCGGATTCCCGCCGCCCGCCGCGAAGAGGGCGGCCAGATATTCCTGCAGCTTTGACAGGGCGGCCCCGCGGTCGCCCCGGGAGAGGGCTTCCAGGAGAGCCCTTTCCAGTTCGAAGGGATAGCGGGGGGAGGACGTATTTTTCAGCTGGGAGATGTAGCCGCTGATCTGCCCCTGCAGCAGATCCGAACGCTCGATGGCCAGAAGCCGGTTTTCCGCGGAAACGTTATTTAAAAATCCCACGGCCATGAAGAGCAGGATGGACAGCTCCTGGACCTTCTGCGGCATGATCCGGGGGACGTTTTCCAGCAGGCCCACCACCCGGTCTCTGGTCTTTTCGTCCAGATGCAGATTTTCCTTCAGCTCGCAGTCGATGAAATCCTGCAGCTCCACCATGAGAAAGGGCCCCACGGTGATTTTGGCCATGCTGCCGGTATCCCCGATGATGGGGGAGACGAAGCAGGTCAGCCCCAGAGGGCAGAAGTAGATGTATTTTCCGCCGAAGCGTTCTGCTTCCATCATGCCGTAGTTGTGGGCCCGGATGCAGTTCTCGTCCGGAAGGCCCGCCGCGCGGCACAGGCCGCAGGAATGGCAGCCGTAGCCGTGCTCGAACAAAAGGCTGCCTTCCGTGTCCGAGACGGTGCAGCCCAGCCCGGTGGAGGCGCAGAAGGCCCGGGAACATTCGTCCGCCAGCCGATAGTCGAATTTTTCCTGCTGTTTCATCTGATCACGACCTTTCCTGTAGTGGGGTGTTGATTTCATTATAGAAAAACGTTTTGGTATGTCAAGAAAAAAGGTCGGAAAATTACCAAAAAGTCCGGGATTCTACAAGCAATCGGGAGAGCGGTTGCTATAATAAAGACAACGAATAAACCGTCGCGAAAATGGAGGAACGACATGAACATTCTGGAAGAAATTTCTGCGAATCTGCAGAAGGGAAAAGCGAAAATTGTAAAGGAGCTGGTGGCCCAGGCCATCGGGGAAAACATTCCTGCCAAACAGATCCTGGAGGAAGGGCTGCTCTCCGGCATGGATGTGATCGGGGAAAAATTTAAGAACAACGAGGTCTTCGTGCCGGAAGTGCTGGTGGCGGCCAGGGCCATGAATATGGGAGCGTCCCTGTTAAAGCCCCTGCTGGCGGACGGGGAAAACACCTCCGCGGGCAAGGTGTGCATCGGCACGGTGAAGGGCGATCTGCACGACATCGGCAAAAACCTGGTGAAGATGATGATGGAAGGCAAGGGCCTGGAGGTCATCGACCTGGGGACGGACGTGGCGCCCGAAACCTATGTGGAAACCGCGATTAAGGAGAACTGCCAGATCATTTGCTGCTCCGCCCTTCTGACCACCACCATGCCCGTCATGGGAGAAGTGGTGAAGGAAGCCGAAAAGGCCGGCATCCGCGATAAGGTCAAGATCATGGTGGGCGGCGCGCCGGTGACGGAAGCGTTCTGCCAGCAGATCGGCGCAGACAGGTACACGTCGGATGCGGCCAGCGCTGCGGATGCGGCGGTGGAATTCTGCCGCGCAGCGGGCTGAGCGGAGGGAAAGGAAAAGGAGACAGGCGGGGCGAAGCGGAATGAAAGAAGAGGAAAAGATCGCCCGGCTGCGGGAAAGGGCCCTTGAGCTGGGCGCGCACCGCGCGGAGGTGATGGAAGCGTCCCGGGTATCTCTGGACGCTTCCTTCCGGGAGCTGTGCAAGGCCAATTCCTGCGGCAACTACGGGAAAAATTACATGTGTCCGCCGGACATCGGCGACATCCACAGCCTGATGGACGAAATCCGGACCTATGACGCGGTTTTGGTCTATCAGACCGTAGGGCAGCTGGAGGACAGCTACGATTTCGAAGGGATGATGGAAGCCGGCCGGCTCCACAACGGGCTGGCGCAGAAGCTGCGGGAGGAGACGCAGGGGTTTCCGAAGGAGAGGATCCTGCATCTGGCCGCCGGCGGCTGCCGGGTGTGCGAAACGTGCGGAAAACGGACCGGAGAACCCTGCCGGTTCCCCGGCAAAGCCATCGGCTCCCTGGAAGCTTACGGGATCAACGTGTCCCTTCTGGCGAAGGAAAGCGGAATGAAGTATATCAACGGAGCGGATACGGTCACCTATTTCGGGGCCATCTTTTTCCGGAACAGACAGGAATAAAGGAAGCAGGAGATCAGGACATGAAACAGAATATGAAAGAATGGCTGCAGCAGCTAAAGGACGCGCCGGCGAAAAAGCCGATGCCGATCCTGTCTTTCCCCGCCATTTCGCTTTTGGGCGTCAGCGTGCGGGAGATGATTTCGGACAGCGCTCTGCAGGCGGAAGGGATGAAACGGATCGCGGACCGGGTGGACAGCGCCGCCGCGGTGAGCCTGATGGATCTGTCCGTGGAGGCGGAGTGCTTCGGCTCGCAGATCGTGGTGAGCGAAGACGAGGTGCCCACGGTAAAAGGGAGCATCGTTTCTTCCCAGGAAGAGGTGGACGCGCTGAAGGTGCCCGCCGTGGGGACGGCGCGCACGGGGATTTACATCGAGGCGGTGCGCCGGGCGAAGGAGGAGATTACGGACCGCCCCGTTTTCGCCGGGATGATCGGCCCCTATTCCCTGGCCGGACGGCTTGCGGACGTGACGGAGATCATGCTGTACTGCTACGACGAACCGGAGATGGTGGAGAGCCTTCTGGAAAAGGTGACGGAGTTCCTCATCGCCTACGGTAAGGCTTATAAGGAGGCCGGGGCGGACGGGATTCTGATGGCGGAGCCCCTGGCGGGGCTGCTTTCCCCTTCGCTGGTGGAGGAATTTTCTTCCCCTTACGTGAAGCGGATCGTGGACGCGCTGCAGGACGAGAATTTCCTGGTGATCTATCACAACTGCGGAAATACCACCGTTCAGTCCATCGATTCCATCCTGAGCACAGGGTCCGCGGCCTATCATTTCGGCAACGCCATCGATATGGCGGAAATGATGCGGCATATCCCCGCGGACACGGTGGCCATGGGCAACGTGGATCCGGCAGGACAGTTTCGGAACGGCACGCCGGAGAGCATCCGGCAGGAGACCCTTTCCATTCTGAAAGCGTGCAGCGGGTATCCGAATTTCGTGATCTCTTCCGGCTGCGATATTCCGCCCCTGTCGAAGTGGGAAAATATCGACGCGTTCTTCGCGGCGGCAAAGGAATTTTATGAAGGCTGAATTCTGGATCGAACTGGACGGGGAACCCGTCCGTGCCGCGGCGGGAACGCCGCTGGGGAAAATACTGGAGGAACGCGGGGGGATTTCCATGCCCTGCGGCGGCATGGGACGTTGCGGGAAGTGCAGGGTGATCCTGGAAGGGCAGGCGAGCCCTCCGGAGGAAGAGGAACGGCGGCTTCTGGGAGAGGAAGCGCTGAAGCAGGGCGTGCGGCTGGCCTGCCGCGTCCGCCTGGAAGGGCCGTGCCGCATCCGCCTTCTGCGGGAGGAAGCCCCGGAAGTCCTGCTGGAAGCGGAAGTCCGACCCCGGAAGGGAGAGACTTTTTCCCCGCTCTTTCAGACGCTGGGGGCGGCGGTGGACATCGGGACCACTACGCTGGCCGCGTCCCTGTACGATAATGCCGGGCGGATCGCTCAGGCGGGCCGGGCCAATCCCCAGGCCCGCTTTGGTGCGGACGTGATTTCCAGGATCGAAAAGAGCCTGTCCGGCGAAGGGCGCGCCCTGGCCAATGCGGTGGCGGAAGGGATCGAAGGGCTGCTGGTAGAGCTGGCGGATTCGGCGGGATGTGCGGCGGATTCCATCGATACGGTGGTGATCGCGGGCAATACGGCCATGCTCTATCTGCTGGCTCAGAGGGATCCCTCTTCTCTGTCCCGGGCGCCCTTTGCGGCGGACTGGCTGGCAGGGGAGTGGAAGGAAGCCGGGGAGCTGGGCTTTCGGCTTCTGAAGGCCAGGATCTATCTGGCTCCCTGCATCTCCGCTTTCGTGGGCGCGGATATCACCGCCGCTCTGCTGGCTGCGGATA
This sequence comes from Candidatus Eisenbergiella merdigallinarum, assembly GCA_019119355.1. Classification (GTDB taxonomy): domain Bacteria; phylum Bacillota; class Clostridia; order Lachnospirales; family Lachnospiraceae; genus Gallintestinimicrobium; species Gallintestinimicrobium merdigallinarum. The sequence continues at coordinate 62,597 of DWXE01000001.1, forward strand.
TGGGACAGGGCGGCGGAATCCGGATGCTGGCGGATATCGGAACCAACGGAGAGGTGGCGCTGCGAAAGGACGGCCGCCTGTTCTGCTGTTCCACGGCGGCGGGGCCCGCCTTTGAGGGGGCCGGGCTGAGCATGGGAATGCAGGGCCGGCCGGGGGCCATTTCCCACGTGAAAGCGGACGGCGACGGCTTTTCGGTGCAGGTGATCGGAAACGTCCCGGCGGCGGGCATCTGCGGCAGCGGGGTGATCGACGCGGTCAGCGCCTTAAAGGAGAGCGGGCGGATGGACGAGACCGGCTATCTGGAGGACGGAGAAGTCTGGCTCACGGAACGGGTGAAGCTGACCCAGGAGGACATCCGCAAGGTGCAGCTGGCCAAGAGCGCCATCTGTGCGGGGATGAAGGCCATGCTGGACTGGTCCGGCACGAAGCCGGAGGAGCTTTGCGAACTGCTGGTGGCCGGGGGATTCGGAAGCAGCGTCGATCTGGAGCGGGCGGCGGACATCGGCCTGATCCTGCCCCTTTCGCCCTCCTCCGTCCGGGTCTGCGGAAACGCCGCCCTGGCCGGCGCGGCCATGCTGCTTACCGGGGAAAGAACGATCCGGGAAGCGAAGGAGCTGGCACAGAGGGCGGAGACGGTGAACCTGGCCGCGAATCCGGTCTTTCAGGAAGCCTATATCGAAGGCATGTATTTTTAAAATATGGAGAGGAAAAGAAGAAAAAGGAGCGAAAACCCATGACCCACAGAGAACGAATGATCAAAACCCTGAAATGCGAGCCCATCGGAGGGCAGGTGCCCACCTTCGAGCTGGTGTTTTTCCTGACCATGGAAGCGTTCGGAAAAGTGCACCCCTCCCATCGTTTCTACGAGCAGTGGAATCAGATGAGCGATATCGAAAGAAAGCTGCACATGGACGAGATGGCGCAGCTGTACGTGGACACCGCGAAACGCTACGGCCACAGCGCGATTTTCGTGCATCCCAATCCGGGCGACATCGACAACACCCAGTGGCTTCTGGAGCTGATCCGGGAAAAGAGCGGGGACGAATATTATATCATGATGCACGGCGATCCCACCTGGTCCATCCCGGACGGGGACAGCATGATGGATTTTTCCATGCGCATGTACGAGGAACCCGAAAAGCTCAACGAGGAGTCCCAGAGGCGTCTGGAGCGCTCCCTGGACTTCGCCAGAAAGCTGGACGAGAGGGGACATCTTCTGGACGGCTTCACCCTCTGCTCTGATTACTGCTTCAACGTCAACCCGTTTTTCAGCCCCGACGCTTTCGATGAGCTGATCGTTCCCTACCTGAAGGAAGTGATCGCGGAATACCGGAAAATGGGATATTACACCATCAAGCATACGGACGGAAACATCATGCCGATTTTGAAGCAGATGGCGGACTGCAAGCCGGATGCCATCCATTCCCTGGATCCCCAGGGCGGAGTTTCCATCCCCGAGGTCAGGAAGATCATCGGGCCGGACATCGCGTTGGTGGGAAATGTGAACTGCGGCCTTCTGCAGACCGGGACGGACGAAGAGTGCCGGGCCGACGTGCTGCGCGCCCTGCGGGAAGGGATGGCCAACGGGCGGGGATACGTCTTCGCCACCTCCAACTGCGTCTACACCGGCCTGCCGCTGAGACGTTACGAGATGATGATGGATCTGTGGAAGCAGTACGGCAACTACGACGATTACGAAAAAAATTTTGGGGCCGGTGCCCGGGCCTGACCGAATCAGTTTTTTGAAAAATACAGGCTGAAAAAGCGAAAAATGGTACAATTTATGATGTTTATGATCTAAAAACGTCATGAGTTGTACCATTTTTGTTATGCCGAGAAACGGGAAGGTAAAATGTTGGCAAAATATCACAAAAGACTATCCAATTTCCGCTTTTTATGGTACAATTTGAACGTCAGCATTTATACATATCAGGGGGATATATTATGGCAAAAGAAATGATTGCAATGCTCCTTGCCGGCGGTCAGGGGTCCCGCCTTTATGCGTTGACCCAGAAGCTGGCAAAACCTGCAGTTCCCTTCGGCGGAAAGTATCGGATCATCGACTTTCCGCTGTCGAACTGCGTAAATTCGGGAATCGATACGGTGGGAATTCTGACCCAGTATCAGCCCATGGTGCTCAATGAGTATATCGGGAACGGACAGCCCTGGGATCTGGACCGCCTGCACGGCGGCGTCCACGTACTGCCTCCCTATCAGCAGGCATCCGGCTCCGACTGGTATAAGGGAACGGCGAACGCCATCTATCAGAATATCTCGTTTATCGAGCGCTACAATCCGCAGTATGTCATCATCCTTTCGGGCGATCAGATCTGCAAGCAGGATTACAGCGATTTCCTTCGCTTCCACAAGGAAAAGGGCGCGGAGTTCTCCGTGGCGGTGATGGAGGTTCCGTGGGAAGAGGCCTCCCGCTTCGGCCTGATGGTGGCGGACGAGAACGACAAGATTACGGAGTTCCAGGAGAAGCCCAAGAACCCGAAGTCCAACCTCGCCTCCATGGGCATCTATATCTTCAACTGGGACGTGCTCCGCAAATATCTGATCGAGGACGAGGCCGATCCGGATTCCGAAAACGACTTCGGCAACAACATCATCCCCAATCTGCTCAGGGACGGCAGGAACATGTACGCCTATCACTTCAGCGGCTACTGGAAGGATGTCGGGACCATTTCCTCCCTCTGGGAAGCCAACATGGAAGTGCTGGATCCGGAGCACAGCGGCATCAACCTGTTCGATGAAAACTGGAAAGTCTACAGCCGCAACAGCGGCATGACCGGCCACAGGATCAGCAGCACCGCGGAAGTGGAGAACTCCATGATTACGGACGGCTGCCGCGTGTCGGGCAGCGTGAAGCATTCCATCCTGTTCGCGGGCGTGACCGTGGAAGAGGGGGCGAAGGTCGAGGATGCGGTCGTCATGGGCGGCACCGTGATCAAGGCCGGCGCTGTGGTGGAACACTGCATCGTGGCGGAGAACGTGGTGATCGGCGAGAACGCCGTGGTGGGTGCGATGCCCAAAGACGGCGAAAACGGAGTGGCGACGGTGGGCTCCGGCGTCTATATCGGGGACAACGCGAAGGTCGGCCCCAACGCCATGGTCAACAATAACGTAAAGGATGGTGAAGAACAATGGTAAACTCCAATGCAGATGCGCTGGGCATCATTTTCCCCAACAGCTACGATTCACTCGTTCCGGAACTTGTCAGCGAACGTCTGATGGCTTCCATCCCCTTTGCGGGCCGTTACCGCATGGTGGACTTCATCCTGTCCAGCATGGTGAACTGCGGGATCGACAACATCTCCATCATCGTGCGCAAGAACTACCATTCCCTGATGGATCATCTGGGATCCGGGCGCGCCTGGGATCTGGTGCGCAAGAACGGCGGACTCAATATCGTTCCTCCCTATGCGGAGAAGACGGTGAAGGTTTTCAGCGGCCGCGTGGACGCGCTGGCCAGCGTTCTGGACTTTTTGAAGGACCAGAAAGAGGAATACGTGGTGATGTCCGACCCCAATATCGCGGCGAACTTCGACTTCAAGGCGATGCTGCAGGCCCACATCGACAGCGGCGCGGACGTGACCGTGGTCTATGCGGAGGATGAGATCCCCGCGGGGATGAAGAAACCCGAAACCGTCAACAGGGAGCTGTATTATACGCTGGATCTGGACGGGACGCGGGTGAAGAAGATCGGGATCAATTCCGATCAGGACGGGGTGCAGAACCTGTCCATGAATATTTACGTGATCTCCAGAACCCTTCTGATCGATCTGATTAAGGAGGCCTATGTGCAGGGCTACGCCCATTTCGGCAGGGACGTGCTGTCCCGCCAGTTAAACGAGCTGAACGTTCAGGCGTACCGGTTCGACGGATACAAGGCCCGCATCAGCGACATGAAGAGCTACTTCGACGAGAACATGAAGCTTCTGGTGGATGAGAACCTGGACGGGCTGTTTTCCGGCAATCCGATCTATACGAAGGTCAGGGACGACAACCCCACCCGCTATATCAACGGGGCGAAGGCGAAGAACATCATGGCCGCTGACGGCTGCGTCATCGAGGGCGAAGTGGAGAACAGCGTGCTGTTTAAGGGCGTGAAGATCGGCAAGGGCGCGAAGGTGAAAAACTGCGTGCTCATGCAGGACACCGTAGTGGGAGAGAACGTCAGCCTGGAATATATCATCACGGATAAGAACGTGACGATCACGGAGGGCAAGGAGCTGAGAGGGACGGATTCCTTCCCGGTTTACGTGGCGAAACTGGAAGTGGTTTAAGGACGACAGGGGGCAGCGTGCCCGGGCAGTACGCCTGCGGTTGCTGCCCTCTCTTTTGAATGGATATTGACACAGTGTCAGAACGGTGCTACAGTATCGTTGCGGATCGTTGCAGATTATGGAAGGAAAACAGGAGGAAGCATGGAATACAGAGTTCATCGGAGAACAGGAGATTCGATCAGCGCCATCGGGATCGGGACCGGCCCCGTTTTCGAGGCGTCGGAGAAGGAGGGCGTGGGCGCTTTTGCCTACGCCTGCGAGCGCGGCGTCAATTTTGTGGATTTCGCCACGGCCGGGGCGAAGACCTTCGAATACGCGGGGAGAGCGCTGGCCTGCGTGCGCGAAAAGATGCTGTATCAGGTTCATTTCGGGGCCAATTATGAGACCGGGGAATACGGCTGGACGACGGAGCTGGAGACGGTGAAGCGCCAGGTGGACTGGCAGATGAAGGAGCTGAAAACGGACTATATCGATTTCGGCTTCATCCACTGCCTGGACTCCCCTTCGGACTGGATGGCTTATCGGGAAAACGGGGTGCTGGACTTCCTGCTGGAAATGAAGAAGGCGGGAGCGGTGCGCCATATCGGGCTGTCTTCCCATACGCCGTCCCTGGCAGGGGAGGTGCTGGATACGGGGCTGGTGGATCAGCTGATGTTTTCCATCAATCCCGGATACGACTGCCAGTACGGGGAGTACGCCAACGGCAGCGCGGGGGAGCGGATGGATCTCTACCGGCGCTGCGAGGCCGGAGGAATCGGCATTTCCGTTATGAAGCCCTTCTCCGGCGGGCAGCTTTTGAACGCCGGGACTTCCCCCTTCGGGCGGGCGCTGACGAAATATCAGTGCATCCAGTACGCCCTGGATAAGCCCGGCGTGCTCACCGTCCTGCCCGGAATACGGAATCTGGAGGATATGAAGGAAGCGCTGGGATTTTTTGACGCCTCTCCGGAAGAGAAGGATTATTCCGTTCTGGGCACGTTCGCCCCGAAGGACGTGAGCGGCGTCTGCGTTTACTGCAACCACTGCCAGCCCTGTCCCGCGGGCCTCAACGTGGGCCTGATCAACAAGTATTACGACCTGGCGAAGATGGGGGACGCGCTGGCCGCGGACCATTACGCGAAGCTGGAGAAAAAGGCGTCGGACTGCGTTTCCTGCGGCCACTGCGACCAAAGGTGCCCCTTCCACGTGGCGCAGGCGGAAAGGATGCGGGAGATCGCGGCGTATTTTGTACGATGACGAAAGGAGAAAAATCGCGCATGAAATACACGAAACTGGGCAAATCGGACCTGACCGTTTCCCGCATCTGCATGGGGTGCATGGGGTTCGGGGACGCGAAGAACGGACAGCACAGCTGGACGCTGGACGAGGAGAATTCCAGACGGATCATCCGGCGGGGGCTGGAACTGGGCGTGAACTTTTTCGACACCGCCATCGGATATCAGGGAGGGACCAGCGAACAGTATCTGGGCCGGGCGCTGAAGGATTTCGCGAAGCGCCAGGACGTGGTGGTGGCCACCAAATTCCTGCCCCGCACGGCGGCGGAGATCGAAGCGGGCGTTTCCGGGCAGGAGCACATCCAAAGGTCCGTGGATACCAGCTTAAAAAACCTGGGGATGGATTACGTGGATCTCTACATCTACCACATGTGGGACTATGAAACGCCCCTTTACGATATCATGGACGGGCTCAACCGGATCGTGAAGGCGGGGAAGGCCCGCTATGCGGGCATTTCCAACTGCTTCGCCTATCAGCTGGCGAAGGCCAACGCCCTGGCCGAAAAAGAGGGCTTCCCGAAATTCGTCTCCGTACAGAGCCACTACAACCTGATCTTCCGGGAAGAGGAACGGGAGATGGCGAAGCTGTGCGCCCAGGACGAGATCGCCATGACGCCCTACAGCGCGCTGGCGGGCGGCCGCCTGTCCAGGAGCCCCGGGGAGACCTCGAAGCGGCTGGAAGAGGACGATTACGCCCGGCTCAAATACGACGCCACCGCGGAGCAGGACGCCGTCATCATCCGGCGGGTGGAGGAACTGGCAAAAAGGCGGGACGTGACCATGACGGAGGTCTCCCTGGCCTGGCTTCTGACCAGGACGACCTCGCCCGTGGCCGGGGCCACGAAGCTTCATCATGTGGAGGCCGCCGCGAAGGCGGTGGAACTGTCCCTTTCGCCGGAGGAAACCGCGTATCTGGAAGAGGCGTATGTGCCGCACAGGCTGGTGGGCGTGATGGCGCAGAACACGCCGGAGGCGTCCGGACAGCCCCACGTCTGGTTTTCCGGGAAGTCCCGCTGAAAGGGGATTTCGCTGAAAGGGAATTTCATGGAGAGGGAGCCTGGCGCTTCCGGAATTCGCCCCCGTTTTTCTCCCTCCCTCCCATGATCACCCGCTCGAACAGAAGGCCGATGCAAAACCAGGCCGGCGCGTAGTCCAGCCGGATGAGCCTGCGCACGTTCCAGCCGGAGCGGGAGTAGCACCAGGGGCATTGGCCCCTCCTTTGCAGGAAGCGTCCGCTGACGAATTCTGCGGAAAAAATGCAGAGCATGTAGACCAGGCCGCGCACGGCCCAGTGAAAGCCGGACAGCAGGATGCACAGCGGCCGCAGCAGGCAGGCCGCCCCGTAAATGGGGAACATGAAGAGGGACGTGTGGCCGGTGAGGGTGGGCTCCCTCCTGCGAAACGCCTCCAGGGACGTCACCAGGATTTCCAGACACCAGCCGATGACGCCGCATTTGACAAAATCTTTACTCAACTTTTTCATGGGATTAGTGTGGACATAACTTCTTTTTTTATACATTTTGTGGTATCATGGTAAAAATATCGGGCCGGGGCACAACAGGCCCGTGCGGGAGGAAGAAGTTATGGATCTGAATGAGCTTCGGGGACAGATCGATTCCATCGACGAACAGATCGTGCGGCTGTACGAGGAGCGGATGGACGTCTGCAGGCAGGTTGCGGAATATAAGATCGAAACCGGGAAAAAAATATACGACCGGGTCAGGGAAGAGGAGAAGCTGGCAAAAGCCAGGGAAATGGCGCACAGCGATTTCACGGCCCGGGGGATCGGGGAGCTGTTCGAGCAGATCATGTCCATGAGCCGCAAGCTGCAGTATCAGCTGCTGACGGAAAAGGGACAGACGGGACGGCTGCCCTTTTTTGCCGTGGATGAGCTGTATGCCGGGAAGGTGCGGGTCGTTTTCCAGGGAGCGGAGGGCGCCTATTCCCAGGCGGCCATGATGCGATATTTCGGGGAGCAGATCGACAGCGTCCAGGTGGACACGTTCCGGGACGCCATGGGGGCGCTGGAAGAGGGGCGGGCGGATTTCGCCGTTCTTCCCATCGAGAACTCCACGGCGGGGATCGTCAGCGAGATTTACGACCTGCTGGTGGAGTTTGAAAACTACATCGTGGGGGAACAGATCATAAAGATCGAGCACTGCCTGCTGGGCGTGCCGGGCGCGTCCCTGTCCGACATCAGGACGGTGTATTCCCATCCCCAGTCCCTGATGCAGAGCTCCCGGTTTCTTGCCGCCCACAGCTGGCAGCAGGTTTCCATGAAAAACAACGCCTTCGCCGCCCGGAAGGTGGCGGAGGACGGGCGGTTGGATCAGGCGGCCGTGGCCAGCGAGTACGCAGGGAAGATTTACGGGCTTCGCGTGCTGCAAAAGCCGGTGAACAACGTGTCCACGAATTCCACCCGCTTTATCATCGTGACGAACCAGAAGATATTCCGCCGGGACGCCGGAAAGGTGAGCATCTGCTTCGAAGTTCCCCATGAGAGCGGCTCCCTCTACCAGATGCTGTCCCACTTCATCTACAACCACATCAACATGACGAAGATCGAGAGCCGGCCCATCGAGGGAAGGGCCTGGGAGTATCGATTCTTCGTGGACTTCGAGGGGAATCTGGCGGACGGAGCGGTGAAAAACGCGCTGCGCGGCCTGCGGGAAGAAGCGTCTTCCCTGAAGATTCTGGGAAACTATTGAAGAAAACGGGAAATGATACGGTAAGAGCGCTTCGCACAGGGAGGAAAAGATGAGGACGGAAGAACTGATTTTATATCGGGAATTTGAGGAGGGCGACCTGCTTACGGACATGGTTTCCCTCATGGAACAGTTTCGGCGGACAGGGGAAGCGGACGAAGGGATGCGGGCGCTTTTGTACCGCTGTATCCACCGGCTTCTGGAAATGGCCGGCCGGTTCGGCTTTTACGGAAACCTCTGGCACTGCTATCTCACGGATCTGCTGGTGAACAACGAAAACAGCTACAGCCATGCCTGCGAGATGCGGGGAGAGGTGGAAGGGACGGTGAACCGCGCGGTGCTCCACGATATCGCCGTTTTCCGGGAGCTGTACGATTACGATTTCGGCCCTCTGGGGAGGGCGGCGGACAACAGCGCGCTGGACCTGGTGCTGGCGTACGAGGGCAACGCCCAGGAGAGCCGGGTTTATAACCGGAGGATCCGGGACCGGATCTGCACGCTGGCGCAGAAGTTCAGCGAAACCCATACCCCGGAGGAGATGAAGAGCACCCTCACCGGATTTTACCGGGAATACGGGGTGGGACGGTTCGGCCTCCACAAGGCTTTTCGCATCGTGCGGGGGCCGGAAGGGGTTTGCGTGGATCCCATTCTGAACATCGCCCACGTCAGGCTGTCGGATCTGGTGGGGTACGAGCTGCAAAAGCGGAAGCTTCTGGACAACACCGAGGCTTTCGTCAGCGGCAGGAAGGCCAACAACTGCCTGCTCTTCGGGGACGCCGGCACGGGAAAATCCTCTTGCATCAAGGCCATCGCCAACGAATTTTACGACAGGGGGCTTCGGATCATCGAAGTGTACAAACACCAGTTTCAGGATCTCAACGACGTGATCGCGCAGATCAAAAACAGGAATTACAAATTCATCCTCTATATGGACGATCTGAGCTTCGAGGAGTTCGAGATCGAATATAAATATTTAAAAGCCGTCATCGAGGGAGGGCTGGAGAAAAAGCCGGACAATATTCTCATCTATGCCACCTCCAACCGCAGGCATCTGATCCGGGAGAGCTTCCGGGATAAGCAGGAGCGGGATGAGGAGCTGCATACCAACGATACGGTGCAGGAAAAACTGTCTCTTGTATCCCGTTTCGGCGTGACCATCTATTTCGGATCGCCGGATCAGGGGCAGTTTCGCAGGATCGTGAAAGCCCTGGCGGACAGGGCAGGGCTGGAAATGGAAGAGGAGGAGCTGTTTTTGCAGGCGAACCGCTGGGAGCTGTCCCACGGAGGGCTTTCGGGCCGGACGGCGCAGCAGTTCATCGATTATCTTCTGGGCAAACAGGGGGAAGGAGAATGAAGACATTTGCGGCTATCGACATTGGTTCCTACGAACAGTCGCTGAAGATCTATACCATATCGAAGACGGCCGGGATCCGGGAAGTGGACTGCGTGCGCAACCGCCTGGATCTGGGCAGCGACACCTATGCCACCGGAAAGGTGAGCCGGGAGAAAATGGACGATCTGTGCAGGGTGCTGCGGGAGTTCGTCTCTATCATGGAGGGCTACCGGGTGGACGACTATAAGGCCTACGGCACCAGCGCCATCCGGGAGATCGAAAACACCACCATCGTCCTGGATCAGATCGCCCAGCGAACCGGCGTGAAGATCGAGGTGCTCAGCAACTCCGAGCAGAGGTTTCTGGACTATAAGTCTATCGCCTCCCGGGGAGAGGGCTTCGAAAAGATCATCGAAAAGGGGACGGTGGTGCTGGACATCGGCGGCGGCAGCATCCAGCTTTCCCTGTTCGACAAGGATAAGCTGTCCTTTACCCAGAACCTGAGGCTGGGCGTTTTGCGCATTCAGGAAAAGCTCCTGCGGCTCAACGTGCGCCCGTCCCGGTACGGGGAGCTGATGGAAGAGCTGCTCGCGGCCCAGCTCTCCGTGTTCAAAAAGATGTATCTGAAGGACAGGAACATCGAAAACATCATCGTGGTGGACGACTACATCTCCGCCCTCATCCGCAGGCGGCTGGAAGGCTCCAAAACCTCCGGCTACGCGGACGCGGCCTCCTTTTTCGCCTATCTGGATTTTCTGAAAAGCCATACGGACGGGGAGATCGCGGGCCGGTTCGACTTCCCGGAGGAAAACGTGCGGCTTTTGCGGATCGCTTCCGCCATCGTGCGGCAGGTGGCGGTTCTGACCGGGGCGAAGCTGATCTGGGCCCCCGGAGTCACCCTGTGCGACGGAATCGCCTACGAATATGCGGAAACGCATAAGCTGCTGACGAAAGTACACGATTTCGAGCAGGATATCGTCACCTGCGCAAAGGGTATCAGCAAACGGTATATGGGAAGCCGGAGGAGAGGGGAGACGCTGGAGCAGATCGCCCTGACCATCTTCGACAGCATGAAGAAGGTGCACGGCCTGGGGAAGCGGGAAAGGCTGCTCCTTCGGATCGCCACCCTGCTGCACGACTGCGGAAAATACATCAGCATGGTGAACCTGGCGGAGTGCTCCTACGCCATCATCATGTCCACGGAAATCATCGGCTTGTCCCACCGGGAACGGGAAATGGTGGCCAACGTGGTGAAATACAACCACATGGAGTTCGATTACGGGATGGTCAGCACGGAAGGAGGGGCGATGGAAACCTCCGAATACCTGACCATCGTGAAGCTCACCGCCATCCTGCAGATTTCCAACGCCCTGGACAGGAGCCACAGGCAGAAATGCCGGGATATCCGGGCCGTGCTGAAGGAAAACCAGCTGGTGATCACGGTGAACACGGCGGAGGACATCACCCTGGAAAAGGGGCTGTTCGACAGCAGGGCCGACTTCTTTGAGGAAGTGTACAGCCTTCGGCCCGTGATCCGGCAGAAGCGGATCGGATAGGCCGAAAGGGGAAAGGAACGGTTATGGCAGAAAAGAAAGATCTACAGAATCCGGAATTTTATACGAACCGGGAAATGAGCTGGCTTTTGTTCAACAAGAGGGTCCTCTCCGAGGCCAGGGACAGGCAGATCCCCCTGTTCGAGCGGCTCAAATTCCTGAGCATCACGGCGTCCAATCTGGACGAGTTTTTCATGGTGCGCATCGGCTCTCTGGCGGACATGGTCAACGCCAAATACACCAAAAAGGACATCGCGGGCCTGACACCCGTCTCGCAGCTGGCTCTGCTGGCGAAGGAGACCCATGAGTTTTCAGCGCTGCAGTATTCCACCTATAACCGGATGCTCCTGCCGCAGCTGAAGCTGGAGGGGCTGGAGTTTGTGGGGCATCACGAGCATCTGACCGAAGAGCAGGGGAAATTTGTGGACCGGTATTTCGAGGAAAACGTCTATCCGGTGCTGACGCCCATGGCGGTGGATTCCTCCCGCCCCTTCCCCCTGATCCGCAACAAGAGCCTGAACATCGGCGCTCTTCTGAGGAAAAAGGGGAAGGAGGACGCCGAGGTGGAATTCGCCACGGTTCAGGTGCCCGGCGTCCTGCCCCGGGTGGTGGAGATCCCGGCTGAGGGCGGACAGGAGGGCAAAACGGTCATCCTGCTGGAGGAGATCATCGAGCGAAACGTCAGGCAGCTGTTTTTGAACTACGACGTCCTCTGCGCCCATCCGTTCCGGATCACCCGGAACGCGGACCTGGCCATCGACGAGGATGAGGCGGAAGACCTGCTTCTGGAAATCGAAAAGCAGATCAAGAAGCGCACCTGGGGGCAGGCGGTCCGTCTGGAAGTGGAGGAAGGAACGGACAAAAAGCTGACGCGGCTTTTGAAAAAGGAGCTGAGCGTAAAGGACGACGATATCTTCCATATCGATGGGCCGCTGGATCTGACCTTTTTGATGAAGGTATACGGTATGGAGGGATTCGAACGCCTGAAAGCGGAGAAGTATACGCCGCAGCCGGTGCCGGAATTTTCGGGGGAGGAGTCGGTGTTCGACGTGATCCGCAGGCAGGACGTGCTGCTGCATCACCCCTATCAGACCTTTACGCCGGTGGTGGATTTCATCCGCCAGGCCAGCCGGGATCCCGACGTCCTGGCTATCAAGCAGACGCTGTACCGGGTCAGCGGGAACTCGCCCATCATCGCGGCGCTGGCCCAGGCCGCGGAAAACGGAAAACAGGTTTCCGTGCTGGTGGAGCTGAAGGCCAGATTCGATGAGGAAAACAACATCGTCTGGGCCAGAAAGCTGGAGAAGGCGGGCTGCCATGTCATCTACGGCCTGGTGGGCTTAAAGACCCACAGCAAGATCACCCTGGTGGTGCGCAGGGAAGAGGACGGCATCCGGCGCTACGTCCATCTGGGAACCGGAAACTACAACGACGCCACGGCCAAGCTGTATACGGACGTGGGGCTGATGACGGCCAACGAGGCCATCGGGGAGGACGCCACCGCGGTGTTCAACATGCTTTCCGGCTATTCGGAGCCCCGTTCCTGGAACCGCCTGAGCCTGGCGCCCCTGTGGCTGAAGGACCGCTTCCTGTTTTTGATCGGCCGGGAGAAAAAGCACGCGCTGGAGGGGCGGGAGGGCCATATCGTGGCGAAGATGAACTCCCTGTGCGACAGGGACATCATCGCAGCCCTTTACGAAGCCAGCCAGGCCGGGGTGAAGATCGAGCTCATCGTCCGGGGCATCTGCTGCCTGAAGGTGGGGATCCCGGGCGTCAGCGAAAACATCTCCGTGCGCTCCATCGTGGGAAATTTCCTGGAGCACGCCAGGATCTTCCGGTTTGAAAACAACGGCAAGCCCGAATATTACTGCAGCAGCGCGGACTGGATGCCGCGGAATCTGGAGCGCCGGGTGGAAATCCTCTTCCCGGTGACGGATCCGGCCCTGGAGAAAAAGCTGCAGCACATTCTGGACTGTCAGCTGAAGGATACCCTGAAAGCCCATCTGCTCAGGACCGACGGAAGCTATGAGCGGGTGGACCGGAGGGGCAAGGAGCCCTTCTGCGCGCAGGACGCCTTCTGCCGGGAGGCCGTGGCGGAGGGAAAGAGCAGGGTGCAGTTTCGGGATACCAGGGTGTTCATCCCGGAGACCCGGGCGGAGGAAACGGAATGAGCGGGGGCGGCAGGCCCTTCAAAGTCGTGCTGGCGTCCGCATCCCCCAGAAGGAGGGAGCTGCTCTCCAGGATCGGCCTGACCTTTGAGGTGGAAAAGAGCGAGGGGGAGGAGCGCCCGCGCTCCAGCCTTCCGGACGAAATCGTCCGGGAGCTGTCGGCCCAAAAGGCGGAGGAAGTGTTTGGGAAGCGGGAGAAGGAGGAAGGCCCCCTTCTGGTGATCGGGGCCGATACGCTTGTTTTTCTGGACGGCCGGCCCCTGGGGAAGCCGAAGGATCCGGAGGACGCCTGCAGCATGCTGTCCCGTCTGCAGGGCAGGAAGCACCAGGTATGGACCGGGGTGACGGCGCTGTGGAAGGGCGACGGCCGGGAAGGCTGCGGGGAGACGGGCCGCCTGTCCTTCGCGGAATGCACGGAGGTGGAATTTTACCCCATGGCGGAGGCGGAAATCAGCGCCTACGTCAGGACCGGAGAACCCGCGGACAAGGCGGGAGCCTACGCCATCCAGGGCAGATGCGCGGCGTATATCAAAGGGATCGCGGGGGATTACAACAACGTGGTGGGCCTTCCCGTGAGCAGGCTCTATCAGGAGCTGCGCGAACGGAAGCTGCCCCTGCCGTTTGCCGACGCCGTCCCGGAAGGGGACGACGGCGCTCCGGAAGGGAGGAGAGCATGAAGAGAGCGGTGATCTTCGATCTGGACGGGACCCTGGCGGATACGCTGGAATCCCTGGCATACTGCACCAACCGGGCGCTGGCGGATTTCGGCTATCCCCCCATCGAAGCGGAGCGCTTCCGGAACTTTGTGGGCAACGGCGCCAGGATGCAGATCGTCCGGGCGCTGCGATTCCTGGGGGTCGCGGAAGAAACCCCGGGAGCGCGGCATGGCCTGGAAGAAAAAGCGCCAGGCGCTGCGGATGAAGACGGCTTTTTCACGGTCCCAAAGGGGCTGGACGAGGTTTTGGAGCGCTATCTGCGCTATTTTTCCGGGGACTGCCTTTATGGCGTGAAACCCTATGCCGGGATTCCGGAGCTGCTGTCCGCCCTGAAAGAAAGGGAAATCCGCCTGGCGGTGCTGAGCAATAAGCCGGACGCCCAGACTGCAGAGGTGGTGGAAGGGCTGTTCGGCCCCTCCTGTTTCGATCTGGTGCTGGGCCAGAGCCCCTGCCGGAAGAAAAAACCGGCCCCGGACGGCGTGGTGGAAATCGGGCGGGCGTTCGGCGCGGCGCCGGAAGAACTGCTGTACGCCGGGGACAGCGGCGTGGATATGGACACCGCGAAAGCGGCCAAAGTGACGGCGGTGGGGGTATGCTGGGGCTTCCGGACGGCCCGGGAGCTCAGAGAACACGGGGCGGACGTCCTGATAGAAAGACCGGAGGAACTATTACAATGCCTGTGAAGATCAAACTGATTGCGACGGACATCGACGGCACGCTGATTCAGGATTCCACGCCGGATCTGTATCCGGAAATCGAGGAGGAGATCCGGCGGCTGACGGACGCCGGTGTGCTCTTCGCCTGCGCCAGCGGGCGGCAGTACGCCAGCATCAGAAACGTGTTCCGGAATGTGGCGGACCGGATCCTCTACATCGCGGAAAACGGGGCCCATATCCGTTACCGGGGCGAAGACCTCTCCGTGACGCGGATGGATCCTGCCGAAATGGAGGAACTGATCGGGACGCTGCGGGAACTTCCGGACTGCGAGATGGTGGTATCCACCCCGCAGGGAAGCCTTCTGGAGACGAAAAACCGGGAGTTTCTGGATCTGATGACCTGGGGCTATCACAACGAGTACCGCGTGGTGGAAGATGTGCTGGCGGAAGGGCTGCCGATCTTAAAGGTGGCGGTTTACCGGAAGGGAAGCATCCGGGAGCTGGGGGAATCCAGGCTGATCCCGGCGTTTGCGGACCGGTTTCAGGTGTGCGTGGCCGGGGAGGAGTGGGTGGATTTCATGGATCCTTCCGTGGACAAGGGACGGGCCCTGCAGACGGTTCGGGAACGGTTTCGGATCCTGCGGGAGGAGACCATGGCTTTCGGGGACAACACCAACGATATCGGCCTGATGCGGGCGGCCGGAGAGAGCTACGCGGTGGCCAACGCCAGGCCGGAAGTCCGGGAAGCGGCGCGCCATACCTGCCCTCCCTGGTGGGAGAAGGGCGTGTGGCAGATCGTGCGCGGCCTGGAAGGCTGAACAAAATCCATAATGTAAGGAGGAAATGGAATGCAGGAATACGACGATCTCGTGCTGAAGTGCTTTTTGAAGCAGCAGGGGCGGCTCTTTTTGGAGCCCGTGGCAGAAACGCTCCAGGAAGCGGAGGCGTTTCTGGAGGAGTGCATGGCCGTGGTAGTAAACGGCGCCGATGAAGTGCGGGAATACTTCGAAGAAGAGGGAACGGACATCGGGGACGGGGACGATCTCCTGGAAGCCAGCGAAGTGTTCGACGTGGGCGACGGGAGATTCCTGATCGTGGAGGGCTGAATCAGCGGCGCGCCCTGGTACGGGCGCGCCGCATCATCCCGTCAGCTCATCGCAGGGAATATTGCCCGGGATCCGGAGAGAGGAAAAAGGCGCGGACGGCTTCTCCCAGCCCGTCGTGGTCGTTGTCCTGCCGGGTGACGAAATCCGCGTGGGCCTTCACCTCTTCGGGTGCGTTTGCCATGGCAACGGCCGTGCCCGCGGCGTCCAGCATGGAAATGTCGTTTTCCGCGTCCCCGGCGGCTACGGAACGGGAGACGGGAATGCCGAGATGCCGGCAGACGAAGCGCAGGGCGTTTCCCTTGCCGGCCGTTTTGTCGAACACTTCCAGATACTGATCGCAAGAAAAAATGGCGGTCACGATGTCTCCGTAGCGGGAAAGGATGTCCTGCTGCAGGGCCAGCAGGCGGTCCCGGCCGTTTAGGTCGATGGCCAGAAGCTTGTGGGGCGCGCGTCCGATGCAGCCCATAATATCGTCGGTGAGCACCGCCTCAAGGCCGGTGCTCTTTTGATAAAAGGAGAGCTCGGGACCGGCCTTTTCGCAGACCACCCGGGATTCGTCGTAGGACTGGATGTGCAGGCCGTATCCCCGGGCCATTTCGATGATATCCCGGCAGACGGGCTCCGGCACGGTCTTTTCCATCAGGGCCCGACGGCTTTTGCAGTCGTACACCAGGTTGCCGTTGACGGCGATGATCAGGGTATCCGGATACAAAAGCCCCGCCTTTTGGGCGCAGGAGAGGATGCTGGTGAGCGTTCTGCCCGAGGACAGGACAAAACGATGGCCGGACGCGATCATCTGCGAGATGAGTCCGGCCAGGGGCTGGGAAACGGTTTTCTGCGAAGTCAGCAGGGTGCCGTCCATATCGGTGAACAGGATTTTTTCAGACATGGAAGAGTTCCTTTCTTTTTGCCTTCAGGCCGTCCAGCACGTCTTCGGGAACGATCAGCCGCCCGTAGCCGGTTCCCATCTCCAGGCCGGGTTTGGCCTTGCCGTGAAAATCCGAACCGCCGGAAGGAAGAAGGCCGAAGCGGGAGGCCAGCTGCTGCATCTGCCGGGTTTCTCCCTGGCTGTGGGTGGAATAGAAAACTTCCAGCCCCACGAGCCCGGCCTGTGTCAGGGAGCGCACCAGCGTTTCCAGAGCGTCCTTCCCCATGCGGTAGAGGAGGGGGTGGGCCAGGACCGGGACGCCCCCCGCCTGAAGGATCAGCCGCACCGCCTGCTGCGGAGCGATCTTTTCCCGGGGGACGAAATAGCGGGTATGGTCCCCCACATACCGGTCGAAAGCTTCCGGCAGGCTCTTCACATAGCCGCGATCCAGCAGGAAGCGGGCGTAATGGGCCCGGGTGATGACGCAGCCGGGGAAGGCCTTGAGCAGGGTCTCGTAAGAGATATCGATTCCGGCCTCCTGCAGCCGGGCGCACATCTTTTCGTTGCGCAAAATCCTGGACTCCACGAAGCCATGGATCTGCGCCTGAAAGGCGGGGGCAGTTTCGTCGATGAAGAGCCCCACGATGTGGATGTCCCTGCCGCCGTATTCCGTGGAAAATTCGATGCCCGGGACGACCTCGATCCCCTTTTGCCGCCCGGCCTCCACCGCCTCCCGGATCCCTGTGGTGGTGTCGTGATCCGTCAGCGCGAAGGCGGACAGCCCTTTGGCGGCCGCCAGGTCCACCAGCTCGGCCGGGGAGAAGCTGCCGTCGGATTTGTGGGAATGGACATGAAGATCGACGGTCCTCAATTTTCGTCCTCTTCCCGGTTGGCGGTGTAAACCGTGCGCTTTCTGGCCATCTCATCGCTGGCCAGATATTCGTCGTAAGTGGTGATCTTGTCCACCAGGGAACCGTTGGGGAGGATCTCCATGATCCGGTTGGCCGTGGTCTGCACGAACTGATGGTCATGGCAGGAGAAGAGGGCCACGCCCGGGAACTTGATCAACCCGTTGTTCAGGGCGGTGATGGATTCCATGTCAAGATGGTTGGTGGGCTCGTCCAGCACCAGGCAGTTCGCGCCGGAAATCATCATCTTCGACAGAAGGCAGCGGACCTTCTCGCCTCCGGAAAGGACCCGGACCTTTTTCACGCCGTCTTCCCCGGCGAAGAGCATCCGGCCCAGGAAGCCGCGCACATAGGTCGCGTCCTTGACCGGGGAATAGCCGGTGAGCCACTCCGCGATGGTGTCGTCGTTGTCGAACTCGTCCGTGGGATCCTTCGGGAAATACGCCTGGGAGGTGGTGACGCCCCATTTATACGTGCCTTCATCGGGCTCAAGCTCCCCGACCAGAATCTGGAACAGGGTGGTTTTGGCCAGCTCGTTGCCGCCCACGAAAGCGATCTTGTCGTTGTGCCCCACGATGAAGGAGATGTTGTCCAGCACCTTAACGCCGTTGACGGTCTTGCTGATGCCGTTCACGGCGAGCACCTCGTTGCCGATCTCCCGGTCCGGGCGGAAGTCGATGTAGGGATATTTCCGGCTGGAGGGTTTGATCTCATCCAGCTGAATCTTTTCCAGAGCGCGCTTTCTGGAAGTGGCCTGCTTGGATTTGGAGGCGTTGGCGGAGAAACGGGAGATGAATTCCTGCAGCTCCTTGATTTTCTCCTCCTTTTTCCGGTTGGCTTCCTTCATCTGTTTGATCAGAAGCTGGCTGGACTCATACCAGAAATCGTAGTTGCCGGCATACAGGGTGATTTTTCCGTAGTCGATGTCCGCGATATGGGTGCAGACCTTGTTGAGGAAATACCGGTCGTGGGAAACCACGATGACCGTATTCTCGAAGTTGATGAGGAACTCCTCCAGCCAGGCGATGGCGTCCAGATCCAGGTGGTTGGTGGGCTCGTCCAGAAGCAGGATGTCCGGGTTGCCGAACAGGGCCCGGGCCAGCAGGACCTTGACCTTCTGGCTGCCGTTCAGTTCCTTCATGAGGCTGTAGTGGAGATCCGTCTCGATCCCCAGGCCGTTTAAGAGGGTGGCGGCGTCGGATTCGGCGTTCCAGCCGTCCATCTCCGCGAATTCCGCCTCCAGCTCGGAAGCGCGGATGCCGTCTTCGTCGGAGAAGTCCTCTTTGGCGTAAATGGCGTCCTTCTCCTTCATGATTTCGTACAGCCGGGCGTTGCCCATGATGACCGTATCCAGGACGGTATTGTCATCGTATTTGAAATGATCCTGCTCCAGGACGGACAGGCGCTGGCCGGGGGTGATGACCACGTCGCCGTTGGTGGTTTCCAGCTGTCCGGAGAGGATTTTCAAAAAGGTGGATTTGCCGGCGCCGTTGGCGCCGATGAGGCCGTAGCAGTTGCCTTCCGTAAACTTGATATTCACATCTTCAAACAGCGCCTTTTTTCCCAGGCGCAGCGTCACGTTGTTCGCACTGATCATGCTTGTATCCTTTCTTTATAAAATGTCAGATCCGTTTGCTATCCTATTGTATTGTACAGAAAATCCGCGAATTTGCAACTCTATTTTCCGTAAAAGGAAAGGATCTTATCCATGCGGGCGCTCATATTGGAAAAGAGCAGGTCCGCCGCGGTCAGGGCGGCCATGCACTCCACCACCACCACGGCGCGGGGGACGATGACGGGATCGTGCCGGCCCCGGATGCAGACCGTCCGTTCCTGACCGTCCGCGCCCACGGTGTCCTGAGGGCGGAAGATGGAAGGGGTGGGCTTGATATGGACCCGCATCACGACGTCGGACCCGTCGCTGATCCCGCCCAGGACGCCTCCGGCGTGGTTGGCGGACTTGACCACCCGCCCGTCCCGCATCCGGAACGGATCGTTGTTTTCCGAACCCCGGGCGGAGGAAACCGCCGTGCCGTCGCCGATCTCCACGGCCTTGACGGCGCCGATGGAAAAGAGGGCGCTTCCCAGGCGGGCGTCCAGCTTTTCGAAGACCGGTTCGCCCACGCCGGCGGGCATGCCGGAAATGACGCACTCCACCACGCCGCCGGAGGAATCCTTTTCTTCTATGCAGGAGGAGAGCCATTCCCGGGCCCGTTCATCCGCCTCCCGGTCCGGCATGGCGGTGGCGGTCTGCAGGATGGCGTCGGGATCGAAGCGGGCGGGATCGATGGAAACGGGGCCGATGGATTTCGTGTAGGCCCGCACGCCGATCCCCAGTTCTTTCAGGATTTTTGCGGCGATGGCGCCCCCGGCCACCCTGGCTGCGGTCTCCCGGCCGGAGGAACGGCCGCCGCCCCGGTAATCCCGGAAGCCGTATTTGGCGTCGAAGGTATAATCCGCATGTCCCGGACGATAATAAGAAGCGATTTCCGAATAGTCGGAGGAACGCTGGGAGGTGTTGGGGATCAGCAGGCTGATGGGCGTCCCGGTGGTCTTCCCTTCGAAGACGCCGGAGAGGATCTGCACCTGATCCGCCTCCTTCCTTGGCGTGGAAAAGGGGGAGGAACCGGGCTTTCTGCGGTCCAGATAAGCCTGGATGTCCGATTCCTGCAGGGAAAGTCCCGCGGGGCAGCCGTCCACGACGGCGCCCAGGGCCTTTCCGTGGGATTCCCCCCAGGTGGTGATGGTAAAATGAGTTCCGAATGTGGATCCGGCCATGTGCTGCTCCTTTCGAAAATGCGCTGATTGACACTTTTTTCAGTATAAAACATTTTTTTGACGGATACAAGGGAATCTGCTATACTGTTCTCCAAAGAAATAATCGTACGACGGAGGTCTCCATGAAGAAGAAACGACAGGCCAACCTGGAGCTGTTGCGCATCATCGCCATGGTGATGGTGGTCACCGCGCATCTGGTCAACCACGGGAACATGATCGCCATGGCCCGGCCGGGAAGCCTTCCCTATTATATCGTATGGACGCTGTTCGGCGTCTCCTTCACCTGCATCAACATTTATCTGCTCATCAGCAGTTATTTTTTAATCGACGCGAAGTTCTCCACCTTTAAGATCGCGCGGATGGCCGGGCAGGTATTTTTTTATGCCTTCGGCATCACCCTGATTTTCTGGCTGTTTTTCGGCGTGGAGCGGGAGCTGAAATACATGGTGTATTCGGTGCTGCCGATTTTATCGGACTTTTACTGGTTCGTCTCCATGTACGTGGGCATGTACCTGCTGGCCCCGCTGATGAACCGCTTTATCCGGTCCCTGAGCAAACGGCAGCTGCAGTGCGCCATCGCCCTCTGCCTTCTCCTGGTTTCCGTCTGGCCCAATCTGATCTATTTTTCCTCCGCCTTAAACACGGCCGGAGGGGTGAGCATCGCCTGGTTTCTGACGGTCTATCTGATGGGGGCGTATCTGAGGCTCTATTACCGCCCGGACGGGAAGTTTTTTGGAAAGCTTCTGTGGGGAATTGGGGCGTCGCTGCTCATCCCCTTAAGCCGCTTCGCCATCGAAGCGCTGCTGACCACGCCGCTGTCGAAGATCAGCATTCTGGACGACCTGATGTGGGGCTACAGCGTGTTCTTTTCTTACAGCTCCATTCTGGTGACCCTGGCGGCGGTCCTTTTGTTCGTGGCGTTTTTGAACCTGCGGATCGAAGGGAAACGGAGTTCGGCCGCCATCACCCTGGTGGCGGGCGCTTCCTTCGGGGTTTACCTGATCCACGATCACTATTATATCCGGGAAACTCTGTGGACGAAGATCGACGGGGCCCTGTGGCTGGATAAGTGGTATCTGCTGCCGGCCAGCCTGGGGACGATCTTCGCCGTGTACGGCGTCTGCACGCTGATCGAGCTCCTGCGGCAGAGGCTGTTTTCCCCGCTGGACAACAGCGCGCGGATCCGGGGATGGTTTTTGCGTCTGGATGAAAAAATAAGAACATTCTGGAACGATGAGGAAGGGAGTAAACGGGATTGCAGAAGATGACATATCGGGTACTGAAAACGGAAGGGCGGGCGAAGCGCGCGGTGATGGAAACCGTACACGGCACGATTCAGACGCCCGTCTTCATGAACGTGGGCACGGTGGCGGCCATCAAGGGAGCGGTTTCCACGGAGGACCTGGAGGGGATCGGTACCCAGGTGGAGCTGTCCAACACCTACCACCTGCACGTCCGCCCCGGAGACGAAAAGATCCGGCAGTTCGGCGGGCTGCACAAATTCATGTCCTGGAACCGGCCTATCCTGACGGATTCCGGCGGTTTCCAGGTCTTTTCCCTGGCGGGGCTGCGCAAGATTAAGGAAGAGGGCGTGACCTTCCGCTGTCATATCGACGGACATAAGATTTTCATGGGGCCGGAAGAGAGCATGCGGATCCAGTCCAATCTGGCTTCCACCATCGCCATGGCCTTCGACGAGTGTGCCCCGGCGAAAGCGGAGCGGGAGTACGTGAAGCATTCCGTGGAACGGACCACCCGGTGGCTGGAGCGGTGCAGAAGGGAGATGAACCGCTTAAACGGCCTGGAGGACACCATCAACCGCCGGCAGCTTCTGTTCGGAATCAATCAGGGGGCCGTTTATGAGGATATCCGGATCGATCACGCGAAGCGGATCGCCGAAATGGAGCTGGACGGCTATGCGGTGGGCGGCCTGGCCGTGGGGGAGACCCATGAGGAAATGTATCATATCCTGGAGGAAACCATCCCTTATCTTCCCCAGGACAAGCCCACCTACCTGATGGGAGTGGGCACCCCTGCCAACATCCTGGAAGCCGTGGAGCGGGGGGTGGACTTTTTCGACTGCGTCTATCCCACGAGAAACGGGCGCCACGGGCATCTGTATACCAACTTCGGAAAAATCAACCTCTTCAACGCCAAATACGAGCTGGACGAGCGGCCCATCGAACCGGGCTGCGCCTGCCCGGCCTGCCGCAGGTATTCCAGAGCCTATATCCGCCATCTGCTCAAGGCGAAGGAAATGCTGGGGATGCGCCTGTGCGTCCTGCACAACCTGTATTTTTACAATACGATGATGACGGAAATCCGGGACGCCATCGACCGGGGAGAATTTGCCGCATATAAGAAGAGGAAACTTGACGGGATGCAAAATATTGTGTATGATGGTCAGTAGACGAAAATCTAAAGAAATTTAGGAGGAACTGTTTTCATGGGTATCTTACTGACGGAGTCCGCCCAGACCGCCGGCGTGGGGAGCATGCTGCCGGTGATTCTGATGTACGTCCTGATCTTCGGCGTATTTTTCTATTTCGTATTATACCGCCCGCAGAAGAAGGAGCAGAAGAAGATGAGCGCGATGCTGTCCACCCTGGAAATCGGGGACTGCGTTCTGACCAGCAGCGGATTTTACGGCATCATCATCGACATCACGGACGATACGGTGATCGTGGAGTTCGGCAACAACAAGAACTGCCGCATCCCGATGCAGAAGAGCGCGATTTCCCAGGTGGAAAAGGCGGAAGCGGAATCGAAATAAGGACAGGAAGAGACTGCCGCACGGTCATGGGACATGCGGCGGTTTTTTTGTATGGCGGGAAATTCCGGAGGAATTTCCCGCCATACAAAAAGCCCTTCGGGCAGGATGCGCACTTCGCGCAAAGGAATATGGCTGCTGACGCAGCTGCGCTTCGGCGCATACTTTTTGGTATGACGGGAATGGAGGTTGTTATGAAGGTTGTGGATATGCACTGCGATACCATCGCCGCCCTGGCTCAAAGGGGTCGGGAGGGATGGTCTCTGGCGAAGAACGGGCTGCACGTCAGCCTGGAGGAAATGGAGAAGGGGGATTATCTGCTGCAGAATTTCGCCCTCTTCGTGGCGGTGGAGGAAGGACGGGATCCCTGGGAGCAGGTCCTGTCCCTGGCGGACTGCTTCGAACGGCAGATGGAGCTCTGCGGGGACCGGATCGCTCCGGTGCGGACGTTTTCCGACATCCGGAGGGCGGAGAAGGCGGGAAAGATGTGCGCCCTTCTGACCGTGGAGGAGGGCGCGGTGTGCAGGGGAAGCCTGGAAAATCTGGAGCGCCTTTTTGACCGGGGCGTGCGCATGATGACTTTGACCTGGAACTATCCCAACGAACTCGGCTTTCCCAACGTGACCATGCCGGCGGAAGGCGGGGAGCCCGACTTCTTTTGCCCTCAGACGCAGAAAGGGCTGACGGAGACGGGCATCGAATTCGTGCAAAACATGCAGCGGATGGGGATGATCGTGGACGTTTCCCACCTGTCCGACGCGGGGTTTTACGATGTGCTCTCCTGCACGGACCGGCCCTTTGTGGCCAGCCATTCCAACGCCAGGGCCGTCTGCCGAAACGTGCGCAACCTGACGGACGATATGATCCGCAGGCTGGCCGAACGGGGCGGCGTGACGGGGCTGAACTTCTGCCCGTCCTTCCTGGAGGAAGGGCTGGAGGAGAGGGGGGAGGACGTTCTCGGGGCCGTGGTCCGTCACGCCCGTCATATCGTCAACGCCGGGGGAATCGAATGCCTGGGCCTGGGCAGCGATTTCGACGGGATCCCCACGCCGAAGGGGCTGGAGGGGGCGGGAAAGCTGCCGCTTCTGGACGACGCGCTGGCAAAGGCCGGGTTTACCGCGGCGCAGCGGGATAAAATTTTCTCGGGAAACGTGCTTCGGCTGTATCGGGATACGTTGCCGGAATAAGGGCAGGGCTGCCCGGAGGGAATCTGCATGAATATCAACGAAATCGCGAAGCTGGCGGGGGTTTCCCGGGCCACGGTATCCAGATATTTTAACGACGGCTACGTCAGCGAAGAGAAGCGGCGGCAAATCCGCAGGGTCATCGAAGAGACCGGCTATAAGCCGTCCGCCCAGGCGCAGATGCTGCGCACCAAAAAGACCCGGCAGATCGGGGTCATCATCCCGAAGATCAATTCGGAATCCATCAGCCGGATGGTGGCAGGGATCAGCGCAGCGCTCAAGGAAGCGGGCTTTTTGCTGCTGCTGGCGGATACGGAAAACAGGGAAAAGGAGGAGCTGGATTATCTGAAGCTCTTTTCGGAAAATCAGGTGGACGGCATCATCCTCATCGGCACCATCCTCACGACGGAACACAGGCGCGCCCTGAAGGGGCTCACCGTTCCGGCTGTGATCCTGGGGCAGCGGCTGGAGGGCTATTCCTGCGTCTATCAGGACGATTACCGGGCGGCCCTGGAGGCGGCCCGCTGCCTGCTTTCGGGGGCGAAGCGCCCGGGCTGCATCGGCGTGACCCAGAGGGACCTGGCGGTGGGGAAGGCCCGCAGAAGAGGTTTTCTGGAGGCGGTGCGCCGGGCCGGGCTGGAGTGGGACGAAGGGGCTTATTCGGAGAGCGGGTTTGGCGCGGAAGACGGATACCGGGCGGCTGAGAGGCTGTTTTCCCGAAAGCCGGATCTGGATGCCGTCTTTTGCGCCACGGACACCATCGCGCTGGGCGCGCTGTCCTGGATTCAGGAATCCGGGAGGAGGGTGCCGGAGGACGTGGCCGTGGTGGGCGTAGGGGACACCGTTTCCGGCCGGATCATGCGGCCGGCCCTGACCAGCGTTCATCTCTATTACAAAACCAGCGGACAGGAGGCGGCCCGGCTCCTTCTGGAGCTGATGGAGGGCAGCGATTCCGCACGGGAGGTGAAGATGGGGTTCCGCCTGGAGGTGAGGCGGTCCACCAGAAGCGAAGGATAAGAATTTGTTAAGAAACTGTTTGGGAAACTTTTGAGAGAACCTGCATCCGATTTTTATTTTTCCGGTCTATCCTGTATACAGATTCAAGGAAACGGAGGAAAATCGGATGAGTTATTCGGAAGAGTTGCAAAAGTCCCCGCAGGGGAAAAAGAAGAAAATCTGGTGTACCGCAGGGGTGGTCGTTCTGTTCATTCTGGCCCTGCCGGTGATGGTGCCCGTGGCGCTGGCCGCGGCCGGGGTGCTGCTGGCGGTCGGGCTCGGCGTAGCCGGGTGCGGGCTGGCGCTGCTGATGGGCCTTCTGGGCTGTCTGGCGGCGGGCCTGCTGGTTCTGGTGGCCCTGCTGGCCTGCGGAGTGGTGGGAACCGGCGTCGGAATCGTCCTCCTGTTTTCCGCTCCGGCCAGCGGCATGGCGGTGCTGGGAATCAGTCTGATGGCAGCCGGCGCGGGGGTCCTGGGCGGCCTTCTGGCCTGGGGAATCCTCCTGCTGCTGATCAGGGGCTGCAGGGCGACGGCATCCTGGATCGGCCGGCGCGCTTCCGGAAAGGGGAAACGCGGACAAAAGGCGCAGGAAGAACAGCCGGGACAAATGGAGCAAAAAGAGCGGGAAGCGGCGGAGCAGGCCGGGGAGGTGGACGATGAAAAATAAAGGTGTGAAAATCGCGTTGATCGCCTCCGGATCCGCCCTCGTTCTCGGCGGGATCCTGCTGGGCGCCGGAGTCAGCCTGGGAGGCTCGCCGTCCTTTTACCTGGATGAGCAGGGGCTGCACGTGAAGGAAAACACGCAGATCGTTCCGAAGGAAAATTACGCGATGGAGGCCACGAAGACCGGAGCGGTCCGGAAGCTGACCCTGAATCTGGTGGACGCGGATGTGCAGATCGTCTCCGGGGACGAATGGAGCGTGGAATACGAACTGGACGGGCAGCGGCTGGAGCCGGTCTACCGGTTTGAGGACGGAGAGCTGACGCTGGAAGAAGGGGAGTACGATTACAGCGGACAGTCGGCGGCTTCCTTCGAAATCGGAGGACGCTGGTGGCAGAACGTATCCTCCGGCTCCTGCGATCCCCACGTCAAAATTACGGTGCCGGACGGCGGAAGCCTTGAGGAAGTATCCATCGACACCCGGTACGGGGATGTGGAAATCGAGCGGAATCTTCGCGCGAAAACCGCCCGGATCGACGCCAAAGACGGCAGTGTCAGAATGGACGGCTGGAACGGGGACGAGCTGGAGCTGAACCTGGAATACGGTTCCCTGACTGCGGGAGAGCTGAACGGGGCGAACGTGACCGTTGACAACGAAAACGGGGCGATCCGGATCGGCGCGCTGAAGGTGGATACGGCGGATCTTAGGATGGAATACGGGGAGCTGACCGCGGATGTGGAAAGGGCGAAGAGCGTGGATGTGGAGAACGAAAACGGCAACGTCACCCTCTATCTGGTGGGCGGCGTGGACAGCTTCGGAGTAAACCTCCATACGGACTACGGAATGATCCGCACGCCGGAGGGAACCGTCAGGTCGGACGATTACGACGGCAGCAGCGATTATATCCGGGCCGAAGGGGATGCGGCCGCGGTTCGGGTCTATACGGATTACGGCGATATCCGGATCCGGGAAAAGTAAAGCCGAATGCCCTGCGGAAGGGAATTTTCCTGTCATAGAACAAGCGCCGCCGTTTTGCGGATGAGAAAATCATCGCAAAGCGGCGGCGTTTGTTCGGTCTATCTGTTCCTGGGTGTAATCCATAATTGATACCTCGCTTTCTGCGATTGAATTGTTCATGGCTTTGAAGTAAAATGAAAGTTAAGAAATCGGCAATTAAGGAGGAGAATTAAAAATGAAAAAGGAACTTCTGGTATTTACAGGTATTATTTGCCTCTCTGCGATCCTTTTCGGCCGTGCCGGCAATGCTGATGGAATTTCCTTAAACAGGGAACAAACAAATCAGGATGTGATTTTCAGTTCCGAAGAAAGGTCATTAAAAAATAGCGTCGCTGAAAATCAAAGTAAGGAAGAAATTTCCAGGATAGTCGATGCTGACGAACTGGAAACTGCATTTGGCATTTCAATTTCTCTGCCTCAAAATAGAAACTGGATTTCCGATTGTGAATATTATTTGACAGATGAAAATAATTTGCAAATTACATACTATGATTCTATAGCTGATTCAAATTGTATAGTGTTAGTGCCAAAAATGAAAAACCTGTTTTGCCGGAAAACGAATATAATGAAGACCTGACTGAGTTTTGGGAAGGAAAAACGATTGCAAATCAAACGATTACTGTCAAGGTACAACATGAAAAAGATAACGGTAGCGCAGTACTTGCAACCTGGGAATATGGAGAATATCAATTTGCAATAACAGGGAATGCAATAGAGAATGTTGATTGCATTCCTAAAGTTGCGCTGAACATTATCAATCATTTGACTTAAATACAGCATGAAACACCCGAAGAATGTTGTATCAGTGAGGTCTGTGAAGAAACGGGACTTGTGGAGGTAATTGCCTTTTGCTTATCAAAAATAGAATGATAGATAATGGAAAGGGATTTGATTGGGGAAAAGTGTCCTCTGAATATGCAAAATATCGGGATATTTACCCAAAAGAATTTTATCAAAAAATTCTTGACTTAGGATTGTGCAAAGATGGGCAAAAAGTTTTAGATCTCGGTACGGGAACGGGGGTTCTTCCGAGAAATATGTATTCTTATGGGGCAAAATGGACAGGTACGGATATTTCGGAAGAACAAATTCAGCAGGCAAAAAAGTTATCTAAGGGAATGGATATTGATTATTTTGTAGAAGCAACAGAAAACCTGGATTTTCCGGAAGAAACTTTTGATGTTATTACCGCGTGTCAATGCTTTTGGTATTTCGACCATAAAAATGTCGTGTCAAACTTGTATCGAATGTTAAAATCCAATGGTAAATTGCTGGTTTTGTACATGGCATGGCTTCCCTATGAAGATAAAATAGCCGGAAAAAGTGAAGAGCTTGTCTTGAAATATAGCCCGAACTGGAGCGGCGCAGGGGAGACGTTCCATCCAATTCAAGTTCCAGATTGTTATGAATTGTGTTTTGATGTGCTTTACCGGGAAGAATACCTTTTGAATGTGCATTTTTCCAGAGAGACATGGAATGGAAGAATGAAAGCCTGTCGTGGTGTAGGAGCTTCACTTTCTAAAGAAGAATTGAAAGAATGGGAGGCTGAACATCGAAAAATGCTTTCAGAAATAGCACCGGAAGAATTTGATATTAAGCATTATGCAGCACTTGTTGAACTGCAATCTCGAAAGTAAATAAATTCTGGACACGCAATATGGTGCGGGCGGGCGGCGGTCAGCCGCCTCCTCCCGCCCGGGCGATCCGGACTACAGGTCCGCTTCGAAGCGGTCCATCTTGTCGATCTTGCCGATGACCACGATCACGTCCCCTTCATTCAGGCGGTAATCCGGCTGCACCTCGATGGTGGTGGTGTGTCCGCTCTCGATGGCGATCACGTTGAGCTTGTATTTCTTGCGGATTCCGTATTCCTCGATGGTTTTTCCCACCAGCCTGCCGGAAACCCTGATCTGCCGGATTTCCACGCTGTTGTCCAGGGAAACGTAGTCCAGGAAATTGTTGGAAATCAGCCGCTTCCCGAGGCGGACGGCCATATCCCTTTCCGGATAGACCACCTTTGCGCCCAGCTTTTCCAGAACGGCGCCCTGTTCGGCGGTGAGCGCCTTGGCGATCACGTTGGGGATGCCCATCTCCACCACGCACATGGTGGTGAGAATGCCCGTATCCATCTTTTCTCCGATGCAGACGATGACGGTGTCGCAGTTCTGGATGCCCACTTCCCTGAGGGTATCCGCGCTGAGTTCGTCCAGAACATAGGCGTAATCCGTATACTGGCGCAGTTCCTTGACTTTCGCCTCGCTTTTGTCGATGACGATCACTTCTTTTCCCGCTTTGGCCAGAGTGATGGCAAGGGCGGTTCCAAACCGTCCGAGCCCGATGACGCCGAAGGACTCGGATTCATTTTTCTTTCTGTTCAGCATGACGATATGAAATCCTTTCTTTTCTCAATGATATGGATGGACGAAATCAGCCGATGGTTACCGATTCCTGCGTGTAGCGGGCTCTCGGCTCGGGATGATCGATCCACATGGAAACCAGCGTAAAGGCGCCCAGCCTTCCGGTATACATCACCAGGATGATGACCAGCTTTCCGGCTACGGACAGCCCCGGAGTGATGCCCGTGGACAGCCCCACGGTGCCGAAGGCGGATACGACTTCAAACAGGAGCTGGAGGAAGGTGCAGCCCGGCTCCAGCAGGCACATCACGAAAGTCGCCGCGAAAACCACGCCCAGAGACAAAACGGTTACGATGTGGGCTTTCGACAGATTTTCCGGCGCGATGCTTCTGCGGAAGGAGCTCAAAGGCCGTTTGACGAAGATGCTTCTGACGTTCTGAACGACCACGAAAAAAGTGCTGGTCTTGATTCCGCCGCCCGTGGATCCGGGAGAAGCGCCGATGAACATCAGAATGCACAGCGCGAACAGCCCGGCGTCCGAGAAGTCCCCGATGGCGTAGGTGGAAAATCCGGCGGTCCTGGAGGAAACGCTCTGGAAGAAGGCGCCCAGCCAGGAGATGTCCTCGGTCGCCTTCAAAAGCAGGGTGCCCGCTGCGATGAGGATCAGGCTGGTGGAGATGACCACCTTGGAGTGCAGGGTGAGCTTTCGGAAGCGCTTCTGTTTCAGCACGTCCAGAATGACCAGAAAACCGATGCCGCCGAAGAAGATCAGGCCGCTGGTGGTCAGGTTCAAAAGCAGGTTGTCCTGATAGGGGATCAGGTTGCGCAGCCCTCCCAGAATATCGAAGCCGGAATTGTTGAAGGCGGCGACGGAGTGGAAGAGGCTGATTCCCAGCGCGTGCGCGAAAGGATAGTCCCGGATGAAGACGAAAAAGCTCAGGACGGCTCCCGTCAGCTCAAAAAACAGAGTCATGAACAAAACGGCGCGGATCAGGCGGATGATTCCGCTGAAGCTGTCCACGTTCAGCGCTTCTTTCGCCAGCAGGCGACCGCGGATGCCGACGCGCCTGCCCGCGGCCAGAATCAGGCCCACGCCCACGGAGGTGACGCCCAGGCCGCCGATCTGGATCAGAACGGCCACCACGGCCTGTCCGAAGGGCGTGAAATGATCGGCCACATCGATGGCGATCAGCCCGGTCACGCAGACCGCGCTGGTGGAAGTGAACAGCGCGTCCACGAAGGACACGCCCGCGTCCGGCCGGACGGAAACCGGGAGCATTAAGACGGCCGCCCCCGCCAGGATCACCAGCGCGAAGCCCAGGGCGATCAGGCGGCCGGGAGGCATTTTTTTCAGAAAGTTTATAAACAACATGATGGTTTTGATTCCTCGCTTATCTCAGATGGATGGAAAAGAAACGGCGAAAAGGGCGGCGCGTTTCTTCCCGTCCTTCTTTTTCTGGCAGAAGAGCTCCTTCAGGATGCGCGGGGGAACCGCGGCCTCAGGGGAAAGCCGGAACGAACGTTTCCGCGCGACCGGAGGAACCGCGAACCGGACGATAAAAAGAAAGCCAGCCCACAGCGCGGATAAGCGCGCAGGTCTGGAGGAAGCTTCGGAACAGGGAAAGAAAGCCGGGGCGCAGGGGGAAAAGCCGGACTGCCCGGGCCGGAAAGCGGGGGATCCGGTTTCTGCCGCCGTCCCGGGAACATCCGCAACCGCGGGGCCGTCCACCGCCGTTGGCAGGGATGCCAGATCGATGAGCGTGCAGCCTGTGGATAAAATTAAGAAAAAGAAAAGCAAAAATGGGAAGACCCTGGCCTGATGCCGGTCCGCCCATAACGCGCGCGCCTGTTTCAACTGATTTTCCTCCTGTGTCGCTCTGAGCACGTCTACAACATAACATTCCGGCGGCGCTTTGTCAACCGAAGGAACGGAAAAGCAAAATTAGCCAAAAAGAAGAAACAAAATTTGTGAAAATAGCGGATTTACAAGCGAGAAAAGGAGGGATAAAATAAAGGCACAATATGAGAACGATCTCATATATAAATACCGATAAATATATGAGATCTTCGAAAATAACAGTCATATTTAATGAGAACGATCCCATTAAGTGAATGGGACGGAACGGAGGGAGTTATGGATTACCGGAAAGCGGCCCGGGAAGTCTTCGACTGCATCGGAGGCAGGGAAAATCTGGTGAGCGCGGCGCACTGCGCCACCCGGCTCAGGCTGGTCATCGCGGACAACGACAGGTGCGATAAGGACGCGGTGGAGAACATCGACGGAGTGAAAGGCGTATTCTTCGCGTCGGGACAGCTCCAGATCATTTTCGGAACGGGCACGGTCAACAAGGTTTACGACGAATTCATTCAGATCGCCGGGATCGGGGCGGCCACGAAGGAAGAGGTGAAACAGGCGGCCAGCGCCAAAACCAGCATCTGGAAGCGGGCGATCAAGACGCTGGGGGACGTGTTCGTTCCCATCATCCCGGCCATCGTGGCCAGCGGCCTTCTGATGGGGCTTTTGGAGGGCCTGAGCAAGGTCTACCCCGCCATGGCGGAATCGGGAACCTACACGATCCTGCACCTGTTCTCCAACGCGGCGTTCACCTTCCTGCCCGTGCTGATCGCGGTCAGCGCGGCGAAGGTATTCGGAGGCAACCAGTTTCTGGGAGCGGTCATCGGCATGATCATGATCCATCCCGACCTGCTCAACGCCTGGAGCGTGGCGGGAGCGGAGAGCGTTCCTGCGGCGGACGTGTGGTTCGGCCTGTACCGGATCGATCTGGTGGGCTATCAGGGACATGTGATCCCGGTGGTCATCGCGGTCTGGTTCATGAGCGCGCTGGAGAAGCGGCTACATAAGCTGGTTCCGGAGATAATCGACCTGTTCGTGACCCCTCTGGTGACGGTGCTGGTGACGGGATATCTGACGCTGACCGTGTTCGGCCCGGTCTTTTCCTGGCTGGAAAACGGCGTTCTGGCCGGCGTCCAGCGGCTCATCACCCTTCCCTTCGGGATCGGGGCCGCGCTGTGCGGCGCCCTCTATGCGCCCACCGTGGTGGCCGGCGTCCATCATATGTACAACGCCCTGGAGGCGGGGCTTCTGTCCGGCACCGGGGTGAACACCTGGATGCCCATCGCCACCGCGGCCAACGTGGCTCAGGGCGCGGCGGCCCTGGCGCTGGCGATCCGCACGAAGAACAAAAAGATGAAATCCATGGCTCTTCCCGCATCCCTTTCCTCGTTCCTGGGGATCACGGAACCCGCCATCTTCGGCGTGAACATCCGCTTCATGAAGCCCTTCGTTGCGGGCATGGCGGGCGGCGCCTGCGGGGCGCTGGTGGCGGGCTGGTGCAGGATCGGCGCATCCGCCTACGGCGTGACCGGGCTGTTCGGGTATCTGATCACCACGGACTATACGCTGCAGTATACGCTGGTCATCGCCGTTTCCTTCGCGGTGGCGTTCGCCCTTTCCTGGCTTTTGTTCCGGGAAGAGGGAGCCGGCGGGACAAAGGGGAAGGCGGAAGCGGCGCCCGCTCCTGCGCCGGAAGCGGAACCTGCGGAAGAGACGTCGGGAGAACCGTCGGGGGAAACGGCGGTTTCGGCCCCTGTAGCGGGGGAGGCCATCCCCCTGTCCCGGGTGAAGGACGAGACCTTCGCCGGGGAAATCCTGGGGAAGGGCATGGCGATCATCCCGTCGGAAGGAAGGGTTTTCGCCCCCTTCGACGGGACGGTGGAGACCATTTTCCCCACCGGACACGCGGTGGCCTTAAAGAGCGGCGACGGCGCTGAGGTTTTGATCCACATCGGCATGGACACCGTGAAGCTGGACGGAAAGTATTTCACGGCCCGCGTAAAGGACGGCGACGCGGTGAAGAAGGGCGATCTTCTGGTGGAGTTCGACCGGGAGAAGATCATGGAAGCGGGCTATGACGTGACCACGCCCGTGGTGGTGACCAATTCCGGGGACTATGCCGGAATCCGGCAGGAAAAGAGCGGGGCAGTAGAGCCCGGGGAGACGGTTCTGGTGTTGGAAAAATGAGGCGGAGCGGCTTTGCGGCGCCGGGGAAGCGGAGGTATTTATGAACGAAAAGGGCATGGATCTGGTGGAAGCGATCCGAAGGGAAGAGGAGGCGCGCTTCCCCATGGTAAAGGAGGACCCCTGGCGGCTGCGGTTTCACCTGATGCCGCCCGTGGGCTGGCTCAACGATCCCAACGGCCTGTGCCAGGCGGACGGAATCTATCATGTATTTTTCCAGTACGCTCCCTTCGATCCCGAAGGAGGGACGAAGGTATGGGGGCACTACGAAAGCGCGGACCTGCTGAACTGGAGGTACTGCGGGACGCCTCTGGTGACGGACGAACCCTTCGACCGCGACGGGGTATATTCCGGCTGCGCCTGGGCGCAGGAAGACGGGATTTCCCTCTTCTATACCGGAAACGTGAAGCACAGGGGGGATTACGATTACATCCTTTCCGGACGGGAGGCCGTGGTGGCGGCGGCCCGCAGCCGGGACGGGATCCGGTTCGAAAAGAACCCGCGCCCCCTTCTGACCCAAAAGGATTTTCCGGAGTCCTATACCCTGCACGTCCGCGATCCGAAGATTTGCCGCCGGGATCAGGTTTACTATATGGTGCTGGGCGGCAGGAAAAAGAGCGGGGCCGGCGCGGCGCTCCTGTACGAAAGCCAGGATCTGGAGCGCTGGTCTTTGAAACGGGAGCTGGAAACGGAAACGCCCTTCGGCTATATGTGGGAATGTCCGGATCTGTTCGAAACCGGAGGCGGCTGGTTCCTTTCCGTGTCCCCCCAGGGGCTCGTCCGGGGAAAGTACGAATCCCAGAACGTCTATACGGCCGGATGGTTTTCGGTGAAGGGAGATTTCCGGGGGAACTGCCGCCTGGAAGGGTTTACGGAATGGGATAAGGGGTTCGATTTCTATGCGCCCCAGACGTTCCGGGACGAATCGGGAAGGACGATCCTCATCGGCTGGGCCGGGCTGCCGGACATCCGGGACGAGTATGAAAACCCCACGGCGCAGCGGGGATGGCAGCACGCCCTCACCGTTCCCAGGCAGATTTCGGAAAAAGACGGGGAGCTCCTGTCCTTTCCGGTGCGCGAAATCGACCTCCTGCGGAAAGACGGGAGGGAACTGACGGGCCGGACGCAGTTCGCGGCGCCGGAGGCCTTCGATCTGGAGATCGATCTGGAGGAAGGGGCTGATTTCCTCTCCGTTTCCATTGCGGAAGGGCTCACATTCCGCTATAATGGCAGGGAGACGGAGCTCTCCTTTCAGCGGGGCGGGGAGAACGCCGGGTTTTCGGGCATCGGCAGGGGAAGGGGAACGCGCAGAGCGCTGACCTCTGGCCTGCGCAGCGTTCGGATTCTGGCGGATACCTCCATGGTGGAGATTTTCCTCGACCGGGGACGGCAGGTTTTTACCGCCCGCTATTATCCGGAAGGGGAAGGCAGAACGGTCCGCGTGTCCGGAAGCGTCCGTCGGATGACCTGCTGGGACATGGACGCCATGCGGGTGGATTACGGAGGAATGGATGGAACAGAGATATGAACGGATCAGGCAGATCCGGGACCGGGAAGAGCTGCGCCAAAGCTTTGACGGTCTGGCCGGAAGGGTGTTCGGCCTGTCCTTTGAAAACTGGTATCGGGAAGGGTTCTGGTCGGAGCGTTACATCCCGTATGTGATGGCGGAGGGAAACCGGGTGCTGTCCTGCGCGGCGGCGAACCGGATGGATTTCGAGCTGGACGGGGAGAGGAAGCGTCTGGTGCAGATCGGCACCGTGATGACGGACCCGGCGCACCGGAACCGGGGGCTGGCGTCGCGCCTGATCGAAGGGATCGTGGAGGAGTGGAAGGGCTCCTGCGACGGGATCTATCTGTTCGCCAACGATAAGGCGCTGGACTTCTATCCCCGGTTCGGGTTTCGCCGGGAAACGGAAACGCGGCTGACCCGCCCCGCCGGGGCCGGGAGGAGCTGCCGGGGGGACTTCGAAAAGCTGGACATGGACCTGCCGGAATGCCGGAAGCTGGTGCTGGACCGCTACCGCCTTCCCCATCCCTACGCCGCTCTCTCCATGCGGGAAAACGAAGGGCTTTTGATGTTCTACTGCGCTGGGGTGTTGAAGGACTGCGTTTACTATTCCGGATCTCTGGATCTGGTCTGCGTCGCCTGGCAGGAAGGGGATACCCTCTTTTGCGACGATCTCTTCGGATCCTGCCGGCGCCCGCTGCACGGGGCGCTGGATGCGGTGGAGGGAATCGGAAACAGGATTTCCCGGATCGTCCTGGGATTCACCCCGCAGGACGCGGGCGGATTCGGGGAGGAGGCTGTGGGGGACGACGACGCGCTGTTTTTCTACGGAAGCCGGAAGACTCCGTTTGCGGGCCGCCCCCTGCGTTTTCCGGCTCTGTCCCATGCCTGAAGAGAATATAAACAAATATTTCCATTCTCTCAAGTTATAAAGACCATACCGAAAGGATATGGTCTTTTTTTGGGTTTCGGTTGAAAAAGAAACAGCGGTACGTTAAACTGGAAGATAACAGTTGCCCTGCGGGGCGGGAAAAGGAGTGGTTGAAAGATGGAGCTTCATATAGTCAGCATACCCGGCGACGGGATCGGCCCGGAGATCGTGGCCGAAGCGAAAAAGGTTTTGAATAAAGTGGCGGAAACATACGGCCATACCATCGAGTGGAAGGATATCCTGATGGGAGGCGCGTCCATCGACGTTCACGGCGTTCCCCTGACGGAGGAGGCGGTGGAGCAGGCGAAGGCGGCGGACGCCGTGCTGATGGGTTCCATCGGCGGGGACGCGGCCACCTCCCCCTGGTACCGCCTTCCCCCCGAAAAGCGGCCGGAGGCGGGGCTTCTGGCGATCCGCAAGGCCCTGAACCTGTTCGCTAACTTAAGGCCCGCCCTGCTGTATGAAGAGCTGGCGGCGGCCTGCCCCTTAAAGGAGGAGATCAGCCGCAGGGGCTTCGATCTGCTGATCATGCGCGAACTCACCGGCGGGCTGTACTTCGGGGAGAGAAGGACCACGGTGGAGGACGGCGTGCGCAGGGCGGTGGACACCCTGGTTTACAATGAAAACGAGATCCGCCGCATCGCGGTGAAGGGTTTCGAGATCGCCCGCAAGCGGAAAAAGAAGGTGACCAGCGTGGACAAGGCCAACGTGCTGGATTCCTCCCGGCTCTGGAGATCCGTGGTGGAGGAAGTGGCGGCGCAGTATCCGGACGTGGAGCTGTCCCATATGCTGGTGGACAACTGCGCCATGCAGCTGGTGAAGGATCCCGCCCAGTTCGACGTGATCCTGACGGAGAACATGTTCGGGGACATTTTGTCCGACGAGGCCAGCATGGTGACGGGTTCCATCGGGATGCTGCCCTCGGCCAGCCTAAACGATACGAAATTCGGGCTGTATGAGCCCAGCCACGGCAGCGCGCCGGACATCGCGGGCCAGGACATCGCGAACCCCATCGCCACGGTGCTCAGCGCCGCCATGATGCTGCGGTATTCCTTCGATCTGGACCGGGAAGCGGACGCTGTGGAACGGGCGGTGAAAAAGGTGCTGCAGGACGGTTACCGGACGGCGGACATCTGGTCGGAAGGCTGCCGGAAGGTGGGCTGCAGGCAGATGGGAGATCTGCTGGCGGAGAGGATTTGCTGACGCCGCAGTTCGCACTGACCCTTTCAGGAAGAATGCAAAGGCGCGAAGGCGCTTCGAAATGGAGGAGAAGAAATGAGAAGTGATAACGTGACAAAAGGCGTACAGCAGGCGCCTCACAGAAGTCTGATGAACGCTCTCGGCATGACGGAGGAGGAGCGGAACCGGCCGCTGATCGGCATCGTCAGCTCCTATAACGAAATCGTTCCCGGGCACATGAACCTGGACAAGATCACGGAAGCCGTGAAGATGGGAGTCGCCATGGCGGGAGGGACGCCCGTGGTGTTTCCCGCCATCGCGGTCTGCGACGGAATCGCCATGGGGCATGTGGGGATGAAATATTCCCTGGTGACCAGGGATCTGATCTGCGACAGCACGGAGTGCATGGCCCTGGCCCACCAGTTCGACGGCCTGGTGTGCATTCCCAACTGCGACAAGAACGTCCCCGGCCTTCTGATGGCGGCGGCCCGCATCAACATCCCCACCATTTTCGTTTCCGGCGGCCCCATGCTGGCCGGACGGGTGCACGGGCAGAAGAGAAGCCTGTCCTCCATGTTCGAGGCGGTGGGTTCCGTGGCCGCCGGCACCATGTCCATGGAAGAGCTGGCGGAATATGAGGAGAAGGTATGCCCTACCTGCGGCTCCTGTTCCGGCATGTATACGGCCAATTCCATGAACTGCCTGACCGAAGCGCTGGGAATGGGCTTAAAGGGGAACGGGACGATCCCCGCGGTGTATTCCGAACGGATCCGACTGGCAAAGCATGCGGGCATGCAGGTGATGGAACTGGTGAGAAAGAACATCCGCCCCCGGGATATCATGACCGAAGGCGCCTTCCTGAACGCCCTGACCATGGATATGGCCCTGGGCTGCTCCACCAACTCCATGCTCCATCTGCCCGCCATCGCCCATGAAGCCGGCGTGGAGCTGAATATGGAGATCGCCAACGAGCTGTCCGAAAAGACGCCCAACCTGTGCCATCTGGCGCCGGCGGGCCCCACATACATCGAGGATTTGAACGAAGCCGGCGGCGTTTACGCGGTGATGAACGAGCTGAATAAGAAGGGGCTTTTGCGCACGGACCTGATGACCGTCACGGGGAAGACGGTAGGGGAAAATATCGCAGGCTGCGTCAACCGGAATCCGGAAGTGATCCGTCCTGTGGAGAATCCCTATTCCCAGACCGGCGGCATCGCGGTGCTCAAGGGCAACCTGGCCCCCGATACGGCGGTGGTGAAGCGCAGCGCCGTTGTGCCCGAGATGATGGTGCACGAAGGGCCGGCGCGGGTATTCGACTGCGAGGAAGACGCCATCGCCGCCATCAAGGGCGGAAAGATCGTGAAGGGCGACGTGGTGGTGATCCGGTATGAAGGGCCCAAAGGCGGCCCCGGCATGCGGGAGATGCTCAATCCCACCTCCGCAATCGCCGGCATGGGGCTGGGATCCAGCGTGGCCCTGATCACGGACGGCCGG
Organism: Candidatus Eisenbergiella merdigallinarum; assembly: GCA_019119355.1. Lineage (GTDB taxonomy): Bacteria > Bacillota > Clostridia > Lachnospirales > Lachnospiraceae > Gallintestinimicrobium > Gallintestinimicrobium merdigallinarum. The sequence goes on from DWXE01000001.1 coordinate 101,087, forward strand.
TTTTCCGGCGCCTCCAGGGGGGCTTCCATCGGACACGTTTCCCCGGAAGCGGCCGTGGGCGGCCCCATCGCCCTGGTGGAGGAAGGGGATATCATCAGCATCGACATTCCGGAGCATAAACTGGAAGTGAAGATTTCCGAAGAGGAGATGGAGGCCAGAAGGGCGAAATGGCAGCCCAGGGAGCCTCAGGTCACCACGGGCTATCTGGCCCGCTACCGGGAGATGGTCACCAGCGGCAACCGCGGCGCGATCCTGGAGATCCGGAAATAAAAGCACGATTTTGGGGGTAGATACATATGGTATTGACAGGTGCGGAAATCATCATCGAATGCCTGAAGGAACAGGGCGTGGATACCGTCTTCGGCTATCCCGGGGGCACGATTTTAAACGTCTACGACGCCCTTTACCGGCACAGGGATGAGATCTTTCATGTTTTGACTTCACACGAGCAGGGGGCAGCTCACGCGGCGGACGGCTATGCCCGGGCCACGGGAAAGGTGGGGGTCTGTATGGCCACCAGCGGCCCCGGCGCCACCAACCTGGTCACGGGCATCGCCACGGCCTATATGGACAGCGTGCCCATGGTGGCCATCACGGCCAACGTGAACCTTCCGCTTCTGGGGAAAGACACGTTCCAGGAGGTGGATATCGCCGGCGTGACCATGCCCATCACCAAGCACGGATACATCGTGAAGGATGTGAACATCCTGGCGTCCACCATCCGCAGGGCGTTCGAAATCGCGAAATCCGGTCGTCCGGGCCCGGTGCTGGTGGATGTGACGAAGGACGTGACGGCCGATACCTGCGAATTTTCGCCCATGGCTCCGGCGCCCGTCAGGCGGCGCAGCCGGTATACGAAAGACGACATCGACAGCGCCCTGGCGCTGATCGAGGGGGCGAAAAAGCCGTTTTTATACGTGGGAGGCGGCGCGATCCTTTCGGAGGCCGCGGAGGAAGTGCGGGCCTTCGCTGAAAAGATCGACGCCCCGGTGTGCGATACGCTCATGGGGAAGGGCGTCTTCGACGGCTATGACCCGCTCTACACCGGCATGATCGGCATGCACGGGACGAAAGCGTCCAACCTCGGGGTGAGCCAGTGCGACCTGCTCATCGCCCTGGGCGCGCGGTTTTCCGACCGGGTGGTGGGAAATGCGGCGAAGTTCGCGTCCGGCGCGAAGGTGCTGCACATCGATATCGACGCGGCGGAGATCAACAAAAATATCCATGCGGACGTTTCCGTGGTGGGGGATCTGAAGGAAGTCCTTCAGGAGCTCAACGCCCGGGTTTCACGGCAGAGCCATCCGGCGTGGACAGCCTGTGTGAAACAGCTGAAGGAAAAATATCCGCTCAAATATGACCCGTCGGAACTGAGCTGCCCTTATATCATGGAGGAGCTGGACCGGATCACGAAAGGGGAAGCCATCGTCACCACGGATGTGGGGCAGCATCAGATGTGGGCCGCCCAGTATTACCATTATACAAAGCCCCGCACCTTCCTTTCCTCCGGCGGGCTGGGGACCATGGGATACGGCCTGGGCGCCTGCATCGGGGCCAAAATGGGCCGGCCCGAAAAAATCTGCGTCAACATCGCCGGAGACGGGTGTTTCCGGATGAACATGAACGAACTGGCTACCGCCAGCCGGTACGGGATCCCCATCATCGAGATCGTGATCAACAATCACGTGCTGGGCATGGTGCGGCAGTGGCAGACCCTGTTTTACGGGAAGCGCTACTCCCAGACCGTGCTGGAGGACAGCGTGGACTTCTGCAGGGTCGCGGAAGGGCTGGGCTGCCTGGCTATCCGGGTGACGAAAAAGGAAGAAGTCGCCCCGGCCATCGAAAAGGCCATCGCCTCGGGCCGTCCGACGCTCATCGACTGCATCATCCCTAAGGACGACAAGGTCTTTCCTATGGTGCCTGCGGGAGCCGCGCTGGACGAAGTGTTCGACGGAGACGATCTGAAAAATTCCGGAGGCTGAAACCGATATTTTAACGTAGTAGTTGACTAAAGTGACGAATGCAGGTACAATAGTCCGAAAGGCAGTACCTGCATTTTATACAATCGCGAGTTGGGAGGAGAGAAGATGTCCAGAGTATATAATTTTTCGGCGGGGCCGGCGGTGCTCCCGGAGGAAGTGCTGCGGGAGGCGGCGGAGGAGATGATGGATTACAGGGGCTGCGGCATGTCCGTGATGGAAATGAGCCATCGCTCCAAAGCCTTCGAAACCATCATCGGGGATGCCGAAGCCGATCTGCGCGCCCTGATGAACATCCCGGACAACTACCGGGTGCTCTTTTTGCAGGGCGGGGCCAGCCAGCAGTTCGCCATGGTGCCCATGAACCTGATGAAAAACCGAGTGGCGGACTATATCGTCACCGGCCAGTGGGCGAAGAAGGCGTGGAAGGAAGCGGCTCTGTACGGCAGCGCGAAGGCCATCGCTTCGTCGGAAGATCGGACCTTTTCCTATATTCCGGACTGTTCGGATCTCCCCGTGGACGAAGACGCGGACTATGTTTACATCTGCGAAAACAACACCATCTACGGGACGAAATTCAAAACCCTGCCGAATACGAAGGGAAAACCCCTGGTTTCGGACGTTTCCTCCTGCATCCTGTCGGAGCCGGTGGACGTGAGCCGTTACGGCCTGCTCTTCGCGGGGGCCCAGAAGAATATCGGCCCGGCGGGCGTGGTGATCGTCATCGCCCGGGAGGATCTGATTTCCGAAGACGTATGGCCGGGCACGCCCACCATGCTGCGCTACAGCACTCACGTCGAGGCGAAATCCCTCTACAACACGCCGCCCGCTTACGGCATCTACATCTGCGGGAAGGTGTTCCGCTGGGTTCAGAAGAAGGGCGGCCTTTCGGCCATGAAGGAATACAACGAAAGGAAGGCGGGCCTTCTGTACGATTACCTGGACCGGAGCAGGATGTTCTCCGGCACGGTGAGAAAAGAGGACCGGTCGCTGATGAACGTGCCCTTCGTTACAGGAAGCGCGGATCTGGACGCGAAATTCGTGGCGGAAGCCAAAGCGGCGGGCCTGGAGAACCTCAAGGGCCACAGGAGCGTGGGCGGCATGCGGGCCAGCATCTACAACGCCATGCCCATGGAAGGCGTGGAAAAGCTGGTGGAGTTTATGGAAACTTTCGAGAAGAACAATCTGTGAGGGGTGAGGGCGATGTTTCGTTATCTGTGTTTAAATCCCATTTCCCGGACGGGACTGGATTATTTTACCAAAGACTATGAAAAGACGGAGGAGCTGACGGAAGCGGACGGAGTCCTGGTCAGAAGCGCTTCCATGCACGGCCTGGATCTGCCGGAGAACCTGCTGGCCATCGCCAGGGCGGGCGCCGGGGTGAACAACATCCCACTGGATCAGTGCGCGCAGAAGGGGATCGTGGTTTTCAACACCCCGGGAGCCAACGCCAACGGCGTCAAGGAGCTGGTGATCGCCGGCATGCTGCTGGCCAGCCGCGACGTGGTGGACGGGATCAACTGGGTGGAGGAAAACGCGAAGGATCCGGACATTTCCAAAACCGCGGAAAAGGAGAAGAAAAAATTCGGCGGGACGGAAGTGATGGGGAAGCGCCTGGGGATCATCGGCCTGGGGGCCATCGGCGTGAAGGTGGCCAACGTGGCCAGGCACCTGGGAATGGAGGTGTGGGGCTACGACCCCTATGTGTCCGTGGATGCGGCCTGGAACTTAAGCCGGGACGTCAAACACGTGCTCGACGCCGATGAAATCTACGAACACTGCGATTTCATCACCATCCACGTCCCGCTGATGGACGCCACGAAAGGGATGATCGGTTCCGAAGCCATTTCCCGGATGAAGGACGGGGTGATCCTCCTGAATTTCGCCAGGGATCTGCTGGTGGATGAACAGGCCGTGCTGGACGGGATCGAATCCGGAAAGATCAGAAGATATGTGACCGATTTCCCCAACCCCGTCACCGCGGGCAAGCCGGGATGCATCGTCATCCCGCACCTGGGCGCTTCCACGGAGGAATCCGAGGAGAACTGTGCGGTGATGGCGGTGAAGGAGCTCAAAGAATATCTGGAAAACGGCAACATTTCCCACAGCGTCAACTTCCCGGACTGCGACATGGGGATCTGCAGCACCGCCAGCCGCGTGGTGATCTTCCATAAGAACATCGCCAATATGATCGCGAAATTCACCTCGGTCATGGGCTGGAACAATCTGAACATCGTGAACATGACCAACAAATCCAGAGGGGACGTGGCCTACACGATGATGGATCTGGAAAATACGGCCAACGAGAGCATCTTAAACCAGCTGAGGACTATCGACGGGGTATTCCGGGTCAGGGTGGTAAAATAAGGGGCCGTTCCGCCTGAAAACGGGATTCATACGCAATATGACACCGCACGAGCGGCGTTCTTTTCCCTGCGGGGAGAACAGGATGCCGCTTTTTTTGTCCAAATTCAGGAATGATATAATCTGAATGTTTATATTTCCTTATATTTTGTTAAAGTCCGTTCAGAATTATACTGTCAGTAGAGTTAAAATCCCCATTTTATCCAACTCTACCGCTGGCAGGTGTTCATTTTTATGCCAGATTTATCTTTGTTTATGCCTTTATGCACTCTTTTAGACGTTACTTTGAATGAGCTATTTGCGGGTGAGTGCATTGCAGAAGAAAAATTGAAAGAAAAAGCAGATGAGGTACTTATGGATGTGATTACAAATTGGTTAGGACACGATAAATGGGAATCAAAAGAAAGTGATACAACCCCCGAAAATGTTTTGGAAGTTGAAAATGTTTCAAAACTCTATGAAACGGAAAATAATTCAGTATTAGCTGTAAATGATGTAAGCTTTCAGATACCACACGGTAGCTTTGTTGGAATTATGGGTGCTTCCGGTTGTGGGAAAACAACATTGCTCAATTTAATAGCCACAATAGACAAGCCCACAAATGGGACAATACGGATAAGCGGGCAGAATATAGTGGATATACCAGACGAAGCCACCGCAGAATTTCGCCGCAGACATTTAGGCTTTGTTTTCCAGGAATACAATTTACTTGAAATTTTGACTATCTATGAAAATATTGCGCTTGCTTTGACAATGAAAGAGGTTTCCAAAGAAAGCATTCGTCCAACGATTCAAAATTTGTCTGAAAAGCTGGATATATCAGCAATATTGGATAAATTTCCATATGAGGTGTCAGGAGGGCAACGGCAACGCTGCGCCTGCGCTCGTGCTATTGTGGGAAATCCAGATATTATACTTGCGGACGAGCCTACCGGGGCATTAGATTCCCACGCTGCCAGACAGCTTTTAGACACCCTTGCTATGCTTTGCAGAGAGTACAGCGCAACAATATTGATGGTCACACATGATGTTATGGCAGCCAGCTATTGTGACAGAATTTTGTTTATGAAAGACGGCGAAATAAAAGCTGCCTTAAACCGGAAACAGGAAAACAAACAGACCTTTTTCGCAGACATTTTGAAGAAAATAGAATTGATAGAGGGAGAAAGCCATGATGTATTTGAAGTTGTCAATCCGTAATGCCAAACGATCTTTTACAAATTATCTTTTATATGTTGTTACCATGGCCGTCCTTTTGGCGATTATAGAAGTATCAAATTGTATAACTATTATAGGAGAAGCAGCCGGTTTTCAAGTGATTTCCCTGCCATTGCTGATAGCAGCCATTCAGATGGTTTTAGTTGGATATATAGACACTTTCATGCTAAAGCAGCGGGCAAAAGAGTTTGCCAGTTATTTATTATTGGGTATGGGAAAAAAGAGATTAACCCAGTTGTTCCTATGCGAAGTTTTGTTGATTGGTTTTTGCTGCTATATAGCAGGAACAACAACAGGTTTTTCTATATATGGATTTTGGTATTTCCGTGATCCATTGCACGAAACGAAACATTGCGGATTCCTTTATGGAAAAAGTATGTTATATACGTTTCTATTTTTTTGCCTTATTGAAACAGTGTGTTCTTTTCGATTGAAGCAACGCCTGGACAAGCTGCAAATAAGGGAGCTGATGTATGAAAGAAACAACAATCAAGGCGTAAAAAATATAGAGAACTATAAAAAATGGGGCATTATTTTCTTTTCGTTTTTTGTGTGTTTCATCGGTTGTGTTTGTAGCATTGTTTTTTTGCCGGAAGTTTATATTGTTTATACCGTTTCTGCTACAGCAATCCCTTTGCTAATATCTGTTTTTGCTTTTTACAAATGGGTGTTTGGCTATTTATATGCTTACAGGCGAATGAAATCCGTTAAGATATATCAAAAAGACAGGCTATATATTGCGGCAAATGTTACATCAAATTTCAAAACGGCTGCCATGGTTAATGCTGTTTTTTGCATATGCTTTTTGTTTTCCGGGGCTTCTTTTGTAACTGGAATACTGATATTGCAGCCGGAATTTCAGCTTTTTGATACGGCTATGCGCCAGTGGATGGGAACTTCACAAATAAGTATCTGTATCGTGTTTCTGATTATTTACTTTTCTATACTGTCTTTGCAGCAGATTATAGAGATTCGGCAAAATTCAAAAAGCAATCAGATAATGCGCTGTATGGGAAAAAGCGATAAGCAGATAACAAGACTTGTGAACCTGCAGATAGCAATTAAATTGTCCTCTCCAATGATAATGGCTTTATTGATTATTTTATTCTGCATACCGTTACTGAATGGAAAAATGAACTTAATATTGCCCGTTTCTTTGAATAATATTTTGCTCAAATTAACTGGTGAGTTTGGGGCATGTATTGTAGTTTTTTATATTTGCTATTTTGGAATTGTTAGTGCTATGAGCAGACGTTATATATACCCCACTGATTGAAAGCTGATAAAGCGAACAGATTGTCAAAGTCATGCGCGTCATGTATGGCGGGCGGGATGTGGAGTGTAAAAAAGGGACTGCGAATAAATGATTTCTCATTTTTTCACAGCCCCTTTGTTCTGCCGTTGAAGCGCATCCCGGTGCAGGCGTTTTCAGCTGATCCGGAACATTCCCTCTCCCGGCTCCGTATCGTCCAGCAATTCCTGCATCTTTTCGCTGCTGGCCACGAAGGCTTCGCTGGCCAGGTCCATATAGCGGATGAGGATGTCCTCCACCGCCGTATTCTGTTCCCCGGCGATTTCCTCAAAAACCGGCATCAGCCTGTCCAACTGGACGGAAACCGGGGTTTTCTGCGGATCCAGATCCGGCATCGCCCGGTCGGCATAACGGGCGATGCGGTCCAGAAACGCTCTGTCTTCTGAAGTGATTGCCATCTGAATGTCACATCCTTTCTCCGGCTATTGTAACATCTCCGGGAAAGTTTGGAAAGCGCCATTCTTTGGCGCGCGGCGGGGAGTTTGGCTATTCTCCTCCGGGACCTTCCCTGCCGGGGACTTCGTCGGGAATCACATCCTCCGGAGGAATATTTCCGTCGTCGTACTGGTTTGCCGGCGGCTGTCCGCCGGGCGTGGTATCGATTTTTTCCTTTTTCATGGCACACCATCCTTTCCCTTACAGGATGAACCGGAAACGCGCGGATTATGCGGCCGATCCGAAAGCCCTTCCCCCGGATTGACACTTGCTTATTGTCCGGCCAGACGGTAAAATAGAAAAGAGAGAAAAAGGCATCGACTGGAAGGGGGGGAGGATGCATGGCGGAAGTGAGGCCGTTTGCGGCGATCCGGCCGGCCCAGGGGTACGCGAAGCGGATCGCGGCCCTGCCCTACGATGTGTTCGAGGAGGGCGAAGCGAGGCGGGAAGTGGAGAAAAACCCGCTGTCCTTTCTGGCCATCGACCGGCCGGAAACCATCGCAGGGGACGGGGAGAACCGCTACGAAAAAGCGGGGGAGCTGCTCTGGAAGCGGTTCCGGGAGGGATGTCTGATACAGGACGGGTCTCCCGGCTATTATATCTACGAACTGACGGCGGAGGGCAGGAGCCAGACCGGGATCGCAGGACTGGTGCCGGTGGACGACTACCTGTCGGGAGCGATCCATCGCCACGAGAATACCCGGGCGGAGAAGGAAGAGGACCGGATCCGCCACGTTGCGGGCTGCATGGCGCAGACGGGGCCCATTTTCCTGGCATACAGGGCCAGGGAGGAGATCCGGCTTCTGCAGGAGGCGGAGAAGGAGCGGAGTCCCCTGTACGACTTTACCGCAGAAGACGGCGTCCGGCACCGGATCTGGCGGGTGTGGGAGCCGGAGCGGATCGAAGCGGTGCGGGCGGCCTTTCAGAAGGCGGGAGACCTTTATATCGCCGACGGCCATCACCGCTGCGCGGCGGCCGTTTCCTGCGCCCTGTCCATGCGCAGGCGGCATCCGGATTTTACGGGAGAGGAACCGTGGAATTTCATCCTGTCCGTGCTGTTCGGGGATGATTCCCTTCGCATCCTGGATTACAACCGGGCGGTGAGGGCGCCGGAAGGAATGACGCAGCGCAGGCTGCTGGAGCGGCTCGCCCCCTGCTTCGAGATCGAATTCGTGGGCAGCGAAACGGCCCGCCCCCGCAAAAAGGGGGAATTCGGCATGTATGTCCGGGACGGCTGGTATCTGCTCACCGCCCGGGAGGAGCTGAGCAGCTCTGATCCTGTGGAAGGGCTGGATACCGCAATTTTGCAGAAATATGTGCTGGAGCCCGTTTTCGGGATCCAAAATCCCAGGACGGACGGGAGGATCTCCTTCGTGGGGGGAGCGAGGGGCGCCGGGGAGCTGGAGCGCCGGGTGGAGCTGGAAGGCGGCGCCGCTTTTCTTCTGTACCCCACCTCCATGCGGGAGCTGTTCGCGGTGGCGGACGCGGGCAGGCTCATGCCGCCCAAATCCACGTGGTTTGAGCCGAAGCTGCGCAGCGGGCTTTTGATTTACAGCCTGAAAGATCAGGAAACCAATGACAGGAGGGTATCATATTATGAATGAAAAGCTGTATAAGATGATGAACTGGCCGGAGATCGAGGCCATCATCTATTCGGAGGAGGACGACCCGCACCGGCTGCTGGGCCCCCACGAGGCGGGAAACGCCACGGTGGTGCAGACCTTCCATCCGGATGCGGTCTCCGTGGTGCTCCATCGCAAAAAGGGGAAGGACTATGAGATGGAGATGGAGGACGAAAACGGGTATTTCGCCGTCCTGATCCCGGAAAAGAACATCGGAAGATATACCTACCGCGTCACCTTCGGGGACGGAACCGTGGAAGAGATGGAAGATCCCTACCGCTTCGACCCCGTTATTACCAGGGAGGATACGGCGAAATTCAACGCGGGCATCCATTACGAGGCGTATCGGATCCTGGGCGCTCATATGATGACCCTGGACGGAACGGACGGCGTGCATTTTGCGGTCTGGGCTCCCAACGCCATGAGAGTCAGCGTGGTGGGGGATTTCAACCGCTGGGACGGGCGGACCCATCAGATGCGCCGTCTGTGGGATTCCGGCATTTTCGAGATTTTCATCCCCGGCGTGAAAGAAGGGGAGAACTATAAATTCGAGCTGAAGGTCAGGGGAGGGCTCACCTATCTGAAGGCGGATCCCTATGCCTTCGGCCAGCAGCTCCGTCCGGACACCGCCTCCGTGATCCGCGACATCGACGGCTTTGCCTGGGAGGATGAGGCGTGGATTGAGGCCCGGGAGAAGAAGGATTTTCGCCGGGAGCCGGTCAGCGTCTACGAGATGTACCTGGGGTCCTTCGCGAAGCCGGAGGACGGGAGGCTGTATTATAACTACAGGGAGCTGGCGCCGAAGGTGATTTCCTACGTGAAGGAAATGGGATATACGCACGTGGAGCTGATGCCCGTGATGGAGCATCCCTTCGACGGTTCCTGGGGCTATCAGGTCATCGGCTACTATGCGCCCACGGCCCGGTACGGGACGGCGAAGGATTTCATGTACTTCGTGAACGAGCTGCACAAGGCGGGGATCGGCGTGATCCTGGACTGGGTTCCGGCCCACTTCCCGCGGGATACCTGGGGGCTGTCCGCCTTCGACGGCACCTGTCTCTATGAGCATCAGGATCCCAGACAGGGCTTCCACCCTCACTGGGGGACGCTGATCTACAATTACGGGCGGCCGGAGGTGCGCAACTATCTGATCGCCAACGCCCTGTACTGGATCGAACAATATCACGCCGACGGGATCCGGATGGACGCGGTGGCGTCCATGCTGTATCTGGACTACGGGAAAAACGACGGGGAATGGGTGGCCAACATCTACGGCGGCAACGAGAATCTGGAAGCGGTGGAATTCTTAAAGCACGTCAACAGCATGATCCAAAAGAGGGGGCGGGGCGCTCTTTCCATCGCGGAGGAGTCCACGGCCTGGCCGAAGATCACGGGGGATCTGGAGGACGACGGCCTCGGTTTCTCCATGAAGTGGAACATGGGATGGATGAACGACTTCCTCAATTATATCCGCAACGACCCTTATTTCAGATCCTATCATCACAATGAGCTGACTTTCTCCATGGTCTACGCCTACAGCGAACATTTTATGCTGGTGCTGTCCCACGACGAGGTGGTGCACGGCAAGGCGTCCATGCTGGGGAAGATGCCCGGAGAGGATGCGGATAAATTCGCCAATCTGCGCGCCAGCTATGGCTATATGATGGCCCATCCCGGAAAGAAGCTTCTGTTCATGGGGCAGGATCTGGCAGAATACGACGAGTGGAACGAAAACCGCAGCGTGGAATGGGAGCTTCTGGACGTGCCCAAACACAGGGGAGTGGCCGAATTCGTGAAGAAGCTCAACGGGCTCTACCGCAGCTGCCCGGCCCTGTATGAAAAGGATACCAGCTGGGAAGGATTCGAGTGGATCAACTGCATCGATTCCAACGACTGCAACCTCTCCTGGCTGCGCAGGAGCGACAGGGAGGAGGAAACCCTCCTCGTCTGCGTGAATTTCGCCAACGTGGACCGGAAAAACTATGCGGTGGGCGTTCCTTATCCCGGGAAATATACGGAAATCCTCAATTCCGACGACAAACAGTTCGGCGGAGCCGGACGCGTCAACGCAGGCGTGAAGGAAGCGGCGAAAAAGGAATGGGACGGCAGGGAGTACTCCATCCGGATCCGTCAGGCCCCTCTTTCCATCAGCATCTTCTCCTACGCTCCCTATACGGAGGAAGAAAAGCTGGCCATGCGCAGAGAGGAAGAGGAGCGCAGGCGCAAAAAGGCGGAAGCCGCTGCCGCGAAGAAGGGGAAAGCCCGGACTGCGGCGAAGAAAAGGACGCTGAAGGAAGAGCTCACGGAGCAGGTGGAGAAGGCCGATGAGGCGATCCTGGCCGGAAAGGAGAAGGAACGGCCGGTGAAGGTGACCGCCGGGCAGGACTCCGGGGCTGCCGGGAAGCAGGCCGCCAGGAAGGCGGGAACGACGAAGAAAGGTAAGAAGAAAGCATGAGAAAAACGGCGTTTGGCCTGATCGCTTTGGAAAACATGGGGACGGTAACGGATGTGGAAAAACAGCTCGGCGTCGTGGAGCGGTATCTGGACCAGCTTCCGGACAGGGTGTTGTCGCTGGGCGTCCGGGCGATTCTGGCCATCGTGGTCTTTCTCATCGGCAGCAGGCTGATCGCCTTTGTCCGCAGAATTATCCGGGGGGCGCTGGAGAGATCCAGCGCCTCTACGGAGGCGGTGCAGTTTCTGGACTCCGCCATGAAAGCCCTGCTCTATCTGGTGCTCACCTTTACGATTCTGCAGCTGTTCGGTATGGATGCGGCCAGCTTCGCCACGGTGATCGGATCCGTGGGCGTGACGGTGGGCCTGGCCGTCCAGGGCAGCCTGACCAACTGCATCGGCGGGATTTTGATCCTGACGCTCAAGCCCTTCAAGGTCGGGGACTACATCATCGAGGACACCAACAAGAACGAAGGCGTGGTGCAGCAGATTTCCATCTTTTATACGAAACTGGCCACCGGGGACAACAAAGTGATCCTGATCCCCAACGGCACGCTGGCCAATTCCAGCCTGACCAACGTGACGGACGAGCCGGAGCGCCGCGTGGATCTGCAGGTGGGAATTTCCTACCGGGCGGATATCCGGAAGGCGAAAGAGACCGTCATGAAGCTGTTGGAGGAGCATCCGGCAACGGTGGAGCAAAGGGAGAAAAACGTCTATGTGGACAGCCTGGGGGACAGCAGCGTGGTTCTGGGCATCCGATTCTGGACGAAAAAGGAAGATTACTGGAAGACCAGATGGGAAATGCTGGAAAACATCAAGTACGCCTTCGACGGGGCGGGGATTGAAATCCCTTATCCTCAGCTGGACGTCCATTTCAACGATGCCGGTTCCAGGGGGCGGGACGAAAAAATTTCAGGTTTTTAAAAAAACTTCTTGCCAAATGGGAACTTAGCCGGTATAATATCCATTGTTGAGGTCAAGCCAAGATAGCGCAGTCGGTAGCGCAACTGATTCGTAATCAGTAGGTCGAGGGTTCGAGTCCCTTTCTTGGCTCTCACGTGTTGGGGAAAGCGACTGATGATTCATCTGTCGCTTTCTGTATGTCCAAACGCTTTTTCATAGCAACGTGACAGAGCATCCGGCGGGAATTGCGCTTTCGGTGCGACGGAAGAAAATCAGGAGAGGAGATTATTATGACGGCTTATCGTGACAGGAGCAGGGAAGAACTGCTGCAGGTAAAGGAAGAACTCGAAGCGAAGTACCAGGAATTTCAGGGCAGAGGGCTCAAACTCGATATGTCCAGAGGAAAGCCCAGCGCGGAGCAGCTGGATCTTTCCATGGGGATGATGGACGTGCTGGACTGCTTTACGGACTTGAAATGCGAGGCCGGCATCGACTGCCGCAACTACGGCGTGATCGACGGGATTCCGGAAGCGAAACGCCTTCTGGGAGAGCTGATCGAAGTGCCCGCGGAACATATCATCATTTACGGCAACTCCAGCCTGAACGTCATGTTCGACGTGGTGAGCCATGCCTACACCCACGGCGTGATGGGGATGACGCCCTGGTGCAGGCTCGACCGGGTGAAATTCCTCTGCCCGGTGCCCGGCTATGACCGCCATTTCTCCATCACGGAATATTTCGGCATCGAGATGATCAACGTTCCCATGACGCCGGAAGGCCCGGACATGGATCTGGTGGAAAAGCTGGTGAGCGAAGACGATTCCATCAAGGGAATCTGGTGCGTTCCCAAATACTCCAATCCGCAGGGATATACCTATTCCGACGAAACGGTCCTGCGGTTCGCCCGGCTGAAACCGGCCGCGAAGGACTTCCGTATTTTCTGGGACAACGCCTACAACGTGCACCATCTGTACGACGAGCCCCAGGATGTGATTCTGGAACTTCTGTCCGAATGCGAAAAGGCCGGCAATCCCGACATGGTATATAAATTCAGCTCCACCAGCAAAATCACCTTCCCGGGCTCCGGCGTGGCTGCGATTTCGGCGTCCGAGGGCAACTTAAACGACCTGAGGAAGCATCTGCAGATCCAGACCATCGGCCACGACAAGCTCAATCAGCTGCGCCACGTGCGGTATTTCAAAAATATCAAAGGCATTGAAAAGCAGATGCAGAAGCACGCGCGGATCATGAGGCCCAAATTCGAGACCGTTCTCTCCATGCTGGAAAAGGAACTGGACGGCCTGGAAATCGGCTCCTGGACGAAACCCCACGGCGGCTACTTCATTTCCTTCGATTCTCTGGACGGCTGCGCGAAGAAGATCGTGGCGAAAGCGAAGGAAGCCGGGGTCGTGATGACCGGGGCCGGGGCGACCTATCCCTATGGAAAGGATCCTCACGATTCCAACATCCGGATCGCTCCCTCCTTCCCGCCCATCGAAGAGCTGGTACAGGCCACGGAGCTGTTCATCTTATGCGTGAAGCTCGTCAGCGTGGAAAAGATTCTGGAGACGAAGGAAGCGTAACGTGGATCGGGGACAATCGGAGCACAACGGTCCGGCGGATCAGAGGGAGGTTCTGGACGCCGCCATGGAAGCGGGGCATATCCTGCTGGAAAACGGGGCGGAAATCTTCCGGGTGGAGGAGACCATCGTCAGGATCTGCCGTCATTTCGGCGTGGAATCCGAGGATGCGTTCGTGCTGAGCAACGGCATTTTTCTGACTGCGGGAAGCGAAAGGGAAAAGCGCTTCGCCAGGGTTCGCCATATTCCCGTCAAGGGAGCGCAGCTGGATAAGGTGGCCGCGGTGAACCAGCTCTCCAGGGAGATCGAAGCGGGCGCGCATACCCTTCCCGACGTGAAAAAGGAACTGGACCGGATCCGGAGGATGCCGGGAAAGCCGGCCTGGATGAGGGTGCTGTTCTCCGGCGTGGGCAGCGGGTGTTTCTGCGCGCTGTTTGGGGGCCTGCCGGCGGACTGCCTGGCGGCCTTCTTCATCGGGCTTCTGCTGTATCTGTACCTTCTGGCCTGCGGGAACCGGTTTTCCAAAATCGTGGAAAACATCGGCGGGGGAGCGGTGATCACCGTGCTGAGCCTGTTCTTTTCGCTGCTTCCCCTGGGGATGGACATGGGGCATATGATCAGCGGGGCCATTATGCCGCTGGTGCCCGGCCTTGCGTTTACCAACGGGATCCGGGACATCGCGGACGGGGATTATATTTCCGGAGCCGTCCGCATGATCGATGCGGTGCTGGTCTTTTTATCCATTGCGGCCGGCGTGGGCTTTGTGATCGGCGTATATCATCAGCTGACGGGAGGTGCCGTGCTGTGACGATCCTGATCCAGATTCTGGCGGCGGCCGTGGGAACCGTGGCCTTCGGAGGCATTTTCGGCGTTCCGGGACGCTATTACCCCTACTGCGGCTTCATCGGCGGCGCGGGATGGGCCGCCTACGCTCTGCTGTGGGAACGGCTTCACTTCTGGTCGGAGCCCGCCGCGGTCTTTTGCGCTACCGTGCTGGTCATCCTGCTCTCCCGCATGTTTGCCGTCCGGGAGCGCTGCCCTGTGACGATCTTTCTGGTCAGCGGGATCCTTCCCCTCGTTCCGGGGGCCGGGATTTACTGGACCGCCTACTATCTGGTGACGGATCAGCTGGCGGAAGCGGCCGACCGGGGATTTCTGGCGGTGAAGGTGGCCGTGGCCATCGTGCTGGGAATCGTGTTCGTATTTGAGATCCCGCAAAGGGTGTTCCGAAAGGCGGTGCGGAGATGAGTCTTTGCGAAACCTGCGCGAATTACGTCTATGATGACGAATATGAATACTATGTGTGCGAAGTGAACCTGGACGAGGACGAGATGCTGAAATTCCTGGAAGGTTCCCTGGATCGCTGCCCCTGGTACCGGCTCGACGACGAGTACCGGATCGTCCGCCGGCAGATGTAGCCATGCGGGACGCCCGACAGGGACGGCATGGCTGAATCGCGACGAAAACGGGGCCATGGAATCCCTTGACGGGCGATCCGGTCTGTGATAAGATGCACACATCTCATGAATCTGAGGGGCTGCCACATCATGACAGCCCTTTCTTTGTACGATAGCAGGAGCTTTTCTGCTGCCGGCATTTCCGGGATCGGGATTCGTTCGGAATCCTTTCGATCCGTTTTTCCAAGACAAACGACTGTCCGAAAGGGGATGGGATATGAATCGTGCGCCTGGAGGGCGTGCAAACCGGGTGAGGGACGGACCGCAGGAAACGTCTCTGTTTACACGTCATTTCGTTCGGCAGTTTCTGCCGCTGCGATCGCAGCCGCCTGCCGGACCGGAGAAAATGGGAGGAGGTAAGGCCCATGAAATCATCCAACGGAAAAAAACTCTTCCGCGCTGATGCGGAAGGAAAGAAAAAACTGACCCCGGAAGGGGGAAAGCTGCTGACTGCGGGAATCGCGCTGGCAGCCATCGCTGTGGTTCTGATCTTCGCCGGAGTGGGCTTTTTCGGCGGGCGCATGCAGTCGGATTCGCAGCTGACCCTGAGCGAAATGCAGGAGAGCATGAAGAACCAGCTGCAGGCGGAGATGGAAACCGCTTCGGACTATCTGGAAAAGCTGGACGGCAGCATCGCGGAAAATCAGAAGAAGCTGGAAATCGTAAATGAAC
Source organism: Candidatus Eisenbergiella merdigallinarum (assembly GCA_019119355.1). Lineage (GTDB taxonomy): Bacteria > Bacillota > Clostridia > Lachnospirales > Lachnospiraceae > Gallintestinimicrobium > Gallintestinimicrobium merdigallinarum. The sequence continues at coordinate 117,080 of DWXE01000001.1, forward strand.
AGCTGAAAGAGAGACAGGAGTCCCTGACGGAGGTGGAGACCACGCAGAAAAAGCTTTCCGAGAACGCCACCGACGTTTCCGGAAAGGTGACCGCACTGGAGAAAAACACTTCCGCACAGATTACGGAACTGCAGAAGGATATGACGGAAGTTCAGCAGGAAGTCCGCGCTATTCTGGAGCAGATCGCAGGGCTCATCGAATCTTCGGAGGAGGAAAAACGGCAAAACGCGTCGGATCAGGCGCAGGCCGTGACGGAGATCACGAAAGTCAGCCAGTCCGTGCAGGAGATCAGCAACTCCATCGCCGACGTGGAAAATCATCTGAGCGATTCCTATGAAAAGCTGAAAGACCTGCTGGAAAAGAGCCGGGGTCAGGAGTCCGAAGGGAAATCGGAGGTGATCGAACAGCTGACAGCCGTGGAGAAAAATCTGAAGATCCTGCTGGATGCGGATATGACGCAGATATCCGATACCTTCGACGAACTGGCGGGAAACTTCAGGGAACAGGTGACCCAGCTGGTACAGCTGATGAACGGAGGATTCGAAAGCCTTGGACAGAATCTGGACGGGCTGGATCAGAACGTGGATCAGCTGGGCAGCCAGCTGGGAACGGGATTGAGCGATCTCAACAGCAACGTGGGAAATCTGGGCAGCGGGCTGTCGGACCGGGTGGATTCTCTCGGCAGCGAACTGTCGGACCGGATCGGAACGCTGGGCAGTGAGCTGTCAGGGCAGGTCGGCGCGCTCGAGAGCGGGATTTCCGGCCAGATGGGCGCTTTGGGCTCGGAACTTTCCGGGCAGCTGGGCGGACTGGACGAGGGGATCGGCAGCCTGAGCGACAGCCTGAACGGGAACTTCGAACTCCTGGGGCAGCAGCTGGCGAAGCAGTTCGGAGACCTGACGCTGGTGTCCGGGCAGAACAGCGATTCCCTGAGAGAATATCTGACGCAGCTTCGGGACGGACTTTCCCGGGATCTGAATCAGGTTTTTACATCTGTGAGTAATGGAAAGAAGGGTCTGGCGTCCGCATTGCTCACAAAAGGGGTGACGGCGCAGGAAGATGCGACCTTCGCCCAGATCAGGGACGCCATTTTGAATATCGATCAGAAGCTGGTGATCGGCGTGCAGGAGCTGCCCGGCACGATTCAGTATGAATATCATTATCATACGGACGCTTCGGGAGGAAATCCCCACGCGGAAGAGAGCGCGCAGCAGGGCGGCTGCTACACCATCGCCCACTATCACGTTCATTCCGAAGAGGAAGGCTGTTACGAGATCGAACGGTATCATCGGCATACCGACGATTGTCCGGGCCATTCCGTCTGGGTTGACTGGGATGGAGAGGGCTACTGGGGCTATATTTATGAATGCGGGGACAGGCCGCTGAACGCCAGCAAAGAGGTGCTGGTATGCGACAGGAATACGAATACCGTGGATTCCTATCTGCCGTCCTGCGGCCTGGCAGACGGCCAGATCGTAGGAGCCACCATATCCTATGACAGGGAAGCGGCGGCGGGACAGGCCCGGGCGCTGATGGAGCGGGAAAAGGAAGCTCATGAAACCGCGGTACTGGCGCAGGCGGCGTTGGAGACGCAGGAAGAAGGAAAGAAGGCCATTCCTCCCGCGCCGCAGGCCGTGGCGGAGGAAATGGAACGGCAGCGGGAAGAGGAAGCGCGGAAGGAAGGCAGCTCCGAAACGGCGGCCGAAGGGGATCCGGAAGAAGCGGATTCTGCCGGGCGGGAAAATCCTCCAAAAGGGACGGAGCAGCCGCCCGAAGCGCCGCAGCCGCAGGAGACGGAGCCGCAGCCGTCGGAAACGGGCCCTTCGCCGGAACCTCAGGAGCAGCCGGAACCTCAGGAGCAGCCGGAAATGCAGGAGCAGCCGGAGATGCAGGAGCCGTCCCAACCGGAAGCGGAAGCCGGTGAGGACGCCGGGGATGGCCCGGAAGAGACGGAATCTCCTGCGGAAGCGGAATCCGCCACGGAGACGGAATCTCCTGCGGAAGCGGAATCCGCCATGGAGACGGAATCCGCTCCGGAAACGGAATCCGGAACGAAAGAAGAGGCAACAGATCCGGAAGTCTGAACGGATTTCATGTTTCGCCGGGCCCGCGCACCAGCGGCGCGGGCCCGGGAAAAACGGGGCAGAGGGCATAGGCGCTCATACCTTTTTAGAAAAACGCCGGAAACCGCTTGCCAGATCCGCTCCCGTGTGGTAATCTTTACGGGAAGAAAATAAGAGAAGAGCGTCCGGTTCGAGACTATAGATTTTTCTGTTTCTGAGTTTAAACAGAGGAATTTACGGTCTCTTTTTTTGGCGAAAAGGAGAGAAAATGAATCAGGAATTTATGAAAACAAAACCGATCCTGCCGCTGGTGATGTCCATGTCCCTGCCCATGATGCTGTCCATGCTGATCAACTCGCTGTACAATATCGTGGACAGCATGTTCGTGGCCCGGCTGGGGGAGGAAGCGCTTACGGCCGTTTCCCTGGTCTATCCCCTGCAGACGCTGGTGACTTCGGTGAGCGTGGGATTCGGCGTGGGGATCAGCGCGGCTGTGGCCTTTTTTCTGGGCGCGGGAGAGAGGGAACGGGCGCAGAAGGCCGCGTCTTCCGGGCTGCTGTTGAGCTTCGTGCACGGAATTTTGCTCTCGGCAGGGCTCATCGCGGCGCTTCCCGCCTTTTTGAAGCTGTTTGCGCAGGAGGGGGAAACTCTGTCCTGGGGGATGGAATACGGGAGGATCGTCCTCGGCTTTTCCACGGTCATGACGGTTCAGATCGCGTTTGAAAAAATCTATCAGTCCGTGGGAAACATGATGGTTCCCACGGTGTGCCTGGCGGCCGGCTGCCTGACCAACATCGTTCTGGATCCCGTCTTCATTTTCGGCCTGGGGCCCGTTCCCCGGATGGAGGTCAGGGGGGCGGCGGTGGCCACGGTCCTGGGCCAGGCGGTGTCGCTGATCCTCTACCTGATCTTCTATGCGAAAAGGACGCTGGGGATCCGGCTGTCGGCCGGACAGTGTATGCCGTCGAAAGAACTCTGCGCCCGGCTCTATCTGGTGGGCGTCCCTTCCAGCCTGACGATGGGTCTGCCTTCCGCGCTGATCACGGTGTTAAACGGGCTGGCGGGGATGTTTTCCCCCATCTATATCCTGATTCTGGGCGTCTATTTCAAGCTGCAGTCCTTCCTTTACCTGCCGGCCAGCGGGATCGTGCAGGGGATGCGGCCTGTGCTGTCCTACAACTACGGGGCGGGGGAGGAGGAGCGGATGAAAAAAACCCTGAAGATCTGCACGGCCCTGATCCTGGTCATCATGGGAGCCGGAATGCTTCTGTTCCTGATCTTCCCGGCGCCCGTGATGCGGATGTTCACCCAGGACGAACGCACGGTCCGGGAAGGGGCGTTGGCCCTGCGGATCATCAGCCTGGGATTCGTGGTTTCCGGCGTCAGCGTCACGGCCAGCGGGGCCCTGGAAGCGCTGGGACAGGGCTTCGCCTCCTTCGTCATCTCCATGCTGCGCTATCTGGCCCTGATCGTGCCCGCAGCCTGGCTGGGGAGCAGGATCTGGGGCGTTTGCGGGATCTGGGCGGCCTTCCCCATCGCAGAATGCCTTACCGCAGCGGCTTCGGCGATCATTTTCTTCTCATGTTGGCAGAGGAAAATAAAGTTCGATTGACAAAGTCCGGGCATCCTGTATAATCAGAGCCTGAGAGGAGGAAGCCGGGACGAAAGGGCCCGGCGAAAAGTGAGATGATGACGAACGATCAAAAAAGACTTAAGATTTTTCTGGCGATCTCTTTCGGGATGCCGGTGATTCTGGGGATCCTTCTGGGGATCGCCTTTTATGGAGGAAAGGACGTCAACGCCTTTCCGCTGGTCTGGATGTTTTTGCCCGCCTCCGCGGTGATGATCGCGAGCCTGGCCACTGGGAAAACGCAGCGGGATGAATCCGGGGAGGAGGTGGGCCCTCCGAAGGTATTTTTCGGGACGTTTCTGGCCTTCGCGGCCGCGCTGATCATCTGCGCGGTGCTGAGCGCATGGCTCCCCGGTACAGCCGCCTACGTGGCCGCCAATTTCCTGGTTATTTTCTCCAGCCTCGTCTGCCTGATCGAGCTCCTTTGCATGAAGAAGCAGCGCAGGAAGGCGTGGGGGCTTTCCCTGACGGCGAGCTGGAAGAAGAGCCTGCTGGGCGTTTTGACCTTCGCCCTGCTGTACCTGATCCTTTCCGGGCTGAGCATCGCCGCGGTCTGGATTTTGACCGGCAGCGTGCAGGGATTTTCGCTCAATCCCTATTGGGCCGTGAATCTGGCTACGGCCCTGCCGCTGAACTTCGTTTTGTCCTTTACCGCTTTTTTGGGCGAGGAGTACGGATGGCGCTACTTTTTGCAGGGAGAGCTGATCCAGCGGTTCGGACGCAGAAAGGGAGTGATCCTGCTGGGGCTTTTGTGGGGCGTCTGGCACCTTCCGCTGAATCTGTTCTACTACAGCCCTCAGACCAGCCTGCAGAGCATCATCACCCAGCTGGCCGGATGCGTGGGGATGGGGATCTTCTTCGGATGGGTCTATCTGCGCACCCGCAACGTATGGGCCGTTACGGCCACACATTTTCTGAACAACAATCTGGGCCTGATGCTCTTTGGGGTTTCCGCCGCCGGCGTGACCCTGGGCTGGGGGGATACCCTGCTCAGCGTGGCCCTTTACATGATCGTCTATCTGCCGTTTTTGCTGACGAAGGAATTCCGGAAAGAGGGGCAGTAGAGTAGCAGCAGCGCGGCGGAATTCATCCGCCGCGCGCTTTTTGCTACCGGTCAGCAAAATCCGCGCCATGCAGGCGGAGAAACTGCAGAAAATCCGTTTCCGGCATGGGGCGCGCATAGTGGAAGCCCTGGATCCAGTCCGCGCCGCGGCTGATCAGCGCCCGGGCCTGCGCTTCGGTTTCGACCCCTTCCGCCACCACCTGGCAGCCCATGTGGTGGAAAAGATCCAGCATGGCGTTGACGAGGAAGGTGGAGCGCCTGTTATCGGAATATCCCTGGATCAGGCTTTTGTCCAGCTTGATGCTGGAAAAGGAGCAGTCGAGTACGGCGGACAGGTTGGAATATCCGGTGCCGAAATCGTCCAGGGAAAACCGGAATCCCATTTGATGAAGTTTTTCCATGATCTGGTGCATCCGCGGAATATCCCCGGACAGGACCCGCTCGGTCATCTCCAGCTTCAGGCGGCCGGGATCGAAGCGATATCGGTCGATCAGCGCCTGCAGGTCGGAAATCAGGCTTGCGGACATGAATTGCTGCATGGACAGGTTGACGGAGACGGAACCCAGCTGTTCCGGCTCCGTTTCGGCCAGAAGGCGGCCGGCGTTCTGCAGGACGATATCGCTGATCTCGGAGATCAGCCCGTGCTGCTCCGCAAGCGGGATGAAGACCGAAGGGGAAATGGGATTTCCGTCGGGATCCAGCATCCGGACGAGCGCCTCCGCCATGGAAAATTTCCCCGTGGAGCAGTGGTAGATGGGCTGATACCACACCTGGAACAGGCCTTCCCGGACGGATTGCTGCATCCGTTTGATGATCTGATTGCGCTGCTCCATTTTCCGGTATACCGCCTCGTCGAAGCGGATCGTGCGGTCAGGGCGCTCCTTCGCCAGGGAGAGGCTGAAATTCAGGAATTCCAGAATATCGGTGGCGTTCCAGTCCTGATCGGTACAGATGAGATCCGCGATGGAGACGTCCAGAACGACGCTCATATGATCGACATGCCATGGCTCTGAAAAGCGTTTTTGGATGGTATCCAGAAGTTTTCTGGAGGCAACCATTCCGGTATACGGTACCAGCAGGGTGAACTCCACATTGCCGACCCGGAAGGAATGAGCGGAGGGATGGAGTTCTTCCAGCCATTTGGCGATTTCATACAGCAGGTTGTCGCCCTTTTCGTGCCCATAGCGATGGTTGACGCTTCCGAAGGTGTGGACCGCGATCATGACGACCTGGAAGTGCTGATGGCCGCCCAGGCGCAGGGTCAGCTCCTGGTGGAAGCTCTTGCGGCTGCCGCTGGGGGTCAGGGTATCCTGCTCGATCCGCCTGCTCTGGAAATTGACCAGCAGGATGATGTTGGCGGCGACGATGATGCCGCCGTTGAACAGGACATCCGGATAAAACAGCTGGTAGGCGGTCAGCAGCAGGATGATGGGCGGCAGGATCCGCATGACGCGCCGCATGGGAAGGCTGACGCTTTTCAGGTTGCGGAGGGTGATGCAGATCAGTATGGCGAGCTGGATTCCCATGATCCCGTAGCCGAAGTTGATCAGCGGCCCGCGGCAGTAGCTGCGGTTTTCGTCGAAGTAAAAGATGATGCCGCTCCGGAGATTATACAGGATCAGGGCGAAAAAAATCAGGTATAAAAACAGAAAGATGCCCGCGAAGATTTGCTGCTGACGCTGCTGGTAAATGTGCTCGAAGAGCAGGCGCATCAGATAATAGGCGATGATGGTGGAGACGGCTACGATCAGAAGAAAATAGGCGCTGTTGCACAGCAGATTCACCCACAGCGGGATGTTCCAGGCCTGGTCGATGGTATAGACGCACAGAATATTGAGCAGGATGGACCCGGCGGAGGTCAGAAGGCAGAAATGATAGATTTTTCTCTTCGGAAACCCCTTCCAGCGGCGCTCGTAAAAGTTGAGCATCAGGATGAAGATGATGATCAGAGAAAATAACTCTGCGGATAAGAACCATTTGTTCACTGTTTTCCCTCGCGTGCTTTCTTTCAGAAGTTGTCCGGTACATAAAGTTTACAAGGATCCCGCCGATGTCGCTGCGTTCGGACGTCGGCGGGATCCTCTTTTAAATGTTGTATTCCTCGCGGTTGTTGTATTTTTCGAGAATGGTGCGGATTTTTTCCGTCGGGGTCAGGACGTTGGTCAGGGAAACGTCGTGGTTCATGAAGTCGATGATGGAGGCCAGGAACTTGCTCATATCGGCTTCTATGTAATAGGGGCGGGCCAGGAGTTCCGGGATCTGGTAGGTCAGGTTGGTGGTGATGACCCGGTCGAACCAGCCCTTTTCGTAGGCCGCGTCGAAGGCTTCCATGCCGTCCGTGAAGAGTCCGAAGGTCGTGCAGATGAACACCCGCTTCGCGCCCATCTCCTTCAACTGCCGGGCGGTATCCAGCATGCTGCCGCCGGAAGAGATCATGTCGTCGATGATGACGATATCCCTGCCCTCGATATTGTCCCCCAGGAATTCGTGCGCCACGATGGGATTCTTGCCGTTGACGATGACGGAGTAGTCCCGGCGCTTGTAGAACATGCCGATGTTGACCCCCAGCACGTTGGCGAAATAGGTGGTGCGGTCCAGAGCGCCTTCGTCCGGGCTGATGACGATCATATGGTCCTTGTCGATGATCAGATCCGGCACGTTGTCCAGAAGGGCGCGCATGAACTGATAGGGCGGGGTGAAGTTGTCGAAGCCGCACAGGGGCGCCGCGTTCTGCACCCGGGGATCGTGGGCGTCGAAGGTGATGAAATTGTTCACTCCCATGTCGGCCAGTTCGGTCAGCGCATAGGCGCAGTCCAGGGATTCCCGTCCGCTTCTCTTGTGCTGCCGGCCTTCATATAAAAACGGCATGATGACCGTGATCCGCTTGGCTTTGCCGCCGACGGCGGAGATCATCCGCTTCAGATCCTGATAGTGATCGTCGGGGGACTTGTGGTTGGTATATCCGTTCAGGGAATAGGTGAGGCTGTGGTTGCAGATGTCCACCAGGATGAACAGATCCGTACCCCGGACGGACTCGTGCAGCTCGCCCTTGCCTTCGCCGGATCCGAACCTGGGGCAGGCGGCATCCACCAGATAATTTTCTTCAATATAACCGCGGAACGCGGGATCGTCATGAAACGAATTCTTCATGTTCCGGCGGAAAGTCACCAGATAGTTGTTGACGCGTTTGCCCAGATTCTCAGCGGAGTCCAGTGCGAGGATCTTCAGGGGACCCACAGGCAGCGCGTTTTCCAGTTCACGTAAATTCGGCATGCTTATTTCCTCCATTCCTTATCTTTATAACATCCGCCCCCCGGCCCGTCAAGAAATTTCTAGTGACACGTCAGGAATTTTCTAGTAGAATTAGGAAGGAAAAGGAGTACGAATGCGATGAGACAAAGAAAAGGGCATCCTGTCCGATCCGTGGAGGAAGGCAGCATTGCGCAGGAGATGGGAATCGAGGCGGGAGACAGCCTGCTTTCCGTCAACGGAGAAGACGTGGAGGATATTTTTGACTATCAGTACCTGATTCAGGACGAGTATGTGGAGGTGCTGATCCGAAAGCCGTCCGGCGAGGAGTGGCTGCTGGAAATCGACAAGGAGGAAGAGGAGGATCTCGGCGTCGTCTTTGAAAACGGCCTGATGGACGACTATCGGTCCTGCTGCAACAGGTGCATTTTCTGCTTTATCGACCAGATGCCTCCGGGGATGCGGGAAACCCTGTATTTTAAGGACGACGATTCCCGTCTGTCCTTCCTGCAGGGCAATTATGTGACCCTGACCAACCTTTCGGACCACGATGTGGAGCGGATCATCCGGTACCATCTGTCGCCCATCAACATTTCCTTTCAGACCACGAATCCGCAGCTGCGCTGCAAAATGCTCAACAACCGGTTCGCGGGGGAGGCGCTCAAAAAGGCCGACCGCCTTTTCGAAGCCGGCATCGAGATGAACGGGCAGATCGTGCTGTGTAAGGGGATCAACGACGGGGAGGAGCTGGAAAGGAGCATTCGGGACTTAAGCCGCTATCTGCCCTTTCTGCGCAGCGTTTCCGTGGTGCCCGTGGGGCTTTCCAGATACCGGGAGGGCCTGTATCCTCTGGAGCCCTTCACGAAGGAGGACGCGCAGAAGGTCCTGGAACAGATCCACGGATGGCAGGAAAAGCTGTTCCCCCAGTACGGCCTGCATTTCGTCCACGCCAGCGACGAATGGTATATTCTGGCGGAACAGGAGCTGCCGGAGGAGGACAGCTATGACGGCTATCTGCAGCTGGAGAACGGGGTGGGAATGCTGCGCCTTCTGACGGAAGAGTTCGAAGATTCCCTGAGACAGCTGAAGGAAAGCGGGGCCGCGGCGCAGTGGGACGGGAGGAAGCGGGAAGTTTCAACCGTAACCGGCAGGATCAGCGCTCCCTATATCCGGAGGATGGCCGGCCGGATGGAGGAGATGTTCCCGGGGCTTTCGGTTCGCGTCTATCCCATCCGCAACGATTTTTTCGGCGAGCTCATTACGGTCACGGGCCTTTTGACCGGACAGGACATCATCGCGCAGCTGAAAGGGAAGGAGCTGGGAGAGGAGCTCCTTCTTCCCGTAAATCTGTTGCGCAGCGGGGAGACCGTGCTGCTGGACGATTACACGGTGGACGACATTTCGAAATCTTTACAAGTGCCCGTGAATATTGTAAAATCCAGTGGATATGATTTTACGGAAACAATCCTGGGCCGCTTTTAGGCCCGGCGGAAAGGAGTACTGATGGCAAAAACGAAAAGCAGGCCTGTGGTGGCTGTGGTGGGGAGGCCGAACGTGGGGAAATCCACCCTGTTCAACGCCCTGGCGGGAGAGATGATCTCCATCGTCAAGGACACCCCCGGCATCACCAGGGACCGGATTTATGCGGATATCACCTGGCTGGACCGCGCCTTTACCCTGATCGATACGGGCGGGATCGAGCCGGAATCCAACGATATTATTCTTTCCCAGATGAGGGAGCAGGCGGAGATCGCCATCGCCACGGCGGACGTGATCCTGTTTATGGTGGACGTCAGGCAGGGGCTGGTGGACGCGGATTCGAAGGTGGCGGACATGCTGCGCCGTTCCCGCAAACCGGTGATCCTGGTGGTCAATAAGGTGGACAGCTTCCAGAAGTACATGGCGGACGTCTACGAGTTTTACAACCTGGGGATCGGGGATCCCTACCCGATTTCCGCGGCCAACCGGATGGGGCTGGGGGACATGCTGGACGAGGTGATCCGGCATTTCCCGCAGAGAGAGGAAGGGGAGGAGGACGACGAACGGCCCAGGATCGCCATCGTGGGAAAGCCCAACGTGGGGAAATCCTCCATCGTCAACCGCCTCATCGGCGAAAACCGCGTGATCGTTTCGGACATCGCGGGCACCACCCGGGACGCGGTGGATACCGAGGTCATTCACGACGGCCGGGAGTACGTCTTCATCGACACCGCCGGCCTGCGGCGAAAGAATAAAATTAAGGAAGAGCTGGAGCGCTACATGATCCTGCGCACCGTCAGCGCGGTGGAGCGGGCGGATGTGGTGGTGCTGGTCATCGACGCCCAGGACGGGGTCACGGAGCAGGACGCGAAGATCGCGGGAATCGCCCACGAGCGGGGCAAGGGGATGATCATCGCGGTGAACAAGTGGGACGCCATCGAAAAGGACGATAAGACGATCTACCGCTTTCAGGAGAAGATCCGCAACACGCTTTCCTTCATGCCCTATGCGGAGATCCTCTTCATCTCCGCCGTGACCGGGCAGCGGCTGCCGAAGCTGTTCGAGACCATCGACGCCGTGATCGAAAACCACGCGCTGCGGATCGCCACGGGCGTGCTCAACGAGATCATGACGGAGGCGGTGGCCATGCAGCAGCCCCCGGCGGACAAGGGGAAGCGGCTGCGTCTGTACTATATCACCCAGGTGGCGGTGAAACCGCCCACCTTCGTGATTTTCGTCAACGACAGGGAGCTGATGCACTTTTCTTATACGAGGTATATCGAAAATCAGATCCGGAGGGCGTTCGGCTTTCGCGGGACGCCGCTGAAATTCATCATCAGGGAGAGGAAGGAGAACGGTTGAGATGGTACGACTGGCGGCTTTGGCCATCGGATATGTGTTCGGCCTGTTTCAGACGGCCTATATTTATGGAAGGATGCACGGGATCGATATCCGCAATTACGGCAGCGGCAATGCGGGAACGACCAACACCTTAAGGGTGCTGGGGACGAAAGCGGGGCTCATCGTCTTCGCGGGCGACGTGATCAAATGCGTCCTGGCGATCGTTGTGGTCCGGCTGCTGTTTTCGGACAGCCACGGAGATATGAACTACCTGCTGGCGCTGTACGCGGCGGCGGGAGCGATCCTGGGGCACAACTATCCCTTCTACCTGGGATTCAAGGGCGGAAAGGGGATCGCCGCCACGGCGGGGCTGATCCTGGCGTTCCACCCGGCCTTCATCCCGGTGGGGGCGGCGCTGTTTTTCATCACCTTCGCGGTGACCCATTACGTTTCCCTGGGTTCCCTGCTGGTCTACGCCGGCTTCATGATCCAGATCGTGGCGATGGGGGAGATGGGCGTCTTCGGCATGAGCCGGGCCCATCTTGTGGAAATGTACATAGTCGCCGCGTTTCTGACCGCCATGGCCTACTGGAAGCACCGGGCGAACATCGGGCGGCTTTTGCGCGGCGAAGAGAGAAAGACCTGGCTGTTTAAGAAAAACAAAGAATCCATGGTTCAGGAAGGAAAATGAAATGGCGAAAATCGGAATGATCGGTGCGGGGAGCTGGGGAAGCGCGTTGAGCTGGCTTCTGGCAAACAACGGGCACAGCGTGACGGTGTGGAGCGCGCTGGCCGATGAGATCGGGATGCTTCGGGAATGCCGGGAGCAAAAGAGCAAACTGCCCGGCGTGATTTTGCCCGAAAGCGTGCTGTTTACGACGGAGCTGAGGGAGGCGGTGGAAGGGATGGATCTCCTCGTCCTGGCCGTCCCCTCCCCCTTTACGCGCAGCACCGCCCGGCGGATGAAAGAGCTGGCGGCTCCGGGGCAGATCGTGGTCAACGTGGCAAAGGGAATCGAGGAAGGGACGCTGATGACCCTGTCCCAGATCATCGAGGAGGAAATCCCCCAGGCGGACGTGGCGGTCCTGTCCGGCCCGTCCCATGCGGAGGAAGTGGGAAAAGGGCTTCCCACCACTATCGTGGCCGGGGCCAGAAGCAGGAGCACGGCGGAATACGTGCAGAATCTCTTCATGAGCCCGGTATTCCGCGTCTATACCAGCCCCGACGTGCTGGGGATCGAGCTGGGCGCGGCGCTGAAAAATGTGGTGGCCCTGGCGGCCGGGATCGCCGACGGGCTGGGCTACGGGGACAATACGAAGGCGGCGCTGATCACCAGGGGCATCACGGAGATCGCCCGGCTGGGAACGGCCATGGGCGGCCGGTTCGAGACGTTCTGCGGCCTGTCCGGCATCGGGGACCTGATCGTTACCTGTGCCAGCATGCACTCCAGAAACCGCCGCGCCGGCATCCTCATCGGAAAGGGCTATTCCATGGAAGAGGCCATGAAAGAGGTGCAGATGGTGGTGGAAGGGGTCTATTCCGCGAAGGCGGCCATGGGCCTGGCGGAAAAATACGGGATCCAGCTGCCCATCATCGAACAGGTCAACGAAGTCCTTTTCTGCGGGAAGCCGGCGGCGGACGCGGTAAAGGATCTGATGCTGAGGGACAAAAAGATCGAAATCTCGGATACGGAGTGGTCATAAGTGAAGATCAGATGCAAAAATTGCGGCAAGCGGTTTGACGCCGAAATGTACAGCGGCCTGTGTCCGAAATGCGGCACCTATAACGATATGAGGGCGCTGGACGAAGGACAGCGGCCGGTTTCGGAGCGGCCGGCTTCGGAACGTCCGGTTTCAAAGCGTCCGGTTTCAAAGCGGCCGTCCCCGGCGGAGGCCGCGCGCCCAGAGGGCGGGGGAGGGGAGCCGGTAAGCAGGGCGAAGGAAAGGCCTTCCGGAGGCTTTCGCCCGGCTCTGGTTTTTCCCGTCCTCTTTCTGCTCCTTCCGGTCCTTACGGGGATCGCCTGGTTCGTCTGGAGGCAGGGGTTTGTGAAGGGGCTGGCGGAGGGGGAGATCGCCTGGATTTCGCCCTCCCGGACGGGGCAGCTGCTCCTGGAGGGGGATGTGCTGGGAGATCCCATTGCCGTTACGGTAGAAGGGGTGGATCGCGTTTTTCTGGAAGGTCTGATTCCGGAGGGGATGCAGCTGGTATGCGTGAAGGCCTCGGTTTCGTCGGAGGAATACCATTATGATGTGGGGCTGGGGGATATTTCCCTGGCCTACGGGCACGGCGGCGATCCGTTTTACCGGGAACCGCTGTACGCCGATTCCATCGGGACCTGCCTGTATGCCCTGGGACTGTCTGAAGAGGACGCCCTTTCTTCCTACAGCCCCGGAAACGGGGAGGAGGAGAGCGGCTACTGGTTTTTCCTGGCCCATGAGGACGCCGGGGCTCTCGAACTGGTGCTCATCGCGGAAGACCGGGATTACCCGTACCGCGCGGTCGTCGGGGGGAGGATCCCCCTGGAGGGGATCGGCTCTTCGGGGCTTGCAGCAGAGGAGGTGGGACAGTGAACAATCTGACCGAAGGCGCGGCCGGAAAAAGGGAGGGAAAGAGACGTCCCCGCCCGTTCTGGCTGGCGCTGATCCTTTTTCTGGAAGCGTTTGCCTGCCTGTCCTGGTTCATTCCCCGGCGGGAGGATTACCGTTACGGAATCGGCTATGAGACGACGCCGCTGGTGATGAAGAGCATTTCCGTCATCAACCGGCAGGGGCAGCGGGATGCCTGGGACTTAGGGGAGAACCAGGATCTGTACGAAGTGAGGATCACGTACGAAAACCCTTCCAAAGTGACCGGGGAATTTTCCGGAGGGCCGGATTTTATGACGGGGGAAGATGGCTTTTATCTGTACGAAGCGTCCCCCGCTTCCGGGGATGATCTGTATTATGAAGTCCGGTACACGCAGAAAATCCCGGCCGGATGCACAGGAACCTTTTCCCGTTTCCTGGAGGTGGACCGGGGGACGGAGACGATCAGGATCGAAGAACGGGCTGAGCGCATGTTCGGCAGCAGGCAGTCTGTCCTGCTGGAATTGCCCCGGGGAGACGGTGCGAGGACGGAATGGACGGCGCAGGAATAGAAGAAGTTCTTTACAATATCGCATTAGCATGGTAAAATGTGAAAGCAGCGGGCATTTGCCCGACGGCGATATCACATTTAGGGAGGTTATTCTGAACATGAAAAAGATACTGTCTCTTACCATGGCCGCGATTCTGGCCTTTTCCCTGGCCGCCTGCGGAAACAGCGGATCCTCCGCCCCCGCGGCGGACGTTTCCGAAAGTTCCGAAAGCGCTGCAGCCGCTTCGGACGAAACCGCTTCTGTTGAGGAGACCGACGCTGCGGAGAGCGAAGAGAACGAAAGCGCTGCCGCCGGCGCCGAAGCTGCGGAGAGCGACCTCGCCGCCATTCAGGAGAAGGGTTCCCTGGTGGTGGGGATCACCAACTTCGAACCCATGGACTATCAGGATGAGAACGGAGAATGGATCGGCTTCGACGCCGACCTTGCCAGGCAGTTCGCCGAATATCTGGGCGTTTCGGTGGAATTTTCCGAAATTACCTGGGATTATAAGGTGATGGAGCTGGAAGCCGGCAACATCGACTGCGTCTGGAACGGCATGACCCTCACCGATGAGGTGACCTCCGCCATGGAGACTTCCGTCCCCTACTGCACCAACTATCAGGTCCTGGTATATCCCGCCGCTTCGTCCGCTGATTTCGACGGGCTGACCTCGCTGGAAGGCCTGAACGTTGCGGTGGAATCCGGCTCCGCGGGGGAGGACGCCGCGGAAGCGCTGGGCGCATCCACCGTCCCCGTGCAGTCTCAGGCCAATACCCTGATGGAGGTTTCCGCAGGGACCTCCGACGTAGCCGTGATCGACGTGCTGATGGCGGCCGCCATGACCGGAGAGGGCACCAGCTATGCGGAGCTCTCGTACAGCGTCAACCTGAACGAGGCCCAGGGGCTGGAATCCGAGCAGTACGGCGTAGGCTTCCGCAAGGGCTCCGATCTGGCCGACGCGTTTAACGCATTCTGGGCCGAAAAGGCAGCGGACGGCACGGTGGAGGAGATCGCCGTCACCTACGGGCTGCAGGATGCCGTCATTCTGGAATAAGAGCGATCCGGGCATAAAACGTCCCGGTTTGCAATCGTCCAAAAGGCAGGGGGCCCGCCGCCCTCTGCCTTTCAGCCGCATTTGCGCGGAAAACATCTAACGAAGCACAGGAGGATAACGGCATGTTTTTCATGTCTGCTGAATTTCAGACGGTGGTTTCGGCCCTGAACGAGGGCTTCATAAAGACGGTGGAGCTGTTTTTCCTGACGCTGATCGGGGCCCTGCCGCTGGGCCTGGTGATTTCCTTCGGCTCCATGAGCCGTTTCGCCCCTCTGCGGTGGCTGACCCGTACTGTGGTCTGGATCATCCGGGGAACCCCGCTGGTTCTGCAGATCCTGATCCTCTATTACGTCCCTCCGCTGATGAAGCTGTTCACCTGGGGCGGCGGGGAAACGGGCCGGTTCACCGCGGTCACGACTGCGTTCATCATCAATTACGCCTTCTATTTTTCCGAGATCTACCGCGGCGGCATTCAGGGCGTGCCCGCCGGCCAGCAGGAGGCGGGACAGGTTCTGGGCATGACGGGGCCTCAGATCTTTTTCAGGATCACGCTGCTGCAGATGATCAAACGGATCGTCCCGCCCATGTCCAACGAGATCATCACGCTGGTAAAGGATACCTCCCTGGCGCGGGTCATCGCCCTCCAGGAGGTCATCTGGATGGGGGAATCCTTTATGAAGGGAAACCGGGGATATGCGGGACTCATCTGGCCGTTGTTCTTCACCGCGGTCTATTATCTCGCCTTCAGCGGCGTCGTGACCATACTGCTGAACCGTCTGGAAAAGAAGCTCAGCTTCTTCCGATGAAGATGGAGGATTGACATGGCTGTTTTAGAGGTTAAAAACATAGAAAAGCACTTCGGCTCCACCAGAGTTCTGGAAAACATCAGCTTCGACCTCCAGGAGGGGCAGGCGCTGGCCATCATCGGATCTTCGGGCAGCGGCAAGACCACGCTGCTGCGCTGTCTGAATTTTCTGGAGAAACCGGATCGGGGACAGATCATCGTCCGCGGTTCCAAACTGTTCGACGCTGCGGATCCCGCCACGCAGAGGGAGAGCGAAATCCGGAAGAAGCGCCTCCATTTCGGGCTGGTATTCCAGTCCTTTCACCTGTTCCCTCAGTACACGGCTCTGAAAAACGTCACGCTGGCCAGGGAGCTGCTGGCGCAGGAGCAGGAGGGATTCAAGAGCAGGAAGAAGCAGATTCTGGCCGAAATCGAGGCGGAAGGCCGGGAACTCCTTTCCAGAATGGGGCTCGCCGAGCGGGCGGGGCATTATCCCCACCAGCTCTCCGGCGGGCAGCAGCAGCGGGTGGCCATCGCCCGCGCCCTGGCCCTTCATCCGGATATCCTCTGCTTCGACGAGCCCACATCGGCCCTGGATCCGGAGCTGACGGGTGAAGTCCTGAAGGTCATCCGTTCCCTGGCGGAGCAGAAGACCACCATGATCATCGTCACGCACGAGATGGCCTTCGCCCGCGACGTCGCGGATCAGGTCATCTTTATGGACGGCGGGGTGATCGTGGAGCAGGGGGACGCGGAAAAGGTGATCGGGAATCCGCAGCAGGAGAGAACCCGACAGTTCCTTTCCCGCTACTCGGAACGCTGAGACGGACAGGACATGAGAAAGAAGAGATGACAGGCGAGCTGGCCGGGAATGGAGAGACCCCGGCCAGCTCGCCTGCGTTGTGAGAAACGGCCTGTTTCCCGTATGATTTTACCGTCCTCTGGTACAATAACTCCATAACAGGAGGGATACCAAATGGACAATTTCAGTAAACCACGAACCATTCAAACCGAAAATATCCGCCTTTACCTTACCCACCTGCGGGAACAGGAACGGGCAGGACAGACCATTCAAAAATACGCCCGCGACCTGGAGGCCCTCGCAGCCTTTCTCCCGGACGGGCAACTGAGCAAAAACGCACTTCTTTCCTGGAAAGAACACCTTGCGTCCCGCTATGCCGCCGCGTCGGTCAACACCATGCTGGCCTCCTTAAACGGCTTTCTGGCGTTCATGGGCTGGCATGACCTGAAAGTCAAACCGCTGAAAATCCAGCGCCAGATTTTCTGCGCCGCCGAAAAGGAACTGACCCGCGCGGAATATCTGCGGCTGGTACAGGCGGCAAAAGCAAAAGGCAACGAGCGCCTCTCCCTGATTCTGCAAACCATCTGTTCCACCGGTATCCGGGTATCGGAACTGAAATGGATCACCGCAGAAGCGGTACGGACCGGCAGGGCGCAGGTAGCCTGCAAGGGCAAGCATCGCACCATTTTCCTGCCGCCGAAGCTGCGGAAGCTGCTGAGGGCCTATCTGGGAGAACAGAAACGAACAGAGGGGCCGGTCTTTGTCACAAAGACCGAGAAACCCATCGACCGAAGCAACATCTGGCGGGACATGAAAGCCCTGTGTGAAAGCGCCGGGGTGGAACCGGGCAAGGTGTTTCCCCACAACCTGCGCCACCTGTTCGCCCGCACCTATTATTCTCTGGAAAAAGACCTGTCCCGGCTGGCGGATATCCTGGGGCACTCCAACATCAGCACCACCCGCATTTACACGATGGAGAGCGGCGACATTCACGAGAAACAGCTCGAGCGCATGGGGCTTGTAACAACATAAGGTTCGTTATGTTGTCAGGCCGGGAACAAAAAAAGCTACAACATAAGGTTCGTTATGTTGTAGCTCGTCGGATTTTTCGCTTACAATACATACTCATTATACAGGGGAATCGTTTGAAAAGGCAAGAGCCTTGCGGAATTCCGGCGCAAGAAAATGAAAAGTAGGTATGAAAACGGAACCGGGAGAATTTCTGTATTAACCCGGCTTGATTTTTTGCGCTCTTTTTTGGAAATTGGAGATGCGAGGTTGCTCATTCGACAATTTCTGCGTTATAATAGAGACGGCAAAATGATTTGCCACACGCACAGCTACAACATAACGAACCTTATGTCGTCAGGTTCGTTTTTTTAAGAAACGGAGGAACAAAAAATGCGATTGCAAAAGAAACGGATCGCGGCCCTGCTGATGACAGGCGCGATGTTGTTTTCCGCCTTGCCGGTAAATGCGCTGGCGGTGGAAAATCCGGGCACAGGGGGCTTGTGTGAACATCACACCGAACACACAGCAGACTGCGGCTACACGGAGGGGACGCCGGGAACGCCCTGCGGCCATGAACACACGGACGAGTGCTATACCCTTGTGACAGAGTGCGTCCATGAGCATACGGAGGATTGCTACCCGGTAGAAAGCGTGTCTGCAAACACGGCTACCCCATCCAGTACAGAAGAACGAAAACCTAGCGCGTGTACCCATGTGTGCAGTGAGGAAAGCGGCTGTGTCACAAAGAAACTGGACTGCCAGCATGTGCATGACGATGAGTGCGGTTATTCCCCGGAAGAACCGGGTAGCTCTTGTACCTTTGTATGTGAAATTTGCAATCCAGCGGACAGCGGAGACCCCGCCAAACCGGAACAGGGGCCGGAATGTAGTTGTGAAACCCTTTGTACCGAGGAGAATGTCAATGTTGACTGCCCAGTATGCGGTTTGGAAGATACAGACCTGAGCCAGTGTAAAGGCACAGCAGAACTTGCCTCCCCCTCTAATGCCACGGTGCTGTCCGTGGAGGATGTGCAAAAGCTCATTGATGCCCTACCCACAGTGGACGAATTAAAGGCTATGACCCAGGAGGAGCGGGGCGCGGTCTATACCGACCTGCAAGCGGCCTATGACGCATACGAGGCCCTGTCTGACGGTGAAAAGCTGGAAGTCACCGGCGCGGAGATTTTCGAGGCTCTGTTTGCGGTGTTCAATGAGATGACAAATGTTTTGGCGGACAGCGCATTTGATATAACGGGCGGCACGGCAAATACTGATTACACATACTCCAATGGTGTGCTGACTGTCAAAAATGGTGCGAATCTCACCATTTCCATGGCGGACGGGGCAACCACCCCCACCAGCGACCGCATCGTAATTGATACTGGAGCATCCGCCTCCATCACGCTGAACGGAGTCAACATCAAAGGCACGGACAACGATGGTAGCGTCACCAAGCAGACAAGCGCGATTACCCTATCCTCTGCCTCCTCACTGACTTTGACACTGGCCCAGGGTTCAAACAACATCCTGTCTGGCGGCTCCGGTGGTTCTTATAGTCCTGGCGCTCCGGCCATAAATGTGCCGCAGGGGAGAACTCTAACCGTTCTGTGTGCGAATGCGGATGAAAGTGTCAATAACCATATATGCAATGATAGTTGCGGTTCATTGTCGGCTACAGGAGGTTCATCCACAGGCAGCCCTGGAGGCGTTGGGATCGGCGGTGGGATTTCAGGTGAAAGTGGCCCGGGTGGTACAACCACCATCGAGGGCTGCGGTACTGTCCTGTTACTTGGAGGAAATCTAACAGTAAGCGGCGGAACCGGTAATGATGCCAGCGGCAGCGCCGTGGACATCGGCGGTGCTGTTAATACTACTGGCGTTGGCGGCGCGGGTGGAACCGTTATCATCCTGACCAATGTAACTACGGGAGGCGATAGTGCTCTTGACATCGGCGCTGGGTCTGGAAGTGGAACTGCCGACAACGGCGCGGGCATCAAGCCCGGCACCGTCGAAAACACCTACGAGATCTACGGCAGTCTGTCCCTGCCCGCCGACCTCACCATCCCCGCGAGCGTGACCGTGAACATTCCCCAGAAAACCACCCTGACCGTCCCCTCCGATAAGACGCTCACCAACTACGGCACCATCACCGGCGACGGGACGCTCACAATTCAAGGCGATGCAAAAGGCAATGGCTCGGTGTCGGTGAGTGGCTTTAACAAGAAAGACCAGACCAACGCACCCTCGGATCCATCCGGCACAAGCGCGGTGACGGCCAACAGCGTCACCCTGACCGCTGTGACCGACAGCGGCGGCGTGGGCGGTATCCAGTACGGCTATACCACGGGCGCAGGGGCAATGCCGGAGAACTGGCAGACCGAAACCACCTTCACCAATCTGTCCCCCGGCACGACCTATACCTTCTACGCCCGCTACGCCGGGAACGGGTTTTATGCCCCCTCTGCGGCCAGCAGCACCGGCCTGACGGTCACGACCTCTGCACTCGTTGACGCGGAGACGCCCAACATTACCACACATCCCCAGGGCGGCACCTATACTGTGGGGGCTGATGCTGATCTGTCCGTGACTGCAAGCGTAAACGACGGCGGCACCCTCTCCTATCAGTGGTACAGCAGCACCACCGACAGCACCACCGGAGGCTCGGAAATCAGCGGCGCAACTTCCAGCAGTTATACCCCGCCCACCAGCGCGGCGGGCACCACCTGGTATTATTGCGTGGTGACCAACACCAACAACAGCGCCACGGGCGAAAAGACTGCCACGGCTATCTCCAACACGGCGGGAGTCATCGTGAATCCCGCACCTGTGACCACCTACACCGTCACGGTAAATGGGGGCACCGGCGGCGGCAGTTACCAGGAGGGCGTTACCGTCACCATCACCGCCACCGTCCCCAGCGGCAAGCAGTTCGCCGGCTGGACGGTGACGGCGGGCGGTGTGACCCTGGCAGACGCCAACAGCGCCGCTACCACCTTCACCATGCCAGCAGGAAATGTAACGGTGACGGCTAACTTCGAAGACACGCCGCCCCAGCCAGCGGAATACACCATCACCTTTGACGGCAACGGCGGCACAAGCCCTGCGGCGCAGACTACCACAGGCCAGAAATTGACAAGCCTGCCGACCTCCACGCAAAGCGGCTATTCCTTTAACGGCTGGTACACCGCAAAAACAGGCGGCGATAAGATCACCCCTGATACCGTCTTTTCTGCAAGCGTGACCGTCTATGCACAGTGGACGGAAGACACGCCGCCCCAGCCAGCGGAATACACAATCACCTTTGATGGGAACGGCGGCACAAGCCCTGCGGCGCAAACCACCACAGGCCAGAAGTTGACAAGCCTGCCGACCTCCACGCAAAGCGGGTATTCCTTCAACGGCTGGTACACCGCAAAAACAGGCGGCGATAAGATCACCCCTGATACCGTCTTTTCTGCAAGCGTGACCGTCTATGCACAATGGACGAAAAACAGCGAAGGAGGCGGCAGTTCGTCCGGCGGCAGCTCTGGCGGTTCCGGGAGCAGTTCTTCCTCCGGCGGCGGTTCCGGTTCGGATAGCGGTTCCTCCGGCAGTTCGGCCGCGGTAAGCCGTCCGGATCCAAATGCGACGGATACCCCTGCCACCGGCCAGACCGCACCGGTCGAGCCCGGAGCGGACGGCAGCGCCAGCATTTCCAGCAGCACCGTACAGGATGCCATCAACAAAGCTGCAGCCGACGCGAAAAAGAACGGGAACACCGGAAACGGCATCGCCGTGACCGTTCCCATTCAGAACGCGGCGGATGCCGGAAGCCTTGCGATTACCATCCCTGCCGGTACGCTGGATGAGCTGGTTTCGGCAAAGGTGCGCCGGTTTGACATTACCACCAATGGCCTGACCTCCTTTGGCTTCACGCTGGACACCCTGAAGATGCTGGATACCCAGTCCCAGGGCGGCGACCTGGTCCTGCGGATGGTAAAAACCGCCGTTGCCTCCAATGAGGCGAAAGAAGCCGTCGGCACAAGGCCGGCTTATGATATTTCCCTTGTGTACGTCAAGGGCGGTGTGGAAACGCCACTGACCGACTGGCAGGGCAGGACCATTTCCGTGAAGCTGCCCTACACTCCGGCTGCAAATGAGCAGGCCGGCAATCTCTGCGCCGTCTGTGTGGACGGAAACGGCAAGGCGGAGTGGCTGGCCAAATCCAGTTACGACCCTGACCAGAAAGCTGTCCTCTTTGAAGCGGAGCATTTCGGCATTTACGGCGTGGGCTACAGGGCCCCCGCAGAGGCTTTTACGGATATTTCCGGCCACTGGGCCGGGCAGCATATCCTCTTTGCGGCGGGGAGGGGGTTGATTGACGGAGCCGGGGACGGCCGGTTCGCCCCTGACGCCGGCATGACCCGGGGAATGTTCGTGACTGCCCTGGGACGGCTGGCAGGCATTGATCCGGCGGATTATCGGACCGGGCAGTTTACCGATGTGCCGGAGGACGCCTGGTACGCCCCTTACGTCAACTGGGCGGCGCAGAACGGCATTGTGAGCGGCGCTGCCGCCACAGGCCCTGCGACATTCTCGCCGGACAGCGGCATCGTGCGGGAGGAAATGGCGGTCATTCTGAAAAACTACGCGGCGAAGATGGGCTATACCCTCCCGGGAACCCTGAAAGCCGTAACCTTTACCGATCGCGCGCAGATCAGTTCCTGGGCGGCGGACGCGGTTCGGGCCATGCAGCAGGCCGGCATCCTGGCCGGGAAAGACGGAGGCCGCTTTGACCCCAAAGGCACGGCCACCCGCGCCGAGGTTGCCATCGTCCTGCACCGTTTTGTAGAGGTCGTCATCGACCCGCAGACGGCGAACGGCTGGGCGCAGAACGACAGCGGCGACTGGTACTATTACCGCGGCGGGGAACCGGTAAAAGGCTGGCTTTCCGACGAACAGAAATGGTACTGGCTGGATCAGTCCAGCGGAAAGATGTTCGCCGGCGGCTGGAAACAGATCGGCGGCGGGCAGTACTACTTCCATGCGGACGGCGTTATGGCCGTAAACGCTGCCATTGAGGGATATGCCATCGGCCCGGACGGGCGAAAAACCGCATGACGTATCCTCAGAGGGCGCAGATGAAAATCCAATCATCTGCGCCCTCTTTTAAGTTCCTTTTTTCAGTGCTCCAGAACAAAACAGTCGGCGTAGAAGGCGGCGTTCCTGTCGATTTGGGACGTGTCCAGAAGCAGCTCGTCTCCCTGGCGGCGGAAGGGAATTTCCTGCCCGGTGCGCATCAGGCGGATCCGGGACGGGGTTGCGGAAGTTTTCAGATGCAGGTTCAGGGGGAGGGAAGCGCATTCTTCATAGAGGAAGAAGACGAAAAGGGTATCCCCTTTGGCGGTGTAGCGGATGTTGCGGATGGAATAGGGCGCGGCGGCTGCGGTCTGATAGATTCCCTCGCCGTGGATGCGAAGCCAGCGGCCCAGCTCCCGCAGAGAGGCCACAGCGCCTTCCGGAAGGGCCCCGTTGGGCTGGGGCGCCACGTTCAGCGCCAGGTTTCCGCCCTTTGAGACCACGTCCAAAAGGAGATGGACCAGCTGGCGTCCCGATTTGAACGTGTCGGTGTAATGGAAGGAAAAACGCTGGCCCACGGGGGTGCAGATTTCCCAGGGGATGGACAGAGCCGTGTCGGGAAGCTGTTTTTCCGGGGTGACGATATTTTCGAATTCCCCTCCTGCGGTGCGGTCGCAGACGATCAGATGGGGCTGCGTCGTGCTCCTGAGTTTGCCCACGATTTCTCCCAGGCGGATATCCTGCCCCAGGTTGTCCGGGTTGACCCAGCCGCCGTCCAGCCACAGGCAGTCGATCTTCCCATAGCGGGTTCCCAGCTCTTCCAGCTGCGCATGGGTGTAGGAGACGAAGCGTTCCCACAGATCGGGATGTTCTTCCACGGAGTAGTTCACGTTCCTGGTGGGCGCGGGCCCGAACGCCCTGTGCCAGTAATCGTCGCTGTGCCAGTCCGGTTTGGAAAAATAGACGGAAATGGCCATGCCCCGTTTGCGGAATTCGTCGTAGAGACAGCGTGTCACGTCCGCGTAAGGGCTGGAGTGGAACGGACAGGAGGGATCCGTGATTTTATAGTCCGTGGTCTGCGTGTCGAACATACAGAATCCGTCGTGGTGCTTCGTGGTGAAAAGCAGGTACTGGAAGCCGCATTCCTTCGCCAGTTCAGCCATATGATCCGGGCGGAACCGGACCGGATTGAACGTCTTGTTGGCGTCGATATACTGCTGCTTGAAGGTTTCGATATCCGTCCAGTCCACGTCCGCCTGGGACCAGGAGCCGTCCTGGTCGGACAGGGGCCAGGATTCCAGCGTGCCGATCTGGCAGCCGGGAGCCCAGTGCATCATGAAGCCGAGTTTCAGCCCCATGAACCATTTCAAATGCTCCTGGACCTCCTTTTCCTTCGGGGGAACATAACGATCCTCCTGGGTATAACCGTGTACGCCGTCCTTTAACAGTTTTGTCTGCATCTGTATTCTCCTTTCTTTTCTGTTCTATTCCGTCCGTTCCGGCCTGCTCTGCGCGGAAACGCCCGCGGGCGATGGCTGCGCCGGGGCATCATCGGCGAAAACGCCGGGGCCGCGCAGCTCCATGCAGGCGGTGAGGCTTCCGTCCGCTTCGTTCCGGTAAAAAATGCCGCCGCACTGAGGAAAATGAAGGCAGATCCGTTCGTTTACATTTCGGACCCCGAATCCGCTGGAGACCTTCAATGAGGTATCTTCGTAGCGGAGATAGCGGTTCAGCTCGTCGGCGTCGCAGCCCCGGCCGTTGTCGTGCACTTCGATGAGACAGCCGCAGCCGGTTTTTTGGGCGCGCACAACGATATGGAGGTCTTCGCCGGGCGCCGGCCGGGCGTGGCGGACGGAATTTTCCACCAGGGGCTGCAGCGTGAATTTGGGAATTCTGACTTCTTCCCGGCAGAGTTCGGCGTCCAGCGTCAGGCGGTTGTCGTGGCGGAGCTGGTAGATGGAGATGAATTCCCGGATGTTTTCCATTTCCAGAGCGATGGGGACCATGCTGTCCGCCTCGGTGATGCTGTAACGCATCAGGCTGGCGATGGAAGAGACGATTCCCGCGATATCGTCGCAGCCGCGGGAGAGGGCCAGCCAGTTCACCATATCCATGGCGTTGAAGATGAAGTGCGGATTGATCTGGGCCTGCAGGGCGCGGAGGGAGGAGCGCTTTTCCTTCTCGCTCTGAACCCGGATGTCTTCGATCAGCCCGTTGACGTTTTCGATGAGCTGGCGGAAGCTCTGCTCCAGGACGACCAGCTCCTTTTCGTCGGAAACGTGAAGCCTGGATACGTCATAATCCCGGGTATCCCGGATTTGTCCCACGGCGCTGGAAAAACGGGTGATGGGCCTGCTCAGCCGTCCGGTCAGAAGATAGATGACGAACAGGACGAGGAGGGCGATGCCCGCGAAAATCAGGCTGTAGGTGACCAGCAGGGGCATGACGCTGTCGACGATGTCGCTGTTGGGCGTTAAAAACAGGAACTGGATCCCGTATTTCGCCCGGCAGGAATTGACCAGAAAGGTCTCCCCGCTCTTCAGCGTCATGGTGAACTCGTCCGTTCCGGTCTGCGAAAACGCATCCCTGGCGCCGGCATACGCTTCGGAGGGGAGGGAGGGGTTGCTGCGGTATAAAATCTCTCCGCCATCATTGAGCAGAGCATATCCGCTGCCCCCGGTGACGGGCGTGCTGGAGAATACGCTCTCCAGCTGGCTGTCGGCCACGCTGACCACCATCACCGCAGTTCCGTTGGAATCGTAGGGACCGATATAGTAGCTGTTGGTGATCTTTCTGGCGATACAGATTTCATCCGTTTCCCCGTTGCGGAACACGTAGATCGTATTCTGCAGCGTTTTCACATACCAGTCCTCCTCTTTGACCCGGGAGTTGGAGAAGACCGAACTGGAGGCGATGTAAGGGTTGTCGTTGAGCGTATACGCTTCGAAGGAGTCCGCGATGGGGAGCAGGTCGGAAAGAAACAGCGTGTTCCGGTAATAATAGGTGCTGTCGATGACCTGGTGGGTGGCGTAGTGCGCGAACTGATCCTGAATCGCCATCCTGGCCTGGATGGACTCCATGGGATCCACGCCGTCGGCGCTCAGATATTTTCCCAGAGCCTTGTCGCTGACGAGCTGCACCGCGGTCTGATAAATGGACTCCAGAAAGCTGTCGGCCATCCGCCGGTTGAGCTCCACGTTGGTGCGCTGATTGATCCTGGTTTCCTGAAAGAAGGCCTGATAAAAATAGAGAAACATGACGCCGTAGGAGATCAGCAGCACCGCCAGCATGGACGCGGCGGTCGTTATGAAGATTTTTTTCCTAATTCCCATGCAGGCCCCCCTGAAGGATCAGATTCCTGTACTCGCTGGGCGTGTTCCCCGTCTTTTTCTTGAACAGTTTGGCGAAATATTTCGCGTCGGAATATCCGGACAACAGGGATACCTCCGCGATGGTATGGCTCATGTCGGAGAGCAGCTGCCTGGACTTTTCCAGGCGCAGATCCGTCACGTAGGCGCTCAGATTGACGCCCGTAGCCTGCTTGAACACCGTGCTCAGATGGGAGAGGGAAACGTGCATGGCGTAGGAGAGCGCGGACAGATTGAATTCCGGGTCGCTGTAGTGCTCTTCAATGTAGCGGAGCGCATAGGAAGTGATGGCGTCCGTATGCGCGTTTTTCTGCAGGGAAACGCTGGTCAGCAGATCGTAGTATTTCGTGATGATATAGTCCATCTTTTCCTGCCGGTCCGACATGTCCAGAAACGTCTCCATGGTCGAACTTCTGGAATAGGAGATGGCCTGCGGATCCAGGTTGATATCCGACAGATACTGATAGAGATAGTTGAGCAGCTGGATGCCCACGGGGTTGCAGTCGTTTCCCAGCATCAGCTGAGCGAAGAGCGGGGACTGGAAAAATTCGTCCAGGGTATCCCGGTCGCCGTTTTTGAGGGCCGTAAGGAGCCTTCCCTTAAGGGAATCGTCCCAGACCGTCAGGTACGATTTCTGCCGCAGGAGAAGCTGTTCCGTGGTCTGTGCCAGCAGGCAGTTGAGCTGTTCCAGCTTGTCGCGGGTGATGGGCTTTAAAATATAGTTGATGACCCCGTACTGGATGGCCTGCCTGGCGTATTCGAACTCCCCGTGCGCCGTCAACAGGATCATCTGGATGTGGGGCATCCTTTCCCGAACCTGTCGGGCCAGCTCGATCCCGTTCATGCCGCCCATTTTGATATCGGAGATGATGACGTCGGGATGGACGGTCTCCAGAAGCGTCAGCGCTTCTTCGCCGGAAGAAGCCGTGCCCGCCAGCACCCCCTGAAAACGATCCCAGTCCAGCATGGAAATCAGCCCCTGGATCGCAAATTTTTCATCATCCACCAGAAGAATTCTGAGCATAATCGATTCCTCCTTCCCTAACCATTATAAAGACTGTTTCGCCCTTCGGCAATCGCTTCCGGCGAGAAGAGAAAAAAGTGCACCGATTCTAAAAAGATTCTCGTTGTTGAAAAACGCGTCTCTTTTTATGCTGAAAGTGTCCTCCGTCCGTCCGGGACGGAGGCGAAAAACCGCGGCCTGCGAAGGGAAGGGAGAACCACTCATGGGAAAAAGAAAAAACGTGCTGCTGCTCTTATCCGACCAGCAGCGTCTGGATACGGTGAGCGCCTATCAAAAGGGCTGTATCTGCCGGACGCCGAATCTCGACCGGCTGGCGCAGGAAGGAATGAAATTCAACAACGCCTTCTGCACCTCCGCCATCTGCGCCCCCTCCAGAGCCAGCGTGATGACGGGCCTGTATTCCCATAAGCACGGCGTCATCGATAATTATACGGATATCCGCCCGGGCACCCCGCTTTTGGGGCAGTGCATGGCGGATGCCGGATATTACTGCGGGTATGCCGGAAAATGGCACGTGTCGCCGAACCGGACGCCGAAGGAGTGCGGCTTCGAGGACAATCTGCCGTTTATGGGCTACGGCTTTCCGGGCAGCGGGGTGTTCCCCAGCCTGAAGTTCAACCTCCCGCCCAGAAATCAACCCAACTATTATGCCGAATATCTGAGGGAAAACGGATTCGAAGGGGTGGACGTCAGCCGCGGCTTTATGGGAAACAATCCGGCCCTGCAGATCCAGGAGATGTACTGCCGTCACGACGGCCCCTTTGAGAGCACCATCGAATATTTTGTGGCCCAGGAGACCAACCGGCTGATCGAGAAGGCGAAGGACGATTCCCGCCCGTTTTTCATCTGGAGCAATTTCTGGGGGCCGCACAGCCCCAGCATCGTGCCGGAGCCCTATTATTCCATGTACCGGCCGGAAGATATTCCGGAACATCCCAGCTACTGCGAGGATTTTAAGGATAAGCCCTACGGGTATTACCTGACGGAGAAGATGTGGGGGCTGTCGGACTATGGGTGGCGGGGCTTTCAGAAAATCGCGGCCCGCTATTTCGGGCACTGTACCATGATCGACGACTGCGTGGGGCTGATCGTGGAGAAGCTGAAGGAATGCGGCCTGTACGAGGATACAGTGATCATCTATTCCGCCGACCACGGCGACTGTATGGGAGCGCATAGGCTGGTGGAAAAGGGGGCCTTTACCTTCGATGAGATCTACCGGGTGCCCATGATCGTAAAGGGCCTGGGGAAGGAGGACAACGACAGCCTGGTCCTTCTGCAGGAGCTGATGCCCAGCATCCTGGATATTGCCGGAAAGCGGCCGCCCAAACCGGTGGACGGGGAGAGCCTTCTGCCGCTGATGGAAGGAACGCGCCGGGATAACGGCAGAAAGGACGTCTTCTGCGAATTCCACTATCATTTCTACACCGCGAGGCAGAGGATGGTGAGGGATCTGGATTACCAGTTCACCTTCAACGAAAACGAGAGAGGGGAGCTGTACGATCTGAAGAAAGACCCCTGGCAGCTGCACAACGTCTGCGACGACGTGGCATACCGGGAAATCAAACGGGAATATATGGACCGGCTGCAGCGGCATATGGAGGAAACGCAGGATCCCGCGCTGATCTGGTTTAACCGGATCCGGGAGTTTTACTGAAAACCGGAAACGCCGAAAAAAATCCACCTCCCTTAAAAAAAGTCGCGTTGTGGAGACGGAAAAACCGTTTTATGATAAAAACAGATCGGAAAGGACACGAAAGGAAAGCAGGAGGATGTCTCATGAAGAAACAGAAAAAGAGCAGATGGTTTTATTTTAAAAAGAATCTTCCTCTTACCATGATGGCGCTGCCGGGAATCATCCTGATGATTCTGTTCAAATACCTGCCGCTATCGGGAATCGTGCTGGCGTTCAAGCAATACAACATCCGGGACGGCATCTTCGGAAGCGCCTGGAACGGCCTGAAGAATTTCGAGTATCTGTTTCGGACGAAGGACGCCTGGATCATTACGAGGAACACGCTGGGATATAACCTGATGTTCATCGTCCTGGATCTGGTGCTGGCGGTGACCATGGCGATCATCCTGAACGAACTGCATCAGAAGAGGGCGGCAAAGGTCTATCAGACCATTTTCATGGCGCCGTACTTCCTCTCCTGGGTCGTGGTCTCCTTCATCGCCTATTCGCTGCTGAGCGTGGACAACGGTTTCATCAACCGGGCGTTGGGGCTCAACGTCACCTGGTATTCGCAGACGTCGGCGTGGCCCGTCATTCTGGTCGTCTTCCAGATCTGGAAAACCCTGGGGTATTCCACGGTGATGTATCTGGGAAGCATCGTGGGCATCTCCAACGATTATTACGAAGCGGCGCTGATGGACGGAGCGACCAAGTGGCAGCAGATCAAATACATCACGCTGCCGTCCTTAAAGGGTATGATGATCGTCCTGACCATCCTCGCCATCGGAAAGATTTTCTATGCGGACTTCGGCCTGTTTTACCAGCTCCCGAGGAACTCGGGCCCGCTGTTCCCGGTCACGAACGTGATCGATACCTATGTGTACAGAGCGCTGAAAGAAAACGGAAACATCGGCATGTCGGCCGCGGCCAGCCTGTATCAGTCCCTGGTGGGGTTTGTGCTGGTCCTGACGTCCAACTTCATCGTGCGTAAGATCGATCCGGACAGCGCGCTGTTTTAAGGAGGCTCCCATGTCAAAGACGATTCGAAGCGGTCATAAAGAGAGAAGGATCAATGAGATCAGCAACCGGTCAAACGCGATCCTGCTGATCATACTGACGCTCCTGGCAGCGGTGTGCGTGCTTCCGGTGCTGCTGGTGGTCATCGTTTCCTTCAGCAGCGAGCAGAGCATTTTTATGAAGGGTTATTCCTTCTTCCCTGCGGAATTCAGCCTGGAGGCGTATCGGTTCTTCCTGAGGCTGGGGGATCAGATCGTCCGCTCCTATGCGATCACCCTGTTCGTGACGGTGTTCGGAACGCTGTTCAGCCTCGTGGTGACGACCATGCTCTCCTATGTGTTGTCCAGGCCGGACTACCGCTACGGGAGGGTGCTGACGCTCCTGCTTCTGTTCACGATGCTGTTCAACGGCGGGCTGGTTCCCAGCTATATGGTGAACACCCAGCTGCTGGGGCTGAGGGATACGATCTGGGCGCTGATTTTCCCCATGTCCCTCAACGTCTTCTACGTGGTGATCCTGAGGACCTTTTTCAGGGGGATCCCGCTGGAGATCATCGAGGCCGCGCACATCGACGGAGCGGGGGAGTTCAGAACTTTCCTGACGGTGGTGCTCCCGCTGTCGAAGCCCGGCGTGGCGACCATCGGCCTGTTCACCGTGATCGCTTACTGGAACGACTGGTTCCTGGGCATGCTCTACATCTTTGAAACGAAGAAATATCCGATCCAGACTCTTTTGCAGAGCATGCAAAACAGCCTGGAAGCCCTGACACAATCCTCGGCCAACGCGCTGGAATATGCGGAAATGGCGAAGAACGCCCCTACGGACAGCGGGCGGATGGCCCTGACGGTTCTGGTGGTGCTCCCGGTCATGCTGGCCTACCCGTTCTTCCAGAAGTACTTCGTGAAGGGCCTCACCGTGGGTGGAGTCAAGGGTTGAGAAAAAGGATTTGTGAAATGTGTTCTGAACACATTTTGTGAATAAAGAAAAAAAATGGAGGAAAAGCGTATGAAAATGAAAAAACTGTTGAGCTCGGGAATGTCTCTTCTGCTCGCAACGGCTTTGCTCGCGGGGTGCGGGGGAGCGCCCCAGACTTCCGCCGTAGTGGAGAGCGCACAGGGGTCGGAAGCCGCTTCTGCGGCGCAGACGCAGGAAGCTTCCAGCGAGGCCGCCGAGAGCGCTTCGGACGAAATCGTGACCCTGAAATGGTACATGTCCATCAATCCGGTGGCGGCCGACACGGATAAGGTGATGGAGAAAATCAACGAGTACACGAAAGAAAAGATCGGGGTGGAAATCGACTATACGGTCATCGCGAACCCTGATTATAAGGAAAAAATGCCGACGCTGATCAAC
Organism: Candidatus Eisenbergiella merdigallinarum; assembly: GCA_019119355.1. Lineage (GTDB taxonomy): Bacteria > Bacillota > Clostridia > Lachnospirales > Lachnospiraceae > Gallintestinimicrobium > Gallintestinimicrobium merdigallinarum. The sequence continues at coordinate 148,163 of DWXE01000001.1, forward strand.
TCCGGCGACTACTTCGACATCTGCTTCACCGCCAACTGGACCACAAACTATACGCAGTTTGCCGGAAGAGGGGCTTTCATGGATATCAAAGAGCTGCTCCCTCAGTACGCGAAGGAAACCTGGGAGTTTATCCCCCAGGAGCTCTGGACCGCGGCTTCCATCGACGGAGCGATCTACGGCGTGCCTTCCTATAAGGAAATGGGATGGCAGTCCGGCTTCTTCGTAAACTCCGACATGGCGGAGGAATACGGCATCGACCTGAGCGCGGTGAAAACGCTGGAAGACTATACGGAAGTGCTGAAGACCGTGAAGGAAAAATCGGAAGCGGCGGGACAGAACGTCATCGGCGTCAGCGGAATGACCTTCAATCTGACGGTGCCTTATGAAAGCCTGACCGGAACGCCCACGCTGCCGGGAGCATCCCCGGTTTCCGAATTCGGAAATTTCGAAGGCGAGGAAGAGGTCTTCAACCAGTATGCGAGCCAGGATTACATGGATTATTGCAATCTGGTGAGGGATTGGTACAATAACGGATATCTCTCCGCGGATCCTGTCAACTACGACTCCGATACGGCCAACAGGGACAACGACTTTGCCAACGGCAAGCTGTTCTCCTACGTGATCTCCTATGCGCCCGGCGCTGCGGAATCCGAAGAAGCCAAAACGGGACATGGCGTGACCTTCGTTCCCCTGATGAACCCCCTGTTTGAAACCAGAAACGCCATGGGCGGTCTGCTGGCGATCTCTTCCGCCTCCAAATATCCCGAAAAGGCGCTGGAGTTCATCAACCTGCTGAACACCGATGAATACGTTGGCACGCTGATCCGTCACGGAATCGAAGGCGAACACCATACCGCTGTGGGCGATACGCAGGTCGACCGGACCATGGGCGGCACCCTGGATCCCGCTGACAACGGATACGATTATACCTATGGCTGGCAGTTCGGCACGCCTTTCAATCAGAAGTGGGATATTTCCTATCCGGATAATATCGAAGAGATGTTCACGGAGTACAACGAATCCGCCATCACGGCAGCGCACAACGGATTCACCTTCGATACCACGCCGGTGGAAGCGGAAATCGCGGCTCTCACCAGCACGGTGGAAGAATATGCGAAAGCGCTGGAGAGCGGCATGGTAGACCCTGCCGAAAACGTTCCCAAGTTCCTGCAGGCGCTGGAGGACAACGGAGTGCAGATCCTGATGGACGAGATCCAGACGCAGCTGGATGCCTGGGGCTCCGGGGCTGCAGCCGAATAAGACCGAATAAAAACTGAAAACAGCCGGATGCGGACAGAGGGCCTTTGGCCTTCTGTCCGTCCGCTGTATGAGGAGGAAACCTTACGATGAAAAGACCGAATATCCTGTTTCTGTTGAGCGACGATCAGGGCGCCTGGGCGATGCGGTGCGCCGGAAACGCCGATATCCAGACCCCGAACCTGGACCGTCTGGCCCGGGAGGGATATCGATTTGAAAACTTTTTCTGCGCTTCCCCGGTCTGTTCTCCCGCACGGGCGACGCTGCTGACCGGGCGGATCCCGTCCTCCCACGGCGTGCAGGACTGGATCTGTTCCGGCAATCTGGACAGGGAGGCCCTGGGGGATTTGAAGGATGACCCTTATTATAAGCTGGAGGACAGGCCGATCCGGTATCTGGACGGAATGCCGGCGTACACGGACGTTTTGAAGGCCAACGGCTATACCTGCGCCCTGTCCGGAAAATGGCATCTGGGGGACAGCCTCGTGCCGCAGCACGGATTCGACCGCTGGTTTACCATCGGAAGGGGCGGCTGCTATTACGACAGGGCGGACGTGGTGGAAAACGGGAAAATTTATTTCGAGAGCAGGTACATCACGGATGTGATCACCGAAAAAGCCCTGGGCTGGCTGGAGGAATTCAGCAGGGAAGAGAATCCCTTCTATCTGAGCGTCCATTATACGGCGCCCCATTCGCCCTGGGAGGAGGAACAGCATCCGAAGGAATTCGTGGATCTCTATTGGGACTGCGGCTTTACGGCCACCCCGGACCTTCCGGTCCATCCCAATCAAATCGAGAGCGCGCCCTACGGCACCGGAGAAGTGAGAAAATCCCTGCTGAGAGGGTATTACGCGGCCATCAGCGCCATGGACGCGAACATCGGGCTCCTGCTGGACAAGCTGGAAGAACTGGGGCTTCGGGAGGATACCATCGTCATCTTCACCTCCGATAACGGCATGAATATGGGCCATCACGGTATCTGGGGGAAGGGGAACGGAACGTTTCCGTTCAACATGTACGATACGGCCGTGAAGGTTCCGCTGCTGGTTTCCTGGAAGGATCACTATCGGGCGGGCGCGGTCTGCAAACGGATGTGCAGCCAGTACGATTTCTTTCCCACCCTGCTGGAGATGGCGGGGATCGAGGGAGGATTCCCGGGAGAATCGGAGGTCGCTCTGCCGGGGAAGAGCTTCGCGGACGTATTTGGGGGCAACGATTCCCGGGACGACTGGGTGGTGGTGTTCGACGAGTACGGCCCCACCAGGATGATCCGGACGGAAGAGTGGAAGTACGTCTGCCGCTTCCCGTACGGGCCGGACGAACTGTATCATCTGACCTGCGATCCGGAAGAAAATGAGAACCTGATCGAAGAGGAGCGATACCGGCCGGTGGTGGACAGCATGTACGCCAGGCTGACGGACTGGTTTTACCGCTATACGGATCCGGCCGTGGACGGGTCGAAGGAAGCCGTAACGGGGATGGGGCAGCTGTGCCGCCCGGGCATCCACGCCGGCAGAAGAAAGGTCTTTCAGGAAGGATAAGCGACAGGCTGTGCGCCGGATTACGGCGTCACGGCCTGTACGATTTCCCGGGTGGTTTTGGGCCGGTTCATGGAATAGATATGGATGCCGTCCACGCCGTGTTCCTTCAGATCCAGGATCTGGCGGATGGCGTAATCCACGCCCGCCCGGCGCATGTCTTCCGGATGATCGCCGTACGCCGCGATCAGGTCCGCCAGCTCTTTGGGAATGCTGGAGCCCGAAAGGGTGACGGTGGTGCCCAGCTGCCTGGCGGAGGTGATGGGCATGATGCCGGCGCACACGGGGAGGGAAATGCCCGCGGCTTCCTTTCGTTCCAGAAAACGGTAGAAGGCCCCGTTTTCGAAGAACAGCTGGGTGATGAGAAAGGACGCGCCCGCCCGGGCTTTTTCCCTGAGACCTTCCAGGTCGGCCGCAGCGTCAGGCGCTTCATAGTGTTTTTCCGGATAACAGGCGCCCGCGATCTCCAAATCCGAAGTCTCCTTCAAAAAGCGGGTCAGATCCGAGGCGTGGGCGAAGTCCCGGCCCGCGAACTGTTCGTCGTCCATCCAGGAGGGGCGGTCGCCCCGAAGCGCCAGAACGTGGGAGACGCCGGCCTGACGCAGGCTGTCCGTCACCCTGCCGATATCCTCCCGTTTGGATCCCACGCAGGTCATGTGGGCCAGAGCGGGGATGTGCAGATGGTTTTCGATATAGGAAGCGATTTCTACGGTCTTCGTGGAACGGCTGCCGCCGGCGCCGTAGGTGACGCTGATGAAATCCGGCTTCAGCTCCGCCAGGCTGTTCAAAACGGCCTGCGCGTTTTCGAATTCATCGTCTTTTTTGGGAGGAAACACTTCAAAAGAAAGTGTCTGTTTCCCGTCTTTGAGCAGTTGTGCAATCATTCTCGTTTCCTCCGGATTTTCTTGATTTCAAAACACAATTATCGTACCATGTTATTGTCCGCAGTTCAAGCGGCGAAACCATTTGAGTCAATCGAGGGAGAACGGGCAATATGAACGATACTTTTCAGAGCACAAAAGGTTATGTGGCCAGCCGGCAGCTGCTGGACAGCGTAAACGTGGCCATCGCGTTGCAAAAGCCCCTGCTCATCAAGGGGGAGCCGGGCACGGGCAAGACCATGCTGGCGGAAGCGGTGGCTCAGTCGCTGGGAAAGCGGCTGATCGTCTGGAACATCAAATCCACCACAAAGGCGCAGGACGGGCTCTATCTGTACGATACCATACAGCGCCTGTATGACGGGCAGTTCGGGGAAGAAGGGGTGGACGATATCTCGCGGTATATCCGGCTGGGAAAGCTGGGGGAAGCCTTTGCGGCCGACGAACAGGCGGTGCTTCTGATCGACGAGATCGACAAGGCTGATCTGGAGTTTCCCAACGACCTTTTGTGGGAGCTGGATCAGATGGAGTTCTATATCCACGAGACGAAGCGGACGGTAAAAGCGAAGCACCGTCCCATCGTGATCATCACCTCCAACGCGGAGAAGGAGCTCCCGGACGCTTTTCTGCGCCGCTGCATCTTTCACTATATCGACTTTCCGGACGAGGAGCTGATGGAAGAAATCGTGCGGGCGCATTTCCCGCAGGTGGAGGAAACGCTCCTCCGGGAAGCCATGGCGGCCTTTTATGAGATCCGGAGCTTTCGGGACGTCCGGAAAAAGCCGTCCACTTCCGAGCTCATCGACTGGATCAGGGCCCTGCAGATCGGGGGGATCGCCCCGGACAGGATCCGCAGCCAGCTTCCTTTTCTGGGCGTAATCGTGAAAAAGGACGAGGATCTGGAGACGATACGGCACAAAGTCTGACGCGCGGAGGGCGGATATATGTTCGCAAAATTCTTTCATACGTGCAGGGCGAAGGGGCTTTCCGTCGCCTTAAGCGAATGGCTGACGCTCCAGGAGGCGCTGGAGAAGGGGCTGGCGGGCAGCAGCCTGACGCAGTTTTATTACCTGGCCCGAATGATTCTGGTCAAGAGCGAGACGGAGTTCGACAAATTCGATCTGGCCTTTGAGGAGTGTTTCCGGGGCATTTCTTCGGAAAATGAGATCGCGGACCGGATGCTGGAGTGGCTGGATAAGTCCGAAATGGAGGAGCTGGCGCAGGAGGACGCCAGGCGGTTTCTCAACGAAACGGAAGAGCTGCAGATCGACCGGCAGGACGTGGAGGAGAAATTCCGGCAGCGGCTTAAGGATCAGGACAGCGAACACAACGGCGGAAGCTTCTGGATCGGCACCATGGGGAAAACGTCCTTCGGGAACCTGGGCGGAAATATCGGCGGCGTCCGGGTGGGCGGCAAGACGGGATATCAGTCCGCGTTCGCGGTGGTGGGCGCCCGGAAATACCGGGATTTCCGGGACGACAGGGTGCTGGACAACCGGCAGTTCATGGCCGCGTTCCGGAAGCTTCGGCAATTCTCCGCCAGGCTGGACGTGCCCAGGACCGAGCTGGATATCCCGGGCACGGTTGACCGGACCTGCGAAAACGGCGGCTTTCTGCAGATCGTCATGGAAAAGCCGCGCAAAAACGCGGTAAAGCTGCTGCTTTTATTCGATTCCGGCGGCACCATGATCCCGTATTCCAGCCTGATGAACGATCTGTTCCAGGCGGTGCACAAGTCCAATCACTTCAAGGACGTGAAGTGCTATTACTTTCACAACTGCATTTACAGCAAGCTCTACAAAACGCCCGAGTGCGAGAACGGGGACTGGGTGGACACGGAATGGGTGTTCCGGAATCTGGACGGCGATTATAAGGTCATCGTCGTCGGGGACGCCGCCATGGCGCCGGAGGAGCTCTTTTCCGACACCGGCAACTACAGGGGGCCCAACGGCGGCCTCTCCGGCTGGGAATGGCTGCGGCTTTTGAAGCGCCACTACAAAAAAATCGTCTGGCTCAACCCCAAAATGGCGCCGAAACGGATGCCCTGGAGGGAGGCGGAAACGGCCATCGGGGACCTTCTGCCCATGTACAGGCTGACCGTGGAGGGGCTGAACCTGGCTATGACGGAGCTGATGCGGGGGAAGTAGGATGAGAAGGACGGGAAAACTGTAATTCCGATATCAGAGCTATTTCGATCATTGTGGACCCGGTTTAAGTACAGACTGAGACTCCCCGCGGCTGATTCGGTTCAGCGGCGGGGAGCCTTTTATCCAGAGCCTCATCGGGCTTTGCAATGCCGGTTTTTATTCCTTCCCATCCCAGCAGTAGGTGCACAACCTGTCGCGGTCGATGCCAACCGCTTCGATCATATCGTCCAGGCGATGGTAGCGCAGGGAGGTGAAGTTTAACTGTTTGCAGATCCGGCCGATCATTTCCTGATACTGAGGGGTATCCGGATTGGCGTAAACGTCCAGATTCGGATACTTCTCACCGCCTTCCATTTCCGCGATGATCCGGCGGGTGATCAGGTCCATGTCGGAGGTGGAACGGGAGAAGTTCAGGTATTTGCAGCCGTACAGCAGGGGCGGACATGCGGGGCGGATGTGAACCTCCCGGGCGCCGCTCTTATAGAGGAACTCTGTGGTTTCGCGCAGCTGGGTGCCGCGGACGATGGAATCGTCGATCAGAAGCAGGCTCCTGTCCTGAATCAGGTCGTGCACCGGAATGAGCTTCATTTTGGCGATGAGGTTCCTTTTGCTCTGGATGGTGGGCATGAAGGAACGGGGCCACGTAGGCGTGTATTTGATGAACGGACGGGAATAGGGAATCCCGGATTCATTGGCATAGCCGATGGCATGAGCCACGCCCGAATCGGGGACGCCGGCCACGATATCGGGGGAAACGGTGCCCTTGTCGCGCCTGGCCAGGGCGGCTCCGCAGTTGTAGCGCATTTTTTCCACGCTGATCCCCTCGTAGGAAGAGGAAGGATATCCGTAATAAATCCAGAGGAAGGTGCAGATTTTCATCTTTTTGCCGGGCTTTACCAGGGTGTGCACGCCCTCCGGGTCCATCACCACGATTTCGCCGGGCCCCAGCTCCCGAAGGGGGGTGTAGCCCAGGTTCAGGAAGGAAAAGCCCTCGAAAGCGAAGCAGTACGCGTTGTCCTTCTGGCCCAGGACGATGGGGGTGCGGCCCAGCTTATCCCGGGCGGCGTAGATCCCTCTGGGGGTCATGATCACGATGGACATGGAACCGTCGATAATTTCCTGGGCGTACTGGATCCCCTCGATCAGGTTTTCCTTCTGGTTGATGATGGTGGCCACCAGTTCGGTGGCGTTGATATCCCCGCCGCTCATCTCCAGGAAATGGGTGGGAGAAGAGGACAGGAGATCGTTTACGATCTGATCGCTGTTGTTGATCTTGCCGATGGTCATGATGGAAAACGTTCCGTGATGGGAACGGATGATCAGAGGCTGAGGCTCGTAATCGGAAATGCAGCCGATTCCCAGATGCCCGTTCATACGGGAAAGTTCTTTGTCAAATTTGGTGCGGAAAGGGGCGTTTTCGATGTTGTGGATGGCCCGGTTGAACCCGTCCTTATTGTCGTAAACCGCCATTCCCGCCCTGCGCGTCCCAAGATGGGAGTGGTAGTCGGTGCCGAAAAACAGATCGAAAACACAATCTTCCTTTGAAGCTACTCCAAAAAAGCCGCTCATTCCTAAACCTCCGTGTCTCTGAAAATATTATCACAGGTAATGCCCGAATCCGGGTGGATTTGGGACAGGTTTATTCTAGCACAGACATTTTGAAACCACAAATAGAAAAATCCATGCAAACAAATACGAAATTGGGCATAGCGACGAAGGATGAAGCGAATTTCGGGTAACTCTACCAACAGCAGGTGTTCATCCGGCACGGCTGAAGCTATGATGAAAAGCGGAAAAGAAAACAGGAAGGGGAAATAAAAAAATGAAGAAATACATACAGGAAGCAACAGATAAAAATGTCTGGGATTCTTTAAAGAATAACACGTTTAATAGAGCTAAAGATATTCAGGGATTTATAGAAGGTCTGGAATTGATTGAAGGAAATGCGTATATCAGTCTGGATGCAAAATGGGGAGATGGAAAGACTTTCTTTGTTAAACAGATTGGAGAAACGTTAAAATATTTTCGTGCGAAGATGATGGAAACGGAAGAAAGACCGCTGAAGAACTTAGAATCGTATGAGTATTTAAAAGAAAGCGAAGCAGTTAAATTGACAAGTGTAGAGCACCTGTATTTACCGGTTTATTATAATGCGTGGATGTATGATGATTATAGCGATCCTTTAATGTCATTATTGCTTGTAATGACAAAACAGTGCGGTGGGACATATAACACAAAAATAAATATGAAATCATTGAGCGATAAGCTGGTATCTGTTGCTTCTTCTTTGCCACTTTCAATTAAAAAAATAAATCCGGCTCAAATAGTGAGAGGGATTCAGGAAAGTAATATGGATATACTAAGTGCGGTTAAGACGGGAGAAGAGATTAAAGGATGTGTCAGAAGTATTTTTAATGATATTATTGTGGAAGAGACTGAAAAACTTGTGATTTTTATCGATGAGTTAGATCGCTGCAAACCATCATTTGCGATTGAAATGCTGGAAAGAATCAAACATTATTTTGATGATGAAAGAATTATTTTTGTAGTATCTTTAAACAAAGAGCAGTTGATACATACGATTTCAAATTATTACGGAGATGAATTTGATTCAACCAGATATTTAAACAGATTTTTTGATGTTTCAATTAACTTGCCTGAATTGGACGAATATGTCAAAAGACGTGTACAGTGTACAGAAGGAAGAAGTTACTGGATAACAATGATTGCGGATGACTTGAGCGACTATTATAATTTTTCACTTAGGGATAAATTGATTTATAAAAGCAGAATTGAATCTGCGCAGGAAAGGCTTTCAGGGCGAGAGTACGATAGCGGTCGTTTTTTGGCACTGTTTGTACCGGTTTTTATTTCTCTGGAGATGACAGATGCGCGTGAAAAGAAAAGGTTTTTGGAAGGAAAAAGTGATATTTGCGAAAAAGTGATACCAAATCTGGAAAGCGGAAAAGAATTCATTTTAAAATTCTTGACTGATAGAAATAAGGCTAAGGATGATGTGCAATTCACAGAAGGGTGCAAATTATTGCAGGAATGCTATTCCTTTGCGTTTGGATCCAGCAGTCATGAACGTTATTTTGACAAATTTAATTTAGACAGGGATTTTAGAGCGCTGTGTATTAAGATATCTAACGGAGCGAAAATCTAAGGAAAGCAACAGAAGACAGGCTATTTCGGTATACAAGGAAACGATGACAGGAAACACGGTTTCTTATACGGTTAAAGCCTATGTTTGCGGACGAATTGTTCCGTTGGAATTTTTCATCCTTGACAGCCCACGCGGTTCCGTGATACAGTTTCTTACAGAAAGGGGATCGCCGGTCGGGGAATCGAAGATCCTCATATCAAAAGGCAAAGACCGTGATGGGAAAGAGTAGGATCGCAGGGAACCCACAGAGAGCAGCCGGCGGATGAGAGGCGCGGGGGAAGGCGATGCGAATACGTCCCGGAGTCGTGCACCGAAAGGGCTGTCCGCGCGGACGCCGAGTAGGCTGTGACGGGAGCGACCGTTATATCGCAGGAGTATCCTTCGGAGGATGTCCAGGACGTTTTGTCGGGATCGCCGGACTGTACTTCATGAGGCGGGCGGCGCGAGCTGTCTGCGAAAAAAGGTGGTACCACGAAGCTTATTGAGCCCTCGTCCTTTCGGATGAAGGGCTCTTTTTGTATGACGGGAAAAGGAGAAAGGGAAAATGACGGTTTTTGAAGAACTGAAGGAAAGAGGGCTGCTGGCCCAGCTGACGGACGAGGAGGAGATCAGGGAACTGGTGGACAACGGGAAAGCCACGTTCTACATCGGCTTTGACCCCACGGCGGACAGCCTTCACGTGGGGCATTTCATGGCGCTGTGCCTGATGAAGCGGATGCAGATGGCGGGCAACAGGCCCATCGCCCTGATCGGCGGCGGGACCGGGATGATCGGGGATCCCTCCGGCAGGACGGATATGCGCCAGATGATGACGCCGGAGACCATCCAGCACAACTGCGACTGCTTTAAAAAGCAGATGAGCCGGTTCATCGATTTCTCGGAAGGCAAGGCGCTGATGGTGAACAACGCGGACTGGCTTCTGGATTTGAACTATATCGAGCTGCTGAGGGAGGTGGGGTCCTGCTTTTCCGTGAACAACATGCTGCGGGCGGAATGCTATAAGCAGCGGATGGCGAAGGGGCTGAGCTTCCTAGAATTCAACTACATGATCATGCAGAGCTACGACTTCTATATGCTGTTCCAGAAGTACGGCTGCAACATGCAGTTCGGCGGAGACGATCAGTGGTCCAACATGCTGGGCGGCACGGAGCTGATCCGCAGGAAGCTGGGCAAGGACGCGTACGCCATGACCATCACCCTGCTGTTGAATTCCGAGGGCAAGAAGATGGGCAAGACCCAGAAGGGAGCCGTGTGGCTGGATCCCGACAAGACGTCCCCCTTCGATTTCTACCAGTACTGGAGAAACGTGGACGATGCGGATGTGATCAAGTGCCTGAAGATGCTGACCTTCTTGCCCATCGAGCAGATCCGCGAGATGGAGAGCTGGGAAGGAAGCCAGCTGAACCGGGCGAAAGAGATCCTGGCCTGGGAGCTGACGGAACTGGTGCACGGAGAGGAAGAGGCCAAAAAGGCCCAGGCGGGTGCGAAAGCCCTGTTTGGGGGCGGAGCCGACGCCCAGATTCCCACTACCACGCTGACGGAGGAGGATCTGACCGACGGCAGCATCGACATTCTGGGGCTTCTGGTGAAAACCGGCCTGACGGCTTCCCGCTCCGAGGCGCGCCGCGCCGTGGAGCAGGGCGGCGTATCCGCCAACGGGGAAAAGGTGACGGATCTGAAAAAGTCCTTCTCCAAAGAGGAGCTTACGGGTGAGGGAATCACCCTGCGCAGAGGGAAGAAGAGTTACAAAAAAGCGGTCATGGGCTGAAGGAGAAGGGCGGCGGAATGATTTTGAACACCGGCAGCCGGACCGATATTCCGGCCTGGTACGGGGAATGGTTTTACAATCGGGTCAGGGAAGGATATGTTCTGGTCAGAAATCCGTGGGATCCTTCCGCGGTGACCCGCTATGAGATCTCGCCGGATGTGGTGGACTGCATCTGCTTTTGTACCAAAAATCCGGAGCCCATGCTGGACCGGCTGGAAGAACTGGACGCCTTCCAGCAGGTCTGGTATGTGACCGTCACGCCTTACGGCCGGGAGATCGAACCGCGGGTTCCGGACTGGAAACAGGTGGCCCAAAGCTTCGCCCGCCTTTCCCAAAAGGCGGGCAGGCGGGCGGTGATCTGGAGATATGATCCGATCTTTCTTTCCGGCCGATATACCCTGGAATTCCATCAAAAGGCGTTTGAAATCATGGCACAGCGGCTGTCCCCCCATACCGACAGCTGCGTCATCAGTTTTCTGGACCTCTACCGGAAGACGCGGAAAAACTTTCCGGAAGGAAGGGAAGTGAGCGGGGAAGACCAGAGGAAGCTGGCCCGCTCCTTTTCCGATATCGCCGCAAAATACGGCCTGACTCTGCGGAGCTGCTGCGAAGGGGAATGGATGAAAGATTACGGCATCGACGTCTCCGGCTGCATGAGCCGGGCCGTTTTGGAGCGGGCCATGGGCGAAAAGCTGGAGGTCCCCGCAAAAAAGCCGGCCAGAGAGGGCTGCGACTGCCTGCTGGGCGGGGACATCGGCGCCTACAATACCTGTCCCAACGGATGCGTCTACTGCTACGCCAATTACGACAGGAGGACGGCGGAAGAAAATTTCAGAAAGCACGATCCCGCCTCCCCGCTTCTGGCGGGCCGGCCGCAGGAACAGGACCGGATCCGAAAGGCGGGACAGCGGTCCTGGATCGACGGCCAGATGAGCCTGTTTTGAGGGGACGGCATGACATGAAATCCCGGGCATGTGCATATAGTGTAACAGCACAGACGCAAAGGGGATTTTATCTATGGAAAATCTGCAGACCGATAATCTGTATACCCGGAATCTATACCGCGATATGCAAAAAAGGACAGGCGGTGAGATCTACATAGGAGTGGTGGGGCCGGTTCGAACCGGAAAATCCACCTTCATTAAACGCTTCATGGACGTGGCGGTGTTGCCGTACATGGCGGAGGAAGCCGGAAAGACCCGGGCGCAGGATGAGCTGCCCCAGAGCGCGGGCGGGAAAACCATCACCACCACGGAGCCGAAGTTCATTCCTCAGGAGGCCGCGGTCTTAAAGCTGGGCGGAGATGTGAGCGTGAAGGTCAGGCTGGTGGACTGCGTGGGCTTTATGGTGGAAGGCGCTGCGGGCCATATGGAAGAAGGGGCGGAGCGGCTGGTGAAAACGCCCTGGTATGAAACGGAAATTCCGTTTACCCAGGCGGCGGAAATCGGGACCCGGAAGGTGATTACGGACCATTCCACCATCGGGATCGTGGTGACCTGCGACGGGAGCTTCGGCGATCTTCCCAGGGAGAGCTACCTGGCGGCGGAAGAGAAGACGATCCAGGAACTGAAAAAGCTGCAGAAGCCGTTTCTGGTGCTGGTAAACTCCTCCGCTCCCTATGGACAGGAAGCCCGGATGGCGGCCGACGGCATCCGGGAAAAATACGGGGCGGCGGCCATGCCCGTGAACTGCGCCCGGCTCACGGAAGACGATATCCGCCGGATTATGGAAAAGGTGCTGTACGAATTCCCTGTGACCATGGTGGAGTTTTACATGCCGAAATGGGTGGAAATGCTGCCCGTCACGCACCGGATGAAGGCGGATATGATTTCCCGCATCCGGGAACTGATGAACGGCATCAACGTCATCCGGGATGTGGCAGAGCATCCGGTCAGCCTGCAGGGGGATTACATCCGCCGCTGCATGGTGGAGAATATCAACATGGCGGACGGCTGCGTCCGGGTGGTGCTGGATATGGACGACCGGTATTACTACGAAATGCTCAGCGATCTGGTGGGAGAGCCGGTGAGCGGGGAATACCAGCTGATGCGGATCTTAAAGGAAATGGCCGCGATGAAGAGAGAGTACGCCCGGGTGCTGGACGCCATGCAGGCGGTCCGGACGAAGGGTTACGGCGTGGTGCTCCCACAGCGGGACGAAATCAGCCTGGAGCGGCCTGAGGTGATCCGCCACGGGAACAAGTACGGCGTGAAGATCAAGGCGGAGAGCCCGTCTTTGCATTTCATCCGGGCCAATGTGGTGACGGAAATCGCTCCCATCGTGGGGACGGAGCAGCAGGCCAGGGATCTGATCGGTTACATCGATGAAAACGGAAAGAACGAGGGGATCTGGGAGACGAACATCTTCGGAAAAACGGTGGAGCAGCTGGTCAACGACGGCATCCGCGCCAAGATCAGCATGATCGGGGAGGAGAGCCAGATGAAGCTCCAGGATACGATGCAGAAGATCGTCAACGATTCTACGGGAGGCATGGTCTGCATCATCATCTGAAGGAGAGGTACAAAGGATATGGATCTGGAACAGGAGCTTTTGCAGGAGGGGATCGATCCGGGGCTGCTGCGCGAAGCGGCCGCTTTCCGAAAAGCGCATCCTGCGGGGGAAATGCGGGACCGGATTCCCGCTCCGCGATTTTTGTATTATGGAAAGGAAGTCTGGGAAGAGGCCGCGGCCGCGCTCCTGTGCGGGGAAAACCTGCTGCTGGCGGGGCCGAAGGCCACCGGGAAAAACGTGCTGGCGGAAAATCTGGCCACGCTGTTCGGAAGGCCCTGCTGGAACATTTCCCTGTCGATCCAGGCGGATTCTTCGGAGCTGATCGGAACGGATACCTTCCGGGACAATCGGGTGAGCTTTCGCCCCGGTCCCGTGGCCGAATGCGCGCGGTGCGGAGGCTTCGGCATCCTGGACGAGATTAACATGGCCAGAAACGAGACGCTGGCCGTTTTGCACGCCACGCTGGACTTTCGGCGGGTCATCGACGTGCCGGGGTACGACAGGATCGTTCTGGATGAGGCCACGCGGTTTATCGCGACGATGAATTACGGTTACGCCGGCACCCGGGATTTAAACGAGGCGCTGACCTCGCGGTTTGCGGTGATCGAAATGCCCCCTGTGGAGCAGGACGCCCTGTGCAGGCTGATGAAGCGGGAATTTCCCGACATCCGGGACAGGTGGGCCGGACAGCTGGCGGATCTGTTCAAAGAGCTGGAAAACAAATGCGAAAGCGCGGAAATCTCCTCGAAAAGCCTGGATCTGCGAGGGCTTTTGTCTGCCGTCCGGCTGATGAAAAAGGGGATCGGCGCGGACGCGGCCCTGCGGATGGGAATCGCCAACAAATCCTTCGATCCGTTCGAACGGCAGCTGGTCATGGACACGATCCGCGCCAGGATCCCGAAATCGATCCGGCCGGAGGAGATTTTCGGGCCGTGAGCCGGAACGGGTAAAAATACGGACAGTCGAGGCATGGGAAGGGATGGACAGAGAGGAAAAACAGAAGCGGCGCGCCGAAAATCTGGTCTGGAATGCGGCGGGGGATTACAGGATCCGTTCCCGGTATCTGGCATACGATGGGAGCGGGGAAGCGGATCCGTACTGGAATTTTGTCATCGGGGCCGCCCACCGGCGGTTCGACTTTTCGCGTCTGGAAAAGCTGTTCGCGTATCTGGAAGGACAGAGGGACGGGGCGGTTTACGCGGAGCTGCTGTGGATGGGGCTGGAATCGTGTCTGTACGGCAGGGAGGTCCCGGACAGGCCCGCCCTGGCCGCCCTGCGCCTGAACTGGGCGGCCTCCTTTCTGGAGGAAAAGAGGCCCCCGGGCCTTTCGTCCCTGATTCTGAATCTGAAAGAAGGGCGATGCCTGCGGATTCTGGGGCAGCCGGACGGCCTGGAATCGCCCGAAAAGGAAATTCTGGACGCTCTGGAATTTCCGGCCGGGCTGTCGGAAGAAGGCGTCATGGACCGGATGGACGGAATTTTGCGCCGCTGGTTTTTTCGTTCCGCGTTTCGGGAGTTCGATGAGCTGGGCGGCCATATCTTCGAAGGGGGCTTTTCCCTGCCCGGGCTCTTTCGAAAAAGAGGACAGGCCCTGCGCATGATCGACTGGCAGGGCGAGGGAGAAAAGCCCGGATCGGGCTCCGGAAATCCGCTTTCCGATCTGGAGAACCGCTTTCTGGGGAAGGCCGCCCGCGAGAGGGCGGTGCGCGCCTATGTGGAGAGCTGCTTCGGCGCGTCGCTTCTGACCGGAGAGGAGACACGGCAGCTGGAAGCCAGGCTCTGTACGGGAATCCACAGGGGCTGTCTTCTGCACGTCACGGGAGGGGAATTTTCGGGAGAGCCCGGGACGCAGCAGGAACGCTGGCAGAGGGAGTTCGTCCGGGAGCGCCGGGAGGAGAACGCCCGATGGCTCAAAGAGCACGAGGCCCAGAGCAGGAGCGCGGTGGGAAAGCTGTCGGAGCGGATCCGCAACGCGATATTGCAGCGGCAGGACGAGGACCGGTTCCGGAAGCGGGAGGGAAGGCTTTCCCCGGGGCTCATCTGGAAGAGCCGGTACCTCGATGACGACAGGATTTTCACGAAGCGAAAGAGGGGGCAGCCGGGCGGTCTGGAAGTGGATCTTTTGCTGGACGCCTCCGCCTCCCAGAGGGAGCAGCAGGCGCAGGTGGCCATGCAGGGATATGTGATCGCGGAGAGCCTGTCCTGCTGCCGGATTCCCGTGCAGGTCAGCGCCTTTTGCAGCGTCAGCGGCTGCACGGTGCTGCAGGTACTGAAAGGCTACGGGGAGAGGGGCGGAGGACAGAACGTCCTGCGCTATGTGTGCGCCGGATGGAACCGGGACGGCCTGGCGTTCCGGGCGGCGGGGGATCTGATCCGGCGCCGGCAGGGAGAAAACCGGCTGCTGATCGTCCTGTCCGATGCCAGCCCCAACGACGACCAGAAGATCGCGGGGGAGGGAAGGCTCGCTTTCTCGCGGGAATATGGGGGACGGGAAGGCGTGGAGGATGCCGCGGCGGAAGTCAGGGCGCTGAAGGCAGGCGGGATCCGGGTGGTCTGCGTTTTCACCGGGACGGACCGGGAGCTGGACAACGCCCGGAGGATTTACGGAAGGGATCTGATCCGGATTCCTTCCATCGGATGGTTTGCGGACGCGGTGGGGAAAGTGATCGCGGACTGCATTGCGGAAATGTAAAAAGGGGAAACAAAGGAGAAGAGGAAAAATGAATGTGCTGAAAAAGATGTTTGGGCCCATGGATATGACGGAGGGAACGCCCTGGAAGAAAATCGCCCTGTTCGCCATTCCGATGCTGATCGGAAACGTGGCGCAGCAGCTCTACAACACCGTGGACTCCATCGTGGTGGGGCGGTATGTGGGGGACAACGCCCTGGCGGCCGTGGGGAGCGCGTCGCCGGTGCTCAATCTGCTGCTGGTATTGTTTATCGGGATTTCCGTGGGGGCGGGAATTATGGTCTCCCAGTATTTCGGGGCCAAACAGAAAGAGGAGCTGTCGGGCACCGTAGGGACCTGCATCACGCTGACCGCCATCGCTTCCGTTCTGATCATGATCGTGGGGCCGCTTGCGACACGGCCGCTTCTGAAGCTTTTGAACACGCCGGAGAGCATTTTTGAATGGTGCGCCTCTTATCTGAATATCCTCTTCGTCGGCGTAGCGGGGCTGGCGTTTTACAACATCTTAAGCGGCGTCTTAAGAGGGCTGGGGGATTCGGTTTCCGCGCTGGCCTATCTTCTCGTCGCCACCCTGTTAAATATCGTGCTGGATGTCTGGTTTGTGGCGTCCTTTCATATGGGGGTGGCGGGCGTCGCCATCGCTACGGCCATCGCCCAGGGGGTGTCCTCGGTGCTGTGCCTCTGGAGGCTTCTGCATATGAAAGACGTCTTCGTGCTGCGCCCCAGAAACCTGATCCCCACCGGGAAACATACGCTGGATACGGTCCGCCTCGGCCTGCCTTCCGGCATCACCCAGGCCATTTTTTCCATGGCCATGATCGTCGTGCAGTCCCTGACCAACAGCTTCGGGGAGATGTTTATCGCGGCAAACGTCATCGTCATGCGCGTGGACGGGTTCGCCATGATGCCGAACTTCTCCTTCGGTTCCGCCATGACCACCTTCGCGGGGCAGAATGTGGGCGGAAAAAGGCAGGACAGGGTGGAGAGCGGAGCGATACAGGGAACGCTGATCGCGGTGATCGTTTCCGCGGTCATCACGGCCATGATTCTGATTTTCGGAAAATATCTGATGGGGATTTTCACCGAAACGGCGGAACTGGTCACGCTGAGCATGCGCCTGATGCGGATCCTGGCCGTCGGATACATCGCCATGGCGGTGACCCAGAGCCTGTCCGGCGTGATGCGCGGCGCGGGCGACACCATGACGCCCATGTGGATCTCCCTGCTGACCACGGTGGGAATCCGGGTTCCCATCGCCTACGGGATTTCCTGGCTGACGGCCACGGAGGAGCTGCCCCACGGAAACAGCGACTGCATCTACATTTCGCTGCTCGTTTCCTGGCTCATGGGCGCAGCCCTCACCTGGATTCTGTACAGAAAGGGCGGATGGAAGAAAAAGGCGTTGAGCTGAGAAGAAAAAAGGAAAAGGAGATCTTCCTGCAGCGTTCCGGGCAAAAAGCCCGGAGCTGACAGGAAGATCTCCTTTTTTGTATACTGACGGGATGCCTCAGCTCTCATCCCCTTCTTCGCGGTACGGGTTGTAGCGGGAGGTGCCGACGAATACGGTGCTGACCTCCCTGCCGTCCTGGTAGGTGGTGAAATAAGTATCCGCGGAGAGGGAGCCGGTCTGTTTGGCCCAGAGCTTAAAGGAGCGCCCGTTCAATTCCTGATTCCAGACCACCACGTTGACCGTCAGCTGTTTGTTGCTGGTGTCGGTGTAGATCACCACAGGGGTGCTGTAATCGTTGCGGAATTTCAGGTCTTTGGAACCGGCGGCGATGGCGGCGTCCAGCCCTTTGGGAAGATAGGACACCGGCATGCTGTGGGCTTTCCGTTCCGTGACGGTGAGCCCCGCGTTTTTCACCGCGTTGTAAACGGTGGAAGAAATCTGGCAGACGCCTCCGCCCATGCCGGTGGTATGTACCCCGTTGGCGTAGACGCCGGCGGGCTTATAGCCGTTGGCCTTCGTCCGGGGCAGGATCGCGTCGCTGACGGATACGGTCTGCCCGGGCATGACGATCAGGTTGTTCAGGCGGGAAGCGCCCACCTCGATGTTACTGCTGCGGTTGGCGCTGCTGGTTTTGAAGCTGGTGGTGCAGCTGCCGGCCAGGACGAAGTCCGGGCTGGTGGTTACGACGCTCTGGTCCGTGACCGTTGTGAGCAGCTCCGGCGTCAGTTCCTGGGCGATGTCCGTGCAGGCGCCGGTGAGAATCAGATTTTCCATCGTATCAGCCAGCCACTGCGCCATCTGGGGGACCGCTTCCTGATGCGTCTGCCCGCTCTGGCGGATGTAGGAGCCGGAACCGTTGTCGAAAACCGGCGTATCGGACTGCGCGGTCAGACCGGCCAGCTGCGCGTTGATGGCGTCGAAGTAGGAACGAAAGACCGCCAGATCCAGAAACTTCACCGCGATCTTTCCGCCCGCGTTGGTCAGGCGGACCGGAACGTCGCGGAAGGCGTCCATTCCCGTCATCCACTCCGTTCCCTGCCAGGATATCGTCACCTTATGGGTGAGCCATTCGGGATCGATGTAGCGGGAGTCCCCGAACACCGTGTCCACGCTCAGGGCGGGCAGGGGCTGGGGGGACCAGCTCTCTGCGGCCTGGGCCGTTGCGGACGGGATCAGAAGAGAAAGCGCCACGAACAGGGCCAGCAGGCAATTTCTATATGTTTTCATGGGAATACCTCCTTTGCATGATATTTACTCTACCATATATGGATGAGAAAGCCAACCAAATGGTTTCAAAAAATTGAAAACTGACAAAATATAACATTTTAGCGCCATATTTTGTCAGTTTGATATTACACAATTATTACATTTCTGTGACTTTACGGTTAATATTTTTCTGAGCCGTGGAGAGCATCAGCTTGATCCGGTTGAGCTGATTGACCTCGCTGGCGCCCGGATCGTAGTCGATGGCCACGACGTTGGACTGGGGGTATCGGCGGCGCAGCTCCTTGATCACGCCCTTGCCCACCACGTGGTTGGGCAGACAGCCGAAGGGCTGGGTGCAGACGATGTTGGGCACGTCGGAGTGGATCAGCTCCACCATTTCCCCGGTCAAAAACCAGCCTTCACCGGTCTGATTGCCGATGGAGACGATGGGCTCCGCATAGGAAGCCAGATCCCGGATGTGGGCGGGCGGATCGAAGTGGCTGCTTCGTTCGAAGGCCTTCGAGGCGGCCGAGCGCACCCGTTCCATGGCCCAGATTCCCAGCTTCGCGGCCAGGGCCGTCTTCCTGCTGGTCCCCAGATGATCCGCCTTATACAGCTGATTGTAAAAACAGTAGAACATGAAGTCCAGAAGGTCGGGCACCACGGCCTCCGCCCCTTCCGCCTCCAGAAGCTCCACCAGATGGTTGTTGGCGGCGGGCGCGAACTTCACCAGGATTTCCCCGACGATGCCCACCCGGGGCTTTTTCACGTCCAGAACCGGAACCGCGTCGAAATCCCGGATGATCTGGCGGCACATTTTCCGGAAGGTGAAGTAATTGGGCAGTTTTTTCGAGGAGACAAAGGCCTTGCACTTTTCCAGCCATTTTTGATGCAGGGCGTCCACGGAGCCCGGCGTCTGCTCGTAAGGGCGCATCCGGTAAACGCAGCGCATGAAGATGTCCCCGAAGATCACGCCGTAGATCGCCCGGATCAGAAGGCCGGGGGTGAGCTGAAAGCCCGGGTTGGTCTCGATGCCGGACATGTTGATGGATACCACCGGAACGTATTCCATCCCGGCCTTTTCCAGCGCCCGGCGGATAAAGCCCACGTAGTTGGTGGCCCGGCAGCCGCCTCCGGTCTGGGTCATGACGATGGCCACCTTATGGGTATCGTAGCGGCCGGACAGCAGGGCGTCCATGATCTGTCCCACCACCAGCAGGGAAGGATAGCAGGCGTCGTTGTTGACGTATTTTAAGCCGGTATCCACTGCGCGGCGGTTGTCGTTGGGCAGCACTTCGAAGCGATAGCCGCAGGCCCGGAAAGCGGGCTCCAGCACCTCGAAGTGGATGGGGGACATCTGCGGGCAGAGGATGGTATAATCCCTGCGCATTTCCTCCGTAAACTGCACTTTGTGAATGTTCGTGGGAGCGATGGTCCGCTTCGCCTGCTTTTTCTCCCTCACGCGGATGGCGGAGAGGAGGGAGCGGATCCGGATCCGTGCGGCCCCCAGATTGTTCACTTCATCGATCTTCAGGCAGGTATAAATCTTATCCGACCCGGACAAAATGTCGTTGACCTGATCCGTGGTCACGGCGTCCAGGCCGCAGCCGAAGGAATTGAGCTGGATCAGATCCAGATCCTCCCGGGTGCGGACGAAGGTCGCGGCCGCGTACAGGCGGGAATGATACATCCACTGGTCGGAGACGATCAGCGGCCGGTCGGGAGTCCCCAGATGGGAAACGGAATCTTCGGTCAAAACGGCCAGGCCGTAGGAGGTGATCAGCTCCGGAATGCCGTGGTTGATCTCAGGATCGATGTGGTAGGGCCTGCCGGCCAGCACGATCCCGCGCTTATGGTTTTCTTCCATCCAGGAGAGCACTTCCTCTCCCTTTTTCTTCATATCGTCCCTGGCGGCCTGCATTTCCGCCCAGCCTGCCAGCGCGGCGTCCTCCACCTCGTTGGCGGGGAGCTCAGAAAATTCCTTCTTCAGCTCCTGTGTAGCCACATCCAGACTCGCGAAGGAGAGGAAGGGATTGCGGAACTTCACCTCGCCCCGTCCGATCTCCTCCACGTTGTTCTTGATGTTCTCCGAATAGGAGGTGACGATGGGGCAGTTGTAGTGGTTGTTGGCCCCCGGCGTTTCGTCACGCTCGTAGAACAGGGCCGGGTAGAAGATGAAATCCACGCCCTGACGGATCAGCCAGGACACGTGGCCGTGCGCCAGCTTGGCGGGATAGCACTCCGACTCGCTGGGGATGGATTCGATGCCCAGCTCGTAAATCTTCCGGTTGGACGCGGGGGAGAGCACCACCTGATAGCCCAGGCTGGTAAAAAAGGTAAACCAGAACGGGTAGTTCTCATACATGTTCAGAACCCGCGGAATGCCAACCCGCCCGCGGGGCGCTTTGTCCGGCGTCAGCGGCTCGTAGGAGAACAGCCGTTTCAGCTTGTATTCGAACAGGTTGGGGACGTTGCTGGGGTTTTTTGCCTTGCCCAGGCCGCGTTCGCAGCGGTTGCCGGAAATATACTGCCTGCCGCCGGAAAAACGGTTGATGGTCAGGCGGCAGCTGTTGGTACAGCCCTTGCACTTGGCCATGGTGGTCTCGAATTCCAGCGAATTGATTTTATCGATGGAGAGCATGGTGGTCTGATAGCCCGCGGTATAATGCTCCCGGGCGATCAGGGCCGCGCCGAAAGCGCCCATGATGCCAGCGATGTCCGGACGGACGGCGTTGCAGCCGGCGATCTTTTCGAAGCTGCGCAAAACGGCGTCGTTGTAAAACGTGCCGCCCTGGACCACGATTTCCTTTCCCAGCTCGGAAGCGTCGGAAACCTTGATGACCTTAAACAGGGCGTTTTTAATGACGGAATAGGCCAGGCCGGCGGAAATATCCGGGACCGAAGCCCCCTCCTTCTGCGCCTGCTTGACTTTGGAATTCATGAAAACCGTGCAGCGGGTGCCCAGATCGATGGGATGTTCCGCGAAGAGCGCCGCCTTCGCGAAGTCCTGTACGCTGTAATTTAAGGATTTGGCGAAGGTTTCGATGAAGGAACCGCAGCCGGAGGAGCAGGCCTCGTTGAGCTGCACGCTGTCCACGGTCTGATTTTTGATCTTGATGCACTTCATGTCCTGGCCGCCGATATCCAGGATGCAGTCCACCTTCGGGTTGAAGAACGCTGCGGCATAATAGTGGGCCACGGTCTCCACTTCTCCGTCATCCAGCAAAAAGGCCGCCTTCATCAGGGCTTCGCCGTATCCGGTGGAGCAGGAGCGCACGATCCTGGCCCCTTTGGGAAGCCTGCGGTAGATGTCCTGAATGGCCAGGATCGCGGTCTTCAAGGGGCTGCCGTTGTTATTCGAATAGAAGGAATACAGCAGGGAGCCGTCCTCCCCCACCAGAGCCACCTTCGTGGTGGTGGATCCGGCGTCGATGCCCAGATAGCAGTTGCCGGTATAGGTTTCCAGCGGGGCGGTCTTCACGCAGTGGCCGTCATGGCGGCTGCGGAACTCCTCATATTCTTCCCCGGAAGCGAAGAGCGGCTCCATCCGCTCCACCTCGAATTCCATCTTAATATCGGAGGACAGCTTCCCGACCATCTCTTCCATGGAAAAGGAAACCCCGGACCCGGCGTTTAACGCCGAGCCGATGGCCGCGAACAGATGGGAATTGTCCGTATCGATCACGTGCTCGTCATCCAGCTTTAAGGTGCGGATGAAGGCGGCTTTCAGCTCGGAAAGGAAGTGCAGGGGGCCGCCCAGAAACGCCACGTGTCCCCGGATCGGCTTGCCGCAGGCCAGCCCGCTGATGGTCTGATTGACCACGGCCTGGAAAATGGAGGCGGACAGGTCTTCCTTCGTGGCCCCTTCGTTGATCAGCGGCTGGATGTCGGACTTTGCGAAAACGCCGCAGCGGGCGGCGATGGTGTACAGGGAGCGGTAATTTTTGGCGTATTCGTTCAGCCCTGCCGCGTCCGTCTGGATCAGGGAAGCCATCTGATCGATGAAGGATCCTGTGCCGCCGGCGCAGATTCCGTTCATCCGCTGCTCCACATTGCCGTTTTCAAAATAGATGATTTTGGCGTCCTCCCCGCCCAGCTCAATGGCCACGTCGGTCCTGGGCGCCAGTTCCTGCAGGGCGGTAGCCACGGAAATCACTTCCTGAACGAAGGGGACGCCCAGATGGTTCGCCAGCGTCAGCCCGCCGGATCCGGTGATCATGGGATGCAGCGTCAGGTTGCCCAGCTTCTCATAAGCGTCCGAAAGAAGTTCCCTCAGCGTCTCCCGGATATTGGCGAAATGCCGCCGGTAATCGGAAAACAGAATCCGGTGTTCTCCGTCCAGAACCGCAATTTTTACGGTGGTGGATCCGATATCGATCCCCAGCGTGTAAAACGTATGTTTCTCCTGATTGGAGGTCCAGTTCATATGCTATCACTCTTTCTTCCTATTATTATACAAAACGTCAGTTCTTTAACTTCAACATTATACGACAGGTTTTTTGGATGCGCAACGAGAGAAGCGTTAAAAATGTGTTAAAGTTTTAAAAAATTGCATTATCGATAAATCCTCAATATGAGCCGAAAATGGCGTAAAAACAAGAGAAATTGGTGCTTTGTGATGTTCGATAAAACGTTATAATGCGAAGCCGTTAGTGACAAATAGTGACAAATCTATTTTTTCGATTTCAGCACGCAGGCTGTCCAGGGACGGATGGATGTATTTATCCTCTGTGATGTCAGAGGACAGGGAATGGCCGACCAGTCTCTTCAGGTAAAA
>DWXE01000021.1 GCA_019119355.1 Candidatus Eisenbergiella merdigallinarum
GCGACCTGACCAGGTCGCTGCGCCCACTGTCGGTATTATCTTCTCACAGAGTAAGACAGGCGTATGTATGGCCTAAGGAAATATCAAATCCGAGCTTTTGATACATCAGCTCGTCGCAGGGAGCGCAGCAGACGGTCAGACTGGCAACGTCGTTTTCTCTGCACCATTCCTGTGCCGCCTTCGCCAGTTTGCGGGCAACGCCCTTCTTCCGGAATGCAGGCTCGATATAGAAGTCCTCAAACGCGCCGGTGTCGGTGCAGGCGAAGGTGGAGAAGCATCTCGCCACGCTGCACATTCCGATCGCCCGATAGCCCCGCCTTGCAACGAAGAATGTGATCCTGCCATCCCGAATCGCCTGTGCGAGCTGAGCCTGATGTTCCCGGGTCAGCATCTGCTCCCCGATTTCTTTCAGGAATCCGTTCTCCAGCTTTATGAGCTGCCAGTCCTCCGGATCGGCGAGCATTTCGACGGTAACAGGAACATCTTCCGCCGGAGGGAGGATCATCAGCGGTTGGCCCCACTGATCGGCCCCATTTGGGATAAATCCCACGCTCTGCCAGAAATGTTCGCGCCGCTGATCGCCGCCGCAGTTCAGCTCCGCATAGAGCGCGCCGTTTTCTTTGGCCCAGTCCAGAAGCGCCCTGGCACATTTTTTCCCGCTCCCTTTGCCGCGATTTCCCGGAAAAACACAAAATTCCAGGATAAAGCATTTCCTATCCCCGGTCGTGTAGATTACCGGCATGGCAAAGCCAATGTCCTGACCATCCCGGCGGAAAAACAGGTAGTGGCACCGATCCTGCGGCCTGTCATGGATTTTTTGTATACGCTCCCGATGGGCATCGCTCAGAAAATAGTCTCTGTCCCCGTCTCCGGGGTCCGGAAAAATATCCCGCCTGTAATAGGCGCAAAGCTGCTTCCAAAAGGAAGCGACATCGTTCTCTGTAATCGCTTCACGGATTGTAATCCGATTCTCCATATAAATCTCCATTCCCTTAATAGTATTTCAAATTTGAGGGATACCATACACCTGTAAGGGAAATCGCTCCTGTTCCGCCAAAGGCTTGCGCCTGCGGCGCTTTTCATGTCCCACAGCTTTTTCCACCGGTCAACGACAGATTTGATCGATCCAGGCAAAAAGTCCGTCCAGATCGTAGTCCCCCGAATGAGGCGTATCCCAGGGCGCGCAATAGTCCACCTCGTTCCCCTGTTCCTGCAGAAGGAGCGCGAGAATGGCGGAAACAGCGAGAGAAGTATCCCTGTCCCGTTCCCCATGACGGATGCGCCAGCGCTTTGCGGTCACGGCCCGGGCATCCCGAATATAGCGGGTGGGGTTCATAACCCGGACGATCTCCTCCTCCGCCATGCCCGCTCCTGCGAGGCTGTTTTCAAGGCTATACGCGGTGAAGTGCCGGCAATCCTCCCAACGGCTTCCGAAAAGGCTGTTTTCCGCGGTGGCCATGGTCAGCGCATCGAAAGCGGGAGCGGTTTTCATCCGGGTAATGTCTCGTACATATCCGTCAAAATCCACGGAAACAGCCCTGCCGTTTTCCTGGCGGAGCCAGGATTTAGAGGACAGATCTTTTCCCTGGTCGATTGCCGTCTGAGCGGAGCGCAGAACAATCCGCTTCACATATTCCGCAAAGGGGCCGGATCCGTCCGCTTCCAGGGTGAGCGGCCGGCCGTCACAAGCAATCAGACGAAGGCTATTTATATAGGAGGGAAACAGCGCCGCTTCTCCTCTGGAAGCCCGGATTTCAGCCGCATCCATCAAACCCTCTTCCGGTAAAAAAGCGGGGCATCCGCCCTCTTTCATTACCATCCGGCTTCTGCGATATTCGTTGACGCCCAGAAACTGCCATTCATATGCCATATCGGCATGCTCCAGGTCGGTGATGGGACAATAGCAGGAGGCCGCAAAAACATCGTCCCTGGCATCAGCGGCGCCGACTTCCTGAAGCCATGGCTCATAATCCGGATGATTTCCCGAAGCGCCCATAAGAGCGGACAGGGCGCCGCCGGCGCTGGTGCCGTTTGTGATGATTTTATTTTTATCGCCAGGAAGATCTGTCGTAAAATAGCGCAGAAAGCGGACCGCCGCCTTATAGTCCACGATGCAGGCCGGCGCTTTTCCGGTAAAGGACCCGTCCAAAGCCTTCAAAGTACGCCCCCGCAGCGCAGGAGCCGCAACGACATAGCCGTGAGCGAGCGCGCCCAAAATGCTGTTCGGCTCATCCTGCTCAGGCGAAACACAGCCCGGCTCCCCGGCATTTCCAGGCATATAGCCGCCCACTGTATTGGGCATGAAAACCGGAGCGCTGTCAGACGAATACCCGTTGATCTTTCCGCCCTCGAAATAGGCCTCCGGGATAAAAAGATTCATCCGCTGGTACTTTATATCCACGGGCCTGTCCACGTATATCAGATTTTTCCAGGAGCGAAAACGGACGGCGCTCCCGCCGAAAGTAAGAATATCCTGCGTAAAATCATCTTTATCGAAATACATCTGCAATTCCCTCTTTCCAAACCGGATTTCGTCACAGCCACAGGCAGGCCCTGCCTCCCATTTCGGTATTTTCGAGGGAAAGGCTGCCCCCGTGCTTTCCGGCGATCTGCGACGCGAAATAGAGCCCCATTCCCATATGCCCGTCCTGCGGGCGGCTGCCGTCATCCGTGTAAAACGTCTTTCCCGCCTTTGCCAGCGCTTCGGCGGAAAAGCCCGGGCCGCTGTCCTGAACCCAAACCCCCGTTTGGCCGGCCCGAAACTCCACCCCCAGTACGACGGTTCCCCTGGCCGGCGTAAAGCGGAACGCATTGCCGATCAGGTTTTCCATGGCCCGAAGCACCTCGCTTTTCTCAATCGTTACCGTCTCGTCGGACAGAGCGGAAACGGAAGAATCCGCGATGATCTTCTGATCCTTTAAAACGGATAGATCGGAACCTTTCTGAAGGCAGGCCTCCAGCAGTTCCCGAACGGGGACCTCTTCGCGGTCCGCCGGAACGATTGCCCCCGACGTCATCCAGCGCAGACGGTTCAGATATTCTTCGGCATGGCCGGCGTTGCGGAGAATCGCCAGCGCCAGTTCTTTCTGCGGCTGCCCCAGCTCATCCTCCGCCAGCAGCTCCGCATTTCCGCCGATGACCGTCAGGGGCGTTTTGAGATCGTGCGCCAGGGCGGCCAGCGCCTCGTTCTTTTGCTGTTCCGCAATCCACTGTTCTTTCAGCGAACGGGATAATTCCCCGCGCAGCATCTCGATGGCATTGAGAGCTGCCCTAAGTTCCCTGACGCGGGCCTGACCATGCAGGGACAAATCCAGCTGCCGTCTGCGTACCATTTCGCAGGCGTCCGCGACCGCCTGCGCATCCCTGCGCAGGATTCCGGCATAGCGTCCGGTACACAGGGCAATCGACGCCGCCAGCAGCGCCAGCAGCAGACCGATATAAATTGTCTGAAAATCCGGCAGTATATCGTTTTTCTCCGGATCTGCATAGCAGACGGAGTAATCATATTCCAGCATCACGATCTGTCCGTTTTGCAGGGGGACGAGGTGAAAATACTGGGAATAAAACCAGCCGTGAGGGGCTGAGCTTCCGGAGAGTTCCTGGCGGGCGTATTCCAGCTGCTTTTGATTCATATCGCTCCCGATAATCCGCCCATCCTCCACCAGCGCCCACTCGTAGAAATGGGGGATCTGTTTTGGATCGAATTCCTCCTGTTCCTGCAGCATCCGTTCGGTTTCCGCCAGCCCTCTGACCGCGGTATAGGCGGACAGGACGAATCCCATATTGACGAGGATGTTGAACAAAAACAGCCATGCGGCGCATAACGCTGCGACCAGGAAACCGGCTGTAAACAGATATCGCCAGAAAAGGCCGTTCAGTCCAATCCCCCCGCGTTCGCGTTTCCCTGTCATTCCCTTTTCCATTTATATCCCACTCCCCATACCGTTTCGATTGGCCCGCATCCGACGGCGCGCAGCTTTGCCCGGATGTTTTTGATATGCTCCGTAATGGCGGAGTCGTCCGCTGTGCCGTCAAAGCCGAACACCGCTTCATAGATCTGTTCTTTGGAAAAAATCTGGCCGGCATGAATTGCCAGATGTTCACAGATCGCATATTCGCTGCGGGTCAGCTTAACGGGGATCTCATCGCAGAACACCGTCCGTTCCTTCAGGTCAAAATCCAGCTTCCCCTTCCGGATCCGGCTGTGAGGAGTACGCCTTTCCCGCCTGAGGTGAGCGTTCACTCTGGCCCTCAGTTCCGTTACCCGAAAGGGTTTCATCAGATAATCGTCTCCTCCAAGGCCTAAGCCCCGGATGATATCCGCTTCCTCCGTCCTGGCCGTAAGGAACAGAATCGGGCAGTCCGCGGCGGAGCGGATGCGCTGGCAGGTGGCAAAACCGTCCTCTCCCGGCATCATCACATCCAGCAGCATACAATCCGCCCATCTGACGTGCTCCGCCGTCACATCGCTGCCGGCCCGCAGCGTTTTTACGATATGGCCGTCGCGTTCCAGAGCTTTCTTCAAAAGATCGCGCACATCGGCATCGTCGTCGATGGCCAGAATATTCGCCATGGCAAGCCTCCCCCTTATCCGGCTGCCGTCATGAGCAGCCACGATAACGCATATAAGAGATAGATGTGAGCCGGATAAAATAAATAAAAGAACTTTCCGCGCCCGGCCCCGCGCCTGCCGTTATAACACAGAAGAAACGGCGCTGCAAAAACTGCCCCCAGCCATTCGTAGTACCTGGTAAACATCTGCGAAAATTCAAAATCGGGCCAGGTCCTGACCTGAAGATATACCAAAACAAAATACCACGCGAAATTGACGGCGATCAGAACGGCCGCCTGCAATTTGCGGTGCCCGTGCAGCAAATACAACGCGACGCCCGTCAACAGGACGGGAAAGGTAACGTCCCCCGAAATATTGATGACGGGCAGAAATGTATAGCCGAGAATTCCAACCGCCGTAGAGATCACAGCGTTCGTCCCGCTCAGGATTCCCGCCGCCAGGGGCCATATCAGAATCGCAGCGAGAATGCAGCACCCCGCCGCGGCCTTCTTGAGCCTCCGGCTCGCAATCCATTCAAGGGCCTGGAAGCATACGATCAGAATGACGAAGGATGACAGCATCGCGTTTTGCGGATAGAATCCGTCCGGCCGGACCAGAATCCCTGCAAAGCGCATAAAAAACAGCAGCAGCCCCATCGGGACCGAAATGCACAGCATTCTGCAAAGATACCGTTTTCGGCTTCGGGTATGCAAAAAACCCTCCACCAGACAAAAGAGAAACAGCGGCGCAGCCAGGCGCCCCGCCAGCCCGAACGGCCAGGGCACCAGGCCGGTGTACCCGAAGAAATAATGGATATGGTCCATCAGCATGGAGACGAGCGCGACCCATTTTAAACCGGTTTCCGTAATTCCCTGCCGTCCGGCCTCCCAACATGGATTGACCGCGGCATTTTTTGTTCGATTCATCCAAAAACCTCCTTATTTTGCGGCGTCCTGCCGGGACGCCTTCGTCGATAATCTTATTCTAAAAGGAGATTCTAAGGATTTTATAAGGGGTAAAAATTTTTTTGCAGCTTTCAGCGTTCTTCAATAAAACGGTACTTTTTCAGAAGTTTCCCGAATATCAGACAGACCGCCGTTCCGAAAACGCCGAGGACCAGAAGAACCATGGCGGCTCCGGACCCCTTTCCCGAGCCGAACAGCGCTGTCAGAATGCCGCCGTTGGCCGCAGCTTCCATAATGGGTTCGCAGACCTCATCCACCAGATATCCGCCCAGAAAGAAGCCCACGGGAATGGTAAAAAACTGCAGGGTGTTCCGGCAGGAATACACCCGTCCCTGCAGTTCTACCGGGATGGTGGAACGCAGGATCACATCCAGATTGGCGTTCATAACCGGCACGAGAACCCATCCGATGAGCTGTCCCAGACACCATAAAAGCGGGCTTCTGGAAAAGGCGAGGAGAAAATTCTCCGTGCCAAGGCTGATCAGCATGGTGACAAAAATAACCCGGACCCGGTTTGAGGGCGGCGGAAGCAGCGTCACGAGCACGCTGCCCGCCAGCGTCGCAATGCCCGCGCAGGAGGTAACGGCTCCGAGCACGGCGCTTCCTCCATTGGGCCTCGGAAGGATGAACGCCGGAAGAACCGCGTCGAAAGCGGAGGCAATCAGGTTCACGCCCGCGAGGAACAGGATCAGGGTAAGGATCATCCGGTTGTCCCGCAGGTAGCGAAGCCCGGAACGGACGGCGCAAAAAAAGGGAACCCTGTCGAGCTCTTTTTCGGAAACGGCAGGAATGCGGATCCAGAAGAACAGGGCGGCAAATGCCGCTGCAAAAGTTGCCAGATCCACATAAATCACCGTATCCAGCCCCGCGAAGGCATAAAGGGAGGTAGCCAGCATCGGATTCAGTATGGTGATCAGCGAGTTGGATAAAGAGCGCAGCCCGCTCGCGCGCTGGTAGTGCTTTTTCGGGATGACCAGCGTCATCGCCACGTCGCCCGCCGGCTGCTGGACGGTGTTCATCAGCCCGTTCACGGCGTTCAGCAGATACATATGCCATGGCATCAGAAGATTGTTTTTCAAAAGCACGAGCACCGTAACCGTGCAACAGGCCGCAAAAGTGTCGCAGCCCAGCATGATCTTCCTCTTATCCCACCTGTCGCTGATCGCTCCGGCAAAAATGCTCATGCACACATAGGGCGCATAGGAACAGATGGATAACAGCGCTGTCCGGAGGGCGGAGCCTGTCTGCTCATAGAGCCACAGGGTCAGGGCGAAATTTGTCATCGCGCTCCCGAGCTGTGACAGGGACTGGGTGCTCCAGAGAATGAGAAATGTCTGCAGTTCCTTTATTCTGTTTTTCATCGTTTTGCTTTGCTCCTTTGCTTTTTAAATTAACAGAAAAGCAAAGCCTGAGGATCCTGTCCGCTGCTCCGTACATCGTCCTCAGACTCTGCACGGAGCAAATGCAATGCACAGCTTCATCGTGAAAACTCCTTTTCGAAACAGTTTGATTTTGGGGCCGGGCGGGCCCCGCGCCTTCTATTATAACAGAGGCGGGAGCCGTTTGAAAGCCCCCGCCATGGGTATCGGTGATTGCCCCCTTTCGCCGTTCCAGGTGGAGCGGCGTAATCGGGTAAAAGCAACCGGTCTATTTTACTTTTTTGTCAGTTTCATGAGTTCAAAAACAGTAACGCTCAATTTCCCCACTCCCTGTTTTTCCAGACTTCAAACGATAACGATATTTTCCGCACGCCTTTTATAATTCTTTTCCAGCATGGCAACATGGGACAGGAAATCGGCATCCTCGAAATATCTGGCATGGACAGGACAGCGGCGGACACAGGCCTGACATTTTATACATAAACCGACAGTCTCCATCGTCTCCGCATCGATGCTCCCCAAAGGACACTCTTCGGCGCATAAACCACAGCGGATACATTTGTCCGCGTCTGTATGAGGTCTGGCCTTTAGAAATTTTGCAGGAGTGCCATCCTCTTTTAACGGTGTGTAATAGGCTCCTAATTCACTATGGTCTGTTTCCAGAAACATTGTTCTGCTTTCCGTTAATTTATGTACCACTTTATTCACAAAGCCTTCCATCTCATCCAAATCGCTTTCGTCTGGCCGCCCGGCTCCAACCTGATCTGAAAAGGCATGTCGTCCGGCAAATGCCGCTGCTCCTACAATCCGAAACCCATTGTCCTCCATCAAAATCATCAATTCCCTTAAGCTTTCGTCCGGACTGCGGTTGCCGAAAACACAGATCGGAACTGCCGGCGTTCCTTCGCCAAAAATTCTGGCCTTATATTCCGGCATCAGTTTATTCGGAAGACGCCCTGCATACACAGGAGATGCCATCACCACCAGTTCATCTTCCCTAAAATGATAATCTTTACGGCGGTTTTCCGGTTTCGTAATGTCAAAAAACTTCCACTTCAGATTCAGTTTTTCAGCTAAATTTTCTGCCACAAGACGGGCGATCCTCTCAGTTCCGCCCGTAGGGCTAAAATAAAGAGCGCACACTCTTTTAACGTTCATATCATATACCCCTTCATAAAACAGAATCTGTTTTCCTGCATCACCATCATAACATAAATTTATCAACCCGCCAATTCCGGACCTGTTATTGACATGGCGCCTTTTTCGGGAACGGATAGGAGAAGTCCCTTCCCCTATCCGTTCCCGCGATACCCCGGGCATCTCGCGGCCTAGCCGCTCGATGTCCGTTGCCCGTCGGATGCCCGCCCATGCAAGCACGGCGGTCGCCCTCCGGGCGTATCGCGCAAAGAAGGAGAGATTCTGGCGTCATAGAATATCTCCTTCTCACTGCACACATTCTTGAAAATTCCATACCGGTGGTTTTCATTGATTTACCTAAAATGATGAGGTTATTTTCCGTTATACAGATATTCCAGCAGCTCTTTTCTCCCCATCTTCCCTATTCCAATATAATCCAGATTATATCTTGATGTTTCAAAGTAATTCGTCTCATGCATTGCTCCGCCAAGAACAATCATGGAATCGATGATTGGGGTAGGAACGCCGAATTTCACACCCAGATCATGGTATATCTTGCATCCAACCGGAATATCTTCCGTAATATATCTGTGATCGATGCTGTCGGGGCCGACATTTCCTTCATCGCAGGGCCGATCCAGCGGAAATACAACATTATCTTTTCCGTCCTCATCTGTACCCATGTACTCCTGCGTCAGGATGCTCCGCCTGGAGAAAAAGGACTCATAACGATATGCCGGAACCCGAATGCCGATTGCTCTGGCAATCGCTCGTTCCTCTTCGTAGAACTGATATTGGATGCGGCAGATGGAGGGGCAGAGTCCATGTGAATACAGGGAATAGGTACCCGGCTCTTTCCCATATATGCAGGACCAGTTTTCCATAGCGGATACTCCAAGGACAGATGCCGGGACATGGATGACCGGATTGATATTGGAGAAGCCTATGTCTAAGACGGTATCTCCTTCTGCCGGTCCCAGCCCCTGTGTGACCGCATCCATACATGGCAAATATTTTGTGGACTCCATAAAGGATTCCACATCGCTCATAGGCTGGCTTGCTCCCCTCAACGTGATCGCCCGGTATTTCACTCCGACATGCGGCATCCGGAATCCACCGACAGATTCTATCCTTGTCCCATAGGGCGCAGACGCCCATCCTCCTATCACTACATCTTTGTGGCATCCCATTTCTTTCATATATTTTCTGAGCAGAAGGCTTGCGTAATTATCGGTAAAGATATGGATTACCTGCCCGTCTTCCAACAGAGGGACCAGAGTCCGAAGATAATATTCATGGGCATGTGCCGGAATTGCGATTACAATCAGGCCCGCCCCCTTTACCGCTTCTGCCATGTCCGTACTGACCATATCCAGAAATGCTCTGCCGGAGCGTTCAAAGCCGTAGAGGTTTCTTTGTATCCCGTCCAGAAGGATCCCTGTTCTTTCGAGTCCGTCTATGGACGAACGGCTCCTGGAATACAGGCGTACTTCCCGGCCCGCCAGCTTACAGTCTGCGGCGACTGTTTTTCCAACCGCACCGCCGCCCAGAATTGCGATGGGCATTTGCTCTAAGTATGACATATCACGTTTCATCCAAACCCTCCCTTCTAAAAGACAAAGACGCCCTGTTTACTCCAGGACGCCTTTGTCATGTTTTTATGATAACATAGTTTGACCTCTTTTGTCAAATAAGCGAAAAATTCACTAGCTTTTTGATCCTTGTGGTATAATAACTCCAGTCATATTACTCTCCTTTCTGGATTTGAAGAAAATATGACCGATAATTTTTGAAATTAACGAAAAAAGAAGGTATTCAGTTGTTTTTGAATACCTTCTTTTCCTGTGCACAGACTGCACACATTCATACCCTTTTGGGGCATTTTATCGCCTTGCTTTAAAATTATGCAGTGTTAAAAACCTCAGAACTTGCCAGCCTTCGCTGCTTCCTCAATCGCAACCGCCACGGATACGGTCATGCCGACCATCGGGTTGTTGCCTGCGCCGATCAGGCCCATCATCTCCACATGCGCCGGTACGGAGGAAGATCCTGCGAACTGCGCATCGGAGTGCATACGGCCCATGGTATCGGTCATACCGTAGGAAGCAGGGCCCGCAGCCATGTTGTCGGGATGCAGGGTACGGCCCGTGCCGCCGCCGGATGCAACGGAGAAGTACTTCTTGCCTTTCTCCACGCACTCCTTCTTGTAGGTGCCTGCAACGGGATGCTGGAATCTGGTGGGGTTGGTGGAGTTGCCGGTGATAGAAACGTCAACGCCCTCTTTCCACATGATTGCAACGCCTTCGGTTACGTCGTTGGCGCCGTAGCAGTTCACCTTCGCGCGAAGCCCGTCGGAATAGGACTTGCGGTACACTTCCTTCACTTCGCCGGTGTAATAATCCATCTCGGTCTCAACATAGGTAAAGCCGTTGATTCTGGAGATGATCTGCGCGGCGTCCTTGCCCAGGCCGTTTAAGATAACGCGCAGGGGTTTTTGACGGACCTTGTTCGCCTTCTCAGCGATACCGATAGCGCCTTCCGCAGCCGCGAAGGACTCGTGGCCGGCCAGGAAGCAGAAGCAGTCTGTCTCCTCTTCCAGGAGCATCTTGCCCAGGTTGCCGTGGCCCAGACCAACCTTGCGCTGATCCGCGACGGAACCGGGGATACAGAAGGACTGAAGGCCTTCGCCGATGGCTGCCGCAGCGTCAGCCGCTCTTCTGCAGTCCTTTTTGATGGCGATGGCAGCGCCTACGATGTAAGCCCAGCACGCGTTTTCAAAGCAGATGGGCTGGATTCCCTTTACCATGTTGTAAACGTCCAGGCCCGCGTCTTTTGTGATTTTCTCCGCTTCTTCGATGGAAGCGATGCCATAGCTATTTAAAACGGAATTGATCTTGTCGATACGTCTTTCATAAGATTCGAATAATGCCATGTCTTTTCCCTCCTTATCGATTATTCCTGTCTGGGGTCGATGATCTTCACAGCGTCAGCCACGCGTCCGTACTGGCCGGAAGCCTTCTCGTACGCCGTATTCGCATCGTCGCCCTTCTTCATGAAGTCGGTCATCTTGCCGAAGTTCACGAACTTGTAGCCGATGATCTCATCGTTTTCGTCCAGGGCGATGCCGGTCACATAGCCTTCCGCCATCTCCAGATAACGGGGGCCTTTGGCCAGCGTGCCGTACATGGTACCAACCTGGCTTCTTAAACCTTTGCCCAGATCTTCCAGTCCGGCGCCGATGGGCAGACCGTCTTCAGAGAAAGCGGACTGGGTACGGCCGTATACGATCTGCAGGAACAGTTCTCTCATCGCGGTGTTGATGGCATCGCAGACGAGGTCGGTATTCAGAGCTTCCAGAAGCGTTCTGCCGGGCAGAATCTCGGAAGCCATGGCAGCGGAATGGGTCATTCCGGAGCAGCCCAGCGTTTCCACCAGCGCTTCCTGAATGATGCCTTCTTTCACATTCAGAGTCAGCTTACATGCCCCCTGCTGAGGTGCGCACCAGCCCACACCGTGGGTCAAACCGGAAATGTCTTTGATTTCTTTCGCCTTTACCCATTTTGCCTCTTCAGGGATCGGCGCACAGCCATGATTGACGCCCTGTGCAACCGGACACATTTTTTCTACTTCATGTGAATAAGTCATGTGAAATCTCCTTTCGATATGTATAAAGAATTTTCGATGGCAGAATACCCTGAAGGCCTGCTGACTCCTGCCATACGCTGATGCTATTTTCTCACATTTTCCGCCAAAAATCCAGTCCTTTTTGTGAAAAAACGAACAGGGCCGCCGCGCAGTCCTGTTCGTTTCTCCGGCTCTTTCCCGAAATCAGCCCAGAATCATTCTGTCGTTGCTCAGTTCGTCCCCGCTGACTTCCTCGAACTTCTGAAGGAGATCGGCCACGGTCAGGCGCTTCTTTTCCCCGCCCGCCACGTCGTAAATGATCCGCCCTTCGTGCATCATCACCAGCCTGTTCCCGTGGGCGATGGCGTCCTTCATGTTGTGGGTGATCATGATCGCGGACAGATGGTCCCGTTCCACGATCCGGTCCGTGGCCTCCAGCACCTTCGCCGCCGTTTTGGGATCCAGCGCCGCCGTATGTTCGTCCAGCAAAAGGATTTTGGGGCGCTTCAGCGTGGCCATGAGAAGGGTCAGCGCCTGGCGCTGTCCTCCGGAAAGGAGGCCCACCTTCGTGGTCAGCCGCTCTTCCAGCCCCAGGTTTAAGACCTTCAGTTTTTCCCTGTACTCTTCCCGCTCTTTGTGGCTGATTCCCTGCCTCAGCGTCCGAAGGCTCCCCCGGCGCGCCGCCAGCGCCAGGTTTTCCTCGATCTGCATGGTGGCCGCCGTGCCCGTCATGGGATCCTGAAACACCCGCCCCACGTATTTCGCGCGCTTGTGCTCCGGCAGGCGGGTGACGGAAATCCCGTCGATGGTGATCTGCCCCTCGTCCACCGGCCAGACGCCGGCCACCGCGTTCAACATGGTGGATTTCCCCGCGCCGTTGCCCCCGATGACGGTGACGAAATCCCCTTCGTTCAGGTGCAGAGACAGCCCGTTTAACGCCGTCTTTTCGTTGACGGTTCCGGGATGAAAGGTCTTGCTGATGTTCTGGATATCAAGCACGGGAAGCACCTCCTTTTTTCGCGGGTTTCACCCGTCTGGAAAAATATTTCCCCTTTATGTACGGAATGGCCAGGAATACCGCCACCACCAGGGCGGAAAGCAGTTTCAAATCGTTGGAATTCAGTCCCAGCCAGAGCACGAACTGCAGCACCAGATAGTACAGGATGGCCCCCAGCCCCACCGAGAGGAGCTTGAAGGCGAAATTGCCGCAGATTTTCCCGAAGACGACCTCACCGATGATGACCGCGGCCAGCCCGATGACGATGGCGCCCCGCCCCATGTTCACGTCCGAAAAGCCCTGGTACTGGGCGTAGAGGCCGCTGGAGAGGGCTACGATCCCGTTGGAGAGCATGAGCCCCAGGATTTTGGTGAAATCCGTATTGATGCCCTGAGCGCGGGACATGTTGGGATTGGAGCCCGTGGAGCGGATGGAGCACCCCAGTTCCGTACCGAAGAACCAGTACAGCAGGGCGATCAGCACGACGATGACCACGGCGACCACGAAAATGGTATTGCGGTAAAAGGGCACGTCCTTGACGTAGCGCAGGGACACCAGCAGATCGTATTTATCCACGCTGATGGCCTGATTGGCCTTATTTCCCATAATTCTCAGGTTCACCGAATACAGGCCCAGCTGCGTCAGGATTCCGGCCAGGATCGCGGGAATCCCCATGGCCGTGTGAAAGAGCCCCGTCACCAGGCCGGCCAGCATCCCTGCCAGGAAGGCGCAGAATAAGGAGACGCCGACGGAATGGCCGTTGAGCATCATGATGATGCAGACCGCGCCGCCGGTGCACATGGTGCCGTCTACGGTCAGGTCCGCCAGATCCAGAATCTTATAGGTAATATAAACGCCGATGGCCATAATCCCCCAGATCAGTCCCTGGGCACAGGCTCCCGGCAGCGCGTTGAGAAGCGATGCGATGTTCACTGTATGTCCTCCCGTCCTTTCATTCCGTCGTTTCATCCGCTAAAAAGTGGCAAAAAGTGAAACGCTTTTTGCCACTTTGCCCCATGTTCAGTTTTTATAATCCGCTTATTCCCCGATCGCCACGTAGCCTTCGGGAACCGTAATGCCGAGGGATTCGCAGTTGGCCGCGTTGTACTTCTTCGTCACCTGCGGCGCGTATTCCACGGCCATGGTGGTGATGTCCGCTCCGTTGGCCAGGATCTCGTAGGCCATTTCGCCCGCCGCGTATCCGATATCGTAGTAGTCGATGGAAAGCGTCGCCACGCCGCAGCCGCCGCAGATGCCCTCTTCCCCTGCCACAACGGGAACTCCGGCTGGCAGGCAGATATTGTTGATGATCTCCGTATTGGAAGCGGCGGTGTTATCCGTGGGAACGTAGATCACGTCGCATTCCGAGGAAGCGGTGGTGGTCACGGACGCCAGGTCGTTGGAATCCGCGAAGGTGTAAGGCGTACAGGTATAGCCGTATTCCTCCAGGTAGCCCTGGATCGTGTTCACCTGATAGGCGGAATTGGCTTCCGCGGAACAGTACAGTAATCCCACGTTCTGCGCGTCGGGGAACAGCTCGTTGAGCAGCGCCGCCTGCTCCTCCAGAGGAGCCAGATCGGAAGTCCCGGAAATATTCGTCCCTGTGGTGCCGGTCCAGTCGTCGATCTCCAGCGCCGTCGCATAGTCCGTAATGGAAGTTCCCAGAATCGGGATCTCGCTGGTGCCGGCCGCGGCCGCCTGCAGCGCCGCAGTTCCGTTGGACAGGATCAGATCCACATCCGCGGATACGAACTGGTTGACGATGGTGGCGCAGGTAGCGGAATCTCCGGACGCGTTCTGCAGATCGAAATTCACGTTTTCCTCGCCCAGAAGATCCTTCAGCGCCTGCTGAAACCCTTCCGTAGCGGCATCCAGCGCCACGTGCTGTACCAGCTGGCAGATGCCGATGTTATAGACCGTTCCGTCTGAAGCGACGGCCTCTCCGTCCTGGGCAGCCCCGCTCTCCGCAGGGGCTGCGGATTCTTCAGCCGCCTCCTGCTCCACGGCTTCCGTTCCCGATGCGGCCGCCGCAGCCGCGTCCTCCGCCGGCTCCGATCCGCATCCCGCCAGAGACGCGACGGCAAGGGTCAGGGCCATCGCCAGTGCAGATAACTTTTTCATCATACGCTCCTCCTCATCTTTGCCTGTCGCGCTTTAACGCGTGCAAGCGTTAATTTCATTAAGTAGATGATACACCGAAGAAACGCATCCGTCAAGCGATTTTACCGCTTTTTCACCACCTCGTTTTTGTCCTTATAGATGCTGTCCGCAGGAACGCAGCCCCGCACCCGGGAGAGGGGATAGATATTGGTGTTCTTCCCGATCACGGTCCCGGGGTTCAGCACGCTGTTGCAGCCCACTTCCACGCAGTCCCCCAGCATGGCGCCGAACTTTTTGAGCCCGGTTTCGATCTCTCCGCCGGCGCTTTTGACCACCACCAGCGTCTTGTCGCTCTTGACGTTGGAGGTAATGGAACCCGCGCCCATATGGGCCCGATAGCCCAGGATGCTGTCCCCCACGTAATTATAATGGGGCACCTGTACTTTGTTGAACAGGATCACGTTCTTTAACTCGGTGGAATTTCCCACCACGGCGCCCTTTCCGATGATGGCGCTACCCCGCACGAAGGCGCAGTGCCGCACCTCCGCGTCCTCGTCCACGATGCAGGGCCCGTTCAGACAGGCGGTAGGCGCAACCGAAGCGCTCCTTGCCACCCAGACATCCTCCCCGCGCTTTTCGAAACGGTCTTCGGGCAGGCTGCTCCCCAGTTCCAGAATGAAGCTCTTAATCTGAGCAAGGGCCTCCCAGGGGTACTCATACCGCTCCAGCAGGGGCGCGGCGATGGTCTCCGACAGCGTATAAAGGGATGTGATTTTCCATGCTTCCATAACTTATTCCTCCTTATTGGCCGGATTGGCCGGGGGCGCGGGCTGCGCTCCCGGTTTCCGATAAAATCCTGCCGCCGCGTCGAACTGCGAAAACAGGACGGACTGGTTGTTCAACTGCTTGACGATGTTGGTCCTGCGGGCGACGAAATCCTGCAGCTTGACCATGTACTCCTCCGGGGTGATGGTCCCCTGCGCCACACCGGTCAGCCCCTTTTCCCAGCTGGCCGTCAGGGACGGGTTCAGCAGAGGGCGGATGGAATCGGACACCACGTCGTAAATCATCTCCCCCATCAGGGTGGGCGAAATGACCTGGCTCTTTTTGTTCAGGGACAGATATTCGATGGAAATCAGCTTTTTTAAAATCTCCGCCCGCGTGGCGGAGGTGCCGATCCCGCTGCCCCTGATCTGGGCCCGGAGCTCCTCGTCCTCGATGAGCTGGCCGGCGTTTTCCATGGCCAGGATCAGGGTGCCGGAATTGTACCGTTTGGGCGGAGAAGTCTCCCCCTCCCGGATTTTCATTTCCTTCAACCCGATGGCGGCCCCCTTTTTCAGGGAGGCGAGGAGCCCGAAGAGATCCCCGTCGCATCCGGCCTGCTGATCTTCACGCTCCTCTCCCCTCTTTTCGTCCCTTTCCTCTTCCTTTGCCCCCGCAGCCCGGGCTTCTTCCTTCTTCTTCCCGAAGGAAGGGGTGGCTACGGGCAGATATCCCTCCTGGATCAGCCCTTTGAAGGAGGCGAAAAAACGCTCCCCCTCCGGCAGAAGGTCCGATTTGACCAACAGGGTCAGCGACAGCTTCTGATAGACGGCCGGGGGATAAAAGATGCTCAAAAACCGGCGGACGATGGCTTCGTACACCTTCGCCGCCACCGGGGAAACCGAAGACAGGGCCCCGAGCCCCTGCCCCGTGGGAATGATGGCGTAGTGATCCGTGATCTGTTTGTCGTTGACGTACCGGCTTTTGGCGATCTGCCGGTCAGCCCCTTCCTGAAGGATTCCGGATGCAAAGGGCGCCGCCGGAGGATATTTCTGCAGCCCCGACAGGTTCTTCCGGATCTCTTTGGCCACGGCCGAGGACAGCACTCTGGCGTCCGTCCTGGGATAGGTGGTCAGCTTCTTTTCGTACAGCTCCTGAGCGATCCGGAGCGTTTCGTCCGGGCTGATTTTAAACATTCTGGAACAGTCGTTCTGCAGCTCCGCCAGATTGTATAGGAGAGGCGGATTTTTCTGCTCCTTTTTGCGTTCGCATTTTTCCAGGACGCATCCCCGGAAACCCTCGCCCGGCGTCCCCGCCGGCAGCTCCATGCCCAGCCTTTCCATCAGCTCTGTGGCGGACTCCTTTTTCAGGAAGCCGTTTTCCTTATACAAAAGGGGGGAACCGGCCCAGGCGCTTCCCTGCGCCGCACGCCATTCCCCTTCGAATGTCCTGTCTTCTTCTCCCGGCAGGAAAAACGTTCCCGCCACCCGGTAAAACGGCGTTTTTACGAAGGTGCGGATCTCCCGCTCCCTGCTCACCACCATGCCCAGCACGCAGGTCATCACGCGGCCCACGGAGATCACCGCCCGGTCCCTTCGCAGGTAGTTTTTCACGTGATTGCCGTATTTGAGGGTGAGGACGCGGGAAAAGTTGATTCCCATCAGATAATCTTCCTTCGCCCGCAGATAGGCCGCGCTGCACAGATTGTCGTAGGCCGACAGGTCCTTCGCCTCCCGGATCCCCCTTTGGATCTCCTCTTCCGTCTGCGAATCGATCCAGACCCGATAGCGCTTTTTTTGAGGGAACTTTTCCAGGACGCCGGCCTGCTGTTCCACCAGGCGGTAGATGTATTCCCCTTCCCGCCCGGAGTCCGTACAGACGTAAATCGCGTCCACGTCTTCCCGGTTCAGCAGGGAGCTGACGATGTCGAACTGCTTTTTCACGCCGGGGATCACTTCATATTTATAGTCCGCGGGCAAAAACGGCAGCGT
Source organism: Candidatus Eisenbergiella merdigallinarum (assembly GCA_019119355.1). GTDB lineage: Bacteria > Bacillota > Clostridia > Lachnospirales > Lachnospiraceae > Gallintestinimicrobium > Gallintestinimicrobium merdigallinarum. The sequence goes on from DWXE01000021.1 coordinate 17,508, forward strand.
TTCCAGCGCCCACCTTTTGTATTTGATGTCGTAAGCTTCCGGATAGCTCATGGTCACCAGATGGCCCACGCACCAGGTGACGACGGCTTCCGGGGATTCCAGATAGCCGTCCCTCCTGCTCATTTTGTACCGGAGCGCTTTCGCGAACTCCTGAGCGACGCTGGGTTTTTCCGCGATAAACAGCTTTTTTCCCATCTGTTTCTTCTTATTTCTTCGCGATGTATCCCTGGGCCTTCAGCAGCTCCGCGCACAGGATCGCGCCGCCCGCCGCGCCGCGTACCGTGTTGTGGGAAAGGCCGATGAATTTCCAGTCATAGACGGTATCTTCGCGCAGGCGGCCGATGGAAATGCCCATGCCGTTTTCGAAATCCACATCCAGACGGACCTGCGGCCGGTCGTCCTCCTCCAGATACTGAATGAACTGCCCGGGCGCGCTGGGAAGGCCCAGCGTCTGGGGAAGGCCCTGAAAGCTCACCAACTTTTCGATCAACGCTTCCTTATCCGGATGCTTTTTAAACTTCACGAAGGCCGCGGCCGTATGTCCGTTGAGCACGGGGACGCGGATGCACTGACAGGTGATCACCGGGCTTTCGGCCGGCACGATCACGCCGTTTTCGATCCTGCCCCAGATGCGCAGGGGTTCCTTCTCGCTCTTTTCCTCTTCCCCGCCGATGTAGGGGATGATGTTGCCGTCCATCTCCGGCCAGTCCGCGAAGGTCTTGCCCGCTCCGGAGATCGCCTGATAAGTGGTGGCCACCACCTCATAAGGCTCGAATTCCTTCCAGGCGGTGAGGGCGGGCGCATAGCTCTGGATGGAGCAGTTGGGCTTCACCGCCACAAAGCCCTTCTGCGTGCCGAGGCGCTTTCTCTGGAAGGGGATCACGTCCATGTGCTCCGGATTGATTTCCGGCACCACCATGGGGACGTCGGGGGTCCAGCGGTGGGCGGAATTGTTGGAAACCACGGGCGTCTCGGTTTTCGCGTAGTCCTCCTCGATCTTTTTGATCTCCTCTTTGGACATGTCCACGGCGCTGAACACGAAGTCCACGCTGCCCGCCACCTTCTCCACTTCGTTGACGTTCATGACCACGATGTCCTTCACCGCTTCGGGCATGGGGGACGTCATCTTCCACCTGCCGCCGACGGCCTCCTCATAGGTCTTTTCCGCGGAACGGGGGCTGGCCGCGATGGTCGTCACCTCGAACCAGGGATGATTTTCCAGAAGCGAAATAAAACGCTGGCCCACCATGCCGGTGCCGCCCAGGATGCCTACTCTCAGTTTTTCACTCATTTTTCTCTCCATTCTGCCGCGCCCGCGCGGCCCTTTTCATCGTTTTTTCAGTTCCTTCTTTATACAGTCTCTTCCGCCAGCCGCCGCAGCGGCTGCAATGGCCGCGGTTATCGCTGAAACGCTTCCTTCCAGTCCTTCTCCAGCTCTTCCCGGTTGAAGCGGATCGCCTCTTCCATGGCCCGCCTTCCCGGCCCTCCCTGGGTGATCCTGTTGTCCACACAGGTCTTTAGGGAAATGGCTTCGTACACGTCCTCTTCGAACAGGGGACAGATTTCCTTCAGCTGTTCCAGAGACAGCTCCTCTATACTCTTATTCTGATCGATGCACAATAAGACCAGCCGCCCGATCATGCCGTGGGCGTCCCGGAAGGGAACTCCTTTTTTTACCAGATAGTCCGCGGCGTCCGTAGCGTTGGTAAAGCCCCGCTTCGCGGACTGCTCCATCCGTTCCCGGCAAAAGCGCATGGTCCGGAGCATTCCGTCGAACAGGGTCAGGCAGCCCTTCACCGTATCGATGGCGTCGAAGGTCAGCTCCTTATCCTCCTGCATATCCTTGTTGTAAGCCAGAGGAATGCCCTTCATGGTCACCAGAAGACCGGTCAGCGCCGCATAGACCCGCCCGGTCTTGCCGCGCACCAGCTCCGCGATATCCGGATTCTTCTTCTGAGGCATGATCGATGAGCCTGTGGAATAGGCATCGTCGATTTCCACGAAGCGGTATTCATCGCTGTTCCACAGGATGATCTCTTCGGAAAACCGGCTTAAGTGCATCATGATCACGGACAGGGCCGACAAAAAATCGATGACGTAATCCCGGTCGGAAACGGAATCCATGCTGTTTAAGGTGGGGCCGAAAAAGCCCAGCGCCTTCGCCGTATCCTCACGGTCCAGCGGATAGGTGGTTCCCGCCAGGGCCCCGCTTCCCAGAGGGCAGTAGTTCATCCGGATGCACAGATCCCGCAGCCGCTGCCTGTCCCGCTTAAACATTTCGAAATAGGCCCCCAGGTGATGGGCCAGCGTCACCGGCTGCGCTTTCTGCAGATGGGTGAAGCCGGGCATAAAGGCGTCCAGGTTCTCCTCCATCAGGCGCAGCAGCGTCTTTAAAAGGGATAAAAGAAGGCCGTCCGTTTCCAGAACCTGTTCGCGGACATAAAGGCGCATGTCCAGCGCCACCTGATCGTTTCTGCTCCTTCCGGTGTGCAGCTTCTTTCCGGCCTCGCCGATCCTCCCGATCAGGCTGGCTTCCACGAAACTGTGCACGTCCTCATATTCGTCCGTGATCGCCAGCTTCCCGCTCTCCGCATCGGCGAGAATGCCCTCAAGCCCCTGCCGGATCCTGTCCGCTTCTTCGTCCGTCAAAATGTGCTGCCTGGCGAGCATGGCCGCGTGTGCGATGCTGCCTTCGATATCCTGCCGTAACAGGCGCCGGTCAAAGGAAATGGAAGCGTTGAACTGATAGACCAGCCGGTCCGTTTCCCCGACAAAGCGCCCTCCCCACAGCTGCGCCATATTGATTCCTCCCAATTTTTCAGATTTAAGACTGATCGTAACACAAATTTCACTTTATTGCAATAAAGCATGAAGGATTTTGTCAGATTTGAGGGAAAAACAGCACGAACTCCGCTCCCTTTCATACTATATGACTATAGCCGGGGCGAGGATGGAATTTGGAGGAAATCGAATGGAATCAGATATTTTGAAAATAGAAAACCTTTCCTTCTCCTATCACACGTTGAATGGAGAAACCAGGACTTTGCAGGATCTTTCCTTTTCCGTGAAAAAGGGGGAATTTCTGGCCATCGTCGGGCCCAGCGGCTGCGGAAAATCCACCATTTTGTCCCTGATCGCGGGGCTTCTGGAGCCGGAGGGCGGCGGGATCACCTTTTACGGGGCGGACGGGAAAAAGCCCGGCATCGGGTATATGCTGCAGCGGGACCACCTGTTCGAATGGCGGACGGTCTGGCAGAACGTGACGCTGGGCCTAGAGATTCAGCGCAGGATGAAGCCCGAATCCCTGGATCGGGTGAAAAAAATGCTGGAGGATTACGGCCTGTCCGGCTTCGCCTCCAAAAAGCCGTCGGAGCTGTCCGGCGGGATGAAGCAGCGGGCGGCCCTGATCCGCACCATGGCCCTGGAGCCCGAAATCCTGCTTCTGGATGAACCCTTCAGCGCTCTGGACTATCAGACAAGGCTCACCGTCTCCGCGGACATCGCCCGCATCATCCGAAACGCCGGAAAGACCGCGGTTTTGATCACCCACGACCTTTCGGAAGCCATCAGCCTGTCCGACCGGGTCATCGTCCTGTCGAAGCGGCCCGCCACGGTAAAGGGGATCTTTCCCATCCGGCTCACGCTCCCGGACGATTCCCTTCTGGCCGCCCGGAAAGCGCCGGAGTATTCGGAATATTTCAATCAGATCTGGGAGGAATTATCGGATGAAACCCAATGAAACGAACGGCTCTGCCGCTCAACGATCCTATATGGCCCGGCACTGGAGGCATCACCGGTCCGTTCGCATCGCCCGGATTGTGATCCTCATCCTCTTTCTCGCGGTCTGGGAAGCGGCCGCGGACGCCGGGCTCATCGACAGCTTCTTCTTTTCCAGCCCCGTGCGGGTGGTCACCTGCTTTCTCACCATGGTCCGGGAGAAATCGCTGTTCGTCCACATCGGCGTCACCCTGCTGGAAACCGTGGCCAGCTTTTTGCTGGTCGTCTTCATCAGCCTGGCGGCCGCCACCCTCCTGTGGTACTCCCGGGGGCTTTCGGAAATTCTGGAGCCCTATCTGGTGGTTTTAAACAGCCTGCCAAAATCCGCGCTGGCGCCGCTGCTCATCGTCTGGCTGGGGACCGGCATCGACACCATCATTGTGGCCGGCATTTCGGTGGCCATCTTCGGGGCCATCATCAACCTCTACTCCGGGTTTTTGCAGGTGGATCCGGAGAAGCTCAAGCTGGTGCTCACCCTGGGAGGCAATCGAAGGGACTGCTTTTTCAAGGTCGTTCTCCCGGCCAGCGTCCCGACGATTCTGAGCAACATGAAGGTGAACATCGGCCTGGCGCTGGTGGGCGTCATCATCGGGGAATTCCTGGCCGCCAGGCGGGGGCTGGGATACCTGATCATCTACGGCAGCCAGGTCTTCCAGCTGGATATGCTGATCACGTCCATCCTGATCCTGTGCGCCATCGCCATGGGCCTGTATCAGATCATTCAGATCGCGGAACACCGGTATCGGAAGAGGACGTAAGATATGCCTTTAAAAGGTTCAGGGCGCGTTCGGAATATTCATACAGCGGAAGGCGAAACGCGCTGATCCGGTCATCGTCCAGATCCCATGGATTGCCCAGGGCGATGTGGGCCATGGGCTTTTCGGCCGCGGCGAGCGCGGAAAACAGAGCATTTTGCTCCGGATAAAGGCGCTGATTGAAACTCCCGAACACCACGGTATCCGCCTGCTTCGCCAGCTCTGCTGCGCGCGCCGCCGACTCCCGATCCGGCTTCATGGAAAGGCAAACAGCGGTCCCGCCGAAGGATTCCTGCAGGAAATGGGCGAAGTCCCTGCTCCCTCCCACCTCATTGGCAGCGCCGCTGGTCCGGGCAGGAGCGATCCCCACGAAGAGCGGATGTTCTCCCGGGGAAAAGCACGCCTGCCCGGGCCGCAACGGACGAAGCGTTTCCTTCAGAAAGGAATCGGAAAACGCCCTCCACTCCGTAAGCTGCGGCGTATATGCCCGAAGTTCTTCGTCCAAAAGCCTTTCCTTTGCCCGTAGGATACGGAAAACCGCTTCATCGATTCTCCTTTGGGAAATTTCCCCGGCGGTTACGGCGCTCCTTACGGCATCCATGGCCTTTTCCAGCAAAGCGGCCGTATGGGATACGAACACCAGGTCGATCCCAGCCTTTACGGCTTCCACCGCGCCCCGCTCCACCCCGAAATAAGATTTGACGGCGTTCATTTCCAGGCAGTCCGAAAGGATCAGCCCGTCAAAATGAAGCTTTTCGCGCAGATAGCCCGTCACCGCATTTCGCGACATCGTGCAGGGAACGCGCTCCCCGGAGATGGCCGGCGCCACCACGTGAGCCACCGTGATGGCGGGAATCTTCTCCTCCACCATCTGTCGAAACGGCACCAGCTCGCAGCTTTCCAGCTCTTCTTCGCTCTTTTCCAGAACCGGCAGCGCCAGATGGGAATCCAGATCCGTATCCCCGTGTCCTGGAAAGTGCTTGCCCGAACACAGGATTCCGGCTTTCCGATATCCCAGAACGGCTTCTTTCGCGCAGGTACAGACCGTCCCGGCATCCGCTCCGAAACTTCTCACCCCGATGACGGGATTGTTTCGGTTCGTATTTCGGTCCAGAACGGGCGCCAGGTTGAAGTTGATTCCCCACCGTTTCAACTGACAGCCCGTGATGAACGCCCCCCTGCGGATCCAGCCCGGCTTCCCCGCTTTCGCCTGCGCCATGGGAGACGGCATGATGGCCGCCTCTGCCGGAAGGCGGCTCACCATTCCCCCCTCCTCGTCCGCAGAAATGAACGGCAAAATTCCCGTCTCCTTCCGGATCAGCCCGCGCAGCTCTCCGCTCAGCCCGACCAGCTGCCCGATGGATTCCACATTGTGGGAAAACAGGATCGCGTTCCCCAGCTTTTTCTCCCGCACCAGCCGTGCGAAATCCCCGGAAACCCCGGTTCCCGGAAATCCTCCCACGAACATCTGGCCGATCTTTTCTTCCAGCGACATCGATTCCGTCCGCATGCTTCCGATCTCCTTTAACCGTAAAGATGGTACTGTTTCTTCCTCTTCTCAAACTCCACGCTGTCCCTGTAAAATCCGGACAGAACCTGCTCCAGGGACGCGCTCCCGTCCAGGCAGTTTTCGCCGCCCAAAAGCAGTTCGATGCCGCTTCTTCCGCCTTCCCTGACGGGAGGAAGGAAAGCGAAATCCTCCGGATAGAGCCGTCGCAGCGCGAACAGCAGGGTTACTCCGGTGTCCACGGACCGATATTCCGCGGGATCGGTGACGTGGAGGAACACGCCCTGACAGAATTCCCCCCTGTGCTTCGACGCGTACGGAGTAAAATAAACCGGGCGAAAGAGGACTCCGGGCAGCTTTTGTCCGTTCATGAATTCGCTCAGCTCCCTTCCGTTTACGTACGGCGCGCCGATCATTTCAAACGGAGCCGTAGTCCCCCTCCCCTCGGACAGATTCGTCCCTTCGAACAGACAGGTGCCCGGATAAACCAGCGCCGTCTCGAAGCGCGGGATCCCCATGCTGGGCATGACCCAGAGGTTCCCGGTCTCCGGAAACAGCATATCGTGCCGCCACCCCTCCGCCCGGATTACGGAAAGCGGGAAATGCCAGCCTGATTCCCCATAGATCATTCCGGCCAGTTCTCCTGCCGTCAGCCCGTAACGCATGCAGACGGGCCAGATCCCGACAAAACTTTCCCATCCCTTTTTCAGCAGGTTCCCCTCCACTTTTCCGCCCAGAGGGTTTTGCCGGTCCAGAACGATCATTTCTGTCCCCGTCTTTTCGCAGGCCTGCATGGCGTAATACATGGTGGAAATGAAGGTATAATACCTCACTCCCAGATCCTGAATATCATACACAAGGGCGTCTATCCCCTCCAGCATTTCCTCTCTCATTTGTTTGGAATCTTTCCGGTAAAGGCTGTAAACCGGAATGCCGGTGGCCCCGTCCGTATCGTCCTCCACGATCCCGCCCGCCTCCACATTCCCGCGGACGCCGTGCTCCGGCGCAAACAGCGCCGTCAACCGGTACTTTTCATGCAGCAGGTCAATGGTGGAGCGAAGGCTCCGATTCACTCCGGAAACCGATGTGATGAGCCCGAGCCTTTTTCCGCGCAGCAGATCGTCCTGCTTTTCCAGGCAGTCTATTCCGTTTCTGACCATCTTCCCTCACCCTTCAAAATTCTTTCAACAAGAGTTTCTGCGAATGCGGATCCACCATGAAGGCTTCCGCATACTCCGTCCTCGCCAGACAGCCGTTGCAGCGCATCAGGTGTTCATAATACTCTTTGTATTTAAAATCCCTGCTGTGGACCGCGAACCAGTGTTCCCCGATCGCCTTTTTCCAGAGTTCAAACCCCTCTACGGTCACTTCCATATAGGCGTAAGGAATGAAGCCGTCGGCATCCTCCCAGTTCTGGGCGTAATAGGGCCCTTTCGCGAAATGGGCGGCATCCTTCCGTTCCAGCCCCGCGAGACCCGCGAAAAAGCAGGCGTCCTTCACGATCCTGTGCGCCGTCTCATGATCTTTGTGCATGCTGTTTTTCCAGTGAGTCATCACGGCTGTGGGCTTATATTGGCGGATGAGATCGCACAGCTCAAACCGGACCTCTTCGGAATCCGGCAGTTCCCCGTCCGCATAGGGGAAGACGATGGCTTTTCCGCCCAGAATCTCCGCGAATTTTTCCGCCTCTTCGATTTTCTGCTTCCGGTACTCGTCCACGGAAAGGTGCGGCGGATTTCCCCGCTCCCCTCCGGTCAGCGCTACCGTAACGATCTCATACCCCTTTATCGCCAGCGTTGCCAGCACACCGCCGCAGGTCAGCTCGGCATCCCCAACATGACCGCCTACGGCCATCACCGCTTTTTTCATATAGATCATCTCCTTCCTGTTTCAGGATTCCGGCGTTTTTCTCATATCCGCAAAGCTCTTCACAGCCCGGAAGCCCGCCGCTTCATAGATGTTTCTGGCGGGATTGTTCTCCCCGGTAAAAAGGGTCATAAAACGGGCTCCCTTTTCCTTCAGGCAACCGCACAGTTCGGCAAAAAGGACCTTCGCCACTCCCTTCCCTCTGGACGATGGGGCGATGCCGATCCCCGCGAAGTATCCGCGCCCGCTCTTTTCCACCTCCACAGGGCCGGCGAAACCCAGCACCCGTTTTCCCTGTACCGGAACGATAATCGGACGGCCCCCCGCATCCGTATCGGGTTCCGCCAGGATTTCCCGCTCCCAGCTGCGATTCCCCAGCCCTTTGAGCAGTTCCTGCATTCCGGTATGCCAACCGGGCCGATAGATTTCAAAGGAGATTCCTGCCTGACTCAACTCCTCTTTTTTCCTATTCATCGTTTCATCCGGAACGTAATCGTTCAGAGAAAGATAGTATGCGTTCTGAACCGCGAAGGTTTCATATCCCACAGCCTCCAGAAACGCCATGGTTTCGGATCCCATATCCACCCCCGGCATGTTGGGATGATTCGCTTCCTTCCCCGGAATTTTCCAGGAAAACGTCACGGGGTTAAAAAAGGAAATCTCCATGACAGCAGGGGCTTCCTTCTCTTCGCACTCCGAACAGAACTCCTTTTCAAGCGCTTCCGTCAGCTTTCTTCCCAGCCCCTTCCCGCGCTCCCGCTCTTTTACCAGCACCAGCGTCAGAAAATTTTTCCCCTGAATTTCGTCCCTGCATCCGCATGCAAAACCGTTGCCGTTTTCTTCCCCGTATACCACGGGGATCACCCCTTCCCCGGGCGAAAACAGTTTTTCATAAAACGCGTTTTCTTCGATTCCCTCACAGGCCAGTTCTCCCCTTTCGACGGTTTCCCGGAAAAGCTGCCATAACCGACGGTTTCTGGCTTCCTGTACGTTCATTTTTCTGATTTTCGGGAAAAACAGAGGGAGATAGTCCTTATGGGCTTCCAGCAATTCGTCCAGAACGATCTGAGCCGTTTTCTGGGACATGACCAGCGGATTGATCATCAACGCCAGCAGCGCTTTCTTTCGATCCCCGGTGACGGCTGCGGCGCTTCCCGCAATTTCGAAGGACTTGATCTGGGATACCAGGCCGTCCACCGCCCTGGGAAGGCTGCCGATCCGAATCGGGACGGGCCCGTCCTTCGTAATTTTACAGCTGACCTCCACAATTTCATCCGGCCCGAAGTTATCGATGGCTCCGTTATTTACCGTATTGACCACCTGAATATCTCCCCTGTCGTTATGGATGGAATCGATCAGGCTGCATGCCGCGTCGCTGTAAAAAGCGCCGCCCCTCTCTTCCAGAAGCTTCGGCTTTTCGCAGAGCGTTTCATCCTGATAGAGTTTGAACAGCTTATCCTCCACCCCTTTGACGAACTCAGCCCGAACTTCGTGCCTGCTGTACTGATCCAGCTCCTCTTCCAGATATTCCCGGGTCATATAATAGTATCGGTGATAGGAGCAGGGCAGGACGCCCAGTTCCTGAATGAAATCGGGATTCCAGACCACGCCTTTGATATTTTTTACGCTCTGATCCCCCCAGATCCTCAGCACCTTTTTGGTCACATCCTGTCCGTCCACGATCACCTGCGTGGCGAAAACCATGTGGTTGAGACCTCCGAATTTTACCGAAACCCCGTCTTCCTTCCTGTTTAAGAGCGAAGCGATGGCTTTGTGCATCCCGATGGGTACGTTGCACAGGCCGATGATCTTTCGAAATCCGGTATAACGGTGAATCCCTTCCATCACCATTCCCACCGGATTCGTGAAATTGATCAGCCATGCGTCCGGGCACAGCTCCTGCATATCCCTGCAGATATCCATGATGACGGGGATCGTGCGCAGGCCGTTGAACAGGCCGCCCGCACCGTTGGTTTCCTGCCCCAGGATCCCGTGGGACAACGGGATCCTCTCGTCTTTGATCCGGGCCTGCAGCTGTCCCACCCGAAGCTGCGTGGTCACGAAATCGGCCCCCTTTAAGGCCGCCCTCCTGTCCAGCGTCGTGATAATCCTCATGGGGACTCCCGCTCTTTTCACCATTCTTTTCGCCAGCCCGGCCACGATTTCCAGCTTCGCCTGCCCTTCCGGGACGTCCACCAGCCACAGCTCCCTCACCGGCAGGCTGTCATACCGCCTGAGAAACCCTTCGATCAACTCCGGAGTATAGCTGGATCCGCCGCCTATGGTGGCGATCTTAATTCCTTCCGTCATTTCCTTACCTCCTTCAAAAGAAGAGAAAGCGCTCCGATCCGTCCCGCCAGGTTTCCCGTCTCGCACGCACGGATTTCGGTATACTCTTCCAGATGCGGATACAGGCCGTAAACGCGCTCTCTCAAATCATCGATCAGCCTCTTCTGCGAACACACGCCTCCGCCGACGAGCAAAAGCTCCGGATCCAGCGTCATCGCCATATTCCCTGCGGTCAGGGCCACTTTTTCCAGCCATTCCCCATAGATATCCGCGATCCCTTTCTCATCCAGATGCCCGAAGATATAGCGGCCGTCCACTTCCCTTCCCAACATGCCGGAAACCTTTCTGACCAGCGCGGAGGTCGCTCCGGCGCTTTCGCAGTTTTCTTCGCTGTCCGGATTCCCCCAAAGCCGGATCTGTCCCACTTCCCCGGCTTTGAAATGTCTCCCCCTCACAAGCCTGCCGTCGATAACGATGGCTCCCCCGATTCCTGTTCCGAGGGTGATGAGGCAGAAATCACGACAGCCTTTTGCCGCGCCGGCCAGCATCTCGCCCAGCGCCGCACAATTGCTGTCGTTTTCGACGACGACCCGTTTCCCGGTCAAATCCTCCAGCTCCTTTTTCAGATTGTAAGTCCGGAAATTCTCCCCAACGCTGTAATCCGTATTATCGCCGGTGACGGGATCGATGAAGCCGGCCATACAGATGGCGATCCCTTCGATCCGGTTCCCGTAGTCCCGGACGATGGATTTCACCTGTTCCAGAAAGAGGAGCGGATCCTTTTGCGTGGCCTGTGTTTTTTCCTCCGGCGAACGCCAGTCCTCTCCCATAAGGCCATACTTGATAAAGGTTCCTCCGATGTCGATGGTCAAATAATGTTTCATCTTTTCCCTTCATCCTTTCGTTCCAGCAGGGCCAGCGCGCCCTGTGCTGCGCTCTTTTCCGTTTTACAGACTTTGACTTCCGGATGGAGACGGCGGATTTTATCCGCCAGCTGCGCCCGGATCCTGCCGTTGTTTTGCAGGACGCTGCCGGAAAAAGCCAGCCTTCTTTCCCCTTCCATCCGGAAGATCACGCAGGATGCCAGTTCGCAAAGCTGATCCGCCGCCCGCGCTTCTATCTTCAGCGCTTCCCTGTCGCCCAGCGCCGCCGCTTTTGCAACCAGCTTCGCGAAAGAAGCGATTTCCTTCTTGCTCCGTCCGGGAGCGTACAAATACCGGATCATCCCCCGGATTCCATCGATCTCCAGCGCATCCCACAGAAGGTCCTTCATAACGGTGGTTTCCCCTCTGCCGTCCTCCGCTCTGGCCACCGCGCGAAATAGATCCCTGGCGATGGCATAACCGCTTCCCCCGTCGTCGATGAGATGTCCCCATCCCCCCGCGCGAACCGTTTTCCCGCTTTCGCTTTTCCCATAGCAGACGGAACCGGTACCGGCGATCAGAATCATCCCGCAGCCGTCCGGAAATGCGGATGCCAGCGCGCTCTCCTGATCCCCGAAAAAATCCAGCCTGCAGGAAAATCCCAATTCGGAAAGTTTTTTATGCAGAAAGCTTTCCGACTCCGGATTGCTGATCCCCGCGCATCCGACTCCGATCCCCTGGCATAGGCTTATGGCGCAGCCCCTCTTTTTCAGCGAGGCGGCGATTTCTTCCAGCGTGCGCGCCGTTTCCTCCTTTTCCTGTCCGTTTATATTAAAGGGTCCGGAAAGGAATTCTTCCTCCCTGCCGTCCGCCCATTTCACGACGACGGACGTCTTCGTTCCCCCTCCGTCCATTCCGATCAGATATTGTCCCTTTTCTTCCATATGTCAGTCTCCCCGCTCCGGTCAGCCCTTCACCGCTCCGACTGTCACGCCCTCCAGGAAGTATTTCTGCAGGGCGAAGAACAGGATGAACATGGGCAGCGCGGATACGGTCGCCCCCGCCATCATGGGCGCGAAATAGGTCGTATTGGCGAACGAAAAGTTCTTCAGGCCGACCTGAATGGTCTGCATTTTTTCCGTATTGCAGATGAGGAAGGGCCAGAAAAAGGTATTCCATTCTCCGAGGAACGTGGTGATGGCCATGACCGACAGGATGGTTTTGGACAGGGGCATCACGATTTTCATCACGATTCCCGGCTGGCTACAGCCCTCGATTTTGGCCGACTCGATGATGGACGTAGGAAGGGAAGTGAAAAACTGCTTCGCCAGAAAGACGTTATAGCAGGTCACCAGCGTAGGAGCGATCAGGGCAACATAGGTGTCCTGCAGATGCAGCGTATTGGCCATCAGGATATACAGAGGGACCTGCGTCACCTGGTACGGAATCATCATCGCCACCAGAAGCATGAAGAAGAAAAAATTGCATCCCGGAAAGCGCAGCTTCGCAAACGCGTATCCCGCCAGACTGGCGAAAATCACGTTGCAGACGGTCACGCTGGATGCGACGATCAGGGAGTTCAAAATCCAGCGGACGGAATAAATGCTGTAGTCGAAGAAAAATCGATAGGATGCCAGGGTAAATGTTCTGGGGAAAAGCGAATAGCTCGCCCCGCCCGCTTCCGTAGGCGCTCCAAACGAAGATATGATCATATAGTAAATGGGAAAGAGAGTGACCACGGCGATCGCCAGAAGGACGATCCCGATTATGCAGTTTCTCAGAATTCCCTTATATTTCTGCTTCCCATGATATTTTCTGAACAGTCCCATTCCAATCCTCCTATCCGTCTTTTAATATTCCACATCCGCGGAGTTCAGCCTGAACTGGAATATGGCCAGGACCGCGATGATTGCTGCCAGAAGCAGCGCCTGCGCGCATGCCTCCCCATATTCGAAATATTTAAATGCCCTGTTGAAAATCAGAAGGCCAGCCATTGTCGTTTCGTTATCCGGGCCGCCTCCTGTCATCAGATAAGCGTTCTGGAAAGACTGGAAGCCATTGATGATTCCCGTGATCGCCAAAAATACCGTGGTGGGTTTCACCATAGGCCATACGATATACCTGACTTTCTGAAAAAACCCGGCGCCGTCGATATCCGCCGCCTCATAATAAGTGGCGTCCACCCCCAGAAGCGCCGCGATATAGATGATGATGTTCTGCCCCAGACCCGCGAATACAGCCATGATGATCAGCGATGCCATGGCGGTTTTCCCGCTCCCCAGCCAGTTCTGGTTTTCAATCCCGAATACCCTGAGCACGCTGTTGAGCAGGCCGGACGGGAGCGGATCATAGATCCATTTCCAGACAAAGGACAGGGCTACGCCCGAAGCGATGGAAGGCAGATAATAACAGGCTTTAAACAGCGACTGTATCCTTTTTTTGAAAGGCAGAATCATGATGGAAATGGAAAACGACAAAAACATGGAAAGCGGCACGGTGACGATGGAATAGACAAACGTATTCTTCAGCGCCTTGTAAAAGAGATCGTTTGTCAACGTATTTTTAAAATTTTCCAGCCCTACCCAGGTCGATCCCATGGGCTTATATTCCTGAAAACTGGTAACGGCAGCGCTGACCACCGGATAAAGCGTAAAGATCGTAAAGGTACATAGAGGGACCATGATAAACACATACGCCCATATCTCATCTTTCCTGATTTTCCTCACTCTCGGTTCCTCCGTTTCCGATTCTGTAATCGCCGGACCGGGCCGGAAGGCAGGCGGATCTTCCGCCCGTCTTCTCCCGGCTCTCATATCAATCCTGTACGCAGCCCTCTTCTCCGAATGCGTCGTACGCGGCGTCCACAATGGCCTGATACATGTCTTCAGGGCTCACTTCCCCGGCCAACAGGCCCTGGAATTTGGGAACGATTACCTCGTCTTCGATCTGAATCGCCTCAGCGCCCAAATCCGCGGGAATGTCGGATCTGGCGGGCGCGATCTGTTCCGTCAGCAGCTCCACCGCTTTCGTATTGTCTTCGTTCTTGTTTTCGATGGGAGTGAGTTCTTCATACGCGGTTCTTCCGCTCTCGCACACCGGCTTTAAATAAAGCTCCTGGCAGGTTTCCGCCGCTCTCGCGCCGCTGGCGAGATAGTACGCCACGCTGGCCACATTTTTCAGATGCGTTTCATCCGGATCCTTCTCCCCGGTCAGACAGATATAGCCGTCCACCGCGCCGTATGCGTTCTGCTCTCCGCCGTCAAAAACAGGGACGGGAAGCACGATATAATCCAACTCGATGCTGTCTTCCACCGCATTGGGATCGCCGCTCTCCAGAAGGGCGTTGTTATCCGCCGCCGATTTTTCAAAGGAAGAAAGCCCTTTTCCGGTAATCATGGTCTGGCCGGTCAACATCATGTTCCAGCGTTTTCCCGCATCGATGGCGCTCAGTTCTTTCGGCATGGAGCCGTCGTCAATCAGCGCTCTCAGATCGGTGAGAAAATCCAGCATCTTTGTGCTGGTATATGCGTATTTCAAATCCTCATCGAAGGCGGCAGGCATCCCCGCATTCTTGACGAAAATGCTGAAATAGTCCTTCGCGGTTACGCCGGAACACGCGAACACGAATCCATAAGTCTTTACCGTATCGCCGTCCATCACCACGCCCTTTTGAATGGCTTCCCGGAACTCGTCATAAGTCCATCCGTTTTGCTGTACGGATTGCCAGTCAATCCCCGCATCCTCCAGAAACTGACGGTTTCCTCCGATGCACTGCACCTCGCAGTAGGCGGGCAAACCGTAGAGACCGTCCCCGTTCCTGAAATAATTCAGAACGTTCTCGTCGAAATCGCCGAGCTGGGACTCGTCCAGATAATCTCCGATATCCACCAGCATTCCCGAATCCAGATATTTTGTAATGCCATCGTATCCGATAAAGGCGATATCCGGAGGGGACCCCGCATTCACCTGAACATCCAGCTTCTGCGTCATATCTTCCCAGCTCGCCGTCGTCACCTGGATTTCGATGTTCTGATTTTCCGCATTGAATTCCTCCACCCATGCGTTGAGCTTATCCTGATAGGTCCCGGAAACGGGAGGCAAAAGGGCCGTCACCACGTCCTTCTCCCCCGAAGCAGCCTGTTCTTGGCCCTGCGCCTCCTCAGAAGCAACGCTCTGCACCTCCCGCGCGGCGTCATCCTGGGAAGCCGGAGCCTCAGCCGACTGCTGACTGCCGCATCCGCTGATAACCATGGCCATCAGCAACGTCGTTGTCAAAATGTTACGCAATGTTTTTCTTTTCATGAAATACCTCCTTGTTTTCTCTTTTGCTTTTTCAGACCGGCTGCACCGCAGTCCCTATCGCCGCCTTGATCCGGCCTCCTGCCAGCTTCAGACGTCTCTGGGCCTCCTCCGTCCCGCATCCCAAAAGCATTTTGGTAATCGCGATCTTGGTTTCCCCACCGGCCTCCTGCAGCGCTTCCCTGGCTTCCTCCCGCCGGCAGCCGACGGCATCCATCACGATGTTTTCCGCCCTCGTCACCAGCTTCTCATTCGTCTGTCTCACATCGACCATCAGGTTTTCGTATACTTTCCCGATTGCAACCATGCTGACCGTGGAGATCATGTTCAATACCATCTTTTCCGCAGTTCCCGCCTTCAGACGGGTGGAACCGGTCAGCACTTCCGGCCCCGTGATCAGTTCGATCGCGCAGTCAGCTTCCTTAGCCAGCTCCGTATCCACGTTGTTCACGATGCAGATCCGACGGCAGCCCGTTTCTCCGGCATACTTCAAAGCGCCGATCACATATGGCGTCCGGCCGCTGGCAGCCAGTCCGATCACCGTGTCCCTTTCATTCAGCCCTACATGCTTCAAATCCTCCTTTCCCAATTCCGGATCGTCTTCCGCCCCTTCCTTTGCCTTCACAAAGGCCTCCGGCCCTCCGGCGATCAATCCGATCACCATATCGTAGGAAACGCCAAAGGTGGGCGGGCATTCCACTGCGTCCAACACGCCGAGACGACCGCTCGTCCCTGCTCCTATGTATATGATCCTCCCTCCTTTCCGCAGGCTTTCCGACGTCCACAAAACAGCCTGCTCGATCTGAGGCAAAGCGTTCCTCACCGCTTCCACCACTTTCTGATCTTCCCGGTTCATAATCCTGATAATTTCGTACGGTGTCATCTCATCCAGATTCATGGTAGATTCGTTCCGCTTTTCCGTTATCAGCTTTCCCAGATCCGTCATTCCCCTCTTCATTCCTTTCGTTAAAATTCCCTGCCGGTTTTGGAGATGAAAGTCCTTTTCAAAGACCCCATACAGGCGTCATAATCCCTCTGCACATAGGCCACGTAGAGCATGTCGATTACCGCCAGCTGTGAAATTCTGGAACTGAGCTTTCCCGTCCGAAACTCAAACTCCGTAGCAGAAATATAAAGATTACAGTCCGCCAGCTTCGACAGCGGAGACTCGCGGAAACATGTGATCGAGATGACCGGCACATTAGCGCTTTTCATGATCTGCGCGCATTCCACCATCTCCGACGTGATTCCCGAATAGCTGATGACGACGCCCACGTCATCGCCCGTCATATTTTTCGCCTGTACCAGCTGTGAATGGAGATCTTCGCTCGCCAGGCAGGGTTTGTTGATCCTTAAAAACTTCAGATATGCGTCTTTCCCTACCAGAAGGGATGCACCGACGCCAAAAAAAGCGATTTTTTGCGCACGCAGCAGCAGATCCACGCTCTGATCCAAAACGGCCGTATCGATCAGGCTCTTGGTATCCTCAAGGGAAAGGATGCTCTTGTAGATGATTTTATCCACCAACAGCTCCAGGCTGTCATCCTTTTGAATCTCGCAGTTCTGCGCGTTGATCGTCTCTTTTCTCAGCGCGTTTTCATACATCAGCGCCTTTTGAAACTGCCGATATTGAGAAAATCCGATTTTATGGCACAATCTGGTGATGGTCGATGCCGAAGCGAAGGCCCTGGCGGAAAACTCCCGGATACTCATGGCCGCCACTTCCTCCGGATGCGCCAGCAAATATTGAATGACGCCCTTTTCCGTCCCACTGGCCTGTGGGAGATACTCCCTGAACTTCAAAATAACGCTCTGCACTTTATTTCCTCTTTTTATATAATTTGTATAATTTTTCTTCATATAGTTTCTTTCTGTTGGAAATCATTATAGTAAAATGAAATATATGTGTCTATACTTCTGCTGTTTTGTGGTACTTATTTTCACAGGTTGAATCATTCTGTCCAAAAAGGGGGAAATTTATGAAAAGCAAAGTCGCCGCCACCCGTAAAACGGGTGGCTCGGGACGCGGGCTCTAAGCCCGCTCTACTTGGCCGCGCCTCAAGGCGCTGGCTTTCTCTTTAATGCTATGGGAAGAATGCGCAGCATTCTTCCCATAGCTCC